>JAQGPJ010000105.1 GCA_028293125.1 Verrucomicrobiales bacterium | reverse complement strand
GGATTTCCCCATGATTGTTTTACAGTGAATTGGCGGCCGCAGGCAGGTGAAGGCAATTTTCAATCGGCGGCCCGGCGACGATAAACAGCCAAACGCATGAACATGCCGGATGGATGCCGCGCGATTTTCCGGGCCCTTGGAACGGCACACGGCGATCATGGATCACAGCCCGCCCGGAGCTGCATTCAGCCGCGGCGCGGACGTCGCCGCCTGACAGGTAGGCGGCCCACTGATGCGAGCCACCTCGAGGCCGTGCTGATGGAAACCCCGTGCCTCAGGGCCACGGTTGTCGGGGAGTCCGTGGGCTTCAGCCCTTTAGGCACAGGCCATTTCGGACGGGCCGCAGGCTGCAACGGGATGGACAGCCGTTTACGGGCGGACCATGCCGCCACACGGGACACTCCCATCAACCGGCCCACATGGGCGCAGCCTTTCGCCCAGTCCTCCGGGCTGACAGTGTCCCATGCAATGTGCTTAAGTCCGGTTTGTCTCATGGTTGTTTTACAGTCAAACACACCGGACACGCTGGACGGATGCTGCGCGATTTGCCAAGCCGGCAGACCGTGGAAACGAGGAACCCGCCAAATGCCCTCCTTCGTTTCCATGAACCGTTAGAAGCCGATTCCGCCCCGTTTCCGGATTCGTCGGGCGGCTTTCCACCCCGTTTCCAGTTTCCTCCTTTCATTTCCAATCCCGTTTCCATACCTGACCGCCCCGTTTCCATTTCCGCCTATAGGGGTGTTTCCAGGAAACGGGGCCCGGTTTCCATCCCGTTTGCACAGGGCGGGAGGCCCTCAGACCGCGAACAGCCCCGCCACCCCACGCGCCAGCCTGCCGGCATTGAGCCGGAAAGGCCTCTGGCTGCGTCCAAGCTCCCCAAGGGTGTGGCGACCCCGCCCAGAGCGTCGGAGCCGGTCAGAGGCAGCTATGGGCCCGTCTGGCCTTGCCTTGACAGTGTCGCCGGGGGTGATGCATTCTGCGGCAGTCGGGCAACGGCGGGCAGGCTCTCCGGCAAGGGTAAGATGTTAGTTAAAATCGGCCCTAAGGAATCTTTTTCCTAGCTGATTTGCCCTTCGCAGGTTTCCGCAGCGCGAAGAAAGACTCTGCATCAATTTTTACCCTTACCGTAGCGCAACGATGGCGGTATCATACCGCTTTTACCCAGTAAACCTGGATTGATCCCATGCAGCAAAAAGCAAAACCATTGAAGTTTCACCGGGCCCTGGAGGCGTCCGCCTTCTACGGGGTATCGGACGCGGCGGTGCGGAAGTGGAAGCGCATGGGCAGAGCCGCGCGGGACCCTTTTCCCAAGGAGAATCCCGTGGAGGTGCTGCGCTGGTACGCACGGCACTTCAGGAAAAGCGTTCCCTCCAAGCTGATGGCGGCTGCCCAGCGGTGGAGCGGGAAGGAGTTTCCGCTGATGTAGAGCCTGCAAAACCAGTGACGACCATCACCGTCCGTTGGCGGACCTGTTCACAGTTTAGTTCACAGTTGGCCGCTTTAGGATTCATAACCTGTTGAAAATCAACGTGGCTCCGGCGGTAGGGATCGAACCTACGACCTAGTGGTTAACAGCCACCCGCTCTGCCGCTGAGCTACACCGGATCGTTTTTTGCAGAAACTGCAAGCGAGCCGCGATTATGGATGCGCTGGGATTTTTTGCAACTGGTTTTTGTGATTTTTAGAGGGTTTTATCCTGAGCCGGAGGAAGTGAGGCAAGGGACCGGGAGCGACCGGATGGGAATTTCGGATTTCACGGACCGGGCTTCCGATTTTGGCGGGATTTATCCATTCCTCCACCAGTCGGATGCCGCCCTCTGGCCGGTGGCCGTTCAGAAAACAGGTAGCCGCTGTCCACTGCTCCGAAGGCTTGTATTTTGGATGGCTGGAAAGCCGGCGTGACGGCATAAAGCACTGCTTCCACACAGGGGCAGGAGAGGCACGGTTTAATCCGGGCGTGAAACGGTATAGCCAATTTGGCGTTTTGAATTTAAAAAGGAAATCCATCGGATTTTCCAAAGCCGCCAATTGAATTTGATTGGCGACCCCTACGGGAATCGAACCCGTATTACAGCCGTGAAAGGGCCGTGTCCTAACCGTTAGACGAAAGGGTCAACGCTTGTTGCGCGAGCCGTTACCTTACACGGAAACAGAAACGCCGCAAGTCTTTTTTGCATTTTTTGGCTGAAAATTCCGCCGTCCGGGGACAGCTCACTCCGGCACGCTCAGTCCCTGATGCCGCAGATGGTCCACCACTTGGGAGACCACCTCGTCCAGCCCCAGATGGGTGCTGTCGATGACTTTGGCGTCCTCCGCGATGCGCAGGGGAGCGGTCCTGCGGGTGGAGTCCTGACGGTCACGGGACACCAGGGAGTCGGCCTCCCCCTGGGCGTGACGGCGCTGGAGGCGGACGCTCTCACTGGCATCGATGTAGAATTTGAACGGTGTCGCCGGGAAAACGACGGTGCCGATATCGCGTCCCTCCATGATGAGGCTGGAACTGCTGCCCAGGGAGCGGAGAATGCCGGTGAGAATTTCCCGGACGGCGGGCACACTGGATACTTTGGAGACACTGGCGGCCACTGCGGGGTCGCGGAGGTATGCCTCAGGATCAAGTCCGTTGACCCGGATTTGAAGGCTGCCGTCCACGGTTTCACTGTCCAGCCGGAGAGCGGAGACCGCGGTCGCCACGGCCTCCGGATCCGCAGGGTCCACGCCCGCCTGGAGCACTCCCCAGGTGGCGGCCCGGTAGAGCGACCCGCTGTTCACGCAGGCGCAGTTCAGGCGGGCGGCAAGGCGGCGGGAGACACTGCTTTTGCCGGAGGCGGCAGGTCCGTCGATAGCGATGAGAAAGAAAGGCATGGGCACGGCTTGTCAGTCTTCGGCGGCCTCCCGGCCCCCGGGGAGACGGTCGATCACAGGCGTGGAGCGTCCACTGGAAACTTCCCTGGATTGAAAATGCCGCAGGTGGGCGGCGAATCCGGGGTAGGAGGTGTCCACGCACTCCGCGCCGCTGATGACGGTGTCGCCTTCCGAGAACAGGCCGGCGATGGCGAAAGCCATGGCGATGCGATGGTCTCCGAAGCTGGGGACGCGGGCTCCCTTGAGCAGTTCACCCTCGGATCCGGTGATCTCCATACCGTCGTGCAGCTCCTTCACATTCACGCCGAACTGCTTCAGGTTCGAGACCACGGCGGCGATGCGGTCGGTTTCCTTGACGCGCAGCTCCTTGGCCCCCCGGATGATGGTGGTGCCGCTGGCCAGAGCGCCGGCGACGGCCAGAATGGGCAGCTCGTCGATGACGTTGGGGATTTCCTCCCCCTCGATGAGGGTGCCTTTCAGTCCGCCGCCGCGGATGGTCAGCGTGCCCCAGGGCTCGCCGTCATCGGGATCGCTCTTCACATCCTCGGCAATCTGCGCGCCCATGCGCAGCAGCACCTTCAGAATGCCGGTGCGGGTCCCGTTCAGGCCTACTCCCCGCACCACCAGCTCCGAACCCGGCTGGATGGCGGCGGCCACGATCCAGAAGGCGGCGCTGGAGATGTCGCCGGGAACAAAGAAGTCCCGGCTTTCCGGAATCTGCCCGCCGTAAATGCTGATGGCCTTGCCCTCGCGCACGGTTTTGACCCGGAAGTGCTTCAGCATCGTTTCCGTGTGGTTCCGCGTGATCTCCGGCTCGATGACCGTGGTTTTGCCCGGTGCGTAAAGGCCGGCGAGCAGGATGGCGCTCTTCACCTGCGCGCTGGCCATGGGCAGGGTGTAGGTGATGGACTTCAGACTGGCAGTGCCGTGGACGGTGAGGGGCGGGTTGCCTTTGGGCTCCTGGGCCTCAAAGCGGGCTCCCATCTGGGCGAGCGGATCCGTGACCCGCTTCATGGGGCGCTTGGAGAGGGATTCATCCCCGGTGAGAACGGTCGTGAAGGGCTGGCCGGAGAGAATCCCGGAGAGCAGCCGCATGGTGGTGCCGGAGTTCCCGCAGTCCACAGGGCGGGAAGAGGCGGAAAGCCGCGGTCCCGAACCGTGGACCCGCAGGGTGGTGGGGCCGGGCGCGCCCTCCTCCGATGGGATCCATGGCTCCTCATCCTCATCCAGAAAATCGATCCGCACCCCCATGGCCCGGAAGGCGTCCACCGTGCTCAGGCAGTCGCCGCTGGGCAGAAATCCGGTGATCAGGCACGGACCATTGGACAGGGAGGAGAACATCACCGCGCGGTGCGACATGCTTTTGTCGCCGGGAACGGTGATTTCAGTGGCGATGGGCCGGCCTTTTTTAACGCGGTATTCGGACATAAGGTGCTGGTGGGAAAAGGAGAAAACGGAAAACCGGAACTGGCGGCGGTGGAGAGCCGGGAAGGATCGGCCACCGGATCAGGCATAGCGGGTGGCGCGCAGGCGGCGGGCCTCCTCCAGATAGACGAGCAAATGGTCATCGTCCGCTTCCGTCAGGATTTCAAGCAGTTCGCCGGTGACACGGTGAAGGTCCCGCAGGGCGGGCAGGATGGCGGTGCGGTTCTCCATCAGGATCTCGCGCCACATGGACGGCAGGCCCGAAGCCACCCGGGTGGTGTCGCGCAGACCGCCGGCGGCGAACTGGGCCATGGAGGCGTCCGGCCGGAAAGAGGCCAGAGTGGCGGCCACGGCGGACAGGTGCGGCAGATGGCTGATGCGGGCCACGACCTCATCGTGATGGGAGGCACCCAGCCTTGAGGTGCGGCAGCCGAGCGCCTGCCAGAAGGCATCCACTTTCTCCAGCGCCGCGTGGTCTGTGGAAGCATCCGGAGTGAGCAGGCAGGCGGCATTCTGGAAAAGTCCGGATTTGGCGGCCTCCAGTCCGGGCGTTTCCGCGCCGGCCATGGGATGACTGCCCACAAAAGCCACGCCGGCCCGCCGGCAGACCTCGCCTGCTCCGGCGAGCACTGCCGCTTTCACACTGCCGACATCGGTGACCACCGCGTTGGCGGGCAGGGCGGCGCGCACGATCTCTCCGGCCAGTCCGGCCATGGCGCCCACAGGCACGGCGAGAATGAGAAGATCGGCTCCCCGGGCAGTCTCCCGGGCATCGGTGGAGGCGGAATCCGCCAATCGCCGCTCCCGCACTTTCTCCAGACTTTTTTCACTGCGGGCCCAGACACGCACCTCCCGCACTCCCCGTGCCCTGGCTTCCAGCAGAAGCGATCCACCCAGCAGTCCGGGGCCGAAAACTGCCAGCGTGGTGTCGGAAAACGGGAACATGGGTCGGATAGGAGAGGGAGAGGAAAGGCCGCCGAACACTAAACAGCAGCCTGCCCCGCTTGGAGACAGATGAAGGGCAGGGGGAGGGTCTGGAGGTCTTCGGTGAAAAACAAAGCGGCGCAGGCCGGGTCAGCGGCCTGCGCCTGGGAGTAAAGCTGTGGCTTTCTATAAAAAGCAGCCGCGCTCCGTCAATCGCCGCTCACGGCACACGGAAAATCTTCTTGGTGTAGGGGCAGCGCACCTTTTTGCCCGACGGGATGCCCGTCACATCCACTTCGCCGGTGGTGTACCACGGGCTGTAAACATAGCCTTTGCGTCCGACAATGGGAACGCCGTAGGGCAGATCCTCACGCCCGCTGGCGCTGCTCTCCGCGGGCGGGGAGGTTTTTTCCGGCGGTGGGGATGTGGACTCCGACGCGTCCGGCACAGGAGCCGTGGGCTCGGGGGTGCGCTCCATTTTCCGCTCCTCCGGCGGAGCCACATTCACCGTGGTGTCGTTCGGATCGCGTCTGATGACCGGAGCCCGCTCCGCCGCACCGTCAGGGCGGCGGTTGGGAGCCGTGGTGCGCGGAGAAGACTGGGGGGCGTTGGGGCTCTGCGTGCCGCCGTAGCCGTAGCGGGGACGGTTCTGGCCCTCAACAAAGACATTCCCACCCGGCCCAGGCGGCGGGTAGCTCACACAGGAGGAGCCGGCCAGGGCGGTGCAGCCGGCCAGCACGGTGGAGCGGATAAGGGTGAAAAGACCAGCATGGCGGTTGGATGCAGCGTTCATGGGCAGTGTGGGCCACACTTCTAAATCGCAAATCCACGGCTTGCATTCGGTTATTTTCAGGTTTTTCCAACGTGGCGCCTGCCGGAATCGGAATATTCCCGGACGGCGGAACGGGCCGGCTCTCAGGGCTTTTTGATGCCCCTCAGATACCCGTCAAACCAGTCCGCCAGATCCGCGGCGTCCGTTCCCATGGCCGCCCAGCCGTGGCCCAGGCCGGGTTTGGTGATGAGTTTGGCATTGGCCCCGGCGGCGGTGGCTTTTTCAACAAAGATCCGCGCCTGCTGGATGGGCACCAGGGTATCGGCGTCGCCATGGATGATCAGCACCGGCGGCATCTTCGCGGTGATGAAGTTGATGGGCGAGATCTCATGACCCAGTTTCCGGCGGCTTTCCGGACTGCCGGAGCCAGGGCCGAAGGCGGGCTGGAAGTCTTTGAGAATGCCCACGCCCACCGCGTCCTCGCCGGGTTGGCCATAGTTCAGAAAATCGGTGGGCGGGAAAAAGCAGGCCACGGCCTGCACCGCGCTGCTGACGCGGTTGATGGGATCTTTGGCATTGGCGTTGCCGGGTCCTCCCTGGGTGGCCATGGTCAGGGACAGATGGCCGCCGGCGCTGCCGCCGGTGATGCCCAGGTGCTCCGGGTCAACGCTCCAGCGGGCGGCATTGGCCCGCACAAACCGCACGGCGCGGTGGATGTCCGGGACGATCTCGGTGACGATGAAACGCGGCTGGCTGCCGTGGCAGACGGCGAAGACCGTGTATCCCCGGTCCAGAAACGGCGCGTAGCTGCCGGGATTGATGGCATCGTGCGATGAGAACCAGCCACCGCTGATCATCATGAGAATGCCGAAGCCATTGGGTTTGGGCGGCTGGATGACATCCAGGGTGAGCGCCATGCCAAACTTCCTTCCGTAAACCACATCCTCCGTCCGGGTGAAGGGAGGCGCAGGAGTCAGTGGCGGAGCGGGAACGGCTGCCGGGGCCGGAGGGGCCGGAACTGCAGGCGGTGCCAGCAGAGCGGCGGATGCCGCCGGCGCGGCGGCGGGTTTGTCATCCGCGCGGAGGACAGGGAAAGCAGGTCCGCTGAGAGCCAGCAGGAGCAGAGGCAGCAGCATTTTCATAAGGGTGGGGAGAGGACCGGGGGCCGCGAAGCAGATGGGCGTCAAGGTTTCAATGAGAGATGCGGCCCTGCTCAGTCCACCGGCAGAAAGCGCACACAAACGGCGCCTCCGGCCTTCACTTTGGTGCCGGTGAAGGTGAGTTTGCCGGTGTCCGCATCGATTTTGAAAACGGCGGCGGAGTTGCTGTCCTGATGGGCGACAATCATCCAGCGGCCCGAGGGATCGATGCGGAAATTGCGTGGGATTTCACCCTCGGCGGGCGCGTTCTGCACAAGGGTCAGTTGGCCGGTGGCGGGATCGCAGGAAAAAACGGCGATGGTGTCGTGGGTGCGGTTGGAGACGTAAACGAATCTCCCATTGGGATGCACGGCCGTCTCCGCGGTGCTCAGTCCCTTTTTGTCCCTGTCCTCCGGGGGCAGGGTGGAGGCGCTGCCGGTTTCCGTCAGGGTGCCCTTTTCCGCGTCATAGGCCAGGGTGACCGCATTCATGGCCATTTCGCCGTTCACGAAGGCGAATTTGCCGTTGGGGTGAAAAGCCAGATGGCGGGGACCGGTGCCGGGAGCCAGTCCAGTTTCGCCGTGGGCGGTCATTTTGCCGGTGGCGGGATCAATTTTATAAATGATCACCTTGTCCAGACCAAGGTCGCAGCACAGGGCGAAGCGGTTGTCCGGCGTGACATTCATGCTGTGGGCATGCGGCCCCTCCTGACGGCCGGGATTGGCGCCGGAGCCGGAGTGCTGCACAAAGGTCACCGCCGGGCTCAGCTTTCCATCCGGCCCCACGCCGTAGGAGGCCACGCTGCCGCCGCCATAGTTGGCGGTCATGACCATGCGGCCTGTCAGGTCCAGGGACACATGGCAGGGGCCGGACCCCACGGAGGAAACCTCATTGAGCTTGCTGAGTTTCCCATCGGGCAGGGAAATGCGGAAGGCGCTGATGTCCCCGGATTTGTGGTCCGGGGTGCCGGACTCGCCGGCGGAGTAGAGGAACTTGCCATCGGGGCTCAGCGCCAGGAAGCTGGGGCTGTCCATGGACCCGGCGGCCAGCACCGGCTGGGTCAGCGCCCCGGTGGCGCTGTTGAACTCCGCCACCAGGATGCCTTTGCTGCCGGACTTTTGGGTGGTGTAGCAGCCGAAATAAACCAGCGAGCGGTCCCCCGCCGCAGCGAAGCCGGCAAGAAGGGAGGAGAGCATGACGGCGGAGAGAGTGAGGAGGAGCGGGCGGTTCATAGCGGCAGTGGATGCAGGGTCCCATACGCCCCGTTGGCTGCCTTTTAAGCAATGGAATTTTGGCTGGATTCACCTCCCGGACCACCGGTCCGGCTCCTGCCTCACCGTCGGCGGCGCAGCAGGCCCAGAAGGGCCATGCCCGCCAGCGCGGCGGTGCCGGGCTCCGGAATGACGGACAGAATCTGCGTCCGGTAAAAGCTCAGATCCGCGGCATAAGTCACGCTGCTGTCCAGAATGCTGGTGGTGGTGCCGCCGGGGATATTGTCATAGTTTTCGAGAGTCCCCACGGCGAAGATCATGCCCGCCAGCTCCCAGGCGGAGCCGTTTTTCAGAAACACTCCGGAGCCACTGTCCCCCAGCACCGCCTGGGCCTCGTCAGGACGGTTGAGGAGGTCATCATTGAAGACCGTGACAAGGGACCGCACGGTGCCGAAGTTGTCGTCGATATCCGCGAAGTCCTCCACATTGTTGGTGCCCCAGCGGATGGTCTGCCCTCCCGGGCTGCCAAACGTTTCCACAGTGCCGCCAGGGCTGGGGGTCCAGACATCGTCATTCTCATTGGGTCCCTGGACCACATTCCAGGAACTGCGGGCGGCGTTCTGGCTGACTCCGTTCCCGATCATCACCACGCTGTCCCCGGCAATCGGGGTGGAAGCCCGGATGCTGAGATCCGGCAGTGGAGGGCTGGAGGTGAGCTGAAACAGAATGATATCGGTATTGAGGATCATGCCCGGCGTGCCCTGATTGCTCAGCTGCACGGAGGAGCCGGGAACAGGCGCGTAGGCCACGCCGCCGAAAGTCACCGCGTTCACCCCCACATGCGAGGCGGTGATGACCCAGCCGCCCCCCAGATAAACCGCCGAGGCTCCGTTCAGCGTTCCGACATTGGCAAATCCGGGATCATCCGGAGGGGGAGTGTTGTTGGGGGCATTGCCCGCCACATGCACCGCCGGAGCCGTGAGAGGGAAAATCAGGATCGCAGCAGCACAGGACCCGAGGATTGATTTCATGATTTCCTATGAAAATCAGGAATCACAGAAACAGAAAAGCGCAAACTGCTGCCGTTACATTCATGGGCGGCATCCATGCCAGTTCGGGTTCGCGCAGGGGGGCACCGTTTGTTCCCATGAAAAACGGTTTCCCTTCGAAAGGCATGCCGGCATTGAAAACCGGGGCCGGAAAACCCGGATCCCGGGCTGGGCCAAGCCTCTATTCAAACAAGCCGGGGCAGTTTGATATCGTGGAGCGTTTTGCCATCCATGCCGCGCAGGGTCAGCGCCAGGCCCCCGGCGTCGGCCCGGCCCTCCAGCCAGGTGGCGCTTTTCAGCTGGGGACCGCCGCCCGTGAGCTGGGCGTAGGGAAATCCTTCGGCGGCCGCCAACCATGCGGGCTGGTGGGTGTGGCCGGAAATGACCGCCTGAACTCCCCATTTCACCAGACTTTCGTGCCAGGCATCCCGGCTGCGGGCGCTGTAGGAATCGGAGCCGCCGTTGACGTAGTCCGGCCGTTTCTCGTCCTTCCAGCGCAGGGGAATGTGGCAGAAGACCAGCCGGTGGGGGGCATCGCGGATTTCAGGGGCGGTGATGATCCGCGCCAGCCATTCTGCCTGCTCCCGCCGCAGGGCGTCGAAGGCCACGCGTCCACCGAAGCTCGGATGGTCGTCCGGTTTGTCCTCGCCGGTGTGCAGACAGACTGCGGCCACCGGACCGGAACGGAATGCCCAGAACGGACGTCCCGAGGGAGTGGCGAGCATTTCCTCCGTGCGCCAGGCCCATGGACCCCGCACATCATGATTGCCCATGGTGATGAACAGAGGCCGGCCGGACGTGATATCGCAGCCGCCGGGATGGAGCAGGGTGGGCTCCAGCATGGCCCGCGTGACCCAGTTGTTGCAGGTGTCCCCGTTCCACAGAAGAAAGTCCACATGGGGAGTGGCCGCATGCAGAGCCTGGATGGTGGACGCGGCTTCGTGGGTGTCATTCCACACCGCAAACACCGTCTCCGCCGCCGCCGGATTCAGCGTTTTGAATTCCCGCCATTCCCCGGTCTCCATCGCCCCGCCGTGGGGGGTGGTCAGGGTGCGCAGGCGGCCGGATGCGCCCGGCGGCAGGCCCTCCAGGCGGACGCGCAGCACCTCCTCCCCCTGCGGGACAAATCCAAAAGCGTCACTGCCGGCCAGTCCGCCACCAGTGCCGTCGGCAAGCTGCCACTCCACACGGCCCGTGCAAAGCCCGGAAACCGCCCAGACCACCTCCAGTCCATCGGCGCGGGGAGCCATCAGGGCCGCCGGGCTTTTCACGGTCAGGGGGCCGGGAGCCACTTCGGCCACCGGCTCCGACGCCGGCTTGGCGGCAGGTTCCTGAGCAACGCTCCACTGACCGCCGACAGCGCCGGCCACTCCGCCGGCGGTGAGTCCACCAAAAAATCCTCTGCGCTTCATGCCGGCAGCCTGGAGATCGGAACCGGCGGATGCAAGTCCCGCGTGCGGCCTGTTTTCGTAATCGCGGCCGTCGGTTCCATGAAGGCACCATTCCCGCCGCCGGCCCCGGCGGGGCCGGATACACTGGAAAAGCGGCAACCGAAGCTCAGCCCGCGGAACTGGCGGAGTGGCTGGTCCACCGGGAAGGGGGGACTCCCTTCTCCTCCATGAAGGCCCGGGAAAAGTGACTGAGGCTCTGATAACCGACCTCCAGCGCGGCCTCGCTGACATTGCAGCTTCCGCTGGCCAGCAGCACGGCGGCCTGCTCGATCCGCTGGCGGCGCAGCCAGGCGGTGAGCGTGATGCCCTCCACCTGGGTGAAGGTGCGGGAAAGGTGATGCGGATTCACGCCGGCAATCACCGCCAGAGCCTCAAGGGTGGGAGGCTCGTCCAGGGAGGCGAGGAGCGCCGCCTTGACCTTCTCCACCCGGCTGATCGCCAGCCACTTGGTGCGGGTGCAGAACATTTGGCGTTCAGCGGGGGGCGGGGTGAAGACTTTCTGCAGCAGAAAATCGGTCATCCGCGCTTTGGTCAGAATCACCCGTGCGGCCTCGCACAAATGCGGCGCCAGGAGGCCGCGGGCTCACACCTTGTCCGCCGGATCCAGAGGGCGTGACACCATGGGAAGCAGCGGCGCCGGGCCCAGAAGCACCACCCGGAAATCCGCCGGCAGATCGGGCCGCAGAGTCTGGAGATTCACCTGAAGCCAGTGGTCCGGGAAAAACAGCACCAAACAGTCGTGGTCGGAGCCCGGCAGACGGGCGGCGGAGGCCAGACCTTTGCCGGCGGCGGGACGCAGGCAGCACATGGAGCCGGGGCGCACCTGCCGGCGGCTGCCATCGCGCCAGGTCAGAACCGACTCCCCTTCAAAATTTAGAAGCCAGATTACTCCCTCGCGGGGCAGGGGCCAGTCCGGCTGGCCGGCGGGACCGCTGCGCAGCCAGGTGAAATTCAATTCTCCGCCGGATCCGGAGGGGGGGCGGTGAAAGGAGGAAGTGGACAAGGTGGAAGAAATTGAGACTCAATCTCAGTAATCCTCCGGAAACCCCGGTGCAAGGGTTGGAATGCGCCTTCAGTTGCGGAAAATTTGCCTGCGATTGCGGATCTTTTCAGGCGGGCGCACCTGGGCGCAAAGGATCGGCATGGGGGCGGCAGCAAAAAAGGGAGGGGCAGTTTAGATTCTGCGTCTCATAATTCTCCCTCTTCAACGGCACTGGCGCGGTTTGCCGGCTCTGATTCTGGCCGCCCTTCCCGTTGGGGTCATGGCCCAGCCGCAGGGCACCTTCATCATTCCCACCAACCG
This sequence comes from Verrucomicrobiales bacterium, assembly GCA_028293125.1. Lineage (GTDB taxonomy): Bacteria > Verrucomicrobiota > Verrucomicrobiia > Verrucomicrobiales > V1-33 > CAIZWU01. Next base: position 202,515 of record JAQGPJ010000105.1, on the reverse strand, counting down.
CGCCGGCGACGCCACTTGGCGATTCTCACCGTGCTCGCCAGGAACTGGAGCTTTGGTGGAACCGGCACCGGCTGACCGGGGACAATCTCAAGGAGCGGCCCTACACCAATCTGCACGCCCGGCTGACCACCCGCAGCAACACCTTCCTCGTCCATGTTCACGCCCAGACGCTTCAGAAATCCCGCAGCACCGATCCCGCCCAGTGTGATGAGGGCAGGGACGCGGTTCTGGCCACCTGGCGGGGCAGCGCGCTTGTCTCCCGCAAAATCCGGGCCGATGAGGTGCCGGACTATCCGGCGGCGGACGCCGGGTCCACGACGCCTTCGGTGGATCACTGCTACTCGTGGAGCATCACTCATCTGCGGGCCTTCACGGGCCGTTGATTCTCAAAACCGGTAAGCCGCCGGCTCTGTCCGTCGTTCTGTTTTCAGCGCCGGCGTTTCCTTCATTCCCTGTTATTCCCGTTGCCACCCCTGTTTCCACTTCTATGAAAAAAATCGTTATTCACAGCATTGCCACCCTGGTTCTTGCCGTTTCCAGCCTTCAGGCCAGTGAACCTTCGGAGCAGGACCGCAAAGCCATTCTCAGCATGGCGGGCCAGTTCGCCGTCAACTTCACTTTCCATGAGACGCTCAGCCTTCAGAAAGGCTATGAGATGAAGACCAGCCTCTATGACGAGGACGCGCACGAGCTGGTGGTCGTCGCCGAGGACACCCCCCGCCGCATCGCCCTCCAGCACCTGCTGGTGGTGGGCGACAAGATGGTGATCAAGCACTGGGCGCAGATCTGGACCTATGAGGACACCCGCATCTGTGATTTCCAAGGCAACAACTCCTGGAAAATGCGGGACATCACTCCGGGGGAGGCTGAGGGCAAATGGACCCAGCTGGTGACCCAGGTGGACGACAGCCCCCGCTATGAGGGCCTTGGCCGCTGGGTGCACCGCGGCGAAATCAGCGAATGGGAAAGTGGGGAGACACCCCGTCCGCTGCCCCGCCGCGAGCACACCAAGCGCAAGGACTATGAAATCCTGGGCGGCATCAACCGCCACACCATCACCCCCAACGGCTGGGCCCACGAGCAGGACAACACCAAGCTCCAGCTCCGCGACGGCAAGCAGGTGCCGCTGGCCCGGGAAGCCGGCCTGAACACCTACAAGCGTGTCACCGACTTCGACTTCCAGGCCGCCCGTGACTTTTGGTCCCGCGAGGCACCCTTCTGGAGCACGGTGAACGCCGCTTGGACGGAGGTGCAGAACCAGCGCAATGAATTCGCCATCAAGGACGGATTCGACGTCCCCGGCCTGCGCAAAGCCATTGATGAGGTCCAAGAGCAGCAGCAGCGCGAACTGCGTGTCAAAATCACCGGCGTGATCTCCGGCTTCCTCGACGCCAAACCCGGTGCCGCCGCGGCGGCTGAAGTGAAGCCGGCAGCCCCCGCCGCCGAGCCGGAAAAGCCCGCCACCTCCGCTGCCGCCACCGCGCCGGCCCCCGCCAAGCCCGCTCCTGAAGCCGGGGTGGCCGCCGCCAAATAAGCAGGGACCTGACCGTTCCATTCCCTGAGCCACGCGGATGGCGGATTTGCGGAGAAGAAGCACCTTGCCAGCCATGCCCGGTTCTGATGGGCTGGCCGGCATGAACTTCCCGCCTTTTTGCCGCCGCGCCGCTCTGGGATCCTTCACCGCCGCCGCCTTGTGCCTGATCTGTCCGCTTCCCGCGGAGGATTCAGCCGGAGCGGCGGTTTCCCTTTTCAATGGCAGGGATCTCACCGGCTGGAAAGCGCCGGACGCGGAGACCTTCTGGAAAATCTCCGAAGGCGGTGTGCTCACCGGTGAGAACAACGCCGCCAAAAAAGGCAGCGTGCTGGAGACCGTGAAAAGCTATGCGGATTTCGATCTGGAGGCCGACGTCCGCTGGAGCGGGGAGATCGACAGCGGTTTCATTCTGCGCAAACCGGAGCTCCAGCTTCAGATCGGCGTCTCCCGGAGCCTGAAAAAGGATATGACCGGCTGCTTCTACACAGGCGGCGCGGAAAAATACCCGCAGGCCGGCCAGGCGGCGGACCGGGACAAACTGGTCAAACCCGGCGAATGGAACCACTTCCGTCTGGTGGCCAAAGGGGACACCTTCACGGTGTGGATCAACGGAAAGGAGGCGGTTTCCTACCGCAATGCGCTTTACCCCGGCGCGGCTCCCCTCGGACTTCAAATCCATCCCGGCCTGCCGATGAAGGTTGAATTCCGGAACCTGACGCTGAAGGAATTAAAGTAGTCAGAGGATTTTTCCCCTCGGAAAAACGGCGGACTCCCTTGTGGAAAAATTTATTTCCGGGGAAAGAACAGCATTGCCATTCGCCGGGGGACGCGCCAGTTTCGCCCCCTACGGGAGACCTTCAGCAAACCCTCCCGCGTATTAATTGCAATGGGCTACGAAATTGAAGGGACCATCAAGGTCATTATGGATGTCATGACATTTGGCAGCGGCTTCACCAAGCGCGAGTTTGTCATCACCGCCGGGGACGACCGCTATCCCCAGGACATCAAAATGGAGTTCGTGAAGGACAAGGTGGCCCTTCTGGACAAATACCGTCCCGGCCAGCGCGTGAAGGTCGGGTTTGAAATCCGGGGCAACGAGAACAACGGGCGTTATTACGTCAGTCTCAGTGCCTGGAAGATCCATCCCGCCGATGGAACCGATGCTCCGGCGGGCGGTGGCTCCCAGGAGTTTGGCGAGCGTCCCGCGCGTGAATTCTCCCCACCGCAGCCCCGTCCGCCTGGTGGCGGTGGTGGTGGCGGATTTGGCGGCGGACGGCCCCCTGGGGGCGGCGGAGGCGGAGGCAATTTCCCCGACCGCCGTGGAGGTGGAGGTGGAGGTGACAAAGGGGGGCCACGCCGTGGCGGCAAAGGTGGATTTGAAGAACAGGGAGGCGGCGGAAGCGGCCGCCGGAACAACCATCTGGACGAGGACGACGTGGACTTTTAAAAGGCCTGCACGGAAATGGGCGGTCCCGGCTTTGATGGCCGGAACTTCCTGAACACGGGGCTGCCGCTCCCCCCTCCAGGCGGGCACAGCTTGGCAGTGCTGGATACAGGGTTTTTTAAACCGGCTCCCAGGCTGCGGTGTTTGCCGTGCCCGGGAGCCGGCTTTTTTTATAGTTCCTCGACGGAGACCGTGACATTCATCACCCGGCTGCCGGAGCCCATGAAGGATCCTTTGACCGGTGAGGCGTCGTCATAGTCCCGGCCGCTGGCCAGGGTGACGTAGTGGTCATCGACAGGCCGGCGGTTGGTGGGATCCAGCCCGAACCAGCCGTGTCCGGGCAGATGCACCTCCACCCAGGCATGGGACTGGTGCGCACCGCGCAGGCTGCCCCGCCGGTGATCGTAGAGATAGCCGCTGACATACCGGGCGGGGATGTCCATGGCCCGGCACATGGCCAGCATGAGGTGCGTGAAATCCTGGCACACTCCGTGGCGGTTCTGGAAGAACTCGGTGCTGGTGGTGTTCACAGTGGTGATACCACTGACGTATCTGCAGGTGTCGTAAAGATGCTCCCCGATGGCCTTGGCGGTCAGGTAAACATCGTCACTTTCCCCCTTCACATCGATGGCCGCCCGCCAGATAGCCGGGTCGATCCTCACATAGCGGCTGTCCTTTTGATACAGGGTGACCTCCGCGTCCTCGCGGCAGGTTTCGAGGGCGGAGAAGGGAATGCCGGCGGGCTCCCCGTCGGCATAGCGGTTGAGGGTGATGACCGTGGAGGTGGCGTCGATCACCAGGCGGCTGTGCGGTTCCCCGATTTCAAAATGATGGACGCCGTTCCGGTGCAGGTCCACATAGTGCCGCAGGGGGGTGGCCGGCAGGACCTTCAACAGCCAGAATGACCGTGATTGCCACGGCGTATGCGGTGGCTGGAGGCGGATTTCATTGGAATTGCTTCGGGCCGGCTGGGAATAAAGATATTCAGTCCGGTGATGGGCGCGCAGCTTCATGCCGGAGTGGAATAGAGAAAACTCATGTCAGAGGGAGCCACAGGCAGAGACAGAGAGCAGTTCTGGCCTGTCATTGCTGTTGCTGTTGCTGCTGAAGCACCTGCCAGCGGAGCTGCTGCTGTTCGGAGGATGGAATGAAAGTCAGACGCAGCTGATCCTGCGGCAGGAGGACGTAGGTTTCAAAGATGCTCTGACCGATGGTGTTGAGCACTTTTTGGACGTCGTCCATGTAGTCGTGGAGACCACGCTCCAGAATCTCGCCGTTGCCGTTGAAGTTCAATGTGGCCAGCAGCCGCCCTGCCTCGCGCTCGGCGGTGTTGCAGTAGGTGCCCGCTGGCGATCCGGAAATCCGGTGCAGCAGATGGTCGATCTCCCGCACGCAGAAGCGGATGGAGCGGGGGAAATCCATGGAGAACACCAGCAGGTCGATCACGCCCTCCGCCGTGGGCTCGCCGCCCACCTCGATACGGTAGGTGCCGAAGGCGCTGGCGGAGCGCAGAATGGAGGTCCACTGGATGGAGTCGAGGGAGGTGCCGTCCGGCCCGCCATGGACCCGGATGTCCAGGAAACGGCTGGTCTTGTCCGCACGCTCCAGATATTTCCCCAGCTGGATGAACTGCCAGCCCTCCGTGCGGGCCAGCGTGGCGTCCGTGATGCCGTGGAAAAGGAGTGATCCCTGGATGATGCGGTCGTAAACGTTCTGCGGGGCGCGCTGAAAGAGGGAATTGGTGGCGCGTGAAGTGATGAAGAGGAACAGATCGTTGAGTTCCGTCCACATTTCGTCCGAAATCTGATCCCGGACCGTGCGGGCGCTTTCCCTGGCATCGCGCAGGCACATGGTGATGGAGTGCGGATTTTCCTCATTCAGTGTCACAAAGGGGCCCACATCGGCCGCGGTGCCATTGGGATACAGCTCCCGGAAGTGCTCCTCCATGGCGGTAGCAATGAGAATCGGGTCCCAGTAATCGTTGAGGTAGCGGCTGCCCAGGGTCTCGCTGTCCAGCAGCAGCTCCGTGCTGGCCTGCATCAGGCGGGCGAGATTTTCGGCGCGCTCAATGGAGCGGGCCATCCAGTAGAGGTTGTCGGCAACTCGTGAAAGCATTCGGCGTGTGTGGGGATGGAAATCGGAAAGGAGGAAAAACCGGAGTGCGGCGGGGCAGGGCGGAAACGGGCCGATGAGGCCGGCCGGGCGACCGGCCCCGATGTCCGGACAGGGGGATTATTTGCGGGGCGGATGGAGCACCCAGGTGTCCTTGCTGCCGCCGCCCTGGGAGGAGTTCACCACAATGGAGCCTTTTTTCAATGCCACCCGCGTGAGGCCGCCCGGCAGAATGTGGGTGCGCTCGCCGCTCAGCACAAACGGCCGCAGATCGACGTGCCGGCCCTCCACGGTGCCGTCGGTCAGAGTGGGATGCCGGCTGAAATACACCACCGGCTGGGCGATGTAGTTGCGCGGGTTGGCGATGATGAGCTGACGGAATTTCTCAATCTCCTCCTTTGAGGCCTTGGGTCCGATCAGCATGCCGTAGCCCCCGCTTTCGTTGGCGGCCTTGACCACCAGTTCCGGCAGGTGGTCCAGAATGTAGCCGCGGTCCTTTTCATCCCAGGCCAGGAAGGTGGGCACCTGTTTGAGAATGGGATCCTGGTCCAGATAATACTTAATCATCTTCTCGACATAGGCGTAGGTCACCTTGTCGTCCGCCACGCCGGTGCCGATGGCGTTGGCCAGAGCCACATTGCCCCGCTGCACCGCCTCCACCAGGCCGGGCACGCCCAGCATGGAGTCCTTGCGGAAAACCTTGGGATCCAGGAAGTCGTCATCGATCCGGCGGTAGATCACGTCCACCTGCAGCAGGCCGCGGGTGGTGCGCATGTAAACGTAGCCGTCCACCACGATCAGATCGCGCCCCTCCACGATTTCGATCCCCATCTGGCGGGCCAGGAAGCTGTGCTCGAAGTAGGCGCTGTTGTAATGCCCCGGCGTCAGCAGCACACAGACCGGATCCGGCTTGGCGTGGGGAGCGATATACTGCAGGGTGCCCAGCAGGTCCGCCGCGTAGCTGTCCACGCTGCGCACCCCGGCGCTGCCGAAGAGATTGGGGAACACCCGCTTCATGGCCATCCGGTTCTCCAGCACGTAGGAGACACCGGAGGGGCAGCGCCCGTTGTCCTCCAGCACCAGGTAGGAGCCGTCGCGGTCGCGGATCAGGTCCGTGCCGCAGATGTGGATATATATATCCCGCGGCACATCCACGTCCACAAACTCCGGACGGTAGTGCGCCGCGCTCAACACCACTTCCTCGGGAATCACCTTGTCGCGCAGGATTTTGCGCTCGTGGTAAACGTCGTAGAGGAAAAGGTTCAGGGCCGTGATGCGCTGCACCAGACCGTCCTCAATGATCTGCCATTCATCCGCCGGGATAATGCGGGGAATGGGGTCGAAGGGAAACACCCGCTCCGTGCCCCGCTGGTCGCCATACACCGTGAAGGTGATGCCTTGTCGGATGAACAGAGTCTCCAGATTTTTAATCTTCTGGTCCAGTTCCTCACGCGACATGGTGTCCAGCCGCTCGCGGAGCAATTGGTAGTGGGGGCGGACCTCGCGGCCGCCGTCAAACATCTCATCGAAGAGATCCTCGGTATCGTAGCTGTCAAGAAGCACGCTCCGATTCTAGCACAGCATGTGCCGGAGGATGAAAAATCTTCATCACGCCGATACTTCGTTGCGGGTCCTGCCCGCCACCGTTCAAAAGACCGCGCCGTCCACATTATAAATGGGCTCCAAACCCCGCAGCCAGCGGCCTTGGAAACCGCCATCCGCCTCCCTCGGGTTCGCCATTCCACCCGGAAACGGCTTGCAAATCCACTTGCGGATTCAGGTTTCAGTGCTATGCACCACACTCCCCGCCTCCCGCGCCAACGGAACTCCCATGCCCGACGCCAGCATTATCCCCTTTCCAGTCCTGGAAACCAGCGCGGCGGCGCGGACTTTCCCGACTTCCCGATATATGAAAAGCGAACTCATCGACAAAGCCGCGAAAGTCATCCCGCATCCCCCCATTCTCATCAATCTTGTTTCCCGCCGCGTGCGCCAGCTCAATCAGGGCCGCGCCCCCCTTATCAACACCGCCAACTACGGTCCGCGTCTCGGACAGGGCGACATCGCGCTGATCGAGATCATTGAAGGCTATATTTCCGCCGAAATGCTGACTTCGCCCGAAGGCGAAATCAATCCATAAGCGGGGCGGAAATCCTCCAAACGGGACCGGGCAGGGCGGAACGGGAGGAAAATATGACGGCATTTCCCCTCCCCCCATCCGGTTCCGGGAGGGTCTTTCCGCAAATGGCAATGGCGGGAACTGTATTCAGACCGTCCGATGATTCCGGCAGGGGAAAGCCGGAACCGGTCTGGCCCGGCCCGCGGACAGCAACCGCACCCTTTTTCCGGTCATGAAGGCCAACACCACCGAAATCGCCAACAACAAACGGGCGCTTCACGAATACACGATCCTCGAAACCATCGAGGCCGGTGTCGAATTGAAAGGCACGGAGGTGAAGTCGGTCCGCAACGGGAAGATCAACCTGCGGGACGCCTTCGCGCGGGTGGAGAACGGCCAATGCCTGCTCTACAACTGCGATATCCAGCCGTATGACAAAGCGAGCTGGGGTCAGCATGAGCCCCGGCGCATCCGGCGGCTGCTGATGCACAAAAAGGAGATCCAGCACCTTTTCGGTGTCTGCCAGGTCAAGGGAAACTCCCTTGTTGCTCTGCGCGCCTACTGGAAAGGCTCCCGCATGAAGATCGAACTCGGCGTCGGCAAAGGAAAGGTCGCCAGCGACAAGCGCGAGGACCTCAAAAAGAAGGAGGCCGACCGCGAAATTTCGCGCGAAATCTCACGCTTCAACCGCCGCTGACCGGATTCCGGGGTGCCTATCCCAGCCGGCCCAGGCTTTCCGCTCCAATCTGCAAACCCGGGAGGATAATGGATCTAAGCGACGTGTGCAGTCTGTGTGTCTCTTTGCCGGGAGCGGAGGAGAGCACTCCCTTTGGTCCGGAAGCATTGGTGTTCAAGACGGGCGGGAAGATGTTTGCTCTCACCATCCCTGATGATTTTCCGCCCCGCCTGAATCTGAAGTGTGATCCTGTCCGTGCCGCCGAACTGCGGGAGACGCATGCGGGAATCACGCCGGGCTATCACATGAACAAACGGCACTGGAACACCGTCCTGCTGGACGGCTCCGTGCCCTCCGCGCTGGTGCGGGAATTGATCCTGCATTCCCACGCGCTCGTGGTGAAATCGCTTCCCGTCGCCGTGCGCCGCCAGCTGGACGGGGGCGCGGACTCCGGAAACGGCCACTGAACGGACACCCGCCGCAGCGGTTTCCGGTGCCGTTGCCCCCGAACCCTGAACCCTGAACCCTGAACCCTGAACCCTTGGCCGGCGGGCCCGCCGGTCATGCCGCCGCGATTTCGGTGCCGATCCCGTGCTCCGTGAAGATTTCCAGCAGCAGGGAATGCGGGATGCGCCCGTCGATCATATGGACCTTCTGCACCCCGTCGGCGAGAGCCTGCAGGGCGGAGCGGACCTTGGGAATCATGCCGCCGGTGATCACGCGCTCGTTGATCAGGCGCTCGACACCGCTGGCGGTCAGGGAGGGAATCAGGGAGGTGTCATCGGCGGGATTGAGCATTACCCCGCGGACGTCGGAGATATAGACAAACTTGGCGGCCCGGAGCTTGCCGGCGAGGGAGGCGGCGGCGATGTCCGCATTCACATTCAGCGCCGCGCCTGTGCCCTCCTCGCTGGCCAGCGGGGAGATCACCGGCACCTGCTCGCGGTGGATGGCGGCCAGAACCTCGCCCGCGTGGAAGCCATGGACGGTGCCCACAAATCCCAGATCGACCGGGGAGCCGTCCTCGCCTTTCACCGGCTGGTTTTTGTGGCCGATGAAAACGCTTTTCCCCGGCAGGCCCACCGCGCGGCCTCCGAAGCGGTTGATGGTGTCCACCAGGTCCCGGTTGATGACACCGTGCAGCGTGTCCTCCACGATGGAGATCGTCCGTTCATCCGTCACCCGCAGCCCGCCCACAAACCGCGCGGTGAGCCCGGCATCGGCCATGGCCTTGGAAATGGCCTTGCCCCCGCCGTGGACCACCACGGGATTGATGCCCGCCAGCTCCAGAAAAACGACATCCCGCAGCAGCATCTCCACCAGCTCCGGATCGTCCATGGCGCTGCCGCCGAACTTGATCAGAAACGTCTGCCCGCGGAACCGCTGAAGATACGGCATGGCCTCGATCAGCACGGAGGCTTTGGCGATTTGCTCGGAAAAAGGAACGGCGGGCACGGTGGCGTTGGAAGTGAAGGGAATGGAGCGGAAAAGCCGGACGCATAGCACGCCTGGCGCTGGGGGGAACCGGGAAATTCAGGCAATGTTTCGGGTGATTGGGAATTCACCCTCAAGCCTGGTCCTGATTATCCGGCGCTGGATTTGGAGCAATTTCTCAGCAAAAAGCCACAGCGGCGGACCGCTGTGGCTTTTGGGAAACGGTGAATGAAGAGGCTGGCGGGCCGCCCCATTCCCAAACAGGTATCAGACCTTTCCGAAGATAGTTTGGCCGGTGGAGCGGAGGTCGTCGCAGGCATGCTGGAGACGCTTGGCGAGGCCCTCCTCAGCTTTCTTGAGATAGACGCGGGGGTCGTAGAGTTTCTTGTCGCCCACCTCGCCGTCGATCTTCAGCACGCCGTCGAAGTTTTTGAACATGTGCTCGGCGATGGGGCGCGTGAAGGCGTACTGGGTGTCGGTGTCGATGTTCATCTTCACGACGCCGTAGTCGAGCGTTTCCCGGATTTCCTCCAGCGGGGTGCCGGAGCCTCCATGGAACACGAGGTCCATCTCGGCGGTGGCTCCGTATTTGCCGGTCACGGCGGCCTGGCCGTCGCGCAGGATGGTGGGCTTCAGCTTCACGGCGCCGGGCTTGTAGGCTCCGTGAACGTTCCCGAAGGTGGCGGCGAACATGTAGCGGCCCAGGCCTTTGAGGGTTTCATAGACTGTCAGCATGTCCTCGGGAGAGGTGTAGAGCTTGTCGTGGGCCACGCCGGAGGTGTCGTGCCCGTCCTCCTCACCGCCCACGACCCCGGCCTCCACCTCGAGAATGATCTCGTTCTCCGCGCACAGCTTGAGCAGATCGACGGAGAGCCTCAGGTTCTCCTCCAGCGGCAGCTCCGAGGCGTCCAGCATGTGGGAGTTGAAGAGATTGCCCTGACCGGCGGCGCGGCGGGCGGCGGTGGCGGCGATGAGAGGCTTGAGAAAGGATTCGACCTTGTTGGGCTGGCAATGGTCGGTGTGCAGGCCGACAAGGACATTGTAACGCTCCGCCAAGCGGTGCGTGGCCTCCGCCAGCACGATGGCGCCGAGGGCCATGTCCTTGACGGAGGTGCCGGAGGCGAACTGGCCGCCGCCGGTGGAGACCTGAATGATGCCGTCGGATTTGGCGTCGGCGAAAGCCTTCAGCGCGCCGTTGATCGTGGCCAGGGAGGTGACGTTGATGGCCGGGTAGGCATAGCTGCCCTTCTGGGCGGCATCGAGCATGGCGGCGTATTGCGCGGGCGTGGCGACGGGCATGGTGGTGAGGTGGGATGAATGGAAAAAGGAGCGCGCAGTCTGGCGCATATTTTCCCGGCAGCAAGGAGGCATATCCCGTGCCGACCGCCGTTTGAGGCTGGGAAAACATTATTCCACCGTTAATCCCTCTTTGGCTGTCACTGTCATCAAAACTGGAGCATGTCAGCCGTCCTCACTTCAGCGTTTCAAGATACCTCATCCGGGCGGCCCGCAGGGATTGCAGAGTGTCCGCGTGGGCGGGATCGGCGGCGAGGTTTTTGGACTCCAGGGGATCGGCGTCCAGATCGTAGAGCTCCTCCTGCTCCGGGTTGGGTGCGAGCCAGCGCAGGTAGCTCCAGCGGAGGGTGCGCACACCCTCGCTGGGCGGGATGATTTTGGGGCCGAAATGATGTTCATAAAAAAACTCCGTGCGCCAGTCCGCCGGAGCCTTGCCGGCCAGCAGCGGAGTCAGATCACGCCCCTGCATGCCCTCCGGCACCGGCAGGCCGGCCATGGTCAGGAAAGTGGGGGCGAAATCGATGTTCAGGGTCATGGCGCCGCAGGTCCGGCCACGGGCCGCCGCCGGCAGCCGGGGATCGAACACCACCAGCGGCAGGCGGATGCTCTCCTCATAGGGGAACCACTTGTCCGCCAGTCCCCGGTCTCCGGCCGCCCAGCCATTGTCGGAGGTGAACACGATGACGGTGTTGTCCGCCAGCCCCCGCTTTTTCAGTTCCTCCACGATGCGGCCCACCTCCCGGTCAAGGCCGGTGATCAAACGGTAATAATCGCGCATGGTGGTTTGGAACATTTCATCCGTCGCAAACCGCCTTTCCCAGCGGCGGCGGCCTTCGGATGCCCTGACAAAATCCGGCAGCCGCTGAAAAAACGCCTCGTCCGCCGTTGGCGGTTGGGGAATGACCGTGCCGGTGTAAAGGGACTCCTCCCGCAGGTCCGGCTGGAACTCACGGGGCTTTCCATCGCGGGCATGCGGGGCGTTGAAGCTGATGGACACGCAGAACGGCTGGGCGGCATCGCAGCCCTCCAGAAACTCCAGCGCCTGGCTGCCATCACGGGCGGTGGTGTGGGTCCGCGCCGGATCCTGGGGATCGATGAACCATTCACCGCCCTGGCCCGGCTCCCCGCGCCAGAAGTCGAAAGCCTCCGCCTTTGCCTGGATCGCTTTGGCGTCCCCCACGCCGAACTTTCCAATGAATCCGGTGCGGTACCCCGCCTGCCTCAGCAGGGCGGGCCAAGTCCGCGCCCACTGCTGCGGCGTGAAGGGAGTGGAGAAATCACTGATGCCATGCCGGCGCGTATACTGGCCGGACAGGATGGAGGCCCGGCTGACGCAGCAGATGGAGGTGGTGCAGAAGTGATTGCTGAAAAGCACCCCCTGCGCGGCAAGGGCATCGATGGCCGGGGTCCGCACCATGCGGTCGCCCATGCACCCCAGCACGTTCCACCGCATGTCATCGGCGAGCACAAACACAAAGTTGGGTCGCCGCGCCGGGGCCGTGGCCTCCTCCGCCTGGGCAGATGGACAGACGGGGGAAAACAGTCCACACAGCAGCAGCGGCAATAAAAACAATCCGGGGAATTTCATCAGTTGGGGGCGGATAGGAAAACAGCTATGCACACAGGCCGGGAATGCAACATGGCAGCAGCAGTCCGTCTGTGAACGGTACTTGGAGGGCGGACCTTCCGTGGGTTTGTTATCAAAGCCGGATCTGCTGTTCCCCGCCGGGGAAACCCCGTAAAAATTCCCGTGCTTGCGGATTAATGGACTTTCTGATAAATAGGCATTTGCTGGTGTAATAATTCCCGCATCCCCCGATGTCCTCCCCCGTTTTTTTCCCCAGCCGCCGGTTTCTTTCAGGGAAAATGCCGCTGCTTCCGGCAGCCATGGCAGCCATGGCAGCACCGGCCATGGCCGGACCGTGGGCGGCGATGAATCTGACCATCACGGACACGGTGCAGCTGGTTCTGCCGGCTTCGGAGCCGGGAAAGACCTATCAGCTTCACGCCTCCACGGATTTGAAAACCTGGCTCGCGGCCGGTGAACCGGTGTTTGGAACCGGTGACGCCATCGAGCTTTGGCCCTCCAGCCTGATTCCACCCTCCAGCCAGCAGTTTTTCCGGATCAGCTGCCAAACCGGGGCTGAAGGCGGTTCCGCGCCGTGGAAACTGGCGGGAACCTCCCTGCTGCTGAACGAGGGCCGGCGCACAGTGAAATATCAATTCAAAGCCGAGTGTGCCGGCACCTGGCAGACGGGGGAGGTCACCAAACCTTTCACTTGGACATGGCTGCGCACCGGTTTGAACACCGGCAAAGCGAGGGTCACTTGGACCGGAGGGGCTTATGAAGATCTGGCGATGGATTTCACCGGCCCATTGCTGGGGCAGTTTGTGCGGGATCAATGGAGTGGCGGGCTGCAGTTGGGCACGGCCATGGGCACCTTCGGTCCCATGCCCGCGTACAATGCTCCGGTGGTGCCGACCACGCTGACCGGCCGCCGGATCGCGCTGGCGGATGGCTCCGTGGGCAGCACCCTGGCCTTGGACACTGTCAACGCCGGCAAACGGATTCTGGATGGCCAAGCCCAGCCGGTGAGCTACTCCTGGCTGGTCACCGGAGGCAGTGCCGTGACCCTGACCGCCAGCTTTTCCGCCACCCATGGCGAGGAGTACCGCTTGGTGTTCAGCAGCCCTCAAAACGGCAGCTTTGTCCGCCGGACCTTTACGGAGGGAGTGTTCCGCGACGAGGACACGGGGGTTTTCACGCTCTCGGGACAGGAATAAGATAAGATTCAGCCATTCCGCTCAGGCCCCGCCGCCACGGTTAATTGGATCGAAGGAATGACACTCAGGCGGAGCCTTCAGTCAACGGTGAAGGGCTGGCCTGATCCGGGGGCGGAGGCGCGGCTGGACGCGTGCCGGTGCCCGGCAGGATAACGCCTGGAGGCAGAATGCGGGAAACCCCGGACGCATGTTTTCGTGTGCGCACAGGCTTGCCGCGAAGGTCGATCACTCTGGTGCCTGCCATCGTGTCATGCCATCCTCCCCGCGAGGATCCGAGGAAGGAGAATTGCTCGAATGGAATAAGTCGGCAAAGCGACCGCAGGACAGCGCCTTTGAAGGTCAGCGGAGCTCCATCCTTCATCTGCGCCTGGGTGCCGGTGATAAGTTTGCTGATCCCCCGGCCGCCGCACAGCTCATTGGCGGAGTGATAGACAACGTTGAGCAGGTAGGTGTAGCCCAGATTAACGAAAAAATTGCCGGACTCCGGCAAGTAAGGATCGATCACCGGCAATAAAACGAAGGAGCAAATCCCCAAATCGATCAGATGATTTAGAAAACGCTTTCCGTTCCCCGCCAGAGGCTGAGTGACAAGCCAGTCAGGATTTTCCTGCTCCAGTTCCGCGACAGGAGGGGCATAGGGATTCAAATCATCTTTCATTTGCGGCGGATATACTCTCAGGGCAGGCGGAAGTGCAAGGATAGGAATGGAAGCAAAAACATAAAACCGCAGGCCCCACAAAAGAGCGTGCAAGCCAAGCCGTGCCAGCCGCGTTCCGGGATTATGCGCACCCTGACCTCCTCCTTGCTGATTCTGCTGATGGCCCCGCTGGCGGGAGCGGGTCCCGTGGCGGAAAAAGGGCTTTTGGCTTTCAGTCCGGTGCCGGAGGGGCGTTATGCTTTCAGCGGTGTGGCCGGGGAGCGCATGACCGCGAATGTGAACGGATGGCTGATGGAGGCCCCCCTGACCAATCCGGGCATGCTGGAGATGTTCCGGGTGCGGGACCGGCAGCCGGCCCCGCAGCTGGTGCCGTGGGCGGGGGAATTCGCGGGAAAATACCTGCTGTCCTGCGCGGGGGCGCTGAGAGTGACGGACCGGCCCGATCTGCGGAAGGCGGTGTCCTCGTTTGTGCAGGCGCTGCTCGGCACCCAGTCGGAGGAGGGTTATCTGGGACCGTTTCCGGAGGACCGCCGGCTGCTGGGGGAGTGGGATCTGTGGGGACACTATCACATTATGCGCGGTCTGCTGGAATGGCATGACCTGACCGGTGACAGCGCCTCCATGGCGGCGGTGCGGAAGGCGGGGGATCTGATCTGCCGCACTTACCCGGAAGGCGGGCGGCGGGTGGCGGAGGCGGGATCGCCGGAGATGAACATGGCCGTGATCCATGTGATGGCGGAGCTTCACCGCCGCACCGGGGAGGCGCGTTACCTGGAGCTGGTGCGGCGCATTGAGAAGGACTGGGAGGGGACGGGGGATTATCTGCGCACCGGGGAGGCCGGAGTGCCTTTTTACAAAACGCCGCTTCCCCGCTGGGAAAGCCTGCATGATCTCCAAGGGCTGGTGGAGCTGTGGCGCATCACGGGGGAATCCCGCTACCGGGACGCCTTTGTCAGTCACTGGCGGACCATCCGGGATTTTGATATCCGGAACAGCGGGGCCTTCAGCGGCGGGGAGCAGGCCACGGGGAATCCCTGGTCCCCCACCGCCATCGAAACTTGCTGCACGGTCGCCTGGATGGCCATGAGTGTGGACATGCTGCGGCTGACCGGCATCCCGGAGGCCGCCGATGCCCTGGAGACCGCTTTTTTCAATGGAGCCCTGGGCGCGCAGCATCCGGGAGGCCGCTGGTGGACCTACAACACCCCCATGGACGGGGACCGGAAAGCGAGCGCGCATGACATCGTCTTCCAAGCCCGCGCCGGCACGCCGGAGCTGAACTGCTGCTCCGTCAATGGACCCCGCACGCCGGGCATGATGGCCGACTGGGCGGTGATGCGCGACGGGGAGGCGCTGGTGATCAACACCCACGCGCCCCTGACTTTTGCCACCGCTGACGAAGCGGTGAAACTGCGTTGTGAATCCCGCTATCCCATGGACGGGCAGATCACCTGGCATATCGTCTCCCAAGGGAAGCAGGCCGTGCGCTTCCGTATCCCGCCTTGGGCGGAACGGGCGGCGGGCACTCTGAATGGCGAGCCGCTGGAGGTGACGCCGGGCACGTTCCTCACCGTGGAGCGCCAATGGGCGGAGGGGGATATGGTGCAGTTCGATTTCCCCATGCCGCTGCGCAGCGTGGAGGGGCAGCGGGAGCAGGAGGGGAAGATCAGCATTTACCGGGGACCGCTGCTGCTGGCGTGGGATCAGCATGACAATACGGGAAATGAATTCCGCCTGCCGCGGCTGAGTCCGGACCTGCTGCTCTCCGCCGGCCGTGTGGAGGTGCCACCCGCGGGTTATGGGGAGTGCGCGCCCTGGGTGCTGGTGGAGCTCCCGGTCGCCTCCGCGGGCTCGGGCCGCGCGGTCAGGCTGCGCGATTTCGCCACGGCGGGCATGAACGGCACGCGTTTCCGCTCCTGGCTGCCCGGCCCCTCCGCCAAACCGGTGCGCGCTGGCGAGCCGCCGTCCGTGACCGCGGTGCCGGAGGAGACGTCGGTGAATGGCCATGATCAGATGATCCCCATCCCGCTGCCGGAAGGCTGGGCGGCGGGGGATTTCACGCTGTCCGTGAAGGTGAACGCCCGCTCCTTCCCGGAGAAACGCCTGGCTCAGGTTTTCAGCGCCTGGTGCGCGGGAGGGGATGATCCCCTGCGGCTGGTGATTGAAAATGGCCGGCTGCACGCGCGGATGGAAAACAGCGGCGGCGGAGCGGGCACCAGTGGCGTCGTCCTGACCAAAAACCTCACGCACCGGGTTTCGGTGGTGAAGGAGGGCACGCTGCTCATGCTCTACCTCGACGGCGAGCCCGCAGTCACGGCCGCCGCGCCGGCGTCGGTGAAATCGGCGTCGCGGCTGGGCGCGCTGGGAGGCAATCCCCTCTACACCGGCGCGCCGGAGAATCTCGACGCGGTTTTCAGCGGATTCGCCCTCTGGCCCCGTGCGTTGAGTAATGGGGAGATCGCCGCCTTGAAGTGAGGATTCTTTCGAATTCCCGCGCCGTACGCATTTGCATTTTTGCGTCAATGCGTGTTATACTCAAACGCAGGACACTCCCATGGCCCGACTGACCCTCGACATTCCCGATGATACGCACCGCAAGCTGAAGACGCTCGCAGCCTACTTCGGCATGAGCATGAAGGATTTTCTTATCAGCCGGGCTCTTCCTTCGGTCGAAAGCCGCACTTCGGACTCCCACGATGCTGAACGATTGGACAATTTGTTGTTCTCGCCCGAATCCAGTTTTCAGTTGTCCCCTGAGAGCTGGAACAGTCTCAACGCCGCTCTCGAAGCTCCTCCAGTCCGCAACGCGGCACTGGCCAGGTTGATGACCACCAAAGGCGTGCTGGATGAGCAGTGATCTGAGACCGGGAACATTTCCCATCAGCAAGGAATTCAGTGCTGCGGCGTTCGACTGCGGTATACCTGCGCTGAACGATTACCTGCGGAAATTCGCTCTCCAGAATCACTCGAATCTTTCCGCCAAAACATTCATCGCTCTTCGTGGTGAAACCATTGCCGGCTATTATACACTGGCAGCCGCATCAGCATCCCCTGAGGAACCGCCTGCCCGCGTGATCAAAGGGCTCGCGCGGCATCCGGTTCCGCTCATGCTCATCGCCCGGCTGGCGGTGGACCAAACAGAAAAAGGACGTGGTCTCGGCAAGGCACTCATGAAGGACGCTCTGCAGCGCATCCTGAAAGCCTCCGAGGATTTCGGATGCCGGGCGGTTGTCGTCCATGCCAAGGACCAGGAGGCGAAATCATTTTACGAAAAATGTGGCTTTGTGCCCTCGCCTATCACCCCCCTGCACCTCTACCTTCTGCTGAAGGATATTGCCGCAGCCACATCATAGCCTGTCCAAATCGGGAAGAGCACCAACAGTTCCATGGCTCCCCCGGAATCCCGGCCTTGTCAGGAAACGGCCCGCTCCGCGGGAACGTGCCGCGCGTGAAGCTGCCGCAATTGCTCAACCGTGACCCCCGCCAGCGTCGGCAGGATGGCGGTGGCTCCGGTGAAGTCCAGTCCGGTGGTGACCGGGGAGGGCACAATCACGCAGGGAGCGCCGGCGGCGGCGGCGGCGCGGAGACCGTTGAGGGAGTCCTCCAGCACCAGGGTTTCCTCCGGCAGCACCCCCAGGCTGGCGGCGGCGGTCAGGAAGAGGTCGGGGAAGGGCTTGGCGCGCTCCACATCGTCGCGGGTGTGGATGAAATCGAAGTGATGGGCGATGCCGGTGCGCTCCATCCAGCCGCTGAGGTGGCGGCGCTCGCTGCTGGAGGCGATGACGCAGGGCAGCCCCTGGCCACGGGCCTCCAGCAGCAGTTCCCGGACGCCGGGCAGGGTGTCGAGATCCACCTGGCCGAATTTGATGCGCTGGTCCTTGATGGGCAGCAGCACCGGCCAGTCCACCGGCGCGCCTGTCAGGGCCTCCAGGGCCGCCATGGGATCGTAGTGGCCGAAGACGGAGCCCACGCACTGCACGTAGGTCGGCAGCGGCAGGTCGTGGCCTTGGGAAAGGTAGAGTTCCCGCCAGGCTTCATAGATGGCGGATTCCGTGTCCACCACGAGGCCGTCAAAATCAAAGATCAGAGCGCGGAGCTGGGGTTTTTCGGCTGTCATCCTCAGTTCTGCACGCATCCGCCCCGCATTGCCAGTGAAAAGCCGGGACCGGCGGGCGGAGGGAGGCGCCTGAATCCTTGGAGTCCGGTGTTTCCCGCCCGCCTCCCCGCCGCCCTGTGGCGGGTCAGAAACTGGCCTGCATGCCGACGAGCAGGGCGCGCCCCTGAAGGGGGGCGATGTCCTTCAGAAAGGAGGTGCTCAGGCGCGCCTCCTCATCGGTCAGGTTGGTGCCGCGCAGGAAGACATCCACATTCACCGGTCCCTCGGCCACCCGGCAGCTCAGTCCGGCGTTGAGGAGGAAATAGGAATCGGTGGGGAGCTCGTCCTCCGCGGTGCGGAACTGGGCCGCCGCATACTGTCCCTCCAGCCGGGCGGTCAGGCGGTCATAGCGGTAAATCAAAGCGGCGGAGGCGCGGAACGGGGGAATGCGGGGCAGGGAGCCGCCGTGGTCCCGGTCGCGGGTGAAAACATAATCGGCGCGGAGCTCCAGATCCAGGCTGCCGGTCGGCTGGCTGGTGGTTTCGGTGGGGGATGCGGAGAGGCTGACGGGGGACTTGCCTGCCAAGGGACCGGCGGCGGCGGCCGGGACGGTGTTTTCGGCGGGAGCCAGCAGATGGAAG
The DNA here is from genome assembly GCA_028293125.1 of Verrucomicrobiales bacterium. GTDB lineage: Bacteria > Verrucomicrobiota > Verrucomicrobiia > Verrucomicrobiales > V1-33 > CAIZWU01. The sequence continues at coordinate 183,721 of JAQGPJ010000105.1, read as the reverse complement.
GTGGCCTCCAGCTCGCCACCCATGAAATCGGCCTCGGTGGCCTCATAGGCCTGAATGGGCAGGGTTTCCCACTCGCCATCCTCCCCGAAAAGGAAATCCTGTCCTGTGGGCCGCAGGGCAATGTAATTCCGGAAGTGCTGGTAAAACAGGCCCGCGCTGCCGGTGACAAAGCCGCCCTGCCTGCGCAGGGTGAGGTCGAAACCGAGGGATTTCTCCAAATCCAGCCCGCTGTCGCCCTGCTCGTAAGCAGCAGTGGCCAGGTGAGGGCCGTCCGCCAGCAGTTCGACGTAAGTGGGGGCCCGCTGGGTCCAAGCGGTGCTGAAGGCGAGATTCCAGTCGTCCGCAAACTCCCACACCAGGCCGGCGGAGGCGCTCAGAGCATCAAATCCGAAGCTCCGACCGGGACCGAAACCCTCTTGGGATTCACTGTCCACGGTGCTGTGGTCATAACGCAGACCCCACTGCCAGCGCAGGGGGCCGGTGACCGCCTCCTCAAACAAAAAGGCGGACCACGATTCCGACTCCACCGGCGGCAGGAAAGCCTCCTCACCCAGCGCCGAAAACTGACTGTGGGTGGTCTGCACGCCGAAGGCACCCTCAAACGGTCCGAGCTTCTCATGCTTCACCTCCACCCGGGCATCGTAGCCGGTGATGTTGAAAACGGTTCCGGTCTCCCGGCCCTCGAATTCCGTGTGGGTGTAGTCGGAATAACCGAAACGGTGATTGATCTCCCGGATGCCGGCGAAGGGGTGGTAAAAAGCGCCGCGGGTGTCCCAGCGGGTCTGGTCCAGATCAATGGTGACCTCCTTCTCCGCGACCGTGCCGTAGTTGCTTTCGAAGAGGGCGTAGCTGGCTCCGAAGTAGCCGTTGTCCCAGATCCAGGACGCTCCGACCGCGCCGCCTTTGGTGTCCGTGGCGCTGTTGGGCAGGCGGCCGCTGTCCTCCCTCTCTCCGGGGGGCAGGGGCTCCTGCCGGCGCAGGCGTTCGGAGCGGGCCTTGCCGGGGATGACCATGTCATCGGAGCGGCGGCGGAAGCCGTCCACATGGATCACCACCGGGCCCAGACCCAGATTGATACTGCCGCCGCCGGACCAGAGATCGGCCCCGGTGTCGTGCCGGGTTTCCATTTTTCCGCTGATGGGCAGTCCGCCCGGACCGGATTCAATCCGCTCCGCGGGAATGCGGCTGTCCAGCACGTTCACCACTCCGCCGACGCCGTTGGGGCCGTAAAGCAGCGCCGCCGGGCCGCGCACCACCTCCACGCTGTCCATGATCAGGGGATCAATGGTCACGGCATGGTCCGGACTGACGTTGGCGACATCCACCGTGCCCACCCCATTGCTCAGAATGCGGATGCGGTCATCCCCCATACCCCGGATGATCGGCCGCTCCGCGCCAGGCGCGAAACCCGTGGAGGACACTCCCGGCAGGCGGGACAGAGTGTCGCCCAAAGTGGACTGCTGGGACTCCCGAAGCTCCTCCCCGCTGAGCACCGACACCGGCTGCACCTGATCGAACAGCGTGCGGCCCAGCGGTGAGGCGGTGATCACCACCGGTGCCAGGGCTTCCGGTTCGTTGTTGGCCGAGCCTGCCGTTCCCCCGGCGCTGCTTGGAGAGCCAAGGACCGTCACCGCCGCGGGGGATCCACCGCCGGGACCGGGATCCGCCTGCTGCGCCTGGCTGACAGCCACCGCCAGCAGGAACAGCGGAAGGGGGAGGGTGGAGACAATGGCGTGCGGAAACGGGTTCATGCGTTCCACCGGAAACCAATGCATAAATTTTGCAATTGCAAAAAATTGGCAATTTAGACGCGGGTGCCGCGGGGCGTTTTGAATGCATGGGCGTGGGACAGCCAACATGGCTGTTCCACCCGGTTATGCAGCCGGCTTTCGCCGCCGCCGGAATATTTCCAGCGGTGAAAACCCCTAGCGGTTTTCCGAAAAACCGCTGGCAATAAGCGCCTCCAGCTGGTCCATGGCGGCATTGGCGTCCTTGCCCTCGGCGGACACTTTGATTTTGGCTCCGTAGCCGGCGGCGAGCATCATCAGGCCCATGATGCTCTTGCCGTTGACCTGCTCGTCATCCTTCTCCACCCAGATCTCCGCGTCATGGGCGCTGCTGACCTTCACAAACATGGCGGCAGGGCGGGCATGTAGGCCAAGCTTGTTGGTGATAGTGAATTCCTTGGTCAGCATGGCTGCAAAAAAAACCGCCCCTGGGCGGAAGGCAAGGGCGGATAAAATCCTGTGAAGGCTCAGACCGGCAGCTGGCTTTGCAGTTTGAGCATCAGATTCCGGCTGAACTCCACCGCGCTGTGGTGGCCGAAAGTGCGCAGTTTCTGCTCCAGGGCGGCCACCTCCACCAGCCGCGCCGTGTCCCGTCCCGGCCCCACCGGGATGTCGATCAGCGGCACCTCCTTGCCGAGCACGGTGTAAAATTGCTCCTCCACCCCCAGCCGGTCCACATTGTTCAGTTCCTTCAGCGGCTTCAGCACCACCACCAGGTCCAGCTTCTTCGTCACCCGCATGGAGGCCGCGCCGAAAAGCAGGGGCACATTCACGATGCCGATTCCCCGCACCTCCATGTGGAACCGCCCCAGCTCCGAGGAGGTGCCCTCCAGATCCCGGCCTTCGGGAGCCCGGAAATGCACCACATCATCCGCCACCAGGGCGGCTCCGCGCTCCAGCAGGCCCAGCACAGCCTCGCTCTTGCCGGAGCCGCTCTCGCCCTTGATCAGCACCCCGATGCCCTTCACGTCCACCATGCAGCCGTGCTCGGTGGTGGTGGAGGCGAATTCCCAGTCCATCCACAGCGTGCAGTTGTTGATGAACCGCATGGTGTCCATGGTGGTGCGGAAAACCGCGACCCCGGCAGCATTGGCGATCTCCAGCAGGCCTTTGGGCATGCGGCGGTTCCGGCAGACCACGATGCAGGGGATTTCGCAGCCGCACATCTCCTTGAAGCGCTTAATCTGCTCCCGCTCCGTCAGGCTGACCAGGTAGGCGAACTCGGAATTGCCCATCACTTGGATGCGCTTGTACGCGAAATACAGGTAAAACCCTGCCAGAGCCAGGCCGGGCCGGTTGGTGGAGGGCTCGGAAATCCTGCGGCTCAGGCCGGATTCATCGCTCAGCAGCTCCAGCTGGAGGTGCTCCTGATGCCGGCTGTAAAAATCCTTTACCAGCAGATGCTCGATGCGTTTGACCTTGCCCATGCCCACGATTCTGACAGTCCGCGCGGCCTTGGCAACCGGATGAGCTATGCACTCCTCCAGGAGACAGCACCTGTTCCCGGAATCAGTCCACGTACAGCAGGGCGCTGAAACTGAGCATGGCTTGGCAGAAGTCGGCCAGCGCCTGCTCCTTCGGCACGCCGGGCGCTGCCCCGGCGGCGGCGGCCGATAGCAGCCGCAGGGAAGTATGACCGCTGATGGAGTCCGCCAGCGGGCCGGAAGCCGGCTCAAAACTCCACCACGCCATCGTGCGGTCCGTGGCTTCAGGATGCTGATGGATCAGATCCGTTCCCCCTAAAATACCCCGCGAAACGCGCACCTCATCAATAAGGCCGTCCCAGAGGTCCTGACTGGAATCCGCGCCGGCCCCGATCATCAGCGCCCCATCCCCGGCAGAGGAAAAATGGGCGACCGGATGCGGCACGGTCGAGACCTGCACCGGCAGGTCCTCATTGGCCAGATCCTTCATATAAAACGTCACCGCTCCCGCGCCCGCGGCGCTGGCGGGATGCACGGCGGCGGCCAGACTGTAGCTGCGGTCCAGCTCCATCTGGAAATCGCTGAAAACCGGTTCGTAAACCATCGCACCGTCCACGCCGGGGCCGCAGAGCAGCAGAGCTGGCATCTGCGCTTTGCGCTGGGATTGCCTGCCGGTGATGCCGAGCACCCAGCCGGGCTGCGATTTGTCCCCGGACCACTGGCCGGCAATGCCACGCAGGCTGTCGTTTTCCTGCACGGATTTCAGCAGCACCACGGATTCCACCGTGAAGTCCCCGGCGGGCAGGGCCGGCATCTCCGCGGTCAGGCGCTCCTGGGCGCTGCCGGGAGCCAGCACCACGGCTTTGCCGTTCCGCTGGGGCATGGATTCCGTGACCAGGGTTTCACTGTCGGAACTTGGCTGCTCCGGACCGCCGCTGGTTTGGGACGAGAGGAAAGCCAGTGACTCCTCACGCTCATCCGTGGTGGGAGCGCGGCCCGCCGTGCGCCACCAGGCGGCATCGACGCGGTCTCCGTCGTCCTTCAGCTTCGCCATCAGATCGCCGGCCATGGCCTGCGCCCGGTCGCTCATGAAGCGGCTGTTGGCCAGGAAGAGGGACTGCGTGGCCGTGGTGGTGGTGTCGCGGCCGGCGATGCTCGTGATATTCTGCGGGGCGTCAAAGACATCCAGCAGCGGGTCGCGGGTGTTGCGCAGCACCTTCGTGTAGATAGCGCGGCGCGGCTTGCCGCTGTCCACGGAGGGGCCGCCGGCGGCCATGTCCAGTTCGCCCGTGGCGGAGAGCACAGTGTCGCGGATCTGTTCGGCCTCCAGCCGGCGCGTGGTCCAGCGCCAGAGCAGGCGGTTGCCGGGATCGATCAGTTTCGCCTTTTCCGCGCAGGGGGACACATGGCTCTGCCGCCAGGCGCGGCTGGTCAGGATCACGCGGTGCAGCTTCTTCAGGCTCCAGCCCTCGGCCACAAACCGGTGCGCCAGCCAGTCCAGCAGGGCGGGGTGGGACGGCGCGCCGCCCAGCCGGCCGAAGTCGCTGGTGGTGGCGCAGAGTCCCTGGCCGAAGTGCTGCTGCCACACCCGGTTCACCATCACGCGCGCGGTCAGGGGATTGGACGGCTCCGTCAGCCAGGCGGCAAGGGCGCTGCGGCGTCCCGTGCTTCGGGGCAGCGGTTTCACCTCCGAGGGGGCCGGGCTCAGAAGGGTGGGCGGTCCGGGCGCGATATCGCCGTCCGCCTCTCGGCGCGGGATTTTCAATTCCGGCGCCACCGGTCCCACATCCCCCATGGTGGAGGCGGTGGGCCAGGGCTCCGGCTTCAAAGAATCGAAGGCCGCCAGCTCCTTGCGCAGGGTCACCAGCTTCTGGCGGTCCTCCCCTTTGATTTTGGAATCGGCCTGCCCGTATTCGTAGAGCACCTGCTCCCCGGCCAGCCCCGCGATCTGCCTTTGCCAAGGCGTGCGGGACTCCTCCGGCGAATCGAGGAGCGACTGGATCTCCGGCGGGAAAAGATCCATGGCGGTCTTCCGGGCTTTGGCCAGAGCCGGCGCGCGCAGCTCCTCAATGCGCTGCCGGACCTCCGCCGTGGCGGCCTCCCACGCCGCTTGTTTCGCCTGACGCGCGGCGCGTTCCGACGCGGGCAGGATGACGGTGCCGCCCCTGGGCTCGACAGCGGCGAAATACGCTTGGAGGCGGTAGTAGTCCTTTTGAAGCAGGGGGTCGAATTTGTGATCGTGGCACCGGGCGCACTGGAGGCCCAGACCCATGAAGACATCCGCCGTGGTGTCGGTGATGTCGTTCAGAATCACGGACCACTGGCCGACGGCGTCACGGTTGTTGTATTCGTAGATCCAGTGCCGCAGATAACCGGTGGCCACCAGCGCCTGCGGATCGTCCGGGAAAAGCTCGTCCCCCGCCAGTTGCTCGCGGATGAACCGGTCGTAAGGCTTGTCCGCATTGAAGGCTTCAATGACATAATCCCGGTAGCGCCAGGCGTCGGGCCGGTAGGCGTCGGCCTTGTAGCCGTCGCTTTCCGCATAACGCACCAGATCCAGCCAGAGGCGGGCCTGCCGCTCGCCATAATGCGGGCTGTCCAACAGGCGGTCCACCAGCTTTGGCCAGGCATCGGGGGAGGTGTCGGATACGAAGTCCTCCACCTCCTGCCGCGAGGGCGGCAGGCCCAGCAGGTCAAACGACAGCCGCCGGATCAGCGTGGCTTTGGGAGCCTCCATGGCCGGGGTGAGCCCGGCTTGGTCCAGCGCGGCAAAGATAAACCGGTCCACCGGGGACTGCGCCCATGCGGCGTTCCCCACCTCCGGAGGAGCGGGATCGGCCACCGGCTGAAAGGACCACCAGGCGCGGTCCTCCGCCGTAAGCGGCTTCTGTCCCGCGCCGGCTGGCAGGGAGGGAGGCAGCAGCAGCAGCAGCGCCGCCAGCGACAGAGGACCTGCGGAAAGAACCGGTTTCATCACCTGCAGGCTATACTGCAAAACACCGCCCGTGCAAAGCCGGGAATGCGGGGTGGGTTTTCCCTTTGAAAGCGGTGGCGGATTGCCGTGCTGAAGCGGATCCGGGGCCGCTGGCCGTCACCAACGGGACTGCGTTAAGGATTCAGATTGCCGGTGGAGCCGGATTCCGGCATGGATGCCGCCCATATATGATCAAATGGGGGAAAAATCTGTATGTGCAGGTGATCGTGGCCATGGTTGCGGGCACGCTGCTGGGGTATTACAATCCCCCGCTGGGGGAAGCGTTGTTCCCCTTGGCGGAGATTTTCATCAAGGCGGTGAAGATGCTGATCGGCCCCATCATCTTCTGCACCGTGGTCAGCGGCATCGCGGGCATGGGGGACCTGAAAAAGATTGGACGTGTGGGATGGAAGGCGCTGCTGTATTTTGAACTGGCCACCACTGTGGCGCTGGTGATCGGCATGGTGGTGGCCAATGTCTTCCAGCCGGGAGCGGGCCTGCATCCGCCGGGTTCCGCCGTGGCGGCAGCGGCCGCCGGCACGGCGGATATCGCCAAAAAGGCGGAGGCGCTGAGCACGGTGGGCTTTCTCAAAAACATCATCCCGGACACCTTTGTCAGCGCGTTCACCAGCGGCGATCTGCTGCAGGTCCTGTTTGTCGCCCTGCTGGCGGGGCTGGCCCTGGCGCGGATGGGGGAAGCCGGCCAGCCGGTGATGGACCTGCTGGGGCGGATTTCGAAGCTGTTTTTCGGCATTGTCCACATGGTCACCAAAGCCGCCCCCGCCGCCGCCTTCGGAGCCATGGCCTACACCATCGGCAAGTTCGGGTTCGGAAGCATGGTCTCCCTGGGCAAGCTGATGGCCTGCGTTTACCTGACCTGCGCGGTGTTTATTTTCGGCCTGCTGGGGCTGGTGGCCCGGCTGCACGGATTCAGTCTCTGGAAGGTGCTGCGTTACATCCGGGAGGAGCTGCTGCTCGTGGTCGGCACCTCCTCCTCCGAACCCGCGCTGCCGGGGCTGATGGAGAAGATGGAGCGCGCCGGCTGCGGCAGGCCCGTGGTGGGCATCGTGCTGCCCGCCGGTTATTCCTTCAACCTGGACGGCACCTGCATCTACCTGACCTTGGCCGCCCTGTTCATCGCCCAGGCCACCCACACCCCCCTCTCCATGGAGCAGCAGCTGGGCGTGCTGGGCATTTTGCTGCTGACCTCCAAGGGGGCAGCGGGAGTCACCGGAGCCGGCTTTGTCACCTTGGCGGCCACCCTCTCCGCCACTCACACCATTCCCGTGGAGGGCTTGGCGCTGGTGATCGGCGTGGACCGCTTCATGTCCGAAGCCCGCGCGGTCACGAATCTCATTGGCAACACGGTGGGGATGCTCGTGGTCGCCAAGTGGGAGGGGGAATTCTATCCCGCCCAAGGGCAGATGCTTCTGCGGCGTCCCCCGCCTGCGGAGCCGGAGCCGGAGCTGGAGGTGCCCGAGGAGGGAAAGGTATGAAAAAGGCCAAGTCAGCCCGGAAGCGCCCAGTCTCCGCCTACCCCGGTCTGGTGGGTGGCATCGGGGACTTGATCCAGTCCTCGCGGCACGCGGCGGCGCGGACCGTGAACTCGCTCATGACCGCGACTTATTGGGAAGTGGGACGGCGCATCGTGGAATTCGAGCAAGGTGGAGACAAGCGGGCCAGCTACGGGGACGAGCTATTGACGCGGCTGGCCGGGGACCTGACGGCCCGGTTCGGACGTGGATTCTCACGTTTCAACCTTGGTCGTTTCCGCCAGTTCTATCTAGCGTTCCCCCCGGAGCGAATTCGAGCGACGCTGTCGCTCAAATCCGCCGTTTTGGAGAAGCGAGCGACAGTGTCGAACGGACTGCCGTCAGCCCTTGCGCTGGCGGATGCAACCCTGGCCTTTCCTCTTTCGTGGTCGCACTATGTGCGGCTTCTGCAGGCCCGCAGCCCGGAGGCACTGGAGTTTTATGGCACGGAGGCCCTGCGCGGCGGCTGGAGCGTGCGACAGCTTGACCGGCAGATGAGCACGCTTTTTTACGAGCGGACCGCCCTTTCCAAAAACAAGACCGCCCTCCTCGGGAAAGGCCCGGGCGCCGCTGAGGAGTTGACTGCGGACGAAGCCATCCGTGACCCGCTAGTGCTGGAGTTCCTCAATCTCCGGGATGAATACTCCGAGAGCGATCTGGAGGACGCCCTCATCCGCCGTCTGGAGACCTTCCTGCTCGAACTCGGAGGCGACTTCGCTTTCGTGGGCCGCCAGCGCCGCCTGCGGATCGATGACGAGTGGTATCGCGTGGACCTTGTCTTTTTCCACCGCAGGCTCCGCTGCCTCGTGATCGTAGACCTGAAACTGGGCAAGTTCACCCATGCCGACGCGGGCCAGATGCATCTCTACCTCAGCTACGCCGCCGAGCACTGGACCCACCCCGGCGAAAACCCGCCCGTGGGCCTCATCCTGTGCTCCAGCGTGGGCAGCAGCCTCGTGCGCTACACGCTGGACACGCTCCCCAGCAAAGTGCTGGCCCGCGAATACAAACTGGCCCTGCCGGATGAAAGGCAACTCGCCCGTGAAATAGAAGCGGCCCGCGCGGCCATTCAACCTGCCGGAAAGAACCCATCCGCATGAAATCCCGCCTCCTCAAAAGCTGGCTCCCTTTCAAACATCGGCTGAACCCTTAACGGCATTGTCCCAGGAGGAATTGCTGAAATCTCTCCCATGGCAGCATTCTCCCCTCAGAGATGGGGATGATTGGGATTGATTTGAGTGGTGTCCAGTTGATTGAGCCGTGGTCATGGGAAGCTTATTTTGAATTCGGCCAACAAATGAATTCTGACATACCTCTCGTTCTGCTCGCACCCCGGATGACCGACGACTCCAAGGCGGTCTGGAAAACCTGCCTTGATCGGGGATGGTCGCCGGAGCGTGTTCAGGGGTGGCGGGTTCCCGATCATCTTGTGTCCGTGGAGCGGCCTGTCGTGATTTACGGGGAGCCGCTGTTTGCCGAGGCGGTGGCTGACCAGATGGGGCTCGTGCTGCTGGAGCCGTCCATCGACTGGCTGACAACCGTTCTCCGCGCTTTTCTGCACCGTGACATTGAGCTCATGACACTGGGGGAAGTCCGCGAACGCCTGACGGAGGCATTTGTAAATCCGGCAGATGGCAAGATTTTTGAACCAAAAGCATACGCCTGCGGAGCTGACCTGCCCACGTAGGATCATGTCGATGCGGAGATCTCGGTGCTGCAGTCGGGCATTGTGGACTTCCGGAGCCGTGATCGGCCGCAAAGTGCCGCAATGCTCAAAAAACAAACGCGGGGCGCGGACCTATGGGGTCATGAAAAGCATCACCGCCACCATGGCCCTGCGCGGTCATCAGGTGTCCAGCGCCCTTGCCGACATGATCAGCGGTCGCTCTATGCCGCAGGCTGTGGCCCGCTAATCAATTACGGTCCGTTCGATAAAATACTGGGTCTATCCTTTTATTACTCCATATTTATCTTTTGGTCTGCGCAACCATTGCTTCAGAAACCATTCATCAAAGCCAGTGCGTGTTTGAAGTGCTGTCATCTGCTCAGGACTAATATTAATTTTGGAATTTCCTTCTATTGATGGCCGAAATCCTATTGTCTCTTCAAAAATTTTATAAAGTAGATTTAAGTCTTTTGCGCAATCACGCAATGCTGGACGCTTGGAATCAAGGGCGCTGCCACCTACTTGATCATGTGATAGATATGAAGTTCGTCCACCACAAGGAAATGAAGCGTGGAGACCGTTCAATATTTGTCTTTCCACAATTTTCTGCGCGTCTTGATAAGTCTTTCTGTCTTCTTTGTCGAAGCACTCGATGATCAGCGTGTTCCACTTCCATTCAGCGCCCAATTTTCCACGTAGCTCCTTTTCGACTTTTCGACTTTTCGACCCTCTGAGCAACGGATTTTTTTGTCGGACCTGAAACCGCAGCTTCAAATACTCGCTGGAGAATCCCGTTCGAGTCCCGCATGCGCGCTAATACTTTTATCATGGCATGTTAATTCTAAATTTATCATTAAAATTAAAGGAACTTGAAGCAAAAGCAATTTGAAATTTTCCGAAAATATATTACTTAATATAACTAATTTTGGAATTGACAAAAGTGCAGTTCAGGCGTGCGCTGTCAGCCGACCGTGCAGATCATCAAGATCTGCGCCTCGAAATCCGCCAGTCAAATAAATTTCACAGCTGTTTCAGCAGCGTCACCGCCTCCTCCAGCCGGTGGACCGGCGCGCTTTTCTCACGCAGCCGGGGGAACTTGCCGCCGATGAGGATGAAGTCGCCGTTTTTGGAGAGCATGAGCTTGTGGTCCTTGATCTCAAGGGCGGTGATGCCTTTCTGATGGGCGATGATTTTCATCTCCGTGCAGCGCAGGAGGTTCTCCACGGAGTGCGGGGGACGGCCGTAGCGGTCGCGCCATTGGCGGGTGAGGTCGCCGAGCTCCTGGAGGGTGGTGACCTCGGCGATCTGGCGGTAGGCGGGGATGCGCTGGTTGGGCTCGGTGATGTAGCTGGCGGGGATGAAGGCGGGCATCTTTTGGTCCCGCGACTCCAGCCAGGCGGCCTCGTTGAAGGCCATGAAGTCGATGGCCATGACGGTGTCCACGCGGCCAATGCTGCGCTTGCCCTGATGTTTGTTGACGGCGGACTTCAGCATCTGGCAGTACATCTCGAACCCCACGGCGATGATGTGGCCGCTCTGCTGGGTGCCGAGCAGGTTGCCCGCGCCGCGGATTTCGAGGTCGCGCATGGCGATTTTGAAGCCGGAGCCGAGCGCCGTGTACTGCTTCATGGCGTTGATGCGCTTGCGGGCGTCGCCGGTGGTCATCTGGGAGCGCGGGATCATCAGGAAGGCATAGGCCTTGTGTCCGGCGCGGCCCACGCGGCCCCGCAGTTGATAGAGATCCGCGAGGCCGAAGAGATCGGCCCGGTCGATGATGATGGTGTTGGCGTTGGGGATGTCGATGCCGCTCTCGATGATGGTGGTGCTCACCAGCACATCCGTCCGGCCATTCACAAACCGGTCCATCACGTCCTCCAGCATGCCCTCCTCCATCTGGCCGTGGCCCACGTCCACCCGGGTGCTGGGCGGGCACAGGGCGCGGATCCTGGCGGCGGTGCGCTCGATGGTGGCCACGCGGTTGTGCAGGAAATACACCTGCCCCTTGCGCTTCAGCTCGCGCTCCAGGGCGCGTTTGATCACCCGCTCGTCGTAGGCGCAGATGGTGGTCTCCACCGGCGTGCGGTTGGCGGGCGGGGTGTCGATGGTGCTCATGTCCCGCACCCCCATCAGAGCCATGTAAAGCGTGCGCGGAATGGGGGTGGCGGAAAGGGTCAGCACGTCCACCAGCTGGAACAGCTCCTTGAACTTCTCCTTGTGCTTCACGCCGAAGCGCTGCTCCTCATCGACGATCGCCAGTCCCAGGTTTTTAAATACCACGTCCTTGGAGATCAGCCGGTGCGTGCCCACCAGCACGTCCACCTCTCCGGCGATCAGGTCCGCGACCACTTTCCGGGATTCCGCCGGGCTGCGGAAGCGGTTCAGCACCTCCACGCGGATGGGGTAATCCGAAAAGCGCTCGCGCAGATTATGATAGTGCTGCTGGCTGAGCACCGTGGTCGGGGCCAGCATGGCCACCTGGCGGCCCCCCATCACGGCTTTGAAGGCGGCGCGGATGGCGACCTCCGTCTTGCCGAATCCCACATCCCCGCAGATCAGCCGGTCCATGGGCCGCTCCTGCTCCATGTCGTGCTTGGTGTCCTCGATGGCCCGGAGCTGGTCGGTGGTCTCCTTGTAAAGAAACGATCCCTCGAACTCCACCTGCCAGCGGGTGTCCGGCGGAAAGGCGAATCCATGGCCGGACTGGCGCTGGGCCTGCATGCCCAGAAGCTTTTCGGCGTATTCAAAAATCGAGCGCTCGGCGGCTTTTTTGGTTTTGCCCCACTTACCGTCGCCAAGGGTGTTCAGGTCCGGCGTCTTTTTCCCGACACCGATGTAGCGGCTGATGAGCCACGCCTGGGGCAGGGGAACATAGAGCCGGCTGTCGGCCGCATATTCCAGCACCACCACATCCTCCTCCAGACCATTGGGCGCGGCGCGCTGGATGAGTCCCCGGTAGCGGCCGATGCCATACTCCTGATGCACCACAAAATCGCCGTCCGCGATGTCCGACAAATCCAGCGGGGCTTTCCGCGACCGCTGCCGCCGCGCGCCGCTGATCAGCCGGCGGGCGCGGTTGTGCTGGTAGCGGCCAAAGATCTCCGCATCGCTGAGCACCGCCAGTTTGGCGGAGGGCACGGAGAAGCCCCGGTTCACCCGGCCCAGGTGCGTCTCCAGCACGGCGGATTCCATGGCCTCCGGCTCCATGAGTTCGCGGAAACGCTCGATCTCCCCCTCGTTGTTGAAGAACATCACCGCCCGCCACCCGTCCGCGTGCCAGCGCTGGAGCTGGGACACAAACTCCGAGCGCCGCGCCTGCTGCACCACGAAGTCACCCGCTTCAAATTCACCCATCGGCAGCTCATCGCAGGCCGTGGCCGCGTCCTCCACCTCCACCGCCGCCGGATCGGCGCCGGCCCCGATCCAGACCGATACCCGCGGACGGTCCTCCTCCGGATCCACGGCGATCACCACGTCATCGGGGCCGATGCATTCCTCCAGCAGCACCAGGCCGCTGTCCGCCGCACCGCCGCTGTTGGCGTTGGCCGGGTCGGGGGCACCGTCCACACTCAGCAGGATACTTCCCTCCTCCAGCCTCCCCACGGACACCTGGCTGTCGGGGTCAAAGGACCGCAGGCTCTCCACCTCCGTGTCGAAAAACTCCGCGCGCAGCGGCAGTTCGCTCTGCCACGAGTAAACATCCAGAATGCCGCCGCGCACCGCGAACTGCCCGCGCTCGCCCACCTGTGGCTGGCGGTCATAGCCGGCATCCGTCAACTGGCTGACCAAAGCCTCCAGCGAGGCGGTCTGACCGGTCCGCAGCACCAGCCGCGAGGCGGCCAGAGCGGACGGCGGCGGCACCATCTCCGACAGCGAAGCCACGTTCAGCAGCAGCAGTTCCAGCTTGTCCGGCGGCGACGCCAGCCCCTGCAGCAGCGCCAGCCGCTCCGCCTGGGCCTCCAGATCCGGCAATGAGTCCTCCGTCCGCAGCTCCTCCGCCTCCGGGAAAAACAGCGCCGGTCCCCACCAGACCGCGATATCCTGCGACAGCACCTCCTGCGCCTTCAGGTCCCGCGCCAGCACCCACACCCGCCGCGCCGCGCCGGTGGACTCCAGATGATGCAGCACCATGCCCACCGCAAAGCCCTGCGCGGCCTCCGACACCTGCTCCAGCACGATGCGGCCCGCCGGTCCGGCCAAGGGCTTGGCTTTTTTCCCCGCCGGGCGCGGTTTCAGGGTTTTGAATTTCTTCTGAAAGGCCGAAGCCTTCGCCGCCTGGGCGCACCACTCCCGGCCCGCCGCGGCTCCGGCAGTCTCCTGCGGGTTGGACGGTTGTCGATATTCCGGCGTGAGCACTCCCATCGCGTTCAAAGGTCCCATGCCCCCGGCTCCCGTTGCAGGCAACGCCGTTTTTCCTGGGCCGGCAGGCCGACAGACAGGGTGGCGGAGATTCCTCCATGCTGGTTGAGGGCCGTTTGGCGGGAGGAATGCTTTCTGAAAAGTCCGTGCAGTCCTGAAGTGGCGGGCGAACTGCTGGTTTGCCCTTGTCCACTATGGCCGGCGCATCCGCAGTTCCGGCGCCGGTCTTCAATCACCCCGGCTTCAAAGGCGGGATCTATCAATTATAGCACTTTTTAAATTTAGATTTCCCAACCTTCCGACGGCCTCCTCCGAGGGATGTTTCCATGGGGGTGAAAGGCTGAATTTTCGTTGAAATTTCTTGCCTTGAACGAGGTTTGGCGCTTTATTGCGAATCGCTGGCCGCATAGGTGTTTAGCTTAATTGATTTTATGTTATCTAATTATGCTATTTTCACCTGCGGCGTCTCCTCCCGCCGTCCGCTGCCGGAAATCGGATTCCCCTCCCTGTCCACCCTGGCCAGGAGGGCGCGGGTCGCCGCACGGCTTGGAAAACGGATTCCGGTCGGACTGACGACCGGTGTCGGACTGGTCAGGACGCGGCCCGACGGGGGATTCAAATGGATCGGACACCGGCTGAATCCGGAGGCTCCCTCCAGCGGTGCCGGCCTGACCGGTGACGCCCATGTCACCGGTGACATTCACGTTTTTTATGGGATTCCCGCCGTCGGGGTGACGCCGGTGTCACCGGGGGAGTGGCGTGGAGGTCACCCGGGGGTGACACCGGCGTCACCGGGGGAGTGGCGCCCATGCCGACTGAACCCTCCATTAGGCAACCGCCCTCAGGGGGACGGCCTGCCGGGGGCGGGCCGGCATTTGCGCGGCGAAGGATTGTCATTACGGTTGACGGTGCCGGCCCCGCCGCCTTCCGCCCTCCGGTTGCCGGACCATTCATCACCTTTATTACACGCACATGAGCACCATCACCCACGGTTACGCCGCCTCCATCTCCAAAGGAACTCTGGAGCCCTTTGAATTCGACCTTGGTGAGCTGGGGGCGGAGGATGTGGAGATCAAGGTCAGCCACTGCGGCATCTGCCACTCCGATCTCTCCATGCTCGACAATGAGTGGGGCATGTCCGCCTATCCTTTTGTGCCGGGCCATGAGGTGACCGGCACCGTGACCGCGCTGGGACCGCAGGCCAAGGGGCTTACCATCGGCCAGCGCGTCGGGGTGGGCTGGTCCGCATTCAGCTGCCTTTCCTGCCATGAGTGCCTTTCCGGAAATCACCACCTGTGCGCCCAGGCTCAGGGCACCATCGTGGGCCGCCACGGGGGATTCGCCGACCGCCTGCGGGCTCAGTGGCCGTGGGTGCGCCCTTTGCCGGATGCCCTGGATCCTGTCTCCGCCGGCCCGCTGCTGTGCGGCGGCATCACGGTGTTCGCCCCGCTGCTGATGCACAGCATTCTGCCGTCCTCCCGCGTGGGCATCATCGGCATCGGCGGTCTGGGCCACATGGCGCTCCAATTTGCCAGCAAGTGGGGCTGCGAGGTTCACGCCTTCACCACCAGCGACAGCAAGGAGGCCGAGGCCCGGCGGCTGGGCGCGCACTTCGTGCACAACACCAAACAGGACGGCGTGCTGAAAAAGCTGGCGGGCAGTCTGGATCTGATCATCTCCACCATTAATGTTCCCCTCGACATCCCCGGCCTGCTGGGCACCCTGTCGCCCAAGGGGCGGCTGCACGTGGTGGGAGCGGTTCTGAAGCCGATGCCGGTGCCGGCGTTCGGCCTGATCTCGGGAGCCAAGGAAATTTCCGGCTCCCCGACCGGCAGCCCCACGGCCATCAGCACCATGCTGGACTTCAGCGCCCGCCACCGCATCGCGCCGATTATTGAAACCTTCCCCATGTCCAAAGTGAACGACGCCCTAGACCATCTGCGCTCCGGCAATGCCCGCTACCGCGTGGTGCTGGTCAATGACCACGCGTGAGGTGATGCTGCGGGCTGGCGGGCTGAAGTGAAAAACCCGCGGCAGGCCTTTAATTCCATTCGATTCAATCCATCAACCTTCAGGCCGGGGAGGGGTAACCTGCATGGCGATATCTCCCTGACGGAGGAGAATGGCCGGCTGGTCATGCGCTTCACCCACACGCCGTCCATGATTGGGATCTGGAGCACTGGGCGCACGACACTTTCGCCGTCCGCTGGCGGGACCGGGACCTGCGGGCGGACGCCTTTGTCACCTTCGCCCTGAACCCGACGGCTCCATCGATCAGGCGAAGATGCGCGCCATCTCCCCGGCGGTGGATTTCAGCTACGACTTTCACGACCTCCTGCTGAAACCGGCAGCCGCAGTGCGGAAGCCCACGCCTTAACCGTGCGCCGGCGTGGGGGGCTTTCCATGCCGGGAACGGCTTGTCTGTTCCGGCTTTTCCGGTGTATTCCCTTTCCCGACGCAGGGAATGCCGCTGGCGGGATTTTATCCCTGGCGCGCCGGGAAGCGTCGGTTTACCTCCGCGCCCCTGTTCCCGCCCCGCTTCCCGCCTCCGCCACTGTGGACGACACTTACAAAGTCAGACTGGATATTTTTGAAGGACCTCTCGACCTCCTGCTCTACCTGATCAGGAAGGACGAGGTGGACGTGCTGGACGTGAGCGTCGAGCGGATCACCAAACAGTACCTTGAATTCATCGACGCCTTCAAGCTCCTGAACATCGATCTGGCCGGCGAGTTCATCGTCATGGCCGCGAACCTGATGTATCTGAAAAGCCGGCTCCTGCTGCCCCGGCCCGTGCAGCCGCCGGAGGAGGACACCACCGAGGAGGAGGATCCGCGCTGGGAGCTGATCCGGCAGCTGATCGAATACAAAAAATTCAAGGAGGCGGCGGGTTTTCTGGCCCGGCGGCAGCTGGCGATGGAGAACGTGTTTCCCGCCGTGCCCGAGGTGCCGCTCAATGCCCAGTCCTCCACGCCCTCCGGCCTGCCGGAAATGGGGGTCTTCGATCTGATCCGCGCCTTTCAGCGGGTGATGGCGCGCCTTGACGAAGAGACGGACCCCGCCGTCCATGAGATCACCGATGACCGGTTCACGGTGACGGACAAAATCGACGTCCTGCTCCAGACCGTGCTGCCGGGGGAAAGCGTGACCTTCATGAGCTTGTTTCAGGACGCCAGCACGCGGGAGGAGGTGATTGTGACCTTTGTGGCCCTGCTGGAGCTGATGAAGCTGCGGCAGTTCCGGGTGATCCAGACGCATCTGCTGGGTGAAATCACCCTTTTCCGCAATGAAACCCCCGGCAACGATGCCACGACACGCCGCGCAGACGCATGATAAACCGGGAATTGGAAAACATTGTCGAGTCCATCATCTTCGCCTCCCCCGACGGGTCGGGGACCACGGAGATCACCCGCTGCGTGCGGACGGCGGTGGCCACGGCGCGCACGAAGGACGGGGAGCTGGCCCCGGAGTGGATCACGCGCTTCGCCAAGGTGGACGAGAACCAAGTTCGGGAGGCCATCGCCAGGCTGAACACGGTGTATGAGGAGACGGGCCGGGCCTTCATGCTGGTGGAGCGCCCGGCGGGCTGGCGGATCATGAGCCGCGCGGATTTCTCGCCATGGGTGCGGGAGCTTTTCCCGGAAAAGAAGCCCTCCCGCCTCACTCCCAGCGCCTTGGAGACCCTGGCCATCATCGCCTACCGCCAGCCGGTGACCAAGGGGAGCATTGAGGCTGTGCGCGGGGTGAGCGTGGACGGTCCCCTGCAGGCGCTGCTGGACCGGAATGTGGTGCGCATTGCGGGCCGGGCGGAGCTGCCGGGCCGGCCTTTGCTTTACGAAACCACGGACACCTTTCTGGACCACTTCGGCATCCGGAATGTGGATGAGCTGCCCAATGCCTCCGAGCTGCGGAACGTGAAGCTGCCCGAACCCGAGGCCGTTGCCCCGCCGGCATCCCCGGCCCCGGCTCCGGGGCCTGAGGCAGGTTCCGCTCCGACCGCGGATTCCCCGGCGGAGGCCGTGGAGGGCACGCCGCCTTCCGATGGAGAGCCCAAGCCGAAACGGAAGGCCAAAGCGAAAAAAGAGAAGCTGACCGCTGCCGTGCCTGATGAAACCGCGGTCGCGGAGGCTCCGGCTGCCCCGGCGGCCGCGATCGTGGAAAGCCCCGATGAGGAGGTGCCGGAAACCGCCCTTCCGGTGCCGCGTCCGGTCGCGGTGGCTCCCGTGGCGGAGTGGAGTCCCCCGGAGGACGACGATGAGCCGGAGGATGAGGATGAGGATGAGGATGAGTCCGGCCCCGGGGAAGATGAGGATGAGGGGAGCAGGAATTAAACTCCTCTTTGAGTTTAACCATTCGTTCTCTGGACATCCGGCATTCCAATCCTACGATTGCGCCCATGACTGCGTTCACCCTCCGCCGTTGCCTCCTGCCGTCCATGGCAGGTCTGCTGTCTCTTTTGATAGCCTCATGCAGCAGCAGTGGCACCAAGCCCCCCAAATCCGGCTACAGCGATGTGGTGGACTACACCACCCCGCACACCAACCTGTCCCAGGAGGAGTACCCCTTTGACAAGGATGGCAATTACTTGGCCGATGTCGTGTCCGGCAAAAAGAAAGGCAAGCCCGCCGCCGCCTCCTATTCTTCCTACTCCAAACCGGAGCCTGCTCCGAACCCATACCTTGAGACTTACGAGAAGCCGGTGATCAAACCGGTGGACACTCCGCCTGAGAAATCGAACCTTGAGACCTACGAGAAGCCGGTGATCACGGCGGTGGACACTCCGCCCGGAAGACCGAATTCGATCTACGAGCGCGTTCCCGAGCCGGACACGCCCCCGTCCTCATCCTCCTCCGGAAGCAGCAGCGGGAATTCATCCTCCAGCCGGCCCAAAGCCACGGCCTCCTCCACCTCGGCCAAAGCGAAGCCAAAGAGCACCGCCACCGCCAGCGCCTCCACAAAGTCCAAAAGCAGTTCCAACTCTAAAACGGCCTCCTCCTCCAAGTCCAAGGCCAAAGCGGCACCGGCGAAACCCAAAGGCCTCTCCTACGCTTCCCACAAGGTGAAGAACAAGGACACCCTCTACAGTCTGGCCGGCCGCTACAACACTACCGTCAGCGCCATCAAAAAAGCGAACGGCATGAGCTCCAATACCTTGGTGAACGGACGCACACTCCGGATTCCCCGCCAATAACGGCCCGACCGAGGTCCCCCCTGCATGAGTTGGCATCTGGCTTTTGATTTACTGGTCATCGCGGCCTACTTCGCCGCCATTATCGGAATCGGCGTTTATTTCAGCCGCCGGAACAGCGGGGTCTCGGAGTTCGCGCTCGGCGGGCGGTCCATTCCCTGGTGGGCGGTGCTGGCCTCCATTCTGGCGGCGGAAATCAGCGCCGGCACCTTTTTCGGGGCACCGGGGGAGGGATTCCGTTCGCGGAATTTCACCTATGCCCAGATGATGGCCGGCTATCTTCTGGCCCGGATCATCGTCAGCTTTGTGTTCATCCCAGCCTATTACCGGCACAATGTGGTCAGTATTTACGAGTTCCTGGAAACCCGGTTCGGGCCTGTCACCAGACGGCTGGCCAGCGGGGTGTTTCTGGTGACCCGCTCCTTGGCCAGTGGGTCCCGGCTTTGGGTGCCGACGGTGCTGCTGGTTGTCATTTGGGACCGCCTGCACCCTCAGAATCCGCTGGATGCCTGGCAGCAGTTCTGGTTCACCGGGGCAGCGCTGGTCCTCATTTCCCTGATGACGGCGGCCTACACCGCCGTGGGCGGGATCAAGGCCGTCATCTGGACGGACGTGCTGCAGATTCTGGTGCTCTTCGGGGCGCTGGGCTTTTCGCTGTGGTTTCTGCTGGGGCACATTCCCGGCGGCTGGGAGGGTGCCAAAATCCATCTCACCCGGCCATTGGACCTGAAGCTGTGGACCTTCCACGGGGAGCTGCCGGCGGGTCAGACCTGGGAAACCATGGGGCTGTGGGCGAGGATCTCCAACATTCTCGAAACGGAATTCACCGTCTGGGCGGCGTTCCTGGGCTCGACCTTCATCACCCTGGCCACCCACGGCACGGATCAGGACATGGTGCAGCGCATGCTCACCGCCAAAAACAAAAAGCAGAGTGCGGCGGCGACCCTGCTTTCCGGTCTGGCGGACATTCCCATCACCCTGGCAGTGCTGGCCATCGGCATTCTGCTGTATGTGTTTTACACCCACGGGGTGGGGGCCGCGGATCCGCATCTGCCAATGGCCAAGCCCGGCATGCCTGACAGCGCCAAGGTATTTCCGTATTTTGTGGTCGATCTCATGCCCGGCGGCCTGCGCGGGCTGGTCATTGCCGGGGTGCTGGCCACCACCATGGGATCGCTGGGCACGGCGCTGAACTCCCTGGCCACCAGTTACAGCCGCGATTTCCACTTCCGCTGGTTCAAAACCCCCGAGGATGATCATGCCAGAGTGCGGGTGATTAAAAAGGCCACTGTGGGCTTTGCCGGCGTGCTCATCGTGGTGGGGCTGGCCACGGCGTTTGTCAAAGCGCACAATCCCGGGCTCAGCATCATTGGCATTATCCTGGGCAGTTTCGGTTATACCTACGGATCGCTGCTGGGGATTTTTCTGGTGGCTCTCTTCACCAAAACACGGGGTAGCGAAACCGGCAATCTGATCGCCATGGTTTCCGGATTTCTGGTGGTGGCGGTGATGAGCGGTCTGCTCCCCGGCTTGAAGCCCGACTGGCTGCCAAAAGTTGAATTCTCATGGCGCATCATGCTGGGCACGCTGGTGACGGCCGCGGTAGCGCTGTGCTTCCGCACTCCGGTGAGGAAACAGGAGCAGGCTGCCGCTGTGACTGGATAATATAAGCTGCCAGGGGCGCTGCACGGCAGCGCCGCGCCGGACGCGGCTGCACCGTTGGACATGGCTCAGCCTGCGCCCGCTTTCGTGGCCGGCAGCTGCAAAACCCAAGTGGTGAACAGGGACCATTTATAAAAAACAGCGCCGCCCCCCCGCCTGACCGCCATCGGGCACGGTTCTCTGACACGGCGGCGAGGGTCCCACCTTCCTCAAATGAAGCAAGAGTTTGACAGGATTTGCCAGGAGGGCTGAGAAAGGAATCAAAAGCAGCTTCCATGAGAGGGTTTTTGGAATGGGGGCAAGGGAAAGGACAGAGCCCGCCGGCTTATCCGGGACCGGTCTGAGCGGCATGGCGATGCCGGAATCATATTCAAAATTGCGGGCAATTATGAACCCGGGCGGCACGATGCCTGCGGATACGGAGGCCATCTCTTTGCAAGGTATTGGCGGCATCCTCGAAAAATTGAAAACTCACACTCCTCTCCGACCGGGCCGCCCGCTGCGCTGGCAATCCCTCCTTTTTTTGCCCCTCCATCCGCCTGCCGGTTCTTGGCGGATCCTTTCCGCGGCACCCAAAAGCGGGATGATTTTTCGAAAAAGCAGGCATGCCTGTTTTGGGCCAGGCTGTCATTGCAAATTAAGCGAGCCTGACTTTTTCGTGACCTGTAATCAGGCAAAACAAAGACTGGAAACGCTATAGGTCCTTTCAGTCTCCATCAATTGTCTTTTCCTGGCCACCTTCGGGATACAAACAGTGATATCAACTTTGACATGAATTCATCCCTTTTTAGAACTTCCCCCAAATACCAGCAGGTGTTGGAAATCCTGAAGCAGGAGATCCTCTCCGGGCGCTACCAGATCGGGGAAAAAATCGCCAGCGAGATCGAGATGGTGAAGCGGTTCGGGACCTCCCGCATCACCATCGGCCGGGCGCTGCGCGAGTTGGGCCGCCAGGGCATGGTGGAGCGGCGGGCGGGATCGGGCACCTACGTGCGGCCCTCACGGAATGCCGGCCTGACCTTTGGGCTGGTGATCCCCCACAGCGGCATGGATGATATCTTCAGCCTCATCTGCCAGGGGATGGCGGACGCCGCGCAGCATGGGCGCCACGCGCTGTGGGGGGGGCATGCGCCGGAAACCCCGGACCGGTGCCAGCAGGCCTGGCAGCTGACCATGCAGTCCATTGAGCGGCAGGTGTCCGGGGTGTTTTTCGCGCCGCTGGATCTGAACTCCGATGGCGACGCCATGAACCGCCAGATCATTGCCGCCCTGTCGGCGGCCCGGATTCCCATCATCCTGCTGGACCGGTGCTATCTGCCGCATCCCCTGCGCAGCAGCTGCGACTTGGTCGGCATCGACAACCGCCGCGCGGCCTCCCTGGCCACCGAGCATCTGCTGAACTGCGGTTCGAAACGTCTGGTCTTTCTCGCCCGTCATAAGGCGGTGCCGACCGTGGAGGCGCGCATTGCGGGATTCCGGGAGACGCTGTTTTCCCGTCCGGCGGAGGTTTCAGTGGTAGTGCGGATCGATGAGGCGGATCAGACAGCGGTGAAAGCCATGCTGGAGCAGCACGCTCCGGACGCGGTGGTCTGCGCCAATGACCGCACCGCCGGCGGCCTGATGCACTCGCTGAAGGCGCTGGGTTTTGATGTTCCCCGCCGCATCCGGGTGGTGGGCATGGATGACGCCGGCTACGCCGAGCTGCTGCCGGTGCCGCTGACAACCGTCCGCCAGCCCTGCCGGGAAATCGGGGTCACCGCCATGCACGCCATGCTGGAGCGGCTGGCCCATCCCCATATGCCCGCGCGCGATATTCTGCTGGCCGCCACCCTGACGCTGAGGGAGTCGGCATAGCCCATTCCCGCCCGTGCCGGAGTGGTGGACTTCTGAATCTGCTTCACGACCAGCACCGCGAGAGCCGCCACAGCCGCCACGATCAGGATAATGGTGAAACGCCCGGCGGGCGTGGAGCACAGCGTGGTGATGCAGGAGGCAATAAAGGTTTCCTTCTCCTTCTCCTCTTGGGCAGGAAGGCTCGGGTTTTGCTGTGGCTCCCTGACCGCCATGCCCGGCCCGGGACCGGCAGCCTGAGGAGCTGGGGCGGGCTGCACCGGGGTTTTGACACTGGCACTGGATGTGGGTGCGGATGCGGATGCGGACGCGGCAGCCAGGGGATTCCCCTCGGCAGGCTGTCTTGGAAGGGACAACGGCCGGAGCGGTGTATGACTGCCGGACGGGCCCGGCAATGGTCCTGGCTTTTCCGGGCGTGGCCGGCATGGAAACGGGTGGGGGGCGATTGCCGGGGCGTTGGCAATGACGGAGGGCCGTGCAAACCCGATCGCTGGTTCATCCGCAGCGGGCTGCGGAGGATGGGAAAGGATGCCCGTGACCGCTGTGATCGGAGTTGCTGAGGAGGGGAAAGTTTCAGGAGTTGGTGCCGGAATGCTTGAGCGCCCAGGAGTCACCGACTCTGCCGGCAGTGCCAGTGGTTGAGGCGGGGGCTGATCCTCATCCGCTTCACTTTGGCCCTGGGCTGCGGGACTGAATTCGGTTTTCGCTTGGAATTCCTCCACGTCCTCCCGCCTGATAAAACGGGTGCGAGTCTCCGGGGCGGGCAGGGGTGAGGGGGACGCCGGAGCGGTGTCCGGAGTCTCCGGAGCAGCCCCTTCAGCTTCAGTGTTTTCAGAAACCGGCGATGGGGCGGCGGTGATGGAGATGGGAGAGGGAAGCGGCGTGGATGAAAGCAGAGGCCCGGAGATAGAGGCTGGTGCCGGTTCAGGCAATTCGTCCTCAAAAACGGAAAGCGGATCCGGAGTGTCGAATCCGCTGGCCGAAGCTGGAGCATTGGAAGGTTCAGGCAGTGAATCCGCAGTCGGCTCAGACGGGCCTGGTTCGCTGGATTCTGTCAGGAAATTCTCTTCAGCTGGAGCGGAATTCTCCTCATCCTTGTCCCCGCCCTCCGGCTTCCCGATGGATAATCCGGTTGGAGTATTTTCCCCGGGCCCTTTTTCCTCCGGTGCCGGCGCGGATGAGGATGAGGATGCCGAAGCCGGCGCGGCGGAATCAGGAACCTTATCCACTGCCGGGGAGGTTTCCGGAAAAGACATTATTCCCGCCACTGTCCCGGCGTCTGGACTGGCATGGATTTCCGATGCCGGAGGGTCCTGGGGCTCTGTTTTGACGGACTCCGACAGGGGCGTGATGGAATCGCCGGTTTCCGTGCATTCAGCCGGCGATGCCACTTCCGGGAAGGCAGGCAGGGATGGGGCAGGGGATGCTGAAGGCGTGACCGGGGCAGGTGCCGAAGTCGCTTCCGGTGCTGCGGACTCACTGTCTTCGCTGAGGACGGGAAATCCCGTAATGACAGGTTCCGGAGGGCGGGCGGGTTTTTCGTCAGCAGTGGCTTCCTCCCCATTGAAGGATTCAGGGTTGGGCAGCAGAGGAAATTCGGCGATGCCGCTGAAGCTGTCCGCCGGCCGGGGAGGGGCGGAGAGCAGCGTCTCAGGTTCCGGTTCCGATTCCAATTCCAGACTTGTGACCGGGAAAGGTGGCAGCGGTGTGGATGCCGTGTATCCATCCGGTGTGGCGGCAGGCAGCGCGGATTCCGGTTCCGGTTTCCATTCCCCGGGCGGACCGGCGGTTTCCTGGAAAATGTCAGCAAAAACGGGGTTTTCACCAGCGGTGTTTTCCTCAAAAAGCGGACTGGGCTTGTCCTGCGGAGCCTCGGGAATGATTCCATCAATCCACGGCGCAGGGGAGGGCGGAGCCGGTTCCATTTCCGCCGTGTCCATCTCCCTCTCCATCTCTTTTTCCTTGTCATTATCCCCCTTGGTCCCGCTGCTGGAATCCTCCAGGAGAACGAAGGGCTCATCCTCGGAGGGTTCCGTGTCCCGGAAGTCCGCTTCCCCGGGGACAGGCACATAGGAATCCCCGGAGTGCGCACTTTCCACGGGCTTTTCGGTGACCCCGGACTCCGTAGTGATTGCGGGAACCTCCGGCGCTGCGGTTTCCCTGGTGGAGGATTGCTCAGCGGGCACAGGGACAGCCGGCGGGGTTTGCATCTTGTCCGTCTCCTTTGCGGCCTCCTGGTCTCCCGTCGGGGAAGTCTCCCGGCTGGCGCGTTTGCTCTTTTGCCAGTCCATGATCAGCCGGGCGGCGATCACGGCTCCTCCCGCCGCCAAGCCGGCTCCCTTGCCCAGCAGCAGTCTTCCCGCCAGCAGGCCCGCCGCTCCGGCGAGAGCCGCCTCCAAAGCGGCGCGGTCCGAAACTTTCGACGCTGGATTCCGGCTGTCATCAGCGGGTGGGGGAGTTTCCGGGAGGGGCATGGCTTTGAAAGTTCCGAAAAAAAGGCGGTGGGGCTGCGGGCCGGCGGCTGCGGATCCCGGCTATTAACCAATGCCACGCGGGCGGGAAAAGGAAAATTCAATATCCAAATCGGGAACCGGCGGCAGGACACAGGGAGCGGAGAGTGGAACGGTGGCCGTGGATTTCCGGACGGGGGAAAACAGCGTCCGGCAAGCCGCCGGGAACACGGGGCCGGTGCCCATTGCCCCATCGGCGGCGGTGGAACAAACGGGATGAAATCCCGTGTCCTCCTGAGCCGGATCATGCTGCTGCTGGCTGCCTTGGCAGCGGCGTTTTTTTCTCCTGTCTCTATTGGCACGGTCCGGGCCGGAGACCGTCCCAATATCATCCTGATTCCGGCGGATGATCCGGGTTACCGGGAGCTGGGCTCCTATGGTCAGAGGAAAATCCGGACTCCGCATCTGGACCGGCTGGCGGCGGAGGGCACGCGGTTCACCCAATTCTACGCCGGTTGCACGGTGTGCGCCCCCTCCCGCTCCTGTCCCTCAAAAATCAGGTTTATAGCAATGGGCCACATGAAAAAAGCAGTGCTCCCGATCAGGGATGCATGGCCGCCCCCTGTCATTGAGACAAAAGCCGGTCACTCCTCCTTCGGTTCCTCGGCCGGGGGTGACGGATCCGGTTCCTCCACTGACCCATTCTCCTCAACAGGAACTGGCTGTGCTGGTATTGGATGCTGCTCCTTTTTTGTATCGCTGGCCGGAGGCGCTCCACCTGTCTCCCTCACCGCCGTCCTTTCCTCAACGACAACTGTCCGCTGAGGTTGTTCATCCTCCGCCTTTTTGACATGCAGCAACTGCTGATCGGCGGCTGGCAGGCTCTGCACCGCCTGACTGGCGGCGATGGGATCAAAGGCGAACCAAGACCGGTAGATTTCGCTGACACTGTCCCGGCGTTTTGATTCATCCGACAAGGCCCGCGCCCAGACGAGGGCGTTCACGGGATCATCCGTCTGGATTCTCTCAATCAGCTTCCCGGCCGCCATATCCCGCAGGCTCCCGGCCGGCAGGCTGTCAATCCACGCGGATGCCGCTGCGGAATCTTTGTCCACCCATGGGCCAATCAGTCCTCCGACCGCTCTTTCACGCATTTCCCCCTCGGGCAGAGTGGCACTCCAGGCGGCTCCTTCAGCGAATTTCCCCTCCTGCCGGTAAGCATTGCTTAACGACTGGGCCGCGGCCTGGGCCTCGGAGGAGGCTGGGCCCTGGCTGCCGGAGGCCTGAGCCAGCAGCTGGGTCAGCCGGGGGGCGTACTCCGCCGGATTCAGCGCCGCGGAGTCCGGATCGCCTTCCTTTTTGGCGATGGCTGCGGAGATATCCTGTGATAAAAGTCTCAGCCGTCCCTGGGCCGCCAGCTCCGCCGGCAGCACACCCAGACGGGATTCCGCTGCGGCGGGGTCGAGGTTCTGCCTGAGCACTGAATCCACAATGGCGCTGTCCACGGCGTTGCGCCCGTCCCCTTCCGGCAGGGCCGCCCGCCATGCCAGCAGAGCGGGGGCATCGCTCCGCATCCACCGGATGGCCAGTTTGTGGATTTCGGAGGAATCGAGGTTCTCAAAGGCCGATGGAGCGCGGAGAGCGGCGGCGGGATCCGCGTTCATTTTCAGTTTCTGAAGAAGTTCCCCTGTCTCATCCCGGCTTTCCTCCGGCATCATGGCCAGGAGCCGTTCGGCGGCGCCGGCATTGGATTTTGCCGCCCAGGCCACGATAAAGGGGGTCGCATCCTCCATGCCTTTCAACTTGTCCGTATTTGACAGGACAAAGGCGGCGGTCTCCTCGGGATGGAGCATCATCCCGCGGAACAGCAGTCCTCCCGCCACCAGGGAGTGCAATTCGGAATCCCCCGCCAGCTCCGGACTGCTGACCGCTTCCCCCAGCAGTCGCCGGATGGTGGCTCCATCGGTGACCATCAGCCGGGGCAGCAGGTCCGCCGCGTCGATCATGGCCAGCTCATCAGGTCCGTCCTTGAGCCCCCCCAGCAGTTCCAGAATCTCCGCCAGGGAGGTGAGGGGAAGGATTTCGCGCGGCTGATCCGGATACGCCGGGCCTGCGGCGGAGGCGGCTCCGGCGGTCATGCCGCCGCCCGGTGGCGTGGCCGTCACCATGGTGAGTTTCTGATTCCTCACGGTCTCCACAGCCGGTGGCCAGTGGGAAAACCATCCTGCGGCGTAGGTGATGCCCAGAGCGGGGACAAGCCAGTAGATTTGTTTCACAGCCATAAATGGGGAACGGAATGGAAGCGGAAGGGACTCAATGTGGCCGCAGGAGGCCCGGCCCGCAAGTTTTGAGTTGCTGAAAATTTAGCATATTCGGGCGGTTACATGAGGGATCACAGAAGACGGAATAAATCGCACGCCAAGAGCGGTGCTCGGCCTCGCCCCACCTATCTCAGCCAGCACAATAATGATTATTGTGTCGGTCCCTTATTCCCACTGCGGCCATTTTATCGGCGGACGGATTATCGCTTTCTTCTGGCCTCGGAATAACGGAATTCGTTCGGGGATGTGATTTTCCTCTCGCTTTTTGAGTTGCGCTATCATACAGAGGCACAGCTTCATGGAGTTCGCCTGTTCCTCTTTCCGCCGTGGTTTTTCCTCGCTGAAACTAGGCGTTTCGATGTGCTTTTGGTATGTTCCTTACGATAAACGACTTATGGCAGCAAGAGGGATTGGCTTCGTCGGCCAGAGCGGAGATCTGTCCGCGACCGGTGCTGATGTTTCCAAAGACAGGGCTGGGAAATTGGCTGGTGGAGGGCGATGTGGGGAGGCTGGGGAAGGGCTGAACCGTCAGTCTTGAAGTAAAAATATTTTCCGTTTCACGAGAAAATCCTCCGCCTTCCAGCGGACAACCCAGCAACGCCACCCCAGCAACGCCACCCCATGAACCTGCCGCATCCCCAGCTACCACAAACAGGCCGCATTTCCCGAGCATTTCCCGCTGTTTCCGGCAAAGTGGGTTGTTTTCTTAAAAAGCACCCCATCCTCATTCTGGCCCTCACCGGATTGGCAGCGTTCGTGTCCAAGGCCTCCGCTCAATCCCCGCTGGAATCTGCCAAGCTGGCAGAAGCCGCTGTGGCGCATCTTCCGAAGCCGGAGGATCCAGTGGTGCTCCCTACGGATGCCGAAATGGAGGCGTATATCAAAAACATGAGGGAATCGAAGCTCCAATTACTCCAGCGCGACCCGGACGGCTGGGATGATCTGGAGGTTTCCATTTGGAAATCCCGCGACCAAAATTACAAGTTCGACCCGAATGACAAAACGAAGGACACGGACGGCGACGGTATGAGCGATTATG
This sequence comes from Verrucomicrobiales bacterium, assembly GCA_028293125.1. Classification (GTDB taxonomy): domain Bacteria; phylum Verrucomicrobiota; class Verrucomicrobiia; order Verrucomicrobiales; family V1-33; genus CAIZWU01. The sequence goes on along the minus strand of JAQGPJ010000105.1, from coordinate 155,471 downwards.
ATGAAATGTTAGTAAATCGCGACGCCACGTTCGCGGAGCCGTTTCTCACCGAGGAGCAGCAAATCGCGCAGGTCAGGGAAGGGAGGCGGCAGGCCATCGCGGCGGAAAAGGAAGCGGTGGTATTGGCTTTCAAGCGGCGGGAGGAACTGGCCCCGCTCATCATTCCGCCGCTCACGACGGAGCATGGAACTCCGGCAACGTTGGAAACCGTGGAAGGGGAGGGGCAGCAAAAGCTTGCAACTCTGGCCGTGGATAACGTGGCCATCGATGCAGCCAAGACACAGCGGGCGGATGCGTTCGCGCAGCGCACCAACATCGACAAGCACGTGCTGGAAGCTGATGGCCGTGTTTCATCTTTAGTGGATGTAGTGGACGGAATCCCTAGATTTTACAGCACCAACAACACTGTTTCCGCCGACACGATTTCCACGGATGAGGTTCGCTCCGGAGGCTCAATCGGGCTGAGCCTTGATGGTTCCGGGACAACTATTGGGGTGTGGGACGGCGGCGACGTGCTGATGCCCCACAACGAGTTCGCAAATGGTGGCCAGCGCATCACCGACAAAGACGGCACAAGCGCGCTCGGGGTTCAGTTTCACCCAACACACGTTTCGGGAACCATGATGGCCAAAGGCATTGTGGCCTCCGCCAAAGGGATGGCCAGCGCAGCACTGCTCAATGCCTACGATTGGACGAATGACCTGTCAGAGATGACGACGGCGGCCAGCACGGACAGCCTGCGGCTGTCCAATCACAGTTACGGATTCAAGCAAGGGTGGGATACGATTACTGCTGGCGGGATAACCTACTGGGCGTGGTATGGCGACACAACAATCAGTGGAACAGAAGACTATCTGTTTGCCTTCTACAGCAATGAGAGCAAAAGTTCGGACATCCTTGCCTATAACGCACCCAATTATCTGATGGTCTGGGCGGCGGGCAATGAGCGAAAAGCGGCAAGTGTTGAAAACGGCCCTGCCGCGCAACCGGTGAACCATTATGCCTACAACGGGACGTCCTACATCTGGACTACCGGCGTAACACGTCCGGTTGATGGGGCGGGAGTTGGTTACGATTTGCTAAAGCATCAGGGCGTGGCAAAAAACACGATGACGGTGGCTGCCGTGGGCGACATCGTAGGCGGATGGACTTCAGCACTTGGAGTAGCTGCGGCGGATTTCAGCAGCTTCGGGCCACCCGATGACGGCCGAGTCAAACCCGACATTGCGGCCAATGGGGTTGGGCTTTACTCAGCGTGGGACAACACATCAGCCAACCCCGGCACGACCATCGATACCATCGGTGGTTATCGATACACGAGCATTTCAGGAACGAGCATGGCCGCTCCATCGGTGACCGGTTCACTCGACTTGTTGGTGCAGCATTACAAAAATGTTGTCGGAGCAACTGCACCATTTCGAGCCGCGACGCTTAAGGGTCTTGCGACTCACACGGCGGATGAAGCTGGCCCCGCTGCCGGGCCTGATTAGGGATACGGCTGGGGCCTGATGAACACGAAAAGCGCCGAAGCGCTAATTACTCTTCACGGCGCGAGTGGAACCGCACTTTGCAACATTAAACAAACAGTTCTGAGCAACAGCGACTTCATCGAGTTTCCGGTGCGTGCTGCGGGGGGAGGGCCGCTCAAGGTGACAATTTGTTGGACGGATCCAGCAGGAACCGTCCCGGCTAAGGCGGTGGATGCGAACACGGCGGCTCTCGTAAACGATTTGGATTTGCGACTCATCACCGGCGGCACAACGCATTTCCCTTGGAAGCTGAATCCGGCTTCACCGGCGAGCAGCGCCACTAATTCCGGCGACAATGACCGGGACAACGTGGAACAAGTCTATGTAGCCTCGCCAACTGCCGGACAAAGCTTCACGGTGCGCGTGACTCACAAGGGCACTCTGAAAAACGCCGCCGGTGCAACTGCTCCGCAGCCAGTATCCATCATCATCAGTGGAATTCAAACCACTGCGGAACCGGAGTTCCGTTGCACTGACATCTCCAGAACAGGGGTCAACACCTATAGCGTGTCATGGAACTCGGTGGTTGGGGCTACTTATCGCCTGCAATCCTCCATCAATTTGACAACATGGTCCGACCTGACCGGTGATTTTGTTGCCACCAAAACAACAACCATCGGGAATGTGTCCAATACTACAGGCGAAGGAAGACGTTTTTGGAGAGCTAAGCGACTGCCCTAATTATACTTTACTACATCGAATCCATAAATCATTCAATATAAAACGAGTTATGACTTTCCTGAACGACTCCTGCGTAATTCGCGTAACTCGTTTTATTATCAATGAGTTGACTTTAAAATGTAATAAATTAGAACTAATGCGTGCTACAGGTGAGGCATGAAACCGATTTCCATCATTGCTTTATTTCTGACACTCGCCGGGGCAGTGAAGCGCTTGAGTGCAGCCGTCGTCTTCGTGGACATTGAAAACATCACGCTGGGAAATCCCACTGAGTATGTTTACAGAGACCTCGACTTGAATTCGGACGGCATAGCAGACCTGACGTTTCAAACCGGAAGGAGTGATTTGGTTTGCTTCTCGACTGTAAGTGGCGGTATTGCCGGAATCCCGACAGTGCCGCCCAATCAGAACCATTTTGCGGCCGCCTTCTTGTCCGGGGAAATACTAGGAATCTCATTTCCGACAGAAAGCCTGTATCGGTGGAATGAGGGATATTCGGGACTGTTGTCCTGCCGGGATGCCGGATGTTTGGGCTTGTGGGAAGATAAAACGGCCTATTTGGGAGTGCAGTTTTCCAGTGCGGTCGGAATTCACTATGGATGGGTTGAAGTGTTTGTTTTTGGCAACACTTCAACGGGCAGTATTCTGTCGTTTGCCTACGAGAGTGAACCCCGCGTCCCGATAGTAGCAGGTGTGATTCCAGAGTCATCAAGCTTCGTGCTGGCCGCTGCGGGCCTTGCCGGTGGCTTTTTGCGCCGACGGCGGATTTGAAAATTTCGGCTGGTTAATTCTTCTTCACCAAAGAAACCGAACAGGCAGGGGTCGGGAGCAACGGGCTATTCCCGGCTCCTGCCGCATTTCCGGAAATGGTGGAAGGAACACGCTCCGAATGGCCAAAAACTCGAAAACTACGGGGAAGTTTACTACCAAACGCGTGAAATCCTACGCGGCTGTCTTGCAGCCCCTTAGCGTACGCTTTTTCCTTTTTCTATGATCACCCGGAAGAAAGGACCACCCGTGCATCCCCTCTTCGTGGAGCGGGTTCTTAACTCTACGATCCAATGGATTTTAAGGCTCGCCGGAGGGTGGAAACATTGACGCCTACCAGAGCGGCCGCATCCGCCCACCTGCCTCCTGCCATTATCAAATCGTGGGCATGCGCAAGCTGGTAAGAGGTGAGTTTTTTCGGTCTGCCAACGTAAATACCGCGCCGCTTCGCGGCGGCCATACCCGCGCAGGTACGTTCCGCAATTAACGCCCTTTCAAACTCTGCCAACACACCCAGCCGCCTGCAGCGCATGGCGCTGAAGATCCAAATTTTGATTGTCTGTTGAGACTCGCGCATACCCGATTTTCATCCGATAATTTTGCACGACCCTTTTGCGTGACGTCAAGGCGTTAAAGATCAACGGGTTACGAAACCAGAAAAATGAGGGCGAAAGGGAACCCTTTTGCACTTTTCCACCAGTCGTGACTTTGAAGACGTCAAAACTGGAATTGATTGGTAAGCCTTTGACGGATAATCGTCCGGTAAGACGGGAGAGGCAACGGCGGTGTGCTACGGCGGGGCATGGCGCCATCAAAAGCACGGGAACGGCGCGCGCCACTTAGCTTTTAGTAATTGGCGAAGAAACTGGCGCTTTTTTCCGGCGAATATCCGCGCCGGTCGTACAGCTTGGTGGTGGCGGGGTCCGCGTGTCCGGCGGCCCGCTGCACATGCTCCAACGGCGAGCCTGAATCCAAAGCGGTGGTGATGAAGGTGGCCCGCATGGAATGCGCCGAGTAACGGGTGGTCCCATCACCGATGCCAAGCGCCTCCACATGGCGTTTCAGAATCCGGTCCACGGTGTCTGGGTCCATATGGCGCAGCTTTTCCCGCGCATGCCGGTTGTTGCTCTCCGGCAGGAACATGGGAGCATCGGTGTCGGTCGCGTGTTCCGCAGTCGCCAGATACTCCTGAATACGCTAGGCGCAGTTGGGATGAATGGCCAAAGCACCCTTTTTGCCGCCCTTGCGCATAATTCTGAGACTCGCAAACCCACGGTCAGTGTAAAAATCACCCACGCAAAGGTGTGCGATTTCGGAGCGCCGCAATCCCGCCTGAAATCCGATGGCGAGCAGGGCGCGGTTGCGCAGTCCAACAAAGGTGCCCGCATCGGGAGCATCCAGAATTTTCCGGGCTTCCTCTTTGGAGAACGCCGGAGTGGAGCCTTCCCGGCGGTTGACCGAGGGCCGCCGGACTTCGGCGGCAGGGTTTTTCTCCATATGTCGGTGCCGGACCAAGTGTCGGAACAGGCTGGACAGAGCGGCTAGCCGCCGTCGGACGGTGGAATTCTCCAAGCCTTTGATTTCGCGCATGTGGTTTTCCCAGAAAACGATTTCGCGGTGCGTGGTGCCGCGCAGCTGGTCGGAGGAGCTCATGCCCAGCAGCCGCATGAAGGCGTGAACGTCGGTCCTGTAGGGGTGGCGGGTGCGCTCGGATTTCTGGGAGGCCAGCCAGACGGCTTCTTCCGGAATTTCCGCCAGCCGTTCTAGAATCGGTGAGCGGGAGGGTTGCGCATCCGAAGCCAGTGGGTGGGTGCCGGCGGCCGTGCCTCCGTTGGTTTTGGAAATATGAATCCTCCGTTCTCCGGCCATGACCGGATTTTAACAAAATTTGTAGATTTCGCCTACATGATAAACCGGATTATCACGTAGAGCCCGAAAGACAGATTTCCGCAATTCAACACCACTTGCAATGAAGTGGTGGTTTAATGTATCATCGCCTCATAGCGGACCACCTAGCGGAAATTCTTGAAATGGCGCGGTCGAGGATTCTGCGGCCGCGCGATCTCCGTGAAATGAAGGCTCCACGCCGGGCGCTGACGGATCTGGTGCGGAGCGGCGAACTGCTGCGTACTGGCCGGGGTCTTTACATGGCTCCAGCCCTTGAGCTTTCCGCGCACCACTCACTGGCGGAGGTTTCCAAACGGTGGCCGCAGGCTGTAATCTGCCTGCTCTCCGCGCTGCAGTTTCATGAACTGACTCTGGAGCTGCCGGCGGAAGTCTGGATCGCGGTGCCGCGCGGGTTTACTCCACGGGCCAAAGACCTGCGTCCCCGCATTGTCCAAGTGTCGGCGGAAACTTTCTCCGAGGGCATCGGCACGCATCTGATTGAAGGTGTGCCGGTGAGGATTTACTCCCCGGCGAGAACGGTGGCGGACTGCTTCAAGTTCCGCAGTCAGGTTGGTGTTTCCGTGGCCTACGAGGCCCTGAGAAACGCGTGGGTTCAGCGTAGGGCCAGTGCCGATGAACTGGTTCATTTTGCCAAGCTCTGCCGGGTTTTCAATGTGATGCGCCCGTATTTTGAGACGCTCGCATGAAAAAGCCCCTCAAAAACGTCGCGGCCTCTGTAAAAGCCCGCTTGTTGAAAATCCGCATGGACACCAGAGACGACTATAACGAGCTGCTGGTGCGGTTCTGCTTGGAGCTTTTCCTTTACCGACTGTCCATCTCGCCGCACAGGGATCACTTTGTGCTCAAGAGTGCGTCACTTTTCACGCTCTGGCACGGGTTCCCTCACCGCCGCACACGTGATTTGGATCTGCTCGGATTTGGTGATCCCCGTCCTGAATCCGCCTCGGAGGTTTTTCGGGAAATCATCCTTCAGACTGTGGATGAGGAGGATGGCGTGGTTTTCGATTCCGCGAGTGTGGAGGCGGTGGTGATCAAATCCCAGGACGAGTATGTGAGAGCGCGGGTGACCATGCTGGTGTATCTTGAATTCGCCCGCATTCCCCTGCAGGTGGATGTGGGATATGGGGATTCCATCATTCCCCCTCCCCGGGAGGAGACCTATCCCAGGCTGCTGAGATTATCCCAGAGCCGTTCTGCGGTGCTATGCTCCGGAGACTGCTGTCGCGGAAAAGCTCGAAGCCCTCATGAAGCTCGGCCTCATCAACAGCCGGATGAAGGACTATTTGTAACACAGTAGAATTAAGCGCGCTCACGGTTCCATTGCTCCCCAAACCTTTTGAATGGTATCGCAGCCCGTGGCGGATTTGACCTGCGGAGGGCGGGGAGTAGGGTGCCGCATGCCACGGTTCCCCGCTGCTCTGATCCGCGCCCTGTCCGCCTTTCCGTTTATGATCCTCTCCCTGTCCGCCGCTGAAATCACGGTTGCCGAGGCTTCGCATTTTGCTGGCCTGGCGCTGAAGGGAATTGGAAAGGAGTTCCCCAACAAGATGGATCACATGATGAACAGCGCGGCGGATGTGAGGAGCCCACGCGAACTGCATCCGGCTTTTTACGGCTGTTTTGACTGGCACTCCTCGGTGCATGGCCACTGGATGCTGGTGCGCCTGCTGCGGCTGCATCCCGGCCTGCCGGACGCCCCGGCCATTCGCGAAGCGCTGCGTGCCAATCTGACCCGAGAGAATCTCGCGGTGGAGACCGCCTACCTGAAAAAGCCGGGCACCGGCAGCTTCGAGCGCACCTACGGCTGGGCGTGGCTGCTGAAGCTGGCGGCGGAGCTGCATGGTTGGGAGGATGCCGACGGCCGGCAGTGGGCGTCCCATCTGGCTCCGCTGGCGGACGCTTTTGTGGGGCGCTATCTGAATTTCCTGCCGCGCCAGACCTATCCCATCCGGACCGGGGTTCACGCCAATACCGCGTTCGGTCTGTCCTTCGCCCTCGATTATGCCCGCGTGGCGGGGCACCGGGAACTGGAGGCGCTCATTGTGTCACGGGCGAAGGAGTATTTTGGCCACGACGTCAACTATCCAGCCTCATGGGAGCCGGGGGGAGAGGATTTTTTCTCGCCGGCGCTGATGGAGGCGGACCTGATGCGGCGGGTGCTGGAGCCTGCGGAGTTCATGGCCTGGTGGGAAAAATTCCTGCCGACCCTGCCTCTGGCCTTGCTCACACCCGCCGTGGTGTCCGACCGCAGCGATCCCAAAATCGTGCATCTGGACGGGCTCAATCTCTCCCGTGCGGCCTGCCTGTGGGAGCTGTCCACCGTCTTTCCGGAAGGGGACGCACGGCGGATCCAGCTTTCAGAGACCGCCGCCAAACACGCTGCCTCCTCCCTGCCGCATGTGGCCAGCGGTGACTACGCGGGTGAGCACTGGCTGGCCAGTTTTGCGGTGTGGATGCTGTCGTCCCCCGGTGCTGTCAGGCTGCAGTGAGGCTGCCGGATGTCAGGCCGCCACGGGCCGGGCTCACCGGCGGCCGGCCGCGCGGACCGCCTGGCGGGTGGCTTTTACAGCCCGCGCCAGAATGGCTCCGACCGCCAGAGCGCACGCGGCGCTGCCCAGCAGTCCGGCCAGAGTCCCGGGCTCGGCGCGGTGTATGAAGGCGGTGAATCCCATCAACAGAGCCGTGATGCCGCCCAGCGCGGCGCGCTGCCGTCCCTGAAGCAGGGCCAGACAGGCTCCCAGAGCCAGCAGCGGCAGGAAAAAGCACAGTTCCGGCAGCGGCAGGGTCAGACCCTCCATCCGGTAGGGATCGTCCTCATGCCCGGGATGACCGGGATGCGCCTGCGCCAAGGCCGTGCAGGACAGAAAAAGCATTGCGCGGAAAACAGAGGACCGGAAAATCATGGGAAAAATTTGAGCAGGCTTTATGCCACGGGTCTCAGCCGCAGTGTGGGAAACGGGACAGCGTTTGAACAGAGGAAAAATCGGGGAATCCGCTGTGGGTCCGGGCCGGATGGCTGATGCTGCGGGTGCGGATGCCGCTTACTCCACCGTCACGCTCTTGGCGAGATTGCGGGGCTTGTCCACATCCCGGCCCAGGGCGACCGCCGTGTAATAGGATAGGAGCTGGAGCGGGATGATGCTCAGGATCGGCTGCAGCATGTCCAGAGTGCGGGGCACGTAAATCACGTCATCGGCGTGGTCCTTGATCCCGGTGTCGCCCTCCGTGGCCATCGCGATGACCGGACCGCGCCGGGCCTTGACCTCCTGGATGGTACTGATGTTCTTCTCGTAAAGGCTGTCCTGCGGGCAGAGGATCACGGTGGGAGTCTCGGGGTCGATGAGGGCGATGATGCCGTGCTTGAGTTCGCTGGAGGCAAAACCGGCGGCGTGGATGTAGGAGATTTCCTTCATCTTCAGCGCGGCCTCCAAGGCCACCGGGTAATGATACTGCCGTCCCAGGAAGAGCATGCTGCGGGCTTGGGCGTACTTGCGGGCGATGGACTCAATCTGCGCCTGATGCTCCAGAATGCGGGTGATCTGGTCCGGCAGCTGGGCATAGGCTTGGATAATCCCCGTCCCGGTGCCGGCGGACATGTGCCGCATGCGGCCCAGCAACAGGGTCAGCAGGCCGAAAATGGCGACTTGGCTGACAAAGGATTTGGTGGCCGCCACGCCGATCTCCGGTCCGGCGTGCATGTAGGTGCCGCCGTCGCTTTCGCGGGCGATGGTGCTGGCCACGTTGTTGCAGATGCCCAGGCCGATGTGTCCCCGACGGCGGGCCTCGCGAAGCGCCCCCAAAGTGTCGGCAGTCTCGCCGCTTTGGCTGACCGCGAAGAAAAGCGTATTGCGGGGCAGGGGACGGTTTTTAAACCGGAACTCCCCGGCGCATTCACTTTCCGCCGCCACAAAGGCCATATCCTCGAGCATGTGGGCTCCGATCATGCCCGCATGCAAGGCGGTGCCGCAGCCGAGGACGACCACCCGCTCCACATCCCGCAGAGCGGCGGGCGAAAGATTCAGGCCGCCCAGCAGAGCACTGGACTCCTCGGCGTTCAGCCGGCCTCGGATGGCGTTTTCGATGGTCTGCGGCTGCTCGTGAATTTCCTTGAGCATGTAGTGAGGGAAGCCCCCGCGCTCCGCGGCGTCCGGCGCGAAGCCCAGTTCCTCGATTTCAAAAGCGGACCGCCCGCTTGTCAGGGACTGGATGTCGAACTGCCCGGCCCGCAGCTCCACAAGATCAAAATCCTTCAGATAGACCACTTTGTTTGTGTAGGGCAGGAGGGCGGCGGCATCGCTGGAAAGGAACATTTCACCCTCTCCGATGCCCAGCACCAAAGGACTGCCTCGGCGTGCGCCCACAATCAGCCCATGATGATCCCGGTGCATGACGGCGATGCCATAGGTGCCCTTGATGCCCCGCAGCGCCTGCTTCACGGCGCCGGACAGCCGCTGGCTGCCGGTTTCCGTGCTTTCGCTGTAGGCGCGGCCGATGAGGTGGGACAGGACCTCCGTGTCCGTGGCGGAAGCGAACACATGCCCCTCGGCCTCCAGTTGTTTTTTGAGGGTTTGAAAGTTCTCGATCACGCCATTGTGGACAATCGCCAGATCGCCGCTGCCGTCGGCGTGCGGGTGGGCATTCACGTCCGTGGGTTCGCCATGGGTGGCCCAGCGGGTATGGCTGATGCCCTGATGGGCGGGGGGAAGAGTGCTTTCATGGACCACCCGCGCCAGCTCCGCGATGCGGCCGGCTTTTTTCACAATGCTCAGGCTGCCCCGGTCCCCGTCCAGAGTCGCCAGTCCAGCGGAGTCGTAACCCCGGTATTCCAGCCGGCTGAGGCCATCCAGCAGCACCGGGCGCACATCACGGGGTCCAATATAGGCAATGATTCCGCACATAATGAAGTTTGATTGGGTAGTGCCGGAGTTTGGAAACCGGCATCCGCCAAGGCCGGGACCGGGTTTAAATTTGGTGTAAAAAACGCCTTAAAAATATCATCATCCGGAATCCGCCGGTCCGCAAGGGATTGCCCTCCAGCCACGTAAAAAACCTTATGCCGGGAACTTGCCGTCCTCTCCGTCCACTCTGCGCCTGCCTGCTGGCGGTCATGCTGCCGTCCTGCACCGGCTGGCCGCGCGGCTGGATGAAGGCGCGGAGCAACGCCCCCACCGACGGGCTTTCCGGGGCTTGGCTGGGAACCTGGGAAAGCGGGCGCAATGGGCATCATGGCAAGCTGCGCTGCGCGGTGGTTCCCTCAAAAAACGGTCAGTGGGAGTACCGTTACCGGGCCACGTGGGCGGGATTTTTGTGCGCGGGCTTCACTGTCCGCTGCAACGCCGTGCCGGACGGGCCGGGACGGTGGAAAGTGCATGGGGAAAAGGATCTCGGCCCGGTCTTTGGCGGGGTGTTCACCCATGAGGCGCGGGTCAGCGGCCACCGCATGCGCGCCACCTACTCCGCCAAAATGGATTACGGCGTGATGGAGCTGCGGAAGGTGGGTGCCGCGGCTCCAGCGATGGCGGAAGCGGCAACTCCATGAAGCCGGGCAAAATCCGGCGGTGGGAAGTCCGGAAAATCAGGTGACTTCGTAAAGCGGCTGTGGTTTGCCGCTGGAGGGAGCTGCCGGTGGGGGCATGGGAGGCGGCGTGCCGAGCGGCAGGGCGGCCAGGCGGACAGCCTGCACGGCGGCATCGATCAGTTCCCTGGCCTGTGGACCCGGATTGCGGGGGGATCCGTATTTCAGAGCATCGCTGGCCTGAAGCACTTCGCGGAAGGCACCCACCACCGGGGGCGGCGGCGGCTCCCCGGCCCGGGGACGGTCCCCGAGGATTTCCGGTGAGGTGGCATAGAGCGCCAGCACTCCGGTCTGTCTTTGGAGAAAGGTGCGCACCACCCCGGAAAGCCGGGTGGCCATTTCCTGCGGGCTCAGGGTTTCCACCTGACTGCGCAGGACCTCCAGCTCCCGCAGAGCTGCCTTTTCCGGGCGTGACGGCAGTCCCGGCAGGTTCACCCGCCGGCTGAGAGCCCGCAGCCAGAAGAAAAGAATGGTCAGCAGCACCAGCCCCAGCACGGTGGCGGCGATCCACCATCCCCAGGGAGTGATCAGCTGCGCGGCGGGCTCCACGGGGGCGGCGATGTCCTTGATCTCGGGGAATTCAGGCATGGCTTGGCTGGCTTGGGAAAAGGGTTCCGCTCACCGGCGGGCGGCGCGGCGCTTGAAAAAGGCGTGAAGGGCGGGCACGTAGTTGGAATCGGTGCGGAGGTCGATTTTATCCACGGCGGCGTTTTTAAAAGTCTGGTCCAGCTGCGCCTGCCAAGCGGCGCGGCGCTGGTGGTAAAGGGCGCGCACCCGGCGGTTGCTGGTTTGAATCTGCATCAGCTCTCCGGTTTCGGGATCCTCGAAGCGCATCCACCCCACCTCCGGCAGCACCTCCTCGGAGGGATCGGTGATCTGCACCGCGACCACATCGTGCCGGACCGCCGCCACACCCAGGGCGCGCTCGAATCCCGACGCGATGAAATCTGAAATCAGCAGCACCAGACAGCGCCGGGGCAGATGCCGCGTCAGCCGGTCCAGAGCGGCGGAGATGTTGGTGCCGCTGCTTTTGGGCTGGGCGTAAAGGATCTCCCGGATGAGGCGCAGGCAGTGGGTGCTGCCCTTGCGGGGAGCCAGGAAAAGCTCGGGCTCCTCCGCAAACAGCAGCAGGCCGACTTTATCCTGATTGTGGATGGCGCTGAAGGCGAAGGTGGCCGCGATCTCCGCCGCCAGCTCGCGCTTGGACTGGTCCTGCCCGCCGAAGTTCTTGGAGGCGCTGACATCCACCGCCAGAAACACCGTGAGCTCCCGCTCCTCCACGAATTTCTTGATGAAGGGCATGCCCATCCGCGCGGTGACGTTCCAGTCGATGGACCGCACCTCATCCCCCGGCTGGTATTCCCGGAAGTCATCGAAATCAATCCCCTGGCCCTTGAACACGCTGTGATATTCCCCGCCCACCGCAGCCCGCACAATGCCGCGCGTGGCCAGTTCGATTTTGCGCACCTTCTTGAGAATGGCGGTGAGACGGTCGGGCATGGGGATGGGGAGGGGGTTATTAGTTATTGATTATGGGGGCGGGCTGGAAAGAAGGTTCTTGGAAAGAGGTTTTTAAAAGGCCAATTCCAAATAACTAATAACCAATAACTATTAACCCTCCCCCGTGCCCGTCAGGGCACCGGCACCTTTGACAGGAGACGGTCGATAATCTGGGAGGACGTCACGCCCTCGGCTTCAGCCTCGTAGGTGACGAGGATACGGTGGCGGAGGACGTCGTGGGCGAGGTCCTTCACATCCTGGGGGGTCACGAAGGCGCGGCCGTGGAGGAAGGCGAGGGCGCGGGTGGCCAGGGCGAGGCTGATGGTGCCGCGCGGGCTGGCGCCGCAGCGGATGAGGTTCTTCAGCTCCGGCAGGATATCGCCCGCGGTGCGCGAGGCATAGACCAGATTGACGATGTAATCCTTCACGGGATCCGAGATCAGCACCTCGTTCACCAGCTTCCGGCTTTCGATAATCTGGGCGGCGTCGATGATGGGTTTGGTCTCGGTGTTGGCCGAGGAGGTGCCCATGAGGTCGAGAATGCGGCGCTCCTCCTGCCGGGTGGGGTAGTCCACTTTGATTTTCAGCAGAAAACGGTCCAGCTGGGCTTCGGGCAGCTGATAGGTGCCCTCCTGGTCGATGGGGTTCTGGGTGGCCATGACCATGAAGGGGTCCGGCAGGCGGTAAGTGGTGTCGCCGAGCGTCACCTGCCGCTCCTGCATGGCCTCCAGCAGGGCGCTCTGCACCTTGGCCGGGGAGCGGTTGATTTCGTCGGCGAGAATCAGGTTGGCGAAGATCGGTCCCAGCTTAGGGCGGAAGGCTCCGTCGCCCGGATTGTAAATCAGCGTGCCCAGCAGGTCGGCGGGGAGGAGGTCGGGGGTGAACTGGAAGCGCTTGAAGGTGGCGTCCATGGTGCCCGCCAGCGCGCGGATGGTCAGGGTCTTGGCCAGACCGGGCACGCCCTCGAGCAGAATGTGCCCGTTGGTCAGCAGGGCCACGAACATGCGGTCCACCAGCACCTCCTGGCCGACCAGCACTTGGTGAAGCTCCTCCCGCACTCTGGGCACCCATTCGGAGGAGACGGCGATGCGGGCGGTGAGGTCATCGGGAGCGGCGGGAGTCATAGGCGGGGGATTGGGAAGGACGGAGCGGAGGGCGCAGGCGTGGCGGTGGCTTGGCCTCGTGGATGACGGAACTCCGGCGGAGCCGCCGGCGTGCGGTGACCATTGCAGCAAAAGCGCCGGTGGCGACGGGATTTTTGCCCCTGAATCAGCGGGATTCCGCATCCCCTCCGCTCTTCAGGCCGAGGAATTCCTCCCACGCCGCTGGAGCCGGGCATTCCCATTGTTGAAATACGCCATCGGGCAGGGCAAGGCCCAGCCGGGTGCTGTGCAGGGCGTGACGGGGCAGCAGCAGGGCCTCCGCGGCGGCGGGAGTCCAGCCCTCTTCAATCTGGCGCAGATACCACTGCGGGCTTGGACCATAAAGTTTGTCCCCCGCCACCGGATGGCCGCAATGTCCCAGATGCACGCGGATCTGGTGCATGCGCCCGGTCTCCGGCACCGCCGCCACCAGCGCGAAGCGCCTGCCGGGGCCTGGCCTTTCCCCACGCCGGAGTACACGGAAGCGGGTGCGGGAGGCAGCCCCGTCCGGGTGAACCGCCTGCATCAGGTAAACCGGGGAATCCTCCACCTCCCCGCGCCGGAGGATGGGGGCGTCCACGGTCCATTCCTCCATCTCTGGCCAGCCGTGGACCAAGGCGGTGTATTCCTTGCCGACCTCGCGGCGCATCATGGCTTTGTTGAACCAGCGGGCAGCAGCGGCGTTTTTGGCGATGAGCACCAGGCCGCTGGTCTCGCGGTCCAGGCGGTTGATGATGGACAGCGCGGCTCCGTTGGCCAGATCGTAGGCCAGCAGGGCGCGCAGGCCGTGCCAGAGTGTGGGAGGGCCGCCGGGTTTGGAGGGGTGGATCTGGAGCGGGGCGGGCTTGCTGACGACAATCCAGTCCGGCGATTCGTCAATGACGGTGAAGTCCAGAACATCGTTTCCAGCCCGCGCGGCCATGGCCGGCCGAACCGCTGGGAACGGGAAAAGGTCAGGAGGGCTGGCTGGTTTCATATTTCTCCGCCAGTGCTCTCAGACGCGCCACACGGTCAACATCGGGCGGGTGGGATTTCCACCAGCCGCCGCCGGTCCGGCCTTCGGCCTGCCGGGCCTGCGCATAAAGCTCCCAGAAATCCGCCGCGCTGCGGGCCGGATAGCCGGCCTTCACCAGCAGGGGCACGCTGGCGGCGTCGGCGGCCAGCTCCTGCGAGCGGTGCCAGTTTTTCAGACCGGTCAGGGAAATGGAGAACACCGCCCCGCCGCCCATGGCCGCGGATTCCCATCCACTGGAGCCTCCCTGCTCATGCGCCAGCACGGCCAGCGCCACGCCGCCCAGCACCGCGGCCCAGGAGGCCGCGGCCCGTGTCCTGCCGTGGCGCAGAACCACATGCGCCATTTCATGTCCCAGCACCGCGGCCAGTTCCCCGTCGGTCCGGACAAACGAAAGCATGCCCTCGGTCACCTCCACACGCCCATCCGGCCACGAGTGGGCATTGCGTCCATCGGCGTCCATCACGGTGAATCTCCAATCAATGAGCCGCTCGTTTTTGTCGCGCTGGGCCACTGCCGCCAGCCGGGGAGTGACGCGCGCCCAGCGTGCCAGAGCGGCGGACCGGGGAGCCGCCGGGCTTTTGATTCCGGCCTGGGTTGGGGACGCTTTTGATTCCCGGTCCCGCTTTGGCGGGCAGGCGCACTGGCAGAGCAGCAGACAGAGTCCGGGAGCCAGCCATGGAGCCCAAAGGGGCCGTCTCCGGAAAAAGCTGCAGGCCGGGATGGACGGAGCAGAGGAAACGGGGAGCTTCATGGCGGAACAGGCAAGGGGGTGCCCCTTCATGCGCTGCTTTGACCCTTTCCGCAATGGCGGCGGGCAGGCGGTTTTATTCCGCCGGGCCGCCGCCTCAGTTCACATACGCCATTTCATTGGTGATCAGCAGGGCATGGGCATACTGCTCCCATGGGGTCAGCGGGCTGCGGTCGACTTGGACGGCGGACGGGTCGCGCACGGCCTCCCTGACCTGCGTGGAGGCATTTTTCCGGTTCGCCATGGCGCGCTGCTCCAGCCGCTGCCGGCGGCGCTGTTCGGCAAGATAAGCGCGGCGGTCCTGCCGGCTCATCCGGCTCAGGTCCGGCGGTCCGGCCTCCCCGTCGCCGGCGGCGGCGGCCACCGCCTCCGGAGTTCCCGCCTCGGGAGTGATGCTTTGCAGGTAATCCATGGCCAGCCGCATTTCCGTTTCATTGGGCGCGCGCTGATAGATGACTTCGTAGAGCTTCCGCACCCGCTCCGCATCGGTGCCGCAGGCTTTGAGGTCGGGACGCGCCATGATGTTCCGGGCCTGCTCGATCACCAGCAGGCTGTTCATGCGGAAGAGCGCCTGCTGGGGGATGATGCTCGTGAAGCGCCGGCCGGTGGGCAGCTCGGGATTGGCCACGTCGAAGCTGCGCATGAACTCGGCCATTTCATTGCGGTCAATGAAACCGTAAACGCTGCGCCGGGGGCTGTAGGGCTCGGACTCGATATTCACCGGATGCCCGCCCATGGCCGTGTCCAGCTTCCCGCCCATGAACAGAATGCTGTCGCGCAGGGCCTCAAAGTCCAGCCGGCGGACATTCTGCCGCCACAGCAGACGGTTGAAGGGATCCACCTCCGCTTTGGCGGCGTCCGGCGCGCTGGACTGCTGCCAGGTTTTGGAGAGGAGAACCGTGCGGTGCAGCCGCTTCACCGACCAGCCGCCGCGGATGAACTCCGAGGCCAGCCAGTCCAGGAGGGCCGGATTGGCCGGCGCGCCGCTCATGACCCCCAGATCGTCCGGGGTGGACACAAATCCCTCCCCGAAATGATGCTGCCACACGCGGTTGACCAGCACGCGGGCGGTCAGTGGATTGGAAGGCGAGGCGATGGCCTGGGCCAGCTCCAGCCGTCCGCTGCCCTGGGTGAAGGGTTTGCGGTCCGGACCGCTCAGGCATTCCAGAAACTGCCGGGGCACCACCGGACCCGGGCTTTGAATCTGGCCCCGGATGAAGACTGGCGAATCACGGGGCTCCGGATCATCATAAATCACATTGGCCAGACCGGGGGCTCCGGCGTGGCTCACATCCAGCCTTGCAATCTCAGCGGTGATGCCGGCCGCGAGAATGTTGATGACCCGGGGCAGTCCGCGCAGGGCGGCGTCGATGGAGCCGGTTTTAAAAATCGACGGATTGACCACCGCCGTGCGCACGGCCTCCAGATCCCTGTCGGACAGGCCGGGGAAATTCCCTTTCCCTCCGGATTGTCTCCACGCTTCCTCCTCCCGGTGCCAAGCGGCATCGGCATTGGCGAAGACCGAGGCATAAATGTCCAAAGCCTCGTCCCTGGTTTTGGGCTGCCTGCCGGCAAAGGCGGCCCGCACCGCCGGATTGACCGGCATCCGCGGACGGTCCGAACCCATTTGGGCCAGCCATTGGGGGAGGCGGTTTTCGAAAGCTTCAGGCGGAATCGCCAGCAGACGTTTCAGAGGGCCGAAAACAAGGCTTTGTTTCTGGCCCCTGGGAACATTCATGCTGTGGGTTATCGCTTGAACAAGATACTGGGCGAGGGGGGCATCCACTTTTTTCTGCTCCCGGATACGGGCTTGGAACTCCGGCGACCGCCGGTTTATCCCGGCCAGGGGGAGAAAGAAGCGGGCGTTCGCATTAAACACGGAGGCATGGTGATTCATCTGCTCCACAAGCCTGTCCCGGCCCTGCGCCGTGAGCCTGGCGCGCTCCGCCTCGTAGACCGCGGTGCCGGCTCCGCGCTGAGCGGGCACCGCCACCGGTTTTTCATCGGGCTCGTGGCAGGAGTTGAAGACGCCGTAAAGCGAGTAGTAATCCGCCTGCGGCACGGGATCGAACTTGTGGTCGTGGCAGCGGGCGCAGGTCACGGTGAGCCCCAGGAAGCCCTTGGTGACGACATCGATCCGGTCATTGATAATGTCGGGAAGGTTCCCCTGAAACTGCCCGCCCTGGGTGATGAAGCCGAGGGCCGCCAGCGACGCCGGGTTCTCCGCCGCGCCCGGCAGGAGATCGGCGGCGATCTGCTCGCGGATGAACTGATCGAACGGCTTGTCCGCGTTGAAGGCGCCGATGACGTAGTCGCGGTAGGTCCAGGCGTTGGGATTCAGCGGGGTCAGCAGCTGCCGCATGCGTCCAAGCGTGTCGGCATACCGCGCCACATCCAGCCAGAACCGGCCCCAGCGCTCACCGTAGCGCGGACTGGCCAGCAGGCGGTCCACCACCTTCCCAAAAGCCTGCGGGGATTCGTCGCTGACAAAATCCTGCGCCTCCTCCGGGGTGGGCGGCAGGCCCGTCAGGTCCAGCGAGGCCCGGCGGATCAGGGTGCGCCTGTCCGCCGGCGGGGACGGGGCCAGGTTTTTGGATTCCAAGCCTGACAGGATAAAACGGTCAAGATCCCCCGCGGGCCATGCCGTATCCCTGACCTGCGGGACCTCAGGCTTCCCCAGCGGCTGAAAAGCCCAGTGGGAGGCGGCTTTGGCCTTCATGGATTCCGTCATGGGACCGCCTGCGGCGACCGCGGGGGCCGCAGGAGCCGTGCGGGGATCGGGAGCGCCCATTTTCACCCAGGACTCCAGATCGGCGGTCTGCGCGGCGGACAGTTTTCCGTCCTTCGGCGGCATGGTGAAATCGGGATCCGTGCCGCGGACGGCCTGGATCAGCAGGCTCTCCTCCGGGTGGCCGGGGTTGAGGGCGGGACCGTGTTTCCCGCCCTTTTCCCAGCCTTGGCGGGTATCCAGAGTCAGACCGCCTTTGGATTGGCCCCCGGATTCGCTATGGCAGCGGTAACAGTTCTCCACCAGCGCCGGGCGGACACGGTTTTCAAAAAACTGAAGCTGATCCGCCGGAATTTCCGCACCCGCAGCCACGGTGGCAGCTGAGAGGGAAAGAATGAATAACAGGAAGGGGAGCTGTTTCATGGCGGTTCAGAGGAGAGGGGAGACCGGACCGGACGGTCAGGCCAGGATGGGGGACACCACTTTGCCGGCGACATCCGTCAGCCGGAAGTCGCGCCCATTATAGCGGTATGTCAGCTTTTCATGATCAAAGCCCAGCAGCCGCAGAATGGTCGCATGAAGGTCGTGGACGTGGACTTTGTCCACCACGGCGGCCTGGCCGAGTTCATCGGTCGCGCCGTGGACATAACCTCCCTTCACCCCGCCGCCGGCCAGACAGGCGCAGAAGCCTTGGGCATTGTGATCGCGCCCGGCGGTTTCGCCCAGGCCATTGCGGTCGCGGCCGGCGGTGCGGCCGAACTCCCCGCCGATGATGACCAGCGTGCTGTCCAGCAGACCGCGCTGCTTCAGGTCCCGCAGCAGCCCGGCCACCGGCAGATCGATGCCTCCCGCGCGGTTCTCCATGCTGTCCTTCAGATTGCCGTGCATGTCCCAGCCGCCGGCGAAGACCTGCACAAACCGCACCCCGCGCTCCACGAGGCGGCGGGCAACCAGCAGACGCTTCCCCACTTCCGCCGGATTGGGCGGGGCTTTTTTCCCTTGGCCCCGTTTGATTCCCGTCCCTCCGCCCGCGGAGGAGCTGAGGCCGTAGGCGGCGCGGGTGTCCGGCGTCTCCCGGCTGATGTCAAACGCGTCCGTGGCCTCCGTCTGCATCCGGAAAGCCATCTCCATGGACGCGATCTCCGCCTCCAGCTGGCTGTCCTGCTCCAGCGCCTGATTGTGCATTTCATCGAGCTGCCTCACCAGGTCCAGCTGGCGGCGCTGCTCTTTCAGGCTGAGGAAGGGATTGTTCAGGTTTTCGATGATGCGGTTCACATTGCCGCCGTTGGTGTTCACGCTGGTGCCTTGGAAGCGTCCGGGCAGAAACACCGACTGCCAGTTGGAGCTGCCTCCGCTGGGCAGATCGGGGCCGCGCAGGGAGACGAACCCCGGCAGATTCTCATTCAGGGAGCCCAACCCGTAGAGCGCCCAGCTGCCCATGCTGGGGCGGGGCAGCCTGAGCGACCCGGTATTCATGAAAACCATGGCTGACTCGTGGGCTGGAATATCGGTCCACATGGAGCGGATGACCGTCATGTCGTCCACCATGGAGCCCAGCTCCGGCAGCACTTCACTGACCTCAATTCCCGATTTCCCCTGCCGGATGAAGGAGAAGGGCGAGCCGAACGCCAACCCGTCCCCGGAGGGCAAGGACTGGCCGTCCATGCGGTTCAGCTCCGGTTTGGGATCCCACGTATCCAAATGGGATGGCGCCCCCCCGAGGAAAATGTGGATGACATGCTGTGCCCTGGGAGCGAACTGCATGGGCTGCACCTCATGTGCGGCTGCGGCTGCCGCGGCCAGACCGGGCTCCGCCGCCGCGGTGGAGAAGGGTTTCAACAGCCCGGCCAGTCCCAGCATCCCCAACCCCATGCCGCTGCGCTGAAGGAATTGGCGGCGCGTGGAGATCATATTCCCCGGGGAAAACTGCGAGAAGTGCCGGGCTAGGAATTCGGGGCTTGGATTCATGGCTTTTCTTCAGGGGTCGGGGAGCGGGGGAGGAAGGGAGCTAGACCCGTATTCCAATGGAAAAAAGGGCGGCGGAGGGAAACGGACAGAGTGTGGAGGCGGAACGGGGAAAGGATGAAGTGACTGAAGAAGCAGAACTGAAGCCGGATCCGGTTCACGGGTTTCCGGATAGTGAAGGTTGTCGGTGCCTTGGACGACAGTGCGCCTTCCCAAGGTTTCACCAAATATCCTGGTGTCCGTACGCATGAGCGTAGGAAGTTTTGTTAATGAAATATTGGTTAATAAACCGGCGGGGCCTTGGGAAGCTTTTAATGGTTGTGTTCCGCAGGTTCCAATTTACTTTTGGCGGTCACCGGCAGCAGCCCTCCACGATTGGTGTCATTCCCGTGGAAGAGCTCAAAAATCTCCCATCCCGGTCCTCCGTTGAGGATGTTACGGACTCATAATAAATGATGGCACAGTGAATTCGGCGGTTTTGGCGGGCTGAAGCTCAAAACTGTTTTCCATTAACGCAACAGTCACGCGACAATTCCCATCTGTTTATCACCTCGTTGTCACCATCATCTAAAACTTCATATTAAATGAAAAAATATATTATAATATTATTTATATGCATATTATTTATATTCTTAATATTTTGCGATAAGCCATTAACCATGTCCTCTGCCTGCGGTTTATACAGGGGGATTCTTGACGGCGTAATCGTTGAAGTGGATATTAAAAAAGATTCAACATTTTCAATGCATGCGCAATCGTTAAATTATGATAAATCAATCAACGGATCTTATTCTATGGGATATAGCTGTTTGGATGTAAATCCGTGGATGCAAGTAATTGATCCGGTCAGTGGCAAAAAATTAAATGAACCTATTGTTTGTTCAGGGGCAATTGTAGGGATAAGCGGTGAAACTCTTATAATTTCGGAAGATGCGGGTGCGGGATTATTTAAAGTTAAATAGATATAATTGTTAAAATTATTGTATCCTCTGTTTTTTGACTTCTATAAACATCCTTTCATTCCGCTCCTTTCCTCTGTTGAGTCCCCCATGAAATTCCGTTTCCTACTGTCCGCTCTCTGCCTTGCCTTCCTGAACGCCTCATCCTGGGCTGTTACTCACCCTCGATCCGGTTCCGCCAACGCCGGACACCCCGCTTGGAGGGCAGGACAAGGCCAAGCCCTCCACTGAAAAGGTTTCATGGGACGGGAAGCATAAACCCTCTTAGGGAAGGCAGTAGTATCCCTTGCCGGGCGGCGGTCCTTTGGGCAGCAGCGGCGGCAATCTAGTTATTTACCTGGGCGGCGGTAAATTTAATACTGGAGGCATTGGCACTGTATTGGGACCCGCATCCCATCAATCCTCAGGTCAGACCCGCCATCGGTGCCGTGCTGTCGCCGAACTGTTTGATGTCCATCCCACTGCGCTGGAGTAGGCTGAGGTAGAGATTGCAGAGCGGCGTGTCCTTCTGGCTGACAATGTGGCGGCCGGGCTTGAGACCGCCGCCGCGGCCGGCGAGGACGAGGGGGAGGTCCTTCCACTCGTGGGCGTTGCCGTTCCGCAGACTGGAGCCGAACATGATCATGCTGTTGTCGAGCACGGAGCCGTCCCCCTCCTTCATGGATTTGAGCCGGTCGAGAAGATAGGCGTACTGCTCCACGTGCCACTGGTTGATGCGGGCGTACTGGGCCAGCTTCTCCTCCTGATTGCTGTGGTGGGAGCTTTCGTGATGGCTCTCATGCACTCCCTCCAGGAAGCTGAAGTTCTTGCTGCTGACATCGACGCCGAACATGAAGGTCGCGGCGCGGGTGTTGTCGCTCCAGAAGGCCATGGCGATGAGATCCATCATTAGGCGGGCGTGCTCGGTGTGGTCGTGCCGCATCCGGCCGCCGGCCTCTTTGGCATTGGTGAAATCATCGATGCGCCGGTTCAGCACCGCGAGCTGCTCCTTCATCGTGGGATCGAGGTTCTCGCCGCTGGCCACACGGGCGATGTCCGCCTGGATGCGGACCTCCAGGGCGCGGACGGATTCGAGGTATTCATCCAGACGCTGCTGGTCCGCCTGACTGATTTTGCCGCGCATGGACCGGGCCTGCTCCAGCGTCAGGTCCAGCACGCTGCGGGTGTCCTCGGCGGTCTGGCGGTCGTTCTCGCCACGCTCGCGGAAGAGGCGGTCAAAGGAGGTGCGGGGATTGATCTCCGCGGGCAGGGGCACCTGGCGGTTCCGCCAGGCGATGTGGCCGCCGTAAAGCTGGGTGAAGTTCACCTGAAGATCGACGCCCTTGCGCACGGGCTCCGTGCCCAGCTCCAAGGAGGGCAGGCGGGTGTTGTGCCCGCAATACGCGGCATAGGTCTGATCCACGGACGGGCCGCCGACATCCACATCGCGGCCATTGGTTTTGCGGACCCGGAAGCCGGTGAGCCAGGAGGCGCTTTTGGCGTAGTGGCCGTCGCCGCCGTCGGCG
Source organism: Verrucomicrobiales bacterium (assembly GCA_028293125.1). Taxonomy (GTDB): domain Bacteria; phylum Verrucomicrobiota; class Verrucomicrobiia; order Verrucomicrobiales; family V1-33; genus CAIZWU01. Next base: position 133,448 of record JAQGPJ010000105.1, on the reverse strand, counting down.
AAGGCGTTCTGAAGTTGGCTCAGTACCGAGACGTCATTACGGTGCGCCGCCAGCGGCTCCAGCAGCGGGCTCAGCTTCCAGTCGGTTTCGCCGCCTTCCGGGGTCCATTTGCCGGGATGCACGCCATTGGGCATGAACAGGAAGGCCATGCGGGTGGGCGGGGTGCCGGAGGCCGTGGCGGCGCGCGCCGCGCGCGGGGCCAGGGACTCCATGAAGGGCAGGGCGATGGTGGCACCGATGCCACGCAGCACCTGACGGCGGCGCAGGGCCGGAAGCGGGGAGGAGGGGAGGGAATTCATAGGCGGTTTTGAAATTCTCAGGGAAGGCGGTGCCGGGCAGGTTTCAGAGGAAAATCCGAAAAACGGAACCGAGGTTATTCGGCGGGAATGGGGATCGGGTGCGCGTGGCGGTGGGTGAAGGGCAGGCTTTTCACCACCTCCAGAATCAGCGGCATGGCCTGAAACTGGTTGTTCTCCAGACACTGCTCCATGCGGGCGATGGCCGGCATATCCGCCGCCTCGATGCCGCGGTTCAGCGCGTAGGAAAGCAGTTTCACGGAGAAATTACGCCCATAGCGCCCGCGCTCTTGCAGGAGCATGCGCTTCATTTCCGCCGGGCCGTTGAAGGAGCGGCCGTCGGGCAGCTTGCCGGTGACGTCCAGGGGCTGGTTGTTCAGAGTGTCGCGCCAGCGGCCGACGGGATCGAAATTCTCGAGCGAAAAGCCGAGCGGATCCATGCGGGCATGGCAGGCGCGGCAGTCGTCGCGGCGCAGGTGGTCCTGCAGTTCCTGGCGGATCGTGGGATTTTTGGTTTTGCGGTCATCCTCCAGAATGGTGCCCACATTAGCCGGCGGGGCCGGGGGCGGGGAGCCGAGCAGTTGCTCCAGAATCCATTTGCCCCGCAGCACCGGGCTGGTGCGGCGCGGCAGGGAGGTGGTGGTCAGCACAGCCCCCAGACCAAGAGCGCCGCCGCGGGTGGCATTGCTGAGCTTCACCAGCCGGAGCTCGTCGCCGTCCACGTCGGGAAGATCGTAGTGTTTGGCCAGCTGCCGGTTCAGAAAGGTGTAGTCGCTGTCCAGCACATCCAGCAGCGAGCCTCCGCCGCGGATGAGGTGGTCACAGAACTGCACGGCCTCATGGTAGAGGGCCAGACGCAGATCGTTGCTGAACTTGTATTTACCGCGGTCCGGGTCCGCGGTGGTCAGGATCTTGTCAAACTGCAGCCATTGCCCGCAAAAGTTTTTGGCCAGGGCGATGGCCCGCGGATCGGCCAGCATGCGGCGCGTTTGCCTTTCCAGCACCTCCGGCTGGGTGAGGGTGCCGGCCTCGGCGTCATCAAGCAGATCGGCGTCCGGCAGGCTGCTCCAGAGAAACAGGCTCAGGCGCGTGGCCAGCTCCGGGCCAGTAACGGGCCAGATGAGGGGAGCACTGCCGGAGGGGGGGCCGGCCTCCCGCAGCAGCAGAAAATCCGGCGAGCAGATCACCGCCTTCACCGCCACGCGGATGGATTCCTCCCAGGAGCCTCCGCGCTGATGGCGGGCGGTGGCCACGGAGGCATAGCGGTTCAAAACCGCGTCTGTGGGCGAGTGACGGAAAGCCAGGCGGAGCAGGGGACGGAGCGCGTTTTTGGTGGCGTCCTCCGGGCTCAGGGACTCACCGGGCGCTGCCGGCAGAAGACGGGCTTTGCGCTCGGGATTGCTGAACACCGCATTCAAAGCGGCATCGGCGGCGGCCACATACTGCTCGACCATGACGGGCGGAATGAAAAGAGTGTCAGCGACATTGTCAAAACCCTCGCCCCCGCCGCCCTCCTCCGCGAAGAAGTCGGTGACCGTCTCCGGAGGCACCCCCAGGAGATCGCGCAGGGCGGTGGCGTATTCCGTGCGGTTCAGCCGGCGCAGGCGGTGCTCGCCGGGATCCTGCACCGCGCCGCCGCGCAGAAAGGATTCATTGTCCCCTATCCAAGCAAGGAGCCGCGAGCGTTCGGTCTCCGAAGGCTGTTCCTTCTTTTTGGGCGGCGGCATCTGTCCGGCCTCGATCTGATCTTTGGCCCGCCACCACAGGCGCAGGGCCGCGCGGGCGTCCGGCAGCTTCTCCAGCGAGGCCAGATCCACACCGCCCTTCTGGGATTCCTGGTCGTGGCAGTCGGTGCAGTATTGCTGCAGAATCGGAAAGATCTCCTCCCGCCATGCGGCTTCGCTGCGCACGGGTTTGGGCTGCGGCGCGGGCGGGATGGGTGCCGGTGCTTCGGGGGCGGTGGCCTGCGGGTTTTGCGGTGCTGCCTCCGGAGCGGCGGGCTGGGTCTGGGGGACAGATGTGGCAGGAGCCGGCTCAGCCGGTGCGGGCTTCGGGGAAAGTAGCGCCAGCAGCAGCAGGAGGGGTAGCAGGCGGGCAGGGTGACGGGACAGGGGCATCAGGAGACATACGCCGCCAAGCCCGGTTTTTTGCCCTCAAATGGCGGAAAGCCGGGGTGAGATGGAGAAAATGAGCCGCCGGAGGCTGAAACAGGAGCTTTAAAAAGCGGTTTCCGCTGGCATCCGGGGATGGATGGGCCATTTTACGGGTTCCTTCCCATCCCGCCTCCGCCCTTCTCCGTGGCCGGCCGGGTGACCGGATGGGTGATTGATCAGGCCGCCGGATTCCTCCGGAGCCTGCCCTCTCCGCTTTTTGCTCCTCCCTCACGCTTCTTTTTCACCATGTTTGTTGACAATATCCGCATCCACGCCCGCGCCGGCAATGGCGGCAATGGCTCCGCGCACTTTTACCGCGGCAAGTTCAATCCCCACGGCGGACCGGACGGCGGCGATGGTGGCAAGGGCGCGGACATCATTGTCCGGGTCGATGCCAATACCAGCAACCTGAAGGCCTTTTTCTTCAATCCCAAGGTCCGGGCCAAGGATGGCGGTCACGGCACCGGTCGGCAGTGTTCGGGGAAATCGGCTCCGGATCTGGTCATCACGGTGCCACCCGGCACGCTGATTTACCGGGACACCACCTGGGTGCCGGAGGGGGCGGAGGGCCATGCCGCCGAATTGCCGCCATCGGCGGAGCCCGCCGCCGCGGAGGAGGAGGAGGAGTGGCTGGCCGATGAGAACGATATCTTTGAACCCGGCAGTGAAGGGGATGCCGCCGCTGAGGCCGCCAGCCGCAAGCGCACCCTGAAACAGCGTCTGGATGAGGGCGTGGAACTGGAGATGGTGGCGGACCTCACGAACGTTGGGGAGGAGTTCGTCCTGTGCAAAGGAGGCAAGGGCGGGCTGGGCAATGTGCATTTCAAATCCTCCACCCATCAGGCTCCGACGGAGTTCACGCCGGGTGTGAAAGGTGAGGAGGGCATGTTCTATTTTGAGCTCCGCCAGATCGCCGATGCGGGGCTGGTCGGATTCCCCAATGCCGGCAAAAGCTCCCTGCTGGGCAAGCTGAGCGCTGCCAAGCCGAAGGTCGCGCCCTACCGGTTCACCACCCTGCACCCCATGGTGGGCGTGATCGAATACGAGAGCTGGAAGCGGGTCACCGTGGCCGACATCCCCGGCTTGATTGAGGGAGCCCATGAAAACGTGGGACTCGGTTTTGAGTTTCTGCGGCACATTCTGCGCTGCCATCTGCTGCTGTTTGTGGTGGACATGGCGGGCACGGAGGTGCGCGATCCCTCCGAGGACGTGGCCACTCTGCGTCAGGAGATCTCCCTCTACGACCCCGTGCTGGCCAAGCGTCCCTGGCTGGTCATCGCCAACAAAATGGACCTGCCGGAAGCTGCGGAGAATCTCAAAAATTTCAAACAGCGCTTCCCCCGCGTCAAAATCCTCCCCATCTCCGCTGAAACCGGCCAAGGCCTTGAAGCCGTGAAAAAGGAGCTCTACCAGCGCGTGCTGGTCAAAGGCAGTTCAGACCAGCCTCTCAGTGGATCCTAAAATCCCTGTCGGAAATTCCCCAGCCCCCCACGTCCCTTTGCACACCAGCCCACCCCCAATAACCAATAACCAATAACCAATAACTCCCCCCTTCCCCCACCCCCATGCTCATCGCCCTCAATAAGCCCTGGGATGTGCTCAGCCAGTTCACCCCGGAGCTGCCGGGGCAGCGGACGCTGGCGGAGTTCGGGCTGCCGAAGGAGGTGTATCCCCTGGGGCGGCTGGACCGGGACTCCGAGGGGCTGCTGCTGCTGACCAATGAGCGCGTGCTGGTGGACCGCCTGCTGAATCCGTGTGAGGCGCATCCCCGCACTTATCATGTGCTGGTCGAGCGCGTGCCGGAGGCTGCGGTGCTGCATCGACTGGCGAAGGGAGTGCCGCTGGATGGCCGGCCCACGCTGCCCTGCACCGTTATGAGGCTGGAGGCAGATCCCGGTTATCCGCCGCGTGTGCCACCGGTGCGCTTTCGGAAAAACGTGGAGGACTGCTGGCTGGAACTGATCCTCACCGAAGGCCGCAACCGTCAGGTGCGCCGCATGACCGCCGCCATCGGCCATCCCACCCTGCGTCTTATCCGTGCGGCCATCGGCGGGTTCCGTCTGGGCAATCTGGCTCCTGGCACTTGGGCTGAACTTGACCCTGAGGGGCGCGCTTTGGTTTTTGCCCGGTGAGCGGCCCCGGCACGCTCTGTTTGGTGTCCGCTGACCAATTTACCGGCAAAACCCAAAACCAAAGCCCAATTTATGAAAGCAAACCGCCTTCTCCAATACCTGCGTCTGATGATCCTCTGCCTGCTGCCTCTGACGGCCCGCGCCGCTGATCCTGCCCCGGCGGCTCCCATCCATACCTACACCGGGGAGATCCAAGGCGTGGCCTGCGCCGCCTGCTCCCGCACCGTGAAGGTCAGTCTTGAGAAAATGCCTGGCGTGACCAAAGTCAAAGTCATTCCCGGCAAGCCCGCCGGCACCGCCAGACTGGAGATCACCGCCAGTTCCCCCGATCTGACCAAAGCGGATGCGGTCAAAGCCTTGGGGGAACACGCTGACGACTTTCAAATCCAGTCCCTTCAGCGCGCCGGCAAGCCCTGAGGAAGGCGCGTGCCGAACGGGCAATCAGGGATGGACCATGGTCCTGAAATCCTTCAGTCAAATGGTTGGAACCCGGAAACGCCCGGTGCGGGCCGCCTGTCAGTGACGGCTGGCGCGCAGGCGCAGGAAACTGCGGTTCGCTCCGGAATCAGGAGAGGGGAGGGTGGCTTTCACCACACGGACATCGGCGCTTTCACGGATCACGGTGCGGGCCAGCGGCTGGACGGGAAGCCAGGAGGCGCTCTCCTCCGCTGTGCCCGTCCGCTCGATGGTCAGAGTGATGTCCGCGGCGTTTGGATTCTCCTGCCAGGTCAGGAAAAGATCACTGCCGCTGACTTCAAGCACAGGGCTCAGGCTGCCTCCGCCATCGGCCACGAGCGGGCTGCCCGCAAAGGCGTACTCCAGCAGATTGGACACGCCGTCACCGTCGGGATCGGATGCCGCGGATAGCAATTCCTCCGCCGTGCCGGATCCCTCTGTCCGCTGCCTGATCCACGCTTCATAGAGGTTGCCGATCCACACCACACCGCTGGCGCGGCCTTCGTGATTGGGATCCGTCACCGTGGCCACCACTTTATAAACCCCTGGCTGGTCCGGCACCTCCTCCGAGCCATTGTAAGTCACACGCACCGGCAGATCGGCGGGTTGCCCGCCGATGGTGACCTCCCATGACACCGGACTTTCCGGAAAATTCACGGTCGAAAGCGTGATGTCCGCAGGGGCTTTGCTGATCACAAAAAGGCCGCCGGCCTGCGACACCTCATCCTGTTTGGTGATGGCGGCCCGCACGTAATAAGTGCCGGCATTGACCGGAGCCTGGGTGGTCTCACCCTGAGGGGCTTTGGCGGTCAACCGCAGCATGGGGCCACTGATGTTGGAGGCATACCAGGTGTTGTCCCGCATGAGATAGCTGGTGTTGGCATCCTCGTTCGCGCCGACCGAAGCTCCGGGATTGGAAAGCGCCAGGTTGAGCCCATCGTAGGGCCCCACAGCCGGCAATTTTGGCCTCCCGGCCTTGCTGTTTGGAATTTCCACCCCCACCAGCACGCGTTCCGGCAGGACCGTGCCAGGAGGAAACGGAATATCGGCCCGGAAAGCAGTGCCGTTGTAGGGATAAGGTTTGCCGTCCGGCAGCGTCTCTGGTCTCCAAGGAACCAGCACCGTCGAGGTCATGGAGGTGATGGGGATAATCTGACCACCGGTTTCAGTGACCCGGTAAATATTAATCGTGACCGGGTGCGGATACCCGGCGGGATTGGCCGCGGCGAGAGCAGGATATTTTTGGGCTTTGGCGTAACTGACCAGTGTGGTCTGGCAGGACTCCAACTCCCGCGCGCCGGTGCCCAGCCAGATGATATCGCCCATCTGCTCAATTTTTTCCCCGGAGAGTGGCACGCTGTAATAGGACAGCTCCAAGGTGTCCGACCGGTTCTGAAAAACAACCTGGGCCACACCCGGTATCTCCGGAAGCGAGCTGTCCCGGTAATAAAAGGTAAACGGCAGGCTGGCCGGAACAGTGACGGCCTGCGGCTGTTTGGCTCCGCCGTCGTAAACCGCCTCCAGGTTCGTCAGGGAGATTTCCCCGGCTAGGAGGGTGGTGGCTCCGATGAAAAGCAAGCAGCCGGCGGCAGCCTTGGCGATCCTTTTCACTTTGCCGTGTGGATTTATACTGGCTTTTTTCATGCTCCTGATTCAATCGGTTCGGATTCCGAGGAGGGAGAGCCAAGGAAGCTCGGTATAATGCCTAAGGGAGTTACGGGCAACTGAAAAAAATTCATACTCCGTTAACCTTTTGGCAATCTATGCATTTCAGCAGCTGAGGCACCATTGTCACCCTGAACTGAGTGACGTTTTTGGAATGGGAAGGCGGATTTCCGGGGATGTTCAGTTCTGTTTTTACCGGATAGCCGGTTTTTGGAATCACTAGGAAAGCGAATCCAAAACCCCAATAATGCATGGCAGAGCTCCGCTGCCTCCGGGCAGCTTATCCTGCCGGGGAGGAATCAGCACCTTGTCCGCATTTGGCTGACATATTTGGAAAAAGTGAAGAAGGCCTTCGTCCTGTCATGCGCGTTGAACTCGACAACAATTTCCGCGCGCCCCTGTTGTCTGAATTCCTCCCGCTGATTTTAGCGAAAACTCCGACATGCAATGTCTCAGGCACTCCCGTGATACCCGCGTGATGTCCGCACGTGCATGGCCAAAGGGCTGAGGCACTGCAAACCGCATTGATATCCAAAGTCAGCTCCGGACTGTTTTAAGGCCCTTGGCGCTGCTGACTTCAAAAGTGATGGCGAGAGCTGACCCACCGGCAAGAACTGATCAGGTCTCACCAAACTGCTCTGCCATCAGCCTGGAAGCAATGCCAGCGCACTGTCAAACAGTAGAACACTGGACCAGCAGGACAAGGTCGGCATACGAAAAAGCGGAGGGAGCACATTGGGTTGAAGTCAGCATATTTAAATTTGACGGCTCCAGAGAAAACAGAAAGGCCGCACCACCCGGTCCCGAGCCCGCCGGACCGGATTATAAATTCTCCGCTGCCGAAGCATTTTCCTTTGGCAATCCCCGCCCCCGCAGCCAGAAAAAAATCACCGGCGTGACAATGAGGATGTGCAGCAGGCTGGAGATCATGCCGCCGATGACCGGGGTGGCCAAGGGCTTCATGACTTCGGCTCCCTGCCGGTGGCTCCACAGGATGGGCAGGAGACTGGCGACAATGGTGGCCACGGTCATGACTTTGGGCCGCAGGCGTAGGCGGGCACCGTCCTTCACGGCCTGCATGAGATCCTCTCTGGTCAGAGCCTTCCCTTTCTGAGCCTGAAGCGCCTTGACTCTTTCCTCCAAGTAAACGACCATCACCACCCCGGTCTGCACGGCGGTGCCGAAAAGGGCGATGTAGCCAACCCAGACCGCGCCATTGAAGGGATATCCCAGCAGCTTCTGAAGAAAAACGCCTCCGCTCAGAGCAAAGGGCACGGCGAGCATGACATGCGCGGCTTCCGCCAGGCTTTGATAGACCATGAAGAGCAGGACAAAAATCACCAGCAGCACCAGTGGCAGCACCAGCAGCATGGTGCGCACAAAGCGCTTCTGGTTTTCATACTCACCGGTCAGGCTCCAGGTCATGCCCCCCCAGTTCAGCGCCTGCAGGCGGGTTTCCACCTCCTCCACAAAACCACCGAGGTCACGGCCCTGCACATTGGCCTGAACGTAGGCCCGCAAGCGGCCATTTTCGCTGGCGATCTCATTGGCACCGCTCTCCCGCGTAATTTTCGCCACCATGCCGAGCGGAATGAAGACCCCATCCGCCGCTCCACCGCCCATCGCTGAGGAGCCCGTGCCGCCGGGGGAGGGGACGGGGGCCGCACCCGCACCTGCACCCGCCATGGCGGGGCGCGCGGTGACGGGAAGGCGGCTCAGTTCCTCAAGGTCGTCCCGCTCGCTGCGCTCTACGCGGATCTGAATAGGATAGCGCTCCCGGCCCTCAATGACCGTGCTGACATTTTTTCCTCCGATAGCCACTTCCACGGCGTCCAGCACATCCTTGGCGCTGAGTCCGTAGCGGGCCATGGCCAGGCGGTCCACCTTCACATTCAGCCAGGGCTTGCCTTGAATACGGGAGGCGGAGACGCCCGAAGCTCCCTCAATCTGCCGGATCACCTGCTCGGCCTCCAGCGCCTTCCGCTGAATAGCGTCAATGCTGGCACCGAAGATCTTCACCCCCACCTGGGCACGGATTCCGGTGTGCAGCATAAGAATGCGGTTCTCGATCGGCTGGAGAAACGCCGGCACGTACCCCGGCACCTGCTTCATCTTTTCCGTCAGTTCGGCCTTCAGCTTCTCCACGGTCATGCCTTCGCGCCAGTCGGGATTGCGCTTCACGCGGAAGCGGCCGTCGGGAATGAACTCGGGCTTGAGCATAATGGTGGTCTCCAGCATCTCCGTGGGAGCGGGGTCGGTGGCGGTTTCGAAGCGGCCCAGCTTTCCGGCCACGCTCCGCACCTCGGGAGTTTCGGCAATCACCTTGTCCTGCCAGGACATCACCCGCTGGATTTCAGCCAAGCCGGTTTTCGGCAGCAGCACCGGCATAAAAAGAAGGCTGCCCTCGTTCAGCGGCGGCATGAATTCCCGCCCGAATCCTGACACCAGATCCGCCAGCCGGGGATGTCCGCTTTCATCCAAACGCTTCACCCAGGCCGCCGGCAGGCCTGCGGCCACGATGATGGCCAATGCCAGCATGGCGGCCGCGGCGGTGATCACCGTTTTCCGGTGACGGAGCGCCCAGTCGAGAGTGGGGGTGTAGAGCCGCAGCAGGAAGTTCATCACCACATTTCGCTCCTCGGAATGGAACGGCCCCCGCACCAGCACGGAGCACAGCACCGGCACGAGCGTCACCGCCAGCAGGGTGGAGCCGATCATGGCGAAGGTCTTGGTGTAAGCCAGCGGATGGAACAGCTTACCCTCCTGTGCGGTCAGGGCGAAGACCGGGATGAACGCCAGAATGATGATGGCCATGGCGAAAAAAATGGGCCTTCCCACCTGATGGCAGGCTGCCAGCGTGGCGTCCCAGGTTTCCTGGGCGGTCAGCCGCCGTCTCTGCTTTTCCTCTGCCTCGCCACAGTGGCGCAGCACGTTCTCCGTGACCACGATGGCCGCATCCACCAGCACGCCGATGGCGATGGCGATGCCCGTCAGGGACATGATATTGCTGGTGATGCCAAACCCCCGCATCAGCAGAAAAGAGATCAGAATCGAGACCGGCAACGGCACGGTGACAATGAGAATACTGCGGAAGTGCCAGAGAAAAATGATGTGGGCCAGCGTCACCAGCACGATCTCCTCCAGCAGCGCGTGTTTCAAGGTTTCGATAGTGCGGTCGATGAGCTCGCTGCGGTCATAGAAGGATTTGATGCTGACCCCCTTTGGCAGGCTCGGGGAAATCTCCTCGATCTTATCCTTGATGCCCTGAATGACCGCGCGGGCATTTTCCCCGGTGCGCATGACCACGGTGCCGCCCACGGTTTCATGACCATTGATATCCAGCGCGCCGCGGCGGAACGCTCCGCCGATGCTGACGGTGGCGATATCCTTCAGAAAAACCGGCGTTCCTCCGCCGGCGGCCTTCACCGCCACCAGTTCCAAGTCAGAGGGATTTTCAATAAGGCCGATGCCCCGCAGCACAAACTCCGCCCCGTTCTCCTCAAGCACTTTGCCGCCAACGTTCAGATTGGAGTTCTGCACGGCGGTCATGACCTCCATCAGCGTGACATTCGCGGCCCGCATTTTGGTCGAGGACAAATCGACCTGATACTGCTTCACAAATCCGCCGATTCCCGCCACCTCCGCCACTCCGGGCACAGAGGCCAGCTGGTAGCGGACAGTCCAGTCCTGCAGGGAGCGCAGGGCGGCGAGATCATAGCCACCCTCCGGTGCCTGGCCGGGATCGACATCCAGATAATACTGGTAAACCCAGCCCAGTCCCGTGGCGTCCGGCCCCAGCTGGGGAATGACTCCCTGGGGCATGGAGCCCTGAAGATAGTTCAGACGCTCCAGCACGCGGCTGCGTGAGAAATACAGATCGGCATTGTCCTCAAAGATGATCGTGACCAGCGAGAACCCGAACATGGAAGTGGCGCGGATATCCTTCACGCCGGCCAAACCTTGGAGGCCGGTGGAAAGTGGATAGGTGACCTGATCCTCGACCTCCTGCGGGCTGCGGCCCTCCCAGTCCGCGTACACCAGCACCTGATTCTCCGTCAGGTCGGGAATGGCGTCCACGGGGGTGGTGAACACGGAGTGGATGCCCAGCGCTGTCAGGGCCAGGACCGCGCAGAGGGTCAGGAACCGGTTTTTCAGGCTCCAAGTGATGATGCGGCTGATCATGGGTTGGGTGCTCCGGGTTGAATTTCCCTGACGCAGTCCAGCATGGATTTGCCGAAGTAAGGGTTTTGCCCCGCACGGCCGGACAGTTGCAGCCAGCGGCCTTTGGCTGGCACGTCCGGCACAATCTGATCGACCATGAAGCATTCCCAGACCTTGAAGTCAGGTACTCCCGGAACTCCGCGCACCGGCTGGAGCAGATCCGTGGCGGCCACGGCGAAGGTGTGGAAGGCGGTGCGCGCGGACTTCAGATCCTCAAAGCCATGCAGGTGGCTGGCGGCGGTCAGAGCCGCGAGCGGTTTGGTCAGGGAGGGATCGCCGGCGAAGGCTTTGGCGACGGCGGCGCACTGGTCCATGACCGGTCCGCTGGCCTGATTGAAGGCAGGCAGATCGCTTTTGGCGAGGGCATCGGCCATGGCGTCCGCCGTGGTCACCAGCGTCCGCACCGCCTCTGTGCGGGCGGGGGTGAAGGTCAGGGCAGGTGCCTCATGGGCGGCAGGCTCCGGAAGCAGCGGACGGTTCAGTTCCGTCTGGCCGTCGATGAGCAGGTTGCCATTGGACACCACCTTCTCCCCGGCTTTCAGACCGGAGACAATCTCCACCAGGGTGTCGCCCACGCGCCCGGCCTCCACCGGTCTTTGCTCATAGGTGCCATCGCCGTGATCCACGTAGACCAAGGCCCCCTGACCGGTGCTCAGCACGGTGGCGCGTGGCACGGCCAGCACCTCCGGGGCGGTGGCGCTGACGATGCCGTCGGCATACACCTTGTGCAGCAGCTCCCGGCGGCCATCCACCTCGGGATTGGCGATCTCCACCCGGACATCCGTGGTGCGGGTCATGGGATTGAGGTTGGGATCGATGAAGACCACCTTGCCGGAAAAGGTTTTGCCCGGAACGGACGGCACGGCAACCCGCACCTCCTGACCGAGCTTGATCCAGGCGAAATCCTGCTCGTAGGCCTGAAAGAGAAACCACATGGTGGAGAAGTCCGCGATCTCGAAGAGATTGGCGCCCTCCGGCACATACTGGCCTTCGTAAACGTGGTGCTCCACCACGGTGCCGGTCATCGGAGCGAGGATTTCGGTGCTCAGCTCGTTCTCCGGCTTGCCGGGAAGAGCCGCGATCTGCTCCTCCGTCAGGCCCATCTGTTTCAGGCGCAGGGCGGTGTTCTGCTTCAGGGGGCCGGTCAGCTGCCGGTAGTCGCGCTCTGCCTGGAGCAGGGCCGGGCTGTAAATACGGGCCAAGGGCTCTCCGGCGACGACCTCCACGCCGTGGTGGTTGGCGTAGAGCTTTTCAATGCGGCCCGCGATCCAGGCACTGAGGATGCGGTGGCGGCGCTCGTCGTCATCCATAGTGCCGGCCACGCGCAGGGATTTGACCAGCGGCTGCACGGCGGCTTGGGCGGTGCGGACATTGAGCACATGGACCTGTGAGGGCGCGAGTGTGATAGTGGCTGGCCCACCGGTGCTTTCCATGCCGGCCTGGCCCTCGTAAACGGGCGTCAGGTCCATGCCGCAGATGGTGCATTTGCCGGGCTTGTCACTTTTGATCCACGGATGCATCGCGCTTTGGTAGTAAGCGATTTGGCGCTCTCCCGGGGATGAGGGCCCGGAGGAGGAGGCGGGCTGCGAAACGGAACGCATCACCCAGCCGGCGGCGGCTGCGCCCAGCAGGGCGGAAATAAGCAGAAAGGTTTTCATGGACGGAGGGATGGGAAGGAAGAAGAAGGGGTAAAGGCTCCTGAAAGAGCGGCCAACTGCTGCAGGGCCGCGAACCACGCGGCGGTGGCCCGCTTTTGGGACTGGCGCGCGCCGAGCAGCAGGCGCTGCGCCTCAAGGACCTCGGGCAGGGTGGATTGGGAGGAGATCCACGCATTCTCCAAGGCTTGGAGGGATTTTTCAGCGCGGGGAATCACCTCCGTTTGATAAGAGGCCGCGAGCCGGGACTGGTTCTCAGCCACAGTCAGAAACTCCGTAAGCAGCGTGGCCAACTCCAGCCGGCCGGCTTCCAGATCCTTTTGAGCCGCCTGCTGCAGCTCCCCCCGGCGGGCGGTTTCCGCCTGCAAGGACTTCCGGTTCAGCCAGGGCAGGGAGAACTTCAGCATGAACATGGAGCTGCGGAGATCCCCGCCGGACCAGGCGTTGGCCTCCACTCCGACGGAGACTGAGGGCCTGCCCTGCTGCCGCGCGGTCTCCACATCCGCTCCGGCCGCCTCCACCGCCTGACGCAGAGCCAGCAGTTTTGGATTCCGCCGCTCCATCTCTGTGCGCAGGGCATCGGCGGAAAGAGGGGTTCCGGCGGCCTGCACCGGCAACGCGGTCTGCGGCCAGAAGGTGCGGGCCGGTTTCAGCAGTATCAGGTTCAGCGACTGGACCAGCTGCCCCCGCTGGCGGACCAGGGTGTCCTGATTCTGTGTCAGGATGGCGAGTCCGCTTTCCAGACGCAGCACCTCCACAGCGGTGGAATCCGGGTTTTTGGAGCGTTCTTGGGCGGTGCCCACCAAGGTGCGCATCCATCCCACCTCGGCCGACTGAAGGCGGATGATTTCATCGGTGAGGGCCAGATCGGTGACCATGCGGGCAATGGCGAGGCCGATTTCGTTGGCGGTGGCCCCCTCCTCCGCTTGCTGCATGGAGGCTTCAGCGATGACGCGGTTTTTCCCGGCCCGATAGAGTCCCAAACGGGGAAGGGGCTGCTCCACACTCAAGGTCACATCGCCGTCATCGCGGCGCATGGACCGGTCGGCGGCCATGAAGCCAATGCCGGTCATCGTATCCTGCCAAAGCGGAAGAGCATCCAAAGCTCGGCGCGCGGCCAAGGTGCGGGCACGGGAAGCTTCAGCCTGGGGATGGATTTTCAGAGCTCCCGCGGTGAGGCTGGAAATCCAGGCGGAACTGATGGGAGTGGGAGTGGGAGCGGTGGCGGGAGCCGCAGCGGCAGTGGCGGCACGGGCTTTGGTTTCAGCAGCCGGGGCATTGGCCGCACTTAAAGACAGAAGAGGAACAGCCGTGACGGCGGCAGTCAAAGCCGCGGCGGCGGGAAATGGGAAAAATTTCATGAAGGCTCATGGGCACAGGGGATCGTTCGGAAGGAAGTGCGCCCGGCATCCTTGGGATGCGGGCACGGCAATGCGTTCAGAAACGGTCCGGCCTCAAATAAGCCAGGCGCAGTGCAGCGCGAACAGAGGTGCCTCAGGCGCATGGACGATGATTTCGTCCGGGGGAGCGGGAGCCTTCGGCTCCAGCAGATTCTCCAAAGTGGCGGACAGCAGGTCCGTCGATTCGGAGGGCGGGGCCAGCTTGTATTCCAGAGGCTGGACCACAGGAACCGCCGGAGCGGGCTTCGGCGGTGCCGGAGCCGGCACGGCTTCGCATTCGCAGAGGCGGACACGGCAGCAGGCCATTTTACAAACCGATGCCGCAGCGGTCGCCGCCTGTGCCTGGGTTTCACAGCCAGGACGGGCTGCGGATATGCTGGCAGTGGCGGCATTCACGCCGGCGGAAAGCAGTTCCACCGCAGCCAGAAGCGCGGCGAGAAGTGTTTTCCAAAGGCGGGAATGCATGACAGGAGGAAAAGTGATTTACCTTTTCCGGTGGAGCAAGGGAATTTAAAACGGAGGTTGCCGAGGGCAATCATCCGAATACGGAGCGTCGCGGAGGCCGGGATTTTTTTACCGGGGCCAGACTTGATCGAGAATTGTCTCCTGAAGCCGCTGCATGGTGCCGCGGCCGGTTTCGGTGTGGTCCTCATGGCCATTCAGGTGCAGCAGACCGTGGATCAGATAGAGCACGGCCTCCCGCAGTGGGGGCTGGCCATGCTCGGCGGCCTGGCGCAGCGCGGTCTCTGTGCTGATGAGGATTTCGCCGTGCCCGAAGGTGATGACATCCGTCGGGGTGGGATCGTCCAGGAACTCAGCGTGCACACGGCTGATCACCGCATCGTCCACAAAGGTGATCTCGATTTCCGGCAGTCGGGGCAGGGCGGGCTCTTCCGGCCCGGGGGACTTCAGCACCTCCGGCAGGGCGGCGCAGCCGGCGGCCTCCAGCCGGTCGAGATCAAGGTCGAGGGCGTCCTGATGGTTGAAAAGCTGGAGTTCCGGCAGCGGGCTCATGGCTTGGACTTCAGCCCGGACCCCGGCGGGGGCAATGCGGATTTGAGGGCGGACGGCCAAGGACCGGACCACATTGCCTTTGTCATTTTGGAATTTCCCGCCTCCTTCAGGAATGTCCCGTGTTTATAAATTGAAAGGTCAGTCCGCCGCCCCGCGCGTGCCGGAGGTGGAGATCGATTTCGCGGCGGAACTGAATCCCGAGCAGCTCGCGGCGGTCACCGCCCCTCCGGGTCAGTCGCTGGTGATCGCTGGAGCGGGCAGCGGCAAAACACGGACCCTGACCTACCGGGTGGCGTATCTGCTGAAGAACGCGGTGGCCCCGGAGAACATCCTGCTGCTGACCTTCACCAACAAGGCCGCGCGGGAAATGCTGGAGCGCGTGGAGGACCTGCTGCCGCAGCAGACCGCCGGCCTGTGGAGCGGGACCTTCCACTCAATCTGCAACCGCATCCTGCGCCGTCATGCGGAATCCGCCGGCCTGTCCCGGAGCTTCACCATCCTCGACTCCGACGATCAGAAGGCGCTGCTCACCAAGGTCATCAAGGAGGGCAACATCGCCCGGCAGGTCGAGGCCGACACCGGCGAGAAATTTCCCAAGGCTCCGGTCATTCTGGGGCTGATCAGTCTGGCGGCCAACACCCGGCGTCCGCTGAAGGAAATCATCGGAAAGGAGTTCAGCCCCGATCCGGAGTTTGTGGCCGGGATCACCAAAACCGCGCACCTCTACGATGAGAAAAAGCGCAAAGCGAACTCCGTCGATTTCGATGACCTGCTCATCCGCACGCTGGACTTGTTTCGGACCAATCCGCAGGTGCTGTCGCAGTACCAGTATCAGTTCCAGTTCATCCTGGTCGATGAGTATCAGGACACCAACCGGCTGCAGAGCGAGCTGATCGACGCCCTGGCGGGACAGCACGGGAATGTGATGGTGGTGGGGGACGACGCCCAGAGCATCTACTCATGGCGCGGCGCGGACTTCAAAAACATCATCGAGTTCCCCCAGCGCCACGCCGGTGCCCAAGTGTTCCGCATTGAGACCAACTACCGCAGCCTGCCCGGCATTCTGGCGCTGGCCAACGAGGCCATCCGCCCCAACGTCAAACAGTTTCCTAAAAACCTGAAGGCCTCACGCCCGGACAGCGGGCAGAAACCGGTGACCGTGCCATTGCAGACCCCGCAGGAACAGGCGTCCTTCGTGGCCCAGCGCATGCGGGAGCTGCATGAGGAGGAGGGCATTCCCTGGAATGAGATGGCGGTGCTCTACCGCGCACATTTCCAAAGCATGGAGGTGCAGCTGCAGCTGACCAGCGAGGGCCTGCCGTTCCAGGTGACCAGCGGGCTGAAGTTCTTTGAACTGGCGCATATCAAGGATTTTTCGGCTTTTCTGAAGTTCGCGGTCAATCCCCGCGACGAGGCCGCGTTTGACCGCATCGTGCAGCTGCTGCCCGGCGTGGGCGCGGCGGGAGCGGCGAAAATCTGGACCGCGTGGCTGAATGCGGAACCGGCCCGCACCGGGCTGCCGCCGAAGTCCTACTCCGCGGTCTTCTCCAAGATCAAGGTTTCCGCCAAGGCGGACAAGGACTGGCAGCAGCTGGGCTGGACGATGGATGAGATCGTGGATGAGGAAGGGAAACTGCGCGATCCCATGGCAGTGATGACCAGCATCTTCGAAGGGGTCTACGAGCGCTACATGCGCGTGACCTTCGACAATTTCGAAAGCCGGCGCCAGGATCTGGAGCAGTTCATGCGATTCGGCGGGCGCTTCACCGGTGTGGGGGAGATGCTCAGCGAGCTTTCCCTCCTCAGCGGTCCCGAGGCCGCCGAAAGCGCGGTGCCGGCGGCGGATCAGGGGCAGGAATCCATCACGCTCTCCAGTGTTCATCAGGCCAAAGGGCTGGAGTGGCGCGTGGTGTTTGTGATCTGGCTGACGGACGCCATGTTCCCCAACCTGCGCGCCGTGGAGAGCGGTGGCGAGGGCGGGATGGAGGAGGAGCGGCGGCTTTTTTATGTGGCCGTGACCCGGGCCCGCGACCAGCTGTATCTGACCTGGCCACGCCTGTGGCCCAAGGCCTACACCGGCGACACCTGGCAGATGCCCAGCCGTTTCCTGGAGACACTGCCCCGCTGGTCGGTGGAGGAATGGCGCATCGGGCGGTGAGGCGATGCTGTCGAAGTCAGGCCAACCCGAAGAGGCTGGCGGCGTTTCCGATGGCGGGCTGCTGGGGGAGTTCCCCAGTCATTTTCCTGATTTGTCAGGTTTGGCCGGAATGGGAGGAACAGGCCGCGGGTCTTTGGCGATAAGCTCCTGGAGATGTTTGATGGCGGCTTCGAGCTGGGTGTCCTTTCCGTCGAAGGTGCCGCGGGGCAGGTTGTCGACCGTGATGTCGGGATCGACCCCGTGCCCCTCGATCAGCCATTGGCCCTCGGGTCCGTAAACGCCCATCTCCGCGGCGCTGCACATGCCGTTGTCAACCAGCCAGCGCTTGGCGCTGAGCCAGATCTCCCCGCCCCAGGTGCGGGTGCCGATCACCTTTCCCAGACCCAGACGCCGGAAGCCATCGGAGAAGGCCTCGCCGTCGCTGGCGGTGTGCTCGTCGCAAAGCACCACGACATGGCCGCGGAAGGCATACTGCATGTTCCAGGTTTGATCCCCGATGCGGCGGGACCAGTACATCCAGGCTTTGCGCATGAGCTTTTCCAAAATCCATGAATCGATGTTACCGCCCCGGTTGTGGCGCACATCAATGATAAGTCCCTGGCGCTGGAACACGGGGTAAAAATCACGCGCCCAGTCAGCGATGTCCTCCCCGCCCATGGCGCGGAGGTGGACATAGCCGATACTGCCCTGGGCGAGTTTCTCCGTCTCCAGCCGGCGGGTGTATTCCCATTCGGAGTAGCGCAGCTCCACTGCCGCTTTGGGAGCCAGCGGTTTGACCAGAGCCTGACGGACCGGGCCGTTGTTGGCGGGTTTGATCTCCAGCAGGACCTGCCGGCCGGCCTGCTGACGCAGGAGCACGGAGGGATGCGGCACCGTGCTGAGCGGCGTGCCATTGATGCTGGTCAGGATATCCCCCTCGGTCACCTCCACTCCAGGCTTCAGCAGAGGGCTCACGGCCTCCGGATAGTCGGGGTCGGTGCGGAAAATGTGATCCACGCGCCAGCCTCCCGTCGCAGCGTCCCTGACAAGCCGGGCACCGAGGCTGGAGGGTTCGATCTTGTCCGGTCCCTCACGGGTGTCGCCATGGCGCACAAAGGTGTGCAGGGCGCTGAGTTCGCCGGCCATCTGGTGCAGCACCTCGCTGAGGTCTCCCCGGTCCGCCACGCGGTCCACCAGAGGTTCGTATTTTTTGCGGACCGTCAGCCAGTCCACGCCGTGGAGTTTGGGATCGTAGAAGTAGTCGCGCAGCATACGCCAGGACTCGCGGTAAATCTGCCGCCACTCCTCCCGGGGATCGATGGAGAAGGACCAGCGGTCCAGCGGCACGGGTTTCTCCAGCTTGGCGGGGGCCTCGCCTTCGGTGGGCACCACGAAGAAGCTGTCACCTTTGCGCAGCAGCACCTGCTTGCGGTTGGAGGACAGCTCCCACGATTTTATTTCCTCAGCGAACACCTTGGGCTTGGGCTCCTTGGAAGTGATCTCCAGCCGCATCAGCCGGGGCTTGGAATCGAAGCCGGGCGGTTTGGAGGTGAAGAAAAGCTGTTTGGCCGAGGTGGCTAGGTTCGTGTAATTCCCTGCCGGCACCGGCAGTTCCCACAGCCGTCCCGCCAAGCCGTCAGCCTCGATCTCCACGGCGGCGGCGGGCGCGGAATCCTCCTTTTCCTTTTCTTTGTCTTTTTTTTCCTTTTCCTTCTCCTTCTTTTCAGCCTCGGAGGCGGGATTCAGCTCATCCGCCGGCTCAAACGGCGAACGCAGCCCTTTTTTCAGAGCGAGGGCGTAAAGTTTGGTGTTCTCTGTGAAGAAGGGCTCCGGCTGCATGTCCCCCCAGGGGCTGCCGACCAGGGAGCGCAGTTCCCGCACGCTGGCGAGGAACAGCCATTTGCCATCGGCGGACCACGCGGGGTGGGCGCTGTTGACGCGGTCGCTGGTGGCGGCCAGCAGCGTGCCGTCGCCGGCGCGGCAGAGTTTGATCTGCCGGTAGGTGTTGGGATTGCTTTCCACAAAGGCCAGCCACTGGCTGTCGGGCGACCACGTCAGATCCTCGAACTCGTCACTGAGGCTGGAGGCGATAAGCCTGGACTGGCCATTCTTCAGATCCCGGATCCAGAGCTGCTGGTTTTTATCCTGCCAGGCCGCCCAGCGTCCATCCGGCGAGCTGACCGGGGGATAGCGGAAAATCACGCCGTCGCGGGTGAGCAGTTCAGGCGCGCCCAGGCCATTGGCGGACAGTTTCACCAGTTCCAGCTCCCCGGTCTCATCGGTCTGGGCCAGCAGGGTTTTGCCGTCGGTGCCCAGGAATGAGGCATCCCGGTAGCGCACGCCCTCCTTCCGGGGCAGATTCACAAACCGCCCGGTGGCTTCGGCGGGAGCCACAAAGATTTCGCCCCGCGCCGTCAGCACCAGCCGGTCCCCGTCCGGGGAGAGATGGGCACCGGTCAGGAACTCCACCGGTTTGGCGACCCAGCGCTCGCGGGTCTGGTCGAAGTCGGAGCCCAGGGTGATGGGGATGCCGGCATCCACCGCCCCCGCGATGGTGAACAGCCGCAGGTCGGCGCCCTGCTGATAGACAATCCGGCCCTGATTTGGGCGCGCCTGGCTGATTTCGAAGTCCCGGTGGCTGGTGAGCTGCTGGAGATCCTTGCCGTCGGGCAGCATGGACCACAGATTGGTGACGCCCGACCGGTCGGAAAGGAAATAGACACGGCCCTGCCACCACATCGGGTTTTTGGAGGTGCCGGGAAAGTCCGGTGTCAGAGCCACGGCCTCCGCGGCCCCCTCGTCAAAGCGCCACAGATTCTGCACTGTGCCGCCCTGATAGCGTTTGGTGCTGCTGCCCTGAAATGGCAGCCGGGTGAAGAACAGGCTGCGGCCGGTGTCATCCGTCACGCCCTCGCTGGCCTGGGCCAGAGGCAGCAGGGTTTCATCCCCGGTGGCGGGATCCACGGAGACCAGCTGATCATTCGGCAGAGTGGAAAAGGCTTTGGTGGTGTATAAAACACGTCCCTGCGGTGTCCAGCCTGCGGGGAAGGCTCCCTCGCCGTGCCAGGTCAGGCGCTTCGGCGCACCGCCCTCCATAGGCATGGTGTAAACCTCGGTCGGTCCCTCGTACTCAGCGGCAAAAGCCACAGTTTTCCCATCGGGCGAAATATGGGCAAACGCCTCCGTGCCCGGATGGGAGGTCAGCCGCTGCGCCATGCCGCCTGTGACTGGAACCTTCCACAGATCGCCCTCGGCGGTGAAAATCACGGTGTCGCCATGGAGCGCCGGAAAGCGGTAAAATCCTTGGCCGGGAGGGGCAGCGGCCAAGGCGGGCAGGCTGCCGGTGACGACTTGGAGGATCGCGGAAAAGGCGGAGAGGGGCTTCATCGCGCGGACCCTGATGGCTGACTTTTCCAGCCGCAAGAGCCGGACAGCGCGGAATCGCGGTGAAAGGTAGCGCGGCGCAGGACTGGACAATCTTCCTCCGACCCCTCAAAGCGCTGCTTTTTCCGGATCCTGCGCCCGGCCCTGCCGCCGCCTGGACCGGTCATCCGGCGGCGGCGGCTCCCCGGATTCGGGATCGGTCAGGCGCAGCCGCTGCATCAGCTTCTTCTGCAGATTCAGAAACTGTTCCTTTTGTTCCGGAGTCAGCGCCTCCAGAATCTGGGGGTGGATTTCGTCCATGATGGCCCGCAGCTTCTGGCGGCGTTCGCGGTCCAATTGCTGGACGCGGGGGCGGGCGGTGGCGTAAATCTGCCGCACGCGCCGGGCTTGTCCGGGATTGAGATCCAGTTCCTTTTCCAGCCGGCGGCCCATGAGCTCCCCCATCGGCCCGGGACCGCTGCGCTCCAGCTTCTTCATACGGTCCCGCTCGGCGGTCACCCCAAGCAGCCCGCCGGCCACCCCACCCAGCACAAAGACAGCGGTGATTCCGGAATAGAGCATCCAGCGCATGGGGGACAGGGGGGATTTGAACGGAAAAGGAAAGCGGCCAGAGCGTCAGTTCAGAAAGTCCGCGTCCAGCGCGATTTCCCCGGCATCCCAAAAGGCGGTGAGGTCATCCTCCGTCTCCGTGGAGGCCTGAATGAGCACAAACCACACCCCCATCATCCCCACGAGCGCGGCAAAGCCGGCCGCCGTGCGCCAGATGAGGTGCGCGGTGTTCGACCCCTCGGCGGACAGCGCCGCGATGGTGGCCGCCATCCGGGTTTCAAAGCCGTATTCCTGAGAGGAAAAATCCGTCCGCCGGCCCGCGCTGCGGGCCTTGCCGAGAAGATCGCTGAATTCCTGGTCGTTCATGGTGGGAATGGATCCGGAAAAGGGCAAGAAAGGAGATGAAGCGGGAGGAGAGAAAGGAAACCGGAATTCACGGCCAGACCGGAGGGTTGGACTGTCGGAGCCGTTCAATGCATTTCCTCAGGGCTTGGCGGGCGCGGAAGCCGCGGACCTTCACATTGGCCTCGCTCCAGCCGGTCAGCACCGCCACCTCCCTCACCGTGCGGTCCTCCAGTTCCAGGAGGGTCAGCACGTGCTGCTCCTTGGGGGAAAGCATGGCCATGGCGCGCCGCACCTCCAGCAGAGCCTGGTTTTCCCCGGTCTCCACCGTTTCCTGCGCTCCCTCCGCAGGGAGGTAACCCGCCTCCAGCAGGGCGTCGCGGGAAACCTCGTGCTCCCGCCGGCTGCGGTTCCGGCGCAGAAAATCGAAACAGGCGCGCACCGCTACCCGCATCAGCCAGTGCTCGAAGGGAGCGTCCCCCCGGTAGCCCCCCAGTCCCTTCCAGGCTTTGATGAAAACGTCCTGCGCCAAGTCCTCCAACTCGTGATGGTTCCGGGCGTATTTGGCCGCCAAGCCAAAAACCCGGCTTTTGTGGGCGGCGATCAGACTGCCAAAGGCGGTGGAATCGCCCGCTTTGGCCGCTGTCGTGAGAGCCAGATCAGCGGAAACAGCAGACATTGTCCGGGGCGGGGACTCAGTTAACCACGCCAGGCGGGCAGCAGAGGAGAAGGCATAAATCGCGGACATACGACCACAGGGTGAAGGGGGAAAGGCACCACCCCATGCGGACGCTGTGATTCTATGGGAAGGTTACAGCAGGTTCCTACAGCAGGATTTTTTAAAATTTCGACCCGAAATCTCAAAAAAGACATTCCAGCTCTCAATATCGCGAAATTAATTACAGTAAAAAATCCCCTAAAACCTCTTCATTTGTATGGTATTACACATTAATATTAGACAAAGACGGAAATTTCGCAAATCTGAAATAACTCTGTTCTCAAATTTGATCGAAAAATCCAAAAAACCTTGCTTTCGGAACGGAACTTGCCATTCTTCTGGCATTCTTATGGCACAATGGCGCGGGAAAAGAACACGATCGACACCATCCAAATTACCCTCGCGGTAACGGAACCCATCCGTGATATGTTGGAAAATCTTTCAAAATCAGGGTTTTTTGGAAAAAATGCTGCAGATACAGCCGGCATTCTTCTCCGGGAGAAGCTCCGTGAGCTTTACGGTCATCCCCAGACTCCTGGATTCCAATCTTTTGGTTTTTCCGCAGCTTTACCTCCTACTTCGCCCCAAAAATCCCCTTTTTAATACTGTAAATTTTTAGAGCATTACCGTTTTTCGAATTTTTCACTCTTATTCCACGCCATACCGTCACCACCTTCACCGCACCAAAAACCATGAACCAGTCCATCATCAGCATTCCACCCCGGAGCGTGCGCCCTGTCAGCCAGAAGCCACTGACCTGCAACACTGTGGCTCTTCCCTCCGGAGGCGGTGATGATCTCCGTCAGCTAGCCCAGGAAATCGTGCGGCTGGATCCCCTGTTGACCATGCTGCTGGCCCGTTCCGGCAACCGTCTGCGTCAGCAATAGAGCTTTTCTGAAAAAGCCGCCGCCCAAGTGCTTGATACCGGCACCGGTGGCGGCTTTTTTATGCCGGGTCACCTTGGTCCGGGAAGACGCAAAAGTGGCGTAACCAGAGACTCGTGGAAGTTTTTTCCCCTGATTTGCATTTCACCCTTTGGCACCCATGCCGCCCCGGAAAATGAAATAAACCGCCCCGGTCAGACACAGGCCGGCCCAGAGAAAGTCCCAGCGCGGTTTTTCCCCCATGTAGAAAATGGCGAACGGCAGGAAGACGGTGAGCGTGATAACCTCCTGCATGATTTTGAGCTGCGCCAGGCCAATGCCGTGCCGGTAGCCGATGCGGTTGGCGGGAACCTGCAGGAGATACTCAAACAGGGCCACTCCCCAGCTCAGCAGGGCGGCGATCCACCAAGGCTTGTCCTTCAAGTCCTTCAGGTGGGCGTACCACGCGATGGTCATGAAGATATTGGAAAGCAGAAGAAGCCCGGCGGTGGAGAAAATGGGCATGGACATGGGGCGGCAGACTGGGAAGGGCAAATGCATCATCCGGAGAGGGCTGCGGAAAGCAAAAGGAAACCGGACAGGCCTGTGAAGGCGGTGGACCACGTCAGGAGGTGAGGTATGAATGATGGCCTCCGCATTTTATGACAACCCCCACGCGTGCCATTGCCATGCCCCGACTGACCTCCCAGCAGACCGTCCAATTGCTCATCCTCGGCCTGCCAACCGGGCTGATCATCACCGGGGTGATCGCCATGTTCATCTACTTCCGGGTGGATAAAGTGCGGGAGGACCGCGAAGCCCGCATTCTGACCGCCAAACCCCTGAACGCGGCGGACCTGCAAAGCGGGGTCCACACCCTGGCGGCAGCCATCGGGCCGCGGCATTCAGCGGTGCCGGAGACCATCAACTCCGCAAAAAAATACATCCAGTCCACCTTGGGGCCCGCCAATCTGGGATACCGTGTCTCCCGCGTGGAGTTCCAAAAGGACGGCCAGCTCTGGCATCACCTGGTGATCGATCTGGCGGGGAAAAGTGCACAGCTGCGTAATGAAGTGGTGGTGGTCGCCGCCAACTACGATTCCGCCACAGACAGCCCCGGAGCCGATGCCAACGCCAGCGGCACCGCCGCGCTCATGGCCTTGGCGCACGCCTTCGCCGGAAGCTCCCAGGAGCGCACCCTTCGATTTGTGGCCACGGTGCGGGACGCGCCTCCCTTTGCCGGCACGGAGGAGATGGGCAGCCTGAACTATGCCACCACCCTGCGTGAGGAGGGCGGGGATGAAAAAGTGGCCGCCGTGGTGACCTTGGAGGGCTTGGGCTGCTACAGCGATGCGCCCGGCAGTCAGAAGATTCCCCCCACGCCCTCCGCTGCCTATCCGGACAAAGGCAACTTTCTCGCGGTGGTGGCCAATCCCGCCGCCCAGTCCATGATCACGGATGGGTTCCGCGCCCGGCTGATCCAGAGCACGGATCTTCCGCTGGAAATCGAAAACTCCCCCGCCGCCGGCCCGCTGCTGGGCCAGGGCACCGCCTGGGCCTTCGACCGCGCCGGCTTGCCCGTGATCCGGATTACGGACACCGGCGAACTGCGGAATCCCCAATGGCAGCACGCGGGCGACAAGCCGGAAACACTGGATTACCCTAAATTCCTGCAGGCGGTGAAGGCGGCGGAATCCGTCATCATGACCCTGCTGAATCCGCGACGTTAGCTTCTTGAAAAGACAAGGAGCGGTCTGGCCGGCATGACGGCTCCAGCTGGCGGAATTCCACCAGCCGCAGCCGGACACTTTGCGCCGTTCAGGATCCGGACAGGCAGTAGAGGAACTGGTGGCCCCGCAGCAGGAGATCCTTGCCCGCGAGGGCCGGGGAGGCGTCGAATTTTTCCTCCAGCTTGTTGGTGGCGAGAATTTCGAGTTTGCCGCTGTTGCGCAGGACGATGCCCTCGCCGTTGCGGCCCGTCAGGTAGATTTTGCCGGCGGCGGCCACCGGCGAGGCATAAACCCCCGCGAAATTCTCCAGCCGCTGGGCATCGATAAGGACATTCCCCGTTTTGGCGTCGAGGCAGGAAATGATGCCGGTGTTCTGGGAGTGAAACCACAGGCGGCCCTCTGAAAGCAGCGGGGAAGGCACATAGGGCGCTTTGGTGTCGTAGCTCCAAGCAATGGCATCCGTGCCTGTCAGATCACCGGTTTTGCCCAGACGGATGGCGCGCACGGCATTGCCCCGGAATCCGCTGATGGCATACACAATCCCGTCGGCGGTGACAGGGGAGGGGATGACGTTGGTGGTCATGCCTCCGCATTCCCAGATCTGGTCGCCGGTGGTGAGATCGTAACTGCGGATGCGGTTGGTGGCGCTGACGACGACCTGGGTCTTGCCCTTGAAGTCCACCGCCAGCGGAGTGGCCCAGGTGGTGGGCTCATCGCGGGTTTTGCGCCAGCGCTCCTCCCCTGTTTTTTTATCAAGAGCGGCGATGAAATCCTCTCCCTCGTGATCCCAGTTGACGATGATGAAATCACCGGTCAGCAGCGGGGAACTGCCCTCGCCGAAGGCATTGCGGGTGCGCATCTTTCCAAAGGTTTTGGACCAGATCTTTTTGCCCTCCAAGTCATAGCAGTGCAGTCCCCGGGAGCCGAAGTAGGCATAGACATGGGTGCCGTCGGTGATCGGGGAATGGGAGGCAAAACCGTGATCCTGATGATGGCCCTCGTGCGGCTGCTCCTCGGTGGGGGTTTGCTGCCAGAGCGTGCGCCCGGTGGCGCGGTCCAGGCAAAGGATCTGAAATTGGTAAGGGCTTTCCAGTGTGCCGCCACCGTCACCGCCGCCCGGACCGCGTCCGCCGCCACGGCGTCCCTCACGCGGGGGACTTGGCTGGGCGGCGGGTGGAGCCTCCGCCGCAGGAGGTGCCGCCGGCGGTGCGGGTTCCGCAGTGGAGACCAGCACCGGAGCCGGAGAGGAGGACGGGTTTGAATTCTCCGGTTTTCCGCCCTCCCCCGGGACGAGGGAAATTTTTTTGGGCGTGGGGATGGCGGTGGTGATAAAGATTTTATCCCCCCAGATGATAGGCGTGGAGGTGCCGCTGCCGGGGATTTTCACCTTCCACTTCACATTTTTGGTTTCGCTCCATTCCGTGGGCGGGGTGGCGGCGGGGGCATTGCCGTCGGCCTCCGGACCGCGCCACTGGGGCCAGTTGGCGGTGAACTTCTCCTCGGCCAAAGCCGGGGAAAGAAAGGCAAGCGGGGAAAGCAGGAGCAGCAAAAAAGCGGTCGGCCGGCGCATAAAGGTCAAAGGATTTGAGATGGAGGAATGTATGCGAAAAGAAGCATATTTGATTAAATTCCATACATCCTACTCCATGCATCCGCGCGTCCAGACAGGTTCTTTTCCGCGAATGCGCCTCTCTTTTCAAAGCACCGCCTTTTCCTGCAAAACGAACAGCGGAACCCCGGCCAATCACCGTGGCAGTGCCCGTCCCTGTGAGGGTGAAAGCACCGGTTTTCCACAGGTTTTACTCGACGGCGGGGGAGGGCCAGGATCATGTTGTCCTCATGATGATCAAGCTCTTCCGCACTCCCGACGCCGTGCTTGCCGTCAGCGGCGATGAAGCCCTGGCCCTGACGGGCTTTTCATTCGATGCCCTCTTTTCCTCCAGGGAGCCGGATATCCTCGTGGAGGAAGCGATGCGGCATGGCTACAGCATCGAGGTGCCGGCGTTGGACCAGGCTTTTCTGCCGCCTCTGGGATCGCAGGAGGTCTGGGCGGCGGGGGTGACCTACTTCCGAAGCCGGGTGGCGCGGATGGAGGAGAGCGGGGAGGCCGGTGCGGATGTCTTTTATGACAAGGTCTATGCGGCGGACCGTCCGGAGATCTTTTTCAAAGCCACCGCGTCCCGCGTCCGGGGTCATCTGGAGCCGGTGCGGGTGCGGGCGGACAGCATCTGGAGTGTGCCGGAGCCGGAGCTGACCCTGGCGCTGAATGCGGAGGGCAAAGTCTTTGGTTTCACCATCGGCAACGACCTGAGCGCCCGCGACATCGAGGGGGAGAATCCCCTCTATCTGCCGCAGGCCAAGACTTATAAGGGATCCTGCGCGCTGGGCCCCTGTCTGGTTCTGGGTTCCAGCCTGCCGCCGCACACCGCCATCACCCTGGCGATCCACCGGGCCGGGGAAACCGCCTTCGAGGGACGCACGGCGCTGGATCAGCTGAAGCGGGGCTTTGAGGAGCTGGCGGGCTGGCTGTTCCGGGAGAACGAGTTTCCCAAAGGAGCGCTGCTCATGACCGGCACCGGCATTGTGCCGGGATCGGACTTCACCCTGAAGTCCGGCGACCGGATTGTGATCGGTATTGAAGGTCTCGGGGAACTGGTGAACACCGTGGCCTGACAGGCAAGCCGGCCGCCGCCGGTTTCCCGGAGCCCCCGATTACCCGCCAGGAAAAATGGAAGACGATCCCTCCCTGCTGTCCCCTGAGGAAGCCCGCGTGCTGGGCTGCCTGATGGAGAAGGAAACCACCACGCCGGAGTATTATCCGATGACCCTCAACAGCCTCTGCGCGGCCTGCAACCAGCGCAGCAACCGCGACCCGGTGACCGCTTGGGACGAACGCACGGTGGAGGCCGCGCTGGACAGCCTGCGCCGGCGGCGGATGGCGGTCATGATTCACATGGCGGGCTCCAGAGTGCCCAAGTACCGGCATACTCTGGACCAGGTTTACGGTAGTCTGGATGACCCTATGAAGGCGGTCCTCTGCGAACTGCTGGTACGGAACATTCAAACCCCGGGAGAGCTGCGCACGCGCACGGAGCGCCTGCATCCGATGGCGGATCTGGCGGATGTCGAGGCTGCGGTGCAGCGCCTGGCGGACTACGGCACCGGTCCGATGGTGACCATCCTGCCGCCGGGAGCCGGACGGCGGGTGAAGGCGGTGGCCCATCTGCTCTGCGGCCCGGTCTCCGGGATTTCCACGGAGGTGCCGGAGCCTGCAGCTCCCGCAGCCAGGGAAATCCTGCCCTCTCCGGATTGGAAGGCCGCCATGGAGGCGGAGATCGCAGCGCTGAAGCAGGAGACCGCCAGCCTGCGGGAGATTGTGGACCGGCTTAAGAGGTTGCTGGACTGAGTGG
The DNA here is from genome assembly GCA_028293125.1 of Verrucomicrobiales bacterium. Classification (GTDB taxonomy): domain Bacteria; phylum Verrucomicrobiota; class Verrucomicrobiia; order Verrucomicrobiales; family V1-33; genus CAIZWU01. The sequence goes on along the minus strand of JAQGPJ010000105.1, from coordinate 105,323 downwards.
ACCGAATGGACGCGCCGATGCCGGTGATCAGGCTTTGGAGCGGAGCGCTTCCCGCGTGCGGGTCACCAAGGGATTGTCCTGCTCTGCGGAACCTTTAAGCCAGAAGACACTGGATGCCAGGAAGCGGTCGCGGATGTCCGGGGACAGGTGGTGGTAGTCCTCAAAAACCGCGGAGCTGAACTTGTAGTCGTGGGAGTCAGTGCCCTTCAGGTAAATCAGACGCTGGGCGGCGGCGATAAAGGATTTCACGTCCCCGCCGCCCTTCAGCCAGGCCAGGGACTGGCCGGCGGCCTGAAGGCGGTTGGAGCTGATGCTGGCAAACACCTCCTCCAAGGGGAAGCCGGCGGCGGCGGGCTCGAATTCATCCACCTTCACTCCTTCCTGGGTGCCGGCGATGTCCCGGAACATGGTGAGGAAGGAGGCGTTCTGAAGCATAAGAAAGCGCCGCGTGCGGTCGTTCTGGCAGTTCTCCCAGGCGTAGTGCAGGGCATTGGTGGTGGTGCCGGCGTGCAGGGACAGGATGCCGGCCTTGCGCATCAGCATCTCCGAGGCGCTCTGAAAAAAGGCGTCCCAAAGCGACTGCGGATGGGTGCCGCGGTTCAGCAGCTCCACCACCTTGTCCGCCGCCTGCTCCCAGTTGCCGGAGCGCAGCACGGACAGCATCTCGGCGCGGGATTCAGTGCTGATGAGACCGGTGGACCAGTCGGGACGGATCTTTTCTGTCAGGGGATCGTTGCGGCGGCCGGGACGGTCCTGCTCGGCGTCGCGGGTGGCGGGATTGCCTTGCTCGTGCTCCAGCAGCGCGTAGCCGAGGGAGCGCAGGACAGGCTCGGCATGCTGCCAGCCGATGGTCTGGAGCGCCCGCCAGCTGTTGGCCACGTAAATAGCCTTGTGGCCGATGTCGCGGAAGTCCCGCGCGCCATAGCGGCAGAACCAGTCAAAAACCTCCTGCGCTCCGGCGGCGCGGGCTAGCCCGGCCACCGCCGCATCCACGCGGGGGGCATCCCATTGATCCATGGCCTCCGTGAACGCCTGGCGGGCTTTGGCGGCGTCCGGCACGGCTTTTTCATCGACCACGCCCATCGTCCAGTCGCCCTCCGCCACATCGCGGGCCTGCGAGGACTTGAACTGATCCAGCGCCCAGAACAGCGGCAGCCAGCGGTCGCTGTCCGGGGAGTTCAAACTGGCCATATGGGCGGAGTGCACGACCAGCACGGCGTGGAATTTAAAACCCACGGGCCGGGGCTGGATGTTCCGGATGCCTGCCAGCAACAGGGCGCTCAGGACTTCGCGGTAGGTGGCGGTTCCTTTTTGAATGCGGGCACCCATCTCCTCCAGCAGCCGGTCGCGCGGCGTGTCCTCCAGCAGGCGCACGAGGGGCTCGATATCCGCGGAGAACCGCACGCTGGCGGGATTCACCTTGACCTCTTCCGCTCCAATGGTGGGCAGGCCTCCAGTGAAAACCGGCAGACCGCCCACGCCGGCCAACGCTCCGGTGCCGGCGAGGGATTGCAGAAAACGTCGGCGGGGCAGGAAGGCATTCATGGCGGTGGTGATGGGATGAGGTTGCGGCGGGACCGGATGATGGCTCCGGCGGTCCGGAAAAGGCTGCCGGCTCTCCGTCCTTGGCATCCAGGGGGTCCCGGGACGGGACAAAACCGGAGTGGACAGGGAAGGGAGCGGCAGAGCCGGGAATCTTTTTACCTTAATTTTCACCCGCATCTGTCACACACCACCATCAGGCGGGGGTTTATCTGTTGTGATGACGGAATCCGATGACGCCCAACTGCTCCAGGCTTTCTCCCGTGGAGGATCGCAGGAGGCCTTCGCCACGCTCGCGCGGCGCTACGCGGGGCTGCTGTATCATGCGGCGCTGCGGCAGACCGGCCAGGCGGACCTGGCCGAGGAGGCGGCACAGAATGCCCTGGCGATTCTGGCCCGCAAGGCCGGCTTCCTTCTCCAGTCCGGACCGTCCCTTTCCGCCTGGCTGCACCGCACGGTCTGCTTTGAGGCCGCCAAGCTCCGCCGCCGTGAACGCCGTCATGAGGATCGCCTGATGAAACACCGCCACGACCTGACCCGCGAACCGGGCGACACCAGCCTCCCGGAGGTTTGGGAGCAGGTTGCGCCCTGCTTGGACGAGGCTCTGAATGAGCTCCCGGAATCCGACCGCCAAGTGGTGCTGCTGAAGTATTTTGAAGGCTGGAGTTTCGAGGAGATGGCCCGGCGGCTGGGCGGTCAATCCGCCGCCTGGCGCCAACGGGGATCACGGGCACTGCAGCGTCTGCGGAACCGCCTGGCCCGGCGGGGGGTAGTGGTGCCGCTGGCCGTGCTGAGCGCCGGCTTGGGCTCCGCCCTCACTCAGACCGCCTCCGCCACGGTGACCGCCTCGCTGGCGGCGGCACCGCTGGCCGCCGCCGGCTCCCTGTCCTGGAAAACCCTCACGCTTAACACCCTGAACACCATGAACATCAAACAGCTTTCCCTCACCGCCGCCCTGGCCGCCGCCTTGCTGGTGCCGCTGGGCTTTCAATCCGCCGCTGTGCTCCGGGCGGAATCCCGGATGGCCGCATTGGAGACTGCCGCCTCGGCTCTGCAAAAGGCCGCTGACTCCAAAGCCGGGGTGGAGCCCGGATCGGCCGGGAGCCCGGTCCTGGCCGTGCCGGGAAAAACCGGAGACGGCGGCGATGGAAAGGAAGCGGAAACAGGGTTCGATCTGCGGGAACTGGCCCGGCTGATGGCCGAGGGGCAGAACGCCGATCCGCTGCCAATTCTGAAAATCCGCGCCCAGCTGGCGGCCATGGACGCCAAATCCCTCGACGCCCTGCTGGCGGCAGCGGAGGTTATGGATCTGCCTCCCAATCAGCGCCGGCTGGTTTATGACCGGCTTTTGTCCCAGCTGGCGGACAAGGACCCCGCGCTGGCCACCTCCACCGGCATGAGGGTGGTGGCCGGGCTGTCCGGCAACGAGGCCACCCTGCTGTGGATGAACCCCCTGCCAAACGCCCTGCGCGAGTGGGCCAGGAAGGATCCGGCGGCGGCCCGCGCCTGGTACGCGGAGCAGCTGAAATCCGATGCTTTCCAAAACCGGGGGCTGGGCGATTCCGATCTGGATGGCTGGATGGCCTCCGGGCTGTTCACCGGCCTCATGTGGGGCGGCAGCCGCCAGTCGGGGCTGGAGTTTCTGGAAACCCTGGACGATGCCGGCAAGGGAATCGCCCTGCGGCGGTTCGGCACCTTCAACAAAAGCGCCGCGGACCAAGCGGATATCCTGCGGCTGGCCTCCGGCATTCAGGACCCCGGAGCCCGCGTGGATGCCCTGATGGGGGCGACCCTGACCTTGTCCGGCACGGATCTGGACGGGACCGCCGCCTTTATCAGCCAAGCCGGCCTGCCGGCGGAGGATGCGCGCCGCCTGCTGGTGGCTGCAGCCGTGGAGCCTCTGCGCAGCACCAAGGATGTGGATGTGGGTGCCCGCCTGGACTGGCTGCGGGCGCAGACACCGGCGGATCAGCGGGACAAGGCATTGGGGTATTTCCTGGGGGAGGCCACCTTCACCAACCACGCCGGCGTCCGGGCGAAGGTGGATGCGGAACTGGCGGGCGGGGCGTCCGACGCCTTTCTGGGGGCCTTCATCCGCAACGCCGCCCACCGCACCAGCACCATGGACATCGCGGTGGATTATCTGGAGCGCCTGACCGATCCCGCGGAGCGCTCCCGCACCCTCCGTGAGATACAGCAGGGCCACCGCGCCGAGGCCCGCACCGCGGCGCTGTCAGCTGGGGTCTCCGCCGCGGAACTGGATGCCGCGCTGGAGGCCCACTGAAAAGAAAAGTCTGCCGCCCTCCCATTCCTTCCCGGTTTTCCCATCCGCCGCCAACCAGGGTGCTCCCGATCTGTTATGAAACGCCACCGCTTCCGCCTTTTCCTCATTGCCGCCACCTGTCTGGCCAGTCTCTGGCTGTGGCACCAGCAATCACAATTGAACACCCGCGAAGTCCAGCTGAATTCGCGGATCACCGAAGCCCGTGCCCGGCTGGACATCATCCGCGCAGACCCTGCCGCGCCTGACACGCCGCGTGATGGAAAAAAGGCCCCCGCCGGCCCTGAAGCCCCGGAGCCAGCCGGAAAACCGCTGGAGGTGCCCGAATTTGAGGGCCTTGTCGGGGAAATCAACCAGATGGAGACCAGCCTGCCTCCCGGCGGCCCCAGGGAGCACATGAGAGTGAAAATCACCGCACTTTTCAGTCGGCTGGCCGCCACTCCCGCGGAGGAGCTGAAAGCCATCATGGAGCGCCTGCCCTCCATCCAGTTCTCCACCGATGGCCGGGAACAGGTGACCTCCGCCATTATGCAGCTTTTGGCCAAATCCGACCCGCCTGCCGCCGCCGCCTATGCGCTGGAGAACAAGGCCCGGCCGGGCACGCTGGAGACAGCCGTGCGCAGCTGGTCGAAAATGGATGCCTCTGCCGCCTCCAAATGGCTGGACGCCGCGGAGAAGGGGGGCAAACTGCCCTCCCATGTGAGCGCGGAGCAGCTGCGGCTGATCGTTCTGCCGGCGTTGATCGCCGCCGATCCTGCAGGAGCCGCCGTGGACCGAATGGCCAGTCTGCCTTCCGCCAATCTGGGAGATCTGATTGCGGAGACCACCAGGCTCCTCACCACTCCGGCACAGCGTCAGGCTTTCCTGGGAAAACTGGCCGCAGTGCCCGGTCTGCCTCCGGACACGGTGGGGCGGTTTCTCGGTCAGGTGGGCCGCGAAGCCTCGCCCAAAGAGGCGGTGGAACTGCTGGTGGAGACCGGAGCTTCCCTGCCGGCGGATCAGTTCAACCGTTTCGCCGCCGCCGCCGCCACCGCCCGCATTGATGCCGGCACGCCGGCCCAGGCGGAGTGGCTGCTGAAAAATCTGCGCGGCACGGACCGGAAGCCAGCCATCAGCCAGCTGATGCAGGCTTGGACGCAGGCGGATTTCAATGCCGCCGGCAACTGGCTGCGGAATCAGCCGCCCTCCGCCGACCACGATGCAGCTGTGGCCGATTTCGCCTCCCAGGTGGCCGGAAAGGAGCCGCCCAGTGCCGTGGACTGGGCCATGACCATCACCGATCCCGCGCGCCGGACAGCGGTGCTGGGGGAGCTTTACCGCGATTGGACAGCCAAGGCACCGGAGCAGGCTGCCGCCTATTTTCAGGAAAAGGGGCTGTCATCGGTCGGTGCGGAACTTCAATGACACCCGGCACCCGCCCCCGATTTGTCTCCCCCCGGCAGGCGTTCAGAAACTCCTTGCCGGTATCCGCTCCGACGGCGTGATTGCCGGGCATAACCATGACCATTCAGAATCTGGCCGCGCAGGCTCCCTTCACCACGGCGGACGGCTCCACCATCCGCAGCATTCTGGACCACACCAATGCCCCGGTGCAGTCCCAAAGCCTGGCCGAGGCCACCCTGCCGCCCGGCACCTCCACCCAGCGGCACTATCACCGTCTCTCCGAGGAGTTTTATTTTCTGCTGGAGGGCACCGGAAGCATGGAGATCGACGGTGAAATCCGCGGTGTCTCCCTTGGCGACGCCATCCTGATCCCCGCCGGCGCCTGGCATCAGATCACCGCCACCTCCGGCACGCCTCTGCGGTTCCTATGCTGCTGCGCCCCGCCTTATTCGCATGACGATACGTTTTTCGAATAGTTAAAGTTCCTTCCACCGGTTCAAAGGTATTCTGGGCGGTATCCGCACACTCCCCAACAGCTGAACCATTATGAGCGATCCTTACACTTCCGGCATTCCGCCTGTTCCTCCCGAGAACCCCTATACTCCTCCCGGAACGGATCCGGTGCCGGTGGACACCACGGTGACCATCGAGACCAAAATCAAGGCGATGATTTGCCATCTGATGTTTGTGGTAGGGCCGCTTATTGTCTGGTATCTCCGCCGGGACGGCACGGCTTTTCTGGAGCATCATGGCAAGGAGGCGCTTAATTTCCAGATCACGGTGATTCTGGCGGTGATGGTCTGTATCATTCTGGCTTTTGTCGTCATCGGCGCGCTGCTGATGCCGGTTGTCAGCATCGCCGCTGGTATTTTGACCCTTCTGGCGGCGCTGGGAGCCTTGGATGGAAAATACTACCGCTATCCTTTCGCGCTCCGTCTCATCAAATGATCTGACAGCAGCGGCTCCTGGTGGCAGTCTCCGGCTGTCACCGAATCTCCAGCCTGAAACCCGGCCACACAAAAGGGGTGGAACCGGCGGCAGAGCCCGCTGGTTCCACTTTTTGTTTTTTCCAGGCGGGGCTATGGGCCGAAGCCGCTTCCCCGACGGTTTGGAAGTTCATTTGTCAAAACCTCCGCTTTCGCCTAAAAAGCAGCCGGTCCGCCCGTTTCCGTCAGGATTGCGGACCTCCCCCTTTTGCCCATTCCGCGACAACCCGCCATCATGTCCTCCGAAGAGCCGTCAGCCGCCATCGTCACCCCTGCCACCAATACCCCGCCGGCATCCATTCCGACGGCGGTCAAGCCTGCCGCCAAGCAGGAGAATCCCCTCATGAATCTGTTGCTGAACGTGCTGATTCCGGTGGTGATTCTCAGCAACCTCAGCAAGACCGAGGGCTTTCTGGCACTGGGCCCTAAGATGGCGCTGGTGGTGGCCATGCTTTTTCCCATCGGTTATCAGATTTACGATTATCAGCAGCGCCGGAAGTGGAATCTGTTCTCCCTGATTGGGTTCGTGAGTGTGCTGCTCACCGGGGGTCTGGGTCTGATGACCATGAGCGCCGTGGTGTTCGCGTGGAAGGAGGCGGCGGTGCCTCTGATTCTGGCGGCGCTGATCTTTTTTTCCCACAAAACCAAAAAGCCCTTGGTCAAATCACTGCTGCTGAATCCGGATATCATGGATGTGCCGAAGATCGAAAAGGCTATCGAAACCGGCAATCAGCGGGCGGGTTTTGAGCGTCTGCTGTGGACCAGCACCCTGCTGCTGACCTTCTCCATGCTGCTGAGCGCGGTGCTGAACTATTTTCTGGCCATGTATTTCCTGGCGGACAAGGAGCCTGGCTCCGCAGCCTTCACCGCCGCCATTGGGCGGCAGACCGGCTGGGGGTACCTGATCGTCGGGGTGCCCTCCCTGGTCATGATGGGTTATGCCCTGTTCCGGCTTTTCAAAGGAATCAAGACCCTGACCGGACTCGACTCCGAGCAGATTATGATGCCGCGGTGAGAGGAACCGCTTTCGCAAGATTCATTTTGGACTATGGCTGTGGCGATATCCGAGCCGGGCCGGTGGGCTGGCCGGGTTCCCTGCCACATCAGTCCCCATTTCAATGAGCACCTATGGACCTTTTCACAGATTGGGCTCACCCGGCGGTCCGGGATGCCGGGTCGCTGTGCTGCCGGTTCAGGGCAGGACTCCGGGCGGCGCGTTGACGGAGGGCTCTCTGCTGGATGGCGGGGAGGCGGCCTCCGAGCTGGAACTGCTCCGCACGGTGGCCGCTGGTCTGGGAGTGCATTGGGGCCACGACAGCCTGGGCTGGTGGGCGGCGGTTCCGCAGGTGCCGGTTTCCGGTTTCACTTCCCGCGGGGAAGGGCAGCAGGGGCAGGACCTCCGCTATGCCCTGTTCCGCGAGGACGACAATGGAGCCCGTTTTCTGATCGGGTATTTTGATTCAGAGGAAAAGGCGGAGCAGCGGGCCGCCGAACTGGCCCATGGCGGCCACAAGCAGCATTACTTCATTGAGCCGGTCACTCCGGAATAACAGGGGGTGGAGCGTTGAGCCCACGGACACTTATCCACCTGCGTTATTCGGCGGGCCGGAAAGCTCTTTTTGCCCGGCGGGCTTGGCCGCCCGATCGGAATCAGATTTTTGAGAACGCTGCCAGCCTGTCCAAGCCAGTCCGCCCATGATGCCGAGCAGGACCAGAATCACGCAGATGTCCAGCCAGATGACTCCCTTGCGCTTTCCAACAGTGAATGAATGCGGGGCGGAGGAGCGCATAACGTCGGATTGGGGGGCGGGAAATGCGGCGAGTCGCGGGACAGCCAGGATGACTTGAGGGCCTGTCAGGATGTCAGGAGGAGTGTTCCGGCCCTGCTGCCTATGCCGGAGGCAGGCTGACAGGCTCACCATGGGGGAAGATCTCCTGGATGCGGCTTTCCTTTTTGTCGCGCATCCACTTCCAGAGGTGCTCCTTCAGGGCGGCGAAGACTTCCGGATAGTGAAACTTCACATCCCGCTCGCAGTGCGGATCGTTCGGCAGATCGTAGAGGCGGACAATGTCGTAACGCTGGCCGGGTGTGAAGACCAGCTTCCAGCGCTCGGTGCGGATGACCCGTTCCTTGGTCTCAAGGACGAGGTTCTGATACTCATCCTTCAAAACGAAATGGCAGTCGAAGTTCTCATCGATCTGCGTGGTGGAATCCATGGGCTTGTCATAACCCCGGGGCGTCTCACCGGGGATGTATCGTTTGCAGAAAAGGTAGGAGGTCTCACCGAAGAAAGTCAGGCCGAGATCGGCTTTGGGATCCTTCAGGTAAGGCATCAGGCTGGTGCCCTCCATACGGGGATCAGGGCCCATGCCGGCGAGATCCAGGAGAGTGGGGGCGAAATCGATGCTGCGCACCACTTTGGCCACCGTGGCTGGCTGATCCTTCAGCTCCGGCACATAAAAGATGGCGGGGATGTTGCTGTTCTGGTCGCCGCCATTGAAGGACAGGCCATGGCCGAAGGTGGTGTTGGGTTCAAAAAGGTCGTCCCCGTGGTCGCCGGTGATCAGGATGATGGTGTTCTCCAGCTGCCCGGTGGCCTTCAGCTGGTCGAGCACCTGCCGCACGCAGTCATCGAATTTCCGCACGCAGCCATCGTACAGGCCATTGATCTGAGCCACGTCCTCCGGCGGCATGGCCCGCCATTTGTTGGCCATGTCCACACTGCCGATCCACTGGTCCACATTGAACTGGAACTGATGCCGGTGCGGTCCCTGGTAGTTGGGGTCCGTGAACGGGGCGGAGAATTTCTCCTGCGTGGTGTAGGGAATGTGGGTGCAGGAGTAGAAAACGGTCCAGAAAAACGGCTTCTGGCTGCGGCTCTGCACGGCCAGACGGTCCACCACACGCTCCGTGACCACCTCCGGTGTGACAAAGAACGCGCTGCACTCCAGCTTCGGGAAAAGGAAATACCCGAGGGGGTTGTCATAATACAGCGGCATGACCGGATGGGCCAGATACACGGCCTGGCTCATATAGACCTTGAAGTTGTCAAAGGTTGTGGCCTGCACTTTTTCAAACCCCATGGGCATGACGTCGAAGACACCGGCGCACCAGTCGCCCATCACAGCGGTGTCGTAACCCTGGTCGCGCAGCACCCGGGCAAGGGCCGGGGACTTTTCATTCACTTTGGTCACCTGCTCCCGGTTGGGAAACATATGCTGCAGCCCGTGGGTGTGCGGATACTGGCTGGACATCATGCTCGTCAGGGATTCCACCGTGGACGCGATGGGCGTGAAGCATTTCCGGAAATTCACCGACTTCGCCGCCAGAGCATCGATGTTCGGACTGGTGGGCTTGTCGTAGCCGTTGCAGCTCAGTCGGTCGGCCCGCAGGGAGTCGCTCGCGAGAATGAGAATATTGGGCCGCTTGTCGGTGCGCGCCTGCTCATGGACCCGGTAATGCCAGGCGGGAACCGCCCAGGCGACCAGGGAGAGCCCGGTCACGCCCATGGTGGAGGTGGCCAGCCGCGCGCCCTGCGGCCAGTGCGGCAGGTAATGACGCAGGGCCGCCTGACCGTAATGAACCAGCAGGGAGAACAGCGCCAGAACCGGTGCCGCCTGAAGGAACAGGATGGAGAGAAAGGACTGGAAGGATAAGGGGATGGCATCCCGGACACGGAAATACCAGTGATCCGAGTGCAGGCCGGCCAGCAGCCAGGGACGGGTGTGGACCAGACGCAGGGTGAAAAAGCTGGTGATGACCGCCGAGAGGGCCAGGGTACGCCAAATGATGGCCCATCGCGTGACCCTCGGCTTGTTCCGCAGATAGTATTTCACCACCGGGTGGATGACCACGGCGAACGCCAGGGCCAGCGGCAGGTAGGCCTTCACCAGCACGTCCAGATTGTTCCAGATGAGATACCACTGGAAGCGGTCCATGGCGATGTCCGCGAATTTATTGGTCATGGCTCCTGTGGAGGAGGCCAGCGCCGCCACCCCCCCGGCGAAGATCAGGAGCTGGTAAGCCAGAGCGGTGAGCAGCACCCACCTGAAAACAGGGGCTTTGCGTGGCGGATGGGCAGCGGGGACCACGGCGGCGGTTAACGGGATTGACACGGGCCAAGGGTCGCAAATCACCAAAACCCCGCAAGGCCGAAGAATGCCGCCCGGGCCGCCGGCTAAACCCTCTTGCCACGCCGGAGCCGCCGTGTCAGTAAGCCTTGACTTTCCCGCACCCGCTCATGCCCAAGGACCCATCCATCCGCAAAATTCTCGTCATCGGCTCCGGCCCCATCGTCATCGGACAAGGCTGCGAATTCGATTACTCAGGCGTGCAGGCCTGCAAGGCGCTGAAGGAGGAAGGGTGCACGGTCGTGCTCATCAACTCCAATCCGGCCACCATCATGACGGATCCGGAGTTCGCCGCCCGGACCTATATCGAGCCCATCACCCCGGAGGTGGTGGAGAAGATCATCGCCAAGGAGCGGCCCGACGCCCTGCTGCCCACCCTCGGGGGCCAGACGGCGCTCAACACCTCCATGACCCTCCACCGCACCGGGGTGCTGGAGAAATACGGGGTGCGCATGATCGGCGCCAAGCCGGAGGCCATCGAAATGGGCGAGGACCGCCAGCTGTTCAAGGAGGCGATGATCCGCATCGGCCTCGACATGCCCCAAAGCGGCATCGCCCACACCATGGAGGAGGCCCGCCGGGTGGCGGATGAGATCGGCACCTACCCGCTGATCATCCGTCCAGCCTACACGCTGGGCGGCGCGGGGGGCGGCATCGCCTACAATAAAGAGGAGTTTGAAACCATCATCGCCCGCGGTCTGGACCTGTCGCCGGTCAGCGAGGTGCTCATCGACGAGAGCCTGCTGGGCTGGAAGGAGTTTGAGATGGAGGTCATGCGCGACCACGCGGATAACTGCGTGGTCATCTGCTCCATCGAGAATCTCGACCCCATGGGCGTGCATACCGGTGACTCTATCACGGTGGCTCCGGTGCAGACGCTGACGGACAAGGAATACCAGATCATGCGCGACGCCAGCTTCGCCGTGATCCGGGAGATCGGGGTGGAGACCGGGGGGTCGAACATCCAGTTTGCCACCCATCCGGAGACGGGCCGGATGATCGTCATCGAAATGAATCCCCGCGTGAGCCGCAGTTCCGCCCTGGCCTCCAAGGCCACCGGATTCCCCATTGCCAAAATCGCCGCCAAGCTGGCCGTGGGCTACACCTTGGACGAGATTAAAAACGACATCACCCGCGAGACGCCCGCCAGCTTCGAGCCGGTGATCGATTATGTGGTGGTGAAGGTTCCGCGTTTCACCTTCGAGAAATTCCCCACTGCGGACGCCACCCTGACCACCCAGATGAAGTCCGTGGGCGAGGCCATGGCCATCGGCCGCACCTTCAAGGAGGCGCTGCAGAAGGCCCTGCGCTCCCTGGAGACCGGCCGCGCCGGTCTGGGAGCCGACGGCAAGGACCCGGTCAATCCGGCCCGCGAGCAGATCATTCTCAAACTGACCGTCCCCAACGCCGAGCGTATCTTCTGGCTGGGGGTCGCCCTGCGCGAGGGCTTCGCGGTGGAGGAGATTTACGAGCTGACGAAGATCGATCCGTGGTTCCTGCGGCAGATTGAGGAGATTGTGAAAGCGGAAACCGCTTTGGCGGATTGGGATATCAAACCGGATCCCACAGGGCTCGTTCATGCGAAGGCCTGGATTCGCGAAATCGCCTGGGGCCTGGAGATGCCGGGCTCGCCGCAGTCCTGGGATCCAACGCTTAAAACTGGGACTTCCTTGGCCGATTTGGAGGCGGGGATTCGTCGGGCAAAGCGCATGGGATTCTCGGATGCACAGCTTGCCCATTTACTGAAACGAACGCCGTCGGAAATTCGTGCTGTCAGAAAATATCTCGGCATCATTCCCACCTACCGCCTCGTGGACACCTGCGCCGCCGAGTTCGAGGCCTACACCCCCTACTATTACTCCACGTACGGCGAGGAGAACGAAACCCGGCCCAGCGACAAGCGCAAGGTGATGATCTTGGGCGGCGGTCCCAACCGCATCGGGCAGGGCATCGAGTTTGACTACTGCTGCGTGCATGCCGCTTTCGCGCTGAAGGAGATGGGCTTTGAGACCATCATGGTCAACTCGAACCCCGAGACCGTCTCCACCGACTACGACACCAGCGACAAGCTCTTCTTCGAGCCCCTCACCTTGGAGGACGTGCTCAATATTTATGAGGCTGAGCAGTGCTGGGGCGTCATCGTCCAGCTCGGCGGCCAGACCCCGCTGAACCTTGCGGCCAAACTCAAGGAGGCCGGCTGCAACATCATCGGCACCTCGCCCGAGAGCATCGAGCAGGCGGAGGACCGCAAATTCTTCGCCGCCCTGCTCGACAAGCTGGGCCTCAATCAGGCTGAAAGCGGCACCGCCACCAACGCGGAGGAGGCCGTGGCCGTGGCCGGCCGCATCGGGTATCCCGTGCTGGTGCGCCCCAGCTTCGTGCTGGGTGGGCGCGCCATGCAGATCGTCTTCACGGACGAGGAGATCCGCCACTACATGGAGCACGCCGTGCAGGCCTCGCCGGAGCGCCCGGTGCTGGTGGACCGCTTCTTGGAGGATGCCGCCGAGGTCGATGTGGACCTCATCTCCGACGGGGAAACCACGGTCATCGGGGCCATCATGGAGCACATTGAGCAGGCCGGCATCCACTCCGGCGACAGTGCGTCCGTAATCCCCAGCTTTGCCCTCAGTGAGTCCATCAAGGAGAAAATCACCACCGCCTCCAAGGCGCTCGCCCAAGGCTTGCAGGTCCTCGGCCTGATGAACATCCAGTTCGCGGTGAAGAATGAGGTTCTTTATGTGATCGAGGTCAATCCCCGCGCCAGCCGCACCGTGCCTTTTGTCAGCAAGGCCATCGGCCGCCCGCTGGCGAAATACGCCGCCAAGATCATGACCGGTGAGACCACGCTGAAGGAGATCGGCTTCACCACCGAGATCGTGCCCACTCATTACAACGTGAAGGAGGCGGTTTTCCCCTTCTCCAAATTCCCCGGCATCGACGTCATCCTGGGCCCGGAGATGAAGTCCACCGGCGAGGTCATGGGCATCGATGCCGACTTCGCCATGGCCTACGCCAAAGCCGAGATGGCCGCCGGCGGCTCCCTCCCGTTGAAGGGCAATGTCTTCATCAGTGTGCGCAACCGCCACAAGGACCGCATCGCCGCCATCGCCAAAGACTACCACGATTTGGGCTTCGTCATCTACGCCACCGCCGGCACCACCAAGGTCCTGCAGGAGGCGGGCGTGCCCGTGAAGCTGCTCTACAAACTGGCGGAAGGCCGCCGGCCCAACGTGCTGGACATGATCAAGAACGGCGGGATCGCCCTCGTGATCAACACCCCCAGCGAGCGCATCACCCGCGCCGACGAGGTCCGCATCCGCAGCGCCGCCACCGCCGCCCGCATCCCGATCATCACCACCCTCCGCGGCTCCCGCGCCAGCGCACAGGCCATCGCCTCGCTCCAGCGCAACGCCCTGGAGGTGAAGCCGCTCCAGGATTACCACCCGATGTGACCGGAAGCGAGAGGAAGAGGGGGGGAGCTTCCGGTGGAGGACTGAGGCCGATGCCGGCACCATGCCGTCCGGGGAAATCCTTTTAAAAACCGGGAGCGCGGCACTACTTCTGCCGGAAAAGCAGCCCAATCACAAAACCGGCGCCAAGTCCCGCGAGCACCGCTTTGCCGGGATTCTGCTTCACATAGGTGGCGGCGTGGTCGCCGGCCTCCTTCCATTTTCCCTGGGAATCGTCAAAAACCCGGCGGGCGGTTTTCTGCCAGTCTGAAAACAGATCGCCTGCGGCCTGGCCGAATTCCCGGGCCTTGGCTTCGGCGTGCTCCCGGAATTCAGTGGCGGCATCGATCACGTTTTCCGCCAGGGGGGGCGGGGTGAAGGGTGTGGAGGGATGGTCGGACATGGCGGTTGGAGCGGGGGTGGTGTTGATATTCGGAGCAGGGTGTGCTCCGGTGGCAATCTGCCATCCGGTGCGCTGAAAGCAAGCTCCGCGCCCTGCCGGAAAGACCGCAGTCCCGGTTTTCCTTTCCGCCTATTTTCCCTTTATTTGTTTCTCATGCCCACTGTCACCGACGCTCCCTGGCATATTGTCCGGCAATCCTCCATTCACAATCTCGGGGTCTTCGCTGTACGGGATATTCCCAAAGGCACGCGTATTCTGGACTACCGTGGCCACAAAATCACCAAGGCGGAATCCACCCGCCGGGGCAATGCCCAGCTGGATGAGAGCGCCGTCACCGGGGAGGGGGCGGTCTATCTGTTTGTGCTGAACAAGCGGTATGACATCGACGGCAATGTTCCCTGGAATGACGCCCGCCTGATCAACCACACCTGCAATCCCAACTGCGAGGCGCAGATCATCCGGGGCACCATCTGGCTGATCGCTCTCAGGGACATTCCGGAAGGCACGGAGCTGGGGTTCAACTACGGTTTCGATTTGGAGACCTGGGAGGACCATCCCTGCCGCTGTGGCAGCAAAAACTGCATCGGCTACATCGTCGGCAAGGAATATTGGCCCCGCCTGCGCCGGCTGCTGAAAAAACGCCAGGCCGCAGCCGCGAGCCTGGCGGCACCCGATCCGGAGGACGAGGCATCCCAGGCGTCGGCATCCCGGAAGCGGGCTTTGAAAGGTGTTGGTAAAAAGGATAAAGCCACCAGCGGAAAATAACGGATTCCCCGGCGGCATGGGCCGGGCGGATGGCCGGACGGATGCCTGCTCAAAGCTCAGGCGGTTTTGGGCTGGAGGGGAAGGGCAGGCTTTCATTCCATTTCCGCCTCCCCATAACCCAGTCCCCGAATGGCGGGGCGCAACGTTTTCATCAGGGGAGCCAGCCACCGGCTGTAGTTCCTCCATCGGGCGACGGCGCGGCTGTGAACCGGGGACTGCACGGCGGCATAGGTGGGGGAGCGCACGGTTTTTTGCCGGGAATGGACTTCCGGGCGCAGGGTTGCCGGCTCAGGCGTGAAGCCCAGACAGCCCAGCACCTTGCCGGTTTCGCCCGCAAAATCCGCGACCAGGCGCTCATAGCGCACTTCGTGAAAGGCATGGGCCGGCAGGCTTCTCCGCAGGTGGTGCCACAGCCCCAGCCGCAGGGAGACCATCTCCGCGGCGGCCTCCGGGGTGCGGTAGCTCCAGGCGGTGTGGTTGGGCGGCAGCGCCTGGGAGAACATGGAGACCAGCAGATCGCGCGGGTCCCGCAGCATGACGATCACCCGCGCCTCCGGGAAAATCCGCACCCAGGCGGGCAGCAACTGCAGCAGATCCGGGTTTTTATCCAGCACCAGACGGCTGCCGGACTCCTGTCCCAGCACCAGACGGCTCAGCCCTCGGTATTGGCGTCTCCAATGCTGGCGCTCCCGCTCCGGCATGGCGTCCAGCCGTTGGGCTGGAGTAGTGCCCTGCGGACCATGCTGAAACAGCGGGCGGTAGACATTGGAGGTGAAAAGAGTGGTCTCCTCCATGGAGACAATGCCGCTGTGGGCATCCAATGCCTGCTCCAGCAAAGTGGTGCCGCTGCGGGGATGGCCGGTGAGCACCGCCAGCCGGGGGCCGGATGCCGGATTTCCGTCCTCCTGATCCCGGGAGCACCATCGCGCCAGGTGATCCCCGTCCAGACTGCGGTGCAGGCTGCGGACGTGATTCCAGACGTGCTTCGCCTGGCTGCGCCGCACGTTCCAGTCGATGCTGGCTTCGTGGAACTGCCGGGCCGTAATCCAGGATTGCCATGCCGCCGCATAGTCACCGAGCTGGTCCTGGACCTGCCCCAGTTCAAACCACGCGCGGCAGGTTTCCCAATGCGGAGGGCCTCCTTTTTTCAGGAGATCCCGCAGCACCTCCAGCGCCGCCTGCGGTTTCCCTTGGCGGCGGAGCAGGACCGCCTTCAGCCGGTGGGCGGGGATGGAGGCGGAGTGGGTTTTCAGGATTTCCTCCGTCAGGGAGGCGGCTTCATCGGAATGTCCGGTCCGCTCCTGACACTCCGCAAGGAGAAGACGGGCGTCCACATCCACGATGGACTCTGATTTTCCCTGCACCAGCGCCTCGCGTGCAAAGCGGGCGGCCTCGGCATAGCGGCCCTCCGTCATCAGCAGCATCGTCAGGCGCACCAGCAGCGCCGGCTGTTTCCCGGCCAGACGGACGGAGGCGTCGAGCAGATTCAGAGCAGTGCCGTGATCATACAGACCGAAGAGCTGCCGGGCGGTTTCCAGAATGCCGGCGAGGTCCTGCCGCTGGCGCACCAGCCTGCGGCCGAGTTCCCGCAACTCCTTCACCGCCGCCAGGGCCTGACCGTGATCCTGCAGCGCGAGTGCTTTTTCCCACTGAGTGGATTCCGTTCCGGTCATGTTGTTTCATCCAGTGCCATCGGGTGATTCCGGGTACTCCGCAGGAAACGTGCGGCGTGGAACAAGGAAAGCGGGGAAAGGTTGACACGGGAGTGGAACTGGCCGCGTATCGGCCCGCATGAGGTTGTTGACTCCACTCATTTTTCTGGCCTTCGGTCTGATGCCGCTTCCGGTGCGGGCGGATTTTCAACTGCGGGACGGCGACACCGTGGCCTTTCTGGGCGACAGCATCACGGCGGCGCGGGGCTATACGAAGGTGGTTGAGGTTTACACCCTGATGCGGTTTCCGGACCGCAAAGTCCGCTTCATCAATGCCGGACAGGGTGGGGACACAGCCTTCGGATCTTTGGAGCGGCTGGACCGGGACGTGTTCTCCAAGGGAGCCACGGTGGTGACGGTGGCTTTCGGCATCAACGACATCGGCTGGGGCACAAAGGCCAATCCGGAGTCCCGCCAAAAGTACCTCGACGGTATCCGCACCATCATCACCCGCTGTCAGGAGCGGAAAGTGCGCCCCGTGATCTGCTCTCCCACCATCACGGCCGAGGATCCGGACACGGCGCTCAAAGGTTATCTGCAAATCATGACGGACGACGGGCTGGCGCTGGCCAAATCGCTGGGAGCGGATACTATCGACCTCCAGCGCAGCATGCGGGAGGTCCAGCGCCGTGTGATTGAGGCCAACAGCCGTGAAAAAGATATAATCAACCACTCCACACTGCATGTGAAGGACGGGGTTCATCTTTCCGAGCATCGGCCAGCTGGCCATGGCCTTTGGTATCCTGAAGGGATTGGACGCGCCCGCGCTGGTGTCATCAGCCTCCTTGAATGCCGGGACGCTGACACTGTCCGGCTCCGAGGACTGCAAAATCACGGACATCCAGCGGCAGGAGAACGGCCTGTCCTTCACACGGCTGGATCAGGGGCTGCCGATGAATCTGGGGGTGCTCAGCGGGCTGAACTGGCGCTTCATTCCAGTGCCGGATGAACTGAACCAGTACCGCCTCACCATCGCCGGACTGCGGGAGGGAAAATATGAAATCACCGCCTGCGGTCGGAAAATCGGCACGGAATCCGCCGCCACCCTGGCCAAGGGAGTCAATATGGCCTCCATGACCGCAAACGGCTGGGAGCCGGGAGGTTTGTGGAATGCGCAGTCGGACGCGGTGAAGGAACTGGTCGATGCCCGGGATAAGCTACAGGCGGGGGCTGTGGTGCGGGAGAAATTTCTGACTCCGCATCCGGAGGCGGCGGCTCTCGCCGCTGGGAGTGAGGCGCTGGATTCCGGGTTGACCGATTATATGCGGCAGCTGGCCCGGCCGGTGCCCATGCGCATTGAGGTCAGGAAGGCGGCGGAGTAGGGAGCAGGTCTGGGGGCAAGTGGACTGGATGGACGGAGTGGACTTAGTGGACGGGGATGTGCAGGTTCCCGACCGGTTTCTGCTGCATTCTCAGCTGATCAGCAGCAGGCGGGGTGGGTCACCGGGGAGGGTTTCGGGCGCGCGGTGGATGCAGGGTGGGACGGGGCTGCCGGGGTAATCCACGGCGATGCGCCAGAGATTGCCCAGACCGAAGGTGAACGGGCGGGCGTGGGGCAGGGGGATGTAGTGAAGGTCATGGCAGTTTTCGCTGAGATAGTCCTGGAAGTCCCCGTCGTCCTTCCCTCCGTGGAGAGCCAGAAGCTCCGCGCGGATTTCCGCAATGTCCGACCGCCGCCGCGCCTCCTCATTGGCCACGCCCTCGCTGGAGGCGCCGTGATAGGTGCAGAGCCAAGTGTCAGCCTCGGTGGTGGCGCTGTCAGCGTGGAAGGAGTAAACGTGGGTGGGCACTGCGTTGTCCTCCTCATCGCGCGGGTAGCCGTGGATGCAGTTCAGTTCGGGGGCCAGTCCGTGGTCCCGCAGCCGCTGCAGGTCCTGCAGCATGACGTCCGCCGCTGTCCGCCCCGCCGGACTGAGGTCGAGGCCGGCGAGAATTTCCTCATCCAGACCGACAATACCCTCCCCGGTTCCGAGCCGCTCTACCACCTCATTGAAATCACCGGGCAGCGTCCGTTCCCAGCAGAGGGCGTTCACGCCGTCCCCGAACGGTGTGCTGATCAGTTCCTGAAAACTGTGGACCCGTTGCACCTGGGGATTGCCGGAGGGAAAAATGAAGAGATGCATGGGAGGAAAAAGCGGCGGAAACGATGGATCAATGAAGGAGGGAAACAGTGGATGATCCTTTATGCATCCGGTAAATGACTGCGGGCGCCTGGCAGTAAAATGGGAGGCGTGGGGAGGTGTGGAATCTGCCGCCCCGCCAGGTTTTCCCGGCGGGGCGGAAGGTTTTCAAAAGCCGGCAGCGTGGACCGGTGCCCAAGACAGGAAGGCCGCTGCTAACACACAGCCAGTTCCCCATCCCGGCCGATCGATTCCGTGGGGCAGCTGAGCAGGGCCTCCTCGGCCAGAGCGGTTTCCTCCTTTGTTTCCGGCTGCCGCCACACATAGCTGGCGGCCAGATCATCGTTGCGGCGGAAAAGGGAAGGGGCGATCTCCCGGCAGAGATCACAGTCCACACAGGTTGAGTCGTTGTAGTAGGGGCCGACGGCGTTGGGCGGGGTTTTGTCAGTGGGATCAGCCATGATGGGAGATGGTTGAGTTGTGGTTTTGAGTTTTCTTTGATCCTGCCGCCCCGGCTTTGGGCCGGGTGGAGGGCAGCAACATCCCACAGCTGGTTATTGCGTAAATTGCATGTTGGGAATAGATTGATGCATTCAACGCATGAATGATCCATCGTCGCAGATTCCGCCTGTTGACATTCAGTCCCTGCATCTGCTGCGGCTGGTCTGGAAACACCGGGGCATCACGGCGTCGGCCAAGGCGGCCGGTCTTTCCCAGAGCGCCCTCACCCGGAATGTGCAGGCCATTGAAACCCGTCTGGGCTTCAAAGTCTTTGACCGAACCACCCGCCGACTGATGCTGACAGAGGCCGGTGCCATGCTGCTGCGGGAAACCGAGAATCTGCACCATATTCTCAATGGAGCCCTGCGGCAGATCCGGGAGGAGTGCTTTGGGGCGGTCCGCCGGGTGACGGTGGGAGTCTCGCGGAGCATGTCCCTGGCGCACCTGCCGGGACTGCTGCATGCGCAGGTGCGGCGGAATCCGGAGGTGAGAGTGATCGTTTCCCATCTGGCGGGGCCGGCCATCATTGAATCGGTGGGCCGGGGATCACTGGATGCGGGGGTGCTCTGCCCTCCGCCCCGGCTGCCCCGGACCGTGCGGGTTTCCCACCGGATCGCCGATGCCTTCACGCTTCTGCTTCCCCGGGATTTGGCACCTCCGGTCAGCGGCGGCATGGAGGCGGATGGCGGGGACAGCTGGGCGGTATGGGCCATGCGGCAGACGTGGCTGATGCCGCCGCCGGAAACCCGTTCGCGGGTGATTCTGGATGACTGGTGGCGGGACTTGAAACTGAAACCGGCGGCGGCCATGGAGCTGGACAGTTTTGACCTGATGATCCAGCTGGTGGCTTTGGGGCTGGGGGTGGCCTGTGTGCCCCGCCGGGCAGTCAGCGCCTTTCCCCGCCGGCAGCAGATCCGGTCCTGCCCCCTGCCGGCGCCGCTGGTGCGCGAGCTGGCGGTCATCACTCCGAACCGGGCGGAGCAGCCCCGGCATGTGGTCCAGTTTCTGGACAATATCCTGTTTTCCTGACCGCCCGCCATGTGGGTGCCGGCAGCGGAAAGCCACGGTGCCTCCGGGGATTTCCCTTTGCAATCAGGGGGTGCGGCGGCTTTAGGTTTTCTTTTCCCAACCTTTTATGAAATACGATCTCATTGTCATCGGCGGCGGTCCTGCGGGTTATGTCGGAGCCATCCGCGCGTCGCAGCTTGGCAAAAAAGTGGCGGTGGTGGACTTTGACCGGCCCGGCGGCACCTGCGGCAACTATGGCTGTATTCCCACCAAGGCCCTGCTGCGCAACGCCGAACTGTATCACCTGATGAAGCACCGTGCGGCGGAGTTCGGGCTGAAGATCGAGGGACTGAGCTATGACTGGGAAAAAATCATCACCCGCAGCCGCAAGGTCAGCGACAAATCCTCCAGCGGAGTCAGCTTTCTGTTCAAGAAAAACAAGATCGACTACGTCCTTGGGACCGCCTCCCTGGCGGGACCCGGCAAGGTGGAGGTCACGGACAAGGACGGGAACAAATCCACGCTGGAGGGAGGTAAAATCCTCATCGCCACCGGCTGCGCCACCCGCGATCTGCCGGGCCTGCCCTTCAACGGCACCAGCGTGATCGGCAGCAAGGAGGCTCTGACCCTGCCGAAGCAGCCCAAGGATATCATCATCATCGGTGCCGGCGCGATCGGGGTGGAGTTCGCCTATTTCTTCAACGCCTACGGCACCAAGGTCACTGTGGTGGAGATGCTGCCCAACATCCTGCCGGTCGAGGACACGGATGTGAGCGTGGCTCTGGAAAAATCCTTGAAGAAGACCGGCATGAACCTCCTGACCTCCACCAAAGTCACGGGCACCAAGGATCTCGGCACCGGCGTGGAGATCACCGTGGAGAAGGACGGCGCGGCGCAGACCCTGACGGCGGAGGTGGCCCTGGTGGCCATCGGGGTGAAGCCGGTGCTGCCCGGCGGCGCCCAGCCCAAGCTGTCGGACCGCGGCTACATCGCCACCGACGCCAATTACCAGACGAGCATCAAGGATGTCTACGCCGCGGGCGACATCATCGGTGCCCCTTGGCTGGCGCACGTGGCCAGCTACGAGGCCATCCAGGCGGTGGAGGGCATGTTCGCCGGCACCAAGCCGAAGAAGGTCACCACCTTCCCCGGCTGCACCTACTGTCAGCCGCAGGTCGCCAGCGTGGGTCTGACAGAGCGCGCCGTCAAGGAGAAGGGTCTGAAGTACAAAGTCGGCGTCTTCCCCTTCATGGCCAGTGGCAAGGCCTCCGCCGTGGGCGAGACCGAGGGTTTTGTGAAGCTGATCTATGGCGAGAAGCACGGCGAGGTGTTGGGTGCCCACATCATCGGACAGGAGGCCACGGAAATGATCGCGGAAATGGGCCTGGCCATCACGGCGGAGCTGACCGCCGATGACATCCACGCCACCATCCACGCCCACCCGACCCTCAGCGAGGCCATCCACGAGGCGACCTACGCGGCGGAGGGCCATCCAATCCATCTGTAAGGCCGTTCCGGTCCGTGGGCTCCCCGGATCCAAAGATGGCCATCATGCCTGAAGATTATTGAAACCACGGGAAAGCCGGAGCTGTTCAGGCTCCGGCTTTCCTGCAACTGACCCCGCTTGAAGCGGGCCCCCGGTTTCCGTTCCTGTGTGGATACCCCCCCTGAGCCATGTCCTTGTCCTCCGATCCCCCATCCGCCAACCAGCGCCCTGTCCGCACCTATGCGCGGCGGGAGGATGCCGAGCAGGCGAAGGCGGCGCTGGCGGATCATAACATCGAGGCGCGGATCGAGGAGTTCCGGATCGCCAGACCGGGCACGCAGGAAAAAGTGTCCGCCGGCTGCCAGCTTTCCGTGCGGGCGGTCGATGCCGCCAATGCGGCGCGGGTGCTGATGAGAATGCCGCCCACCGAAACGGCGGAAGGCCCGCCCAAAGAGGATCCCGAAGCCATCTCCCCCTCCCGGCTGAAGCGTCGCATTGGACCGCCGCGCCGGCAGAAAAGTCCGGCGGGAATCATCCTGATTGCCATTCTGTGCAGCGGCGCGGCCATGTTCTGGCTGGTGAATTCGCTGATGCGCAGCCGCTCCAAACCGCAGATGACGCAGGTGGACGATCCGGAGAACTACCTCATTGAGGAGGACACCAACTTCGACGGCGCCACCGATGTCTGGCGCGAGTATTCCCCAACGGTGAAGGGAGTGCCGGGCAAGCTGTTGTCGGTGATGGAGGATCGGGATTACGATGGCAAAGTGGACCTGCGCTGGGTCTGGCAGCGGGGACTGCTGATGTACCGCGACCGGGATCTGGATCACGATGGGGTCATGGATGAGCGCACCACCTTCGACGGCGCCGATCAGCCGTTCTACGTGGATCTGCGGGTGAAAGGGAAGGGGCCGGTCATCCGCCGGCAGGTCTACCGGGAGGGAGTGCTCTGGAAGATTCTGGAGGACATGGACAGCGACACCCACTTCGACCACATCCGGGAGTATGATCCCGACGGCAGTCCGGTGCGTGATGAGCCTCTGCCCAAAAACTCCCCGGAGAACCATGTTCCCAAACCCGAAGCCCTGCCGGCGGGCGACCTCCATCAGGACGCGGTGAAGATTCAGCCCAAACCCGCGGCGTCCGGAGGCTGAACAGCCTGGGCGGTTATTTTCAGATCCGAATGAACGACAACAACCTTTGGCGGGGCATTTCCCCTGAGGCCCGGCAGAGGCTGGAAATCCGCAGCTATGCCCAGCGGGATTTGGCGGCAAGGCTGGAAACCACCAGCGTGGAGGTCAGGGAGATTATTTCCGATGGCGGAGTGCCGGCGGGGCTGGAGCAGGCCTGGATTCCCGGGGTTGCTGTGTTTCCCCGTAAAGTTCACCCACAGCCGCATCGGGGGTTTTTTGGGGAGTTCGCTCGGGAGACGGAAGGGCCGCTGGCGGCCATCGGCCTGTGGCCTCGGCAGTGGGCGGCGGCGCGCATGTTCGCGGGCACCGCCAAGGGGTTCCATATCCACCCGCCGTATATTCCGGAGGGCACGGATCCGGCGGCATGGTTCCGGCGGCTGTTCCTGGAGGAGCCGGGGAATATGGCCCTGAGGCCCTATGCCAAAGAGCAGTGGGACGCCATGTTCTTCCTTCAGGGCATCGTGGAGATGGTGCTGGTGGATGAGCGGGCGGGGATGCCCCGGCGGGTGATGCGCCTCACCCTTTACGGCGACGATCTGCCGGGTCCCAACAACGCCGGGATGGTGATTCCCCCCGGCGTGGCCCACGCTCTGCGCGCAGCCGGCTCCCAGGATGTGCTGATGGTTTACGGCACCACCACCACCTTTGTGCCGGCCAATGAGGGCCGTCTGGCCAGCCGTGTGGAGAGCTGTCCATTGCCGGACCCTTGGCTGGATTATCTCGGAAAGCAGGTGTGATGGGCACAGGCACAGCCTGATGATCAGGCCACGGCGTAGCCGGCAAAGGCGATGGAGTCGATGACGTCGCGGATAATAGTGTCCGGCTGGATGCCTTCAGCCTCGCCTTCGAAGGAGAGGATGAGGCGGTGACGGAGAGCGGCGGTGGCGACGAAGTTGATGTCCTCGCGGGAGACATGATAGCGGCCATCCAGCAGCGCGCGGGCGCGGGAAGCGGCGAGAATGGCCTGGGCGGCGCGGGGGCTGGCTCCGTGCCGGACGTAGTTTTTCACGGACTGGGGAGCCCCGGTGATGGTCGGATGGGTGTGGCGGACCACATTGACCAGGTATTCCTGCATCTCGCGGGCGATGGGCACCTCGCGCAGGGTGGCACCCATCTTTTTGATGTCCTCACCGGTGGCCACGGCATTGATGGCCGGAACGTCATTGCCACCGGTGCGGTTCAGGATTTCCATGAAATCGTTATGGCTGGGCAGGCCGACGGACAGTTTAAAGAAGAAGCGGTCCAGCTGCGCCTCGGGAAGCGGATAGGTGCCGTCGTTCTCAATGGGGTTCTGGGTGGCGAGCACGAAGAACGGCAGGTCCAGCCGGTGGGTGGTGTTGGCGACCGTGACGGACTTCTCCTGCATGGTCTCCAGCAGGGCGGACTGCGTCTTGGGGGTGGCGCGGTTGATTTCGTCCGCCAGCAGGATGTTGCAGAACACTGGACCCGCCTGAAAGTCGAACACCTTATGGCCGTCCCTGTCGATGAGGATCTGCGTGCCCACGATGTCCGCCGGCAGCAGGTCGGGAGTGAACTGGATGCGCTGGAACTTCAGGTGCAGAGCCTTGGAGATGGTGTTGACGAGGGCTGTTTTGCCCAGACCGGGCACACCCTCCAGCAGCACATGCCCGCCGCATACGATGGCGATGAGCACCTGCTCGACGATATCGCTCTGGCCCACGATGAATTTTCCAATCTCGCTGCGGACGGAGGCGAAGGTGTCGCGGAAATGCTGGGCGGAGGCTTCAGGATTGGACATGCGGTGGGGACAGTTAGGAATCGGTTATGGAAACGGGAAAAGCGGTGATGGCGGGAAAACGGGCCAGGACCGGGCCGACGGGCGGATGCAGGGGCGGATCGGAATGGGTCATTTGGCGGGGGCGGGCTCCGCCGGAGCAGGCTCCGGATCCGGCTCCACGTCGTGGATGGATTCGAAATACTGCTTCACGCCTTGCTTCATATCCTCCGGCACATCCTCACGGTTTACGAAGGATTCAAACTGCCTGCGGAAGGTGCGCTCACGGGCTTCCCCCCTGCGGTGGCTGACACCCGTGCCCTCGTCGGCGGACTCGACTTGGATGACGCTTGGGCCAGCACCCTTGATGCCCTTGATCTGGGTCAGCTGGCCATTGTCGGACAGCTCGTCCTTCCCTTCACGGCGGCTTTCGATGGTGCCATCACCGGGCTTTTTCCCGCCCACACCGGCAAAGGGGGAGGGCATGCGGCCATTCAGAAATCCCTGACCTTTTCCGGCATTGCGGGCCAGGCCCTGCAGCCGGCTGGCGGCTCCCTTTTTGGCAGCCATCTGCTTCAGGCGGCTGCCCATTTTGCCCAGTTTGTCACTCAGCCCTTTTTTAAGCTTGTCGCCCTCGGCCAGTTTGGAGGCATCAATTTTCCCTCCCAGCTTGTCCATGTCCTCCATGTCCTTCAGAGCCTCGTCGTAATCGTTGGCATCCTTTTCCAGTTCACTGAGCTGATCCTCCAGCGGGGGCTCGCTGGAGGGATTGGAATCCTGGGGCTCCTTGTCCCGGCTGTTGGAGGATTTGTTTTTGGTGGACTGGTTGCGCGCGGCGGCGGCCATGCGTTTGGCGGCGGCCTTCAGTTTGGCCAGTTCACGGCGCTTGTCGGAAATCCTCTTCTCCGCATCATCCTGGGGCTTGAGGGATTCCAGATCCTTGGCGGCATCGCGGAACTGCTCGTTTTTCAGCTTTTTAGCCAGTTCTCGGGTGGCGGGGTCCTCCTCCTTCTCCAGTTCCTCGGCCACCTGCTTCAGCAGCTGCTCATCGCGTTTCTGCGACAGCGCCTTGGCGGCGCGGTCCAGCTTGCGCTCCAGTTCCGCCATCCGGCGCATGGCCTCGTTGAGGTCCTTGGTGGATTTCAATTCGGCCACCCATTTTTTCAATTCGTCAGTTTGCAGAAGCTTCTGCTCCTCAGGATCGTCCGTGCCCTTTTCCAGCTCCTGGATCATCTCCTCCAGCTCCTTCCGCATCTGTTCAGTGCGCTCGGCGGTCAGGCTTTCCTGGTTTTCACGGGCCAGAACCTCCGGGGAGGTGGCCTTGATGGCGGTGAGCCCGGCCCCCAGCACCAGCAGCCCGCAGACGGAGGCCAGCCGCGCTGGCACGGCCAGCGGAATGCGGGAAACCTTCAGACCCTCCACCGCCTGCTGGGTGGACGCCAACTGCATTTCATAAAATCCCCCGGTTTTGGCCTCGCGGGTGAACTGCCGGTGGCTGGTGACGGCGTCCTTCAGACCGAACCAAGCGTCGGCGGCGTGGCTGGCCTCGTCGGGGGTGGCGCGGCGCAGCAGAATGGCGGTGACCGCTCCCACCAGCGTAAGTCCGCCCATGACCGGATACCAGATTTTGGGAACGGCGTATCCCTTGGCGAAATACCCACCGGCCACGGCCAGCAGGGCCACCGCCCCGATGCACAGGGACCACAGCAGAATGCGCAGGCTGCGGCGGGCATTCAGTCTGCGGCGGACAGCGGAGAGAAAAGCGTCGATCGGCGGCATGGCGGTCACGGGGTGCGGTCCTGTGGATGCGGGATCATAACACGCCTGCGGGACGGGGAGGGAAAAAATGTGGCCGGGGAGGGAAAAGAGTCCGGTTTTCAGGACTCCTCCGCCTTGCCCGCTATCCTGCCGGTGGAGAAATCGTAGGCGGTCAGCTCCAGTTTCACTTTGGTCCGGGGAGCGAGAAGGCCGAGACCGGTCACCAGTTTGAAGGGGACGTGGGCAAGGATCTCCTTGCCGTTGGGCAGCGCGGTGCGGTAAACGCGGGGACCGGTGCACTCAAGGATGGTGCCGATGGCGTAAATGGGATTCGGGGCGGGCATCAGGAGGGGAAGGAGGGAAGGGGAGAGTTCAGGCACGGGGATGCGAGGTGTCATACACCTGCTTCATCCGGGTGGTGGAGACATGGGTGTAGATCTGGGTGGTGGACAAGTGGGCGTGCCCCAGCAGTTCCTGGACGCTGCGGAGGTCGGCTCCGTTGTTGAGCAGGTGGGTGGCGAAGCTGTGGCGGAGCTTGTGGGGGCTGATCCGCAGGGGGATGGAGGAACGCCGGAGGTATTTTTTCAGCAAGTCGTTGACGGCCCGGTCCGTGATGCGGCGGCGGAGCTTGCTGAGAAACAGGGGGCCGCTGTCCACTTTAGCCACATGGCGGTAGCGCTGAATGGCCCGCAGAGCGGGGCCGCCCACAGGGCACACGCGGTCCTTGCGGCCCTTGCCGGTGACGCGAAGGGTTTCATTGAGCACGTCGATATGCTCCACATCCAGCTGCACCAGCTCGTGCAGCCGCAGGCCGGTGCTGTAAAAAAGTTCAAGGATGGCGGCATCCCGCTCCCCCGCCCAAGGAGCGGAGCGCTGCGGGCCTTCGGGGGGCAGCGTGAGCGGCAGGGTGACCAGTTCCTCGGCCTGCGCGGTGGTGAGCACGATGGGCAGCGGGCGGCGGGCTTTGGGCAGCTGCACATCCTGAAGCGGACTGGCGGCCAAGCCATCGCGGTGGACGAGGAATTTGTAAAAACTGCGCAGGGCGGCGAAGTGCAGCCGGATGGTGGCATGGTTCAGCCCCCGCTTCATCATGATGAAAAGCCAGCCCCGGAAATCGTCCGCTGTGGCCTCCGCCCACGAGGTGAAGCCGGGGTGGCCGGTGCGGAATCCGCTCAGGGCATGGCTGTAATTGACCAATGTCAGAGGAGAAGAGTTGCGCTCGACATCCAGAAACTGGAGAAAGGCGGTTTCTTCCGGCGTGGGCAGGCTTTCCACCGCCGGTTTTTCGGGGGCGGGGGAGTCCCCGGTATCCGGGTGGATGGATTTTTTGGAGGGGCGGCCACCCTTGCGGGGCGGAGGAGTGGCGGCGGTGGACGGGCCGGAGGCGCCGCGTGGTTCGGCGGCGGCGGTTTTCTGCCGGGTGGCGGTGGCGGAGCGGGGAGCAGCGGGCACAGTGGAAAATAGAATTTTTTACGGCTTTTGTAAATATCCGGGTAAATGAAATAAGCACGCCGTGGTTTCTGAGATTGCCCCCTGCCGCAAAGGGGGGTTAAATGGCTTTCCCCGCCTTGTTTCCTCCGGTCCATTTGTAATGATGCCTCATCCGAATCCGCCCGGTTATACGCTGGATTCCCGTATCGGGCGGGGAGCGTTCGGGACCGTTTACCGTGCGCGTTGGCAGGGTCATTACCCCTTTGCGGTGAAGGTGCTGGAGGAGGGTGCTCTGCACTGGCCCTATTTGGGATCGGTGCTGGAGAAGCTGCGGGCGCTGCCGGAGCATCCGGGGCTGCTGAAGGTGCATGCCTTTGATCTGGATAACGACTGTCCATATGTGGGAACCGCGCTGCTGCCGGAGAATGCGATGACTTTCGATGAACTTTCCGGTCAGGTGACGGAGGAGGAGGCGTGGGGGTTGCTGCGGCAACTGTCGGACACCCTGGCATGGATGCACGGACACGGAATCGTGCACGCGGGGGTGACCGGTGGAAATGTGTTTGTGGTCAGCGCCGGGCAGGAGCTTCCCCGCGTGGTGCTGGCGGATGCCGGACAGGCGTGGCTGGGGGACGGAAGCATGGAGCGGCTGCACGATCAGGCGCCCTGCATGCCGCCGGAACGCTGGCGGGATCCCGGCCGGGTGCTGCGGGATGGCCGCGCGGAGGGCTGGGATGTGTATGCCTTTGGAGTCCTGGCGTGGCGTCTGCTGACCGGTGACTGGCCGCGCGCGACGCAGGTTTTTGAAACTGTGCTGGCATCACGTGGGGAGGGACTGAGCATCGACCCTCCGGCGTTTGCGGAGTGGCTGGCCCGAGAGCCCGCTCCCCACTGGCGGACGCGCAGCCTGCATGAATGGGAAAAACCGTGCCGGGCGATGGTGATGCGGTGTCTGGAAACCGATTCGGACAAACGTCCTGAGTCGATGATGGAAGTGGCGCTGGCTCTGAGAAAATGCCCGCCGCTTCGCGCCGCGCTGGGAACGGCGGTGCCGGTCGGAGGGGAACCGGACAGGGAGCACGCCGGAGGGATGGAGCGGCCGGAAAGACCTGCGGAGCCAAAAGCCGAAGTGCGGCCATGGGAAAACCCGGCAGTTTTAAGGAATGCAACGCCGGCAGCCTCATCGGCGGCCCTCACGCGCTTTCCTCCTTTCGCCCCTGTCTTTGCCGAGCCACTGGCGGAGCCCATCAAACCCCCGAATCCGGCTTTCCTGCCTGCCTCCCCGACCATGGCCCACGAGGCTGCTCCAGCCGTTTCCGGGCCGGCTGCTCCGAAAGCCGGAGCCACCGGACCCGGTCAGGAATCCGGGGCCAACAAAGCCCCTTCGGCTCCGAAAGGCTGGAATATGGAGATGGCGGCGGTGGTGATTCTGGTGGGGGTGGCTGTCTACGTTTTTTCCCAGAAAACGGCGGGCGACCGCAGCCGGGTGGAGCTGAACAGGGCCGGCATGGCGGCACGGGATGCGGAGCATCGGGCAGCGGCCTCGGAGGCCCAGGCGGACGCTTATAAAAAACAGGTGGAGGAACAGCGGAGCGGGGAGATGGCCGCTCTCCGTGACCGGTCGGCGGTGACCGTGGGCAAAATGCTGGCATCCGCCCCTGCGGAGCCGGCGGAACGCGCCGTCTGGCAGGCGGCGGCCCTGCCGGTGGCGGAGCAGCTGAGGGAGGCGCTGGCGGCCTGCGATGAGGTCCCGGCGCTGGCGGCCTCCAGTCTGGAGGCGCGGTGGCAGCTGGCAGCCCTTTATTCCGCTGTTGGAAAATCAGAAAACGCCCTGCCACTGCTGGAGCGGTTGTCACGGGATCTGGATACCCTCCCGCCGGCGGATGCGGCGCAGGAGGACCAGCGGAGGCTGCTGAAGGCACGGATGCTGGCCCGGCGGGCCTCCCTGCTGCAGGAGGAGGGGAAAACCGCGGAGGCGGTGCCGCTGCTGCTGCAGGCTTCGGAATCGTTCAGCCCCTGGGTGGCCGCGCACCCGGACCGCCACGATGCCGCGAGGGATTTCGCCCGGCATTCCCTCCTGGAGGGCCGGGTGATGCTGGGACTCCATCTGCCGGATGATGCCGCCGCCGCGCTGGGCCGCGTGACCGGTCTGCTGCCAAAACCGGAGGGGGCGGATTTTCAGCCCGAGGACACCTTCACCCTGGCCGATGCCCTGAACGGACTGGCGGAGATTGCAGAGTCCCGAAGCAGCTTTGCGCAGGCGGTGGAGCGGCGCACCCAGGCGCTGCAGCTGCTGTTGGCCTACGACAGCCGGCATCCGAAATCCATGCCCTGCCGCACGCGGCTGACCGAGACGCTGCTCAGTTTGGGCCAGACGCTGTCAGTGGCCGGCGCGCCGAAGGATGCCATCCACACCTTCCAGCAGGCGGTGCGCCTGCTGTCGGAAATGACCACCGACGTCCCCTCCGACGCCACCAGCAGCCTGCAGTTGGCCCGCGCCTACACGGAGGTGGCCCAGCTGGTCCACACGGCGGACTCCACTCCGGAGGGGGCCGGGCGGGCCTTGGATTACGGCAAGGGCGCGCTGGCGATTCTCCGCCGGCTGCAGGAGGCCAATTCCAAAGACTCCACCCTGCAGCTGCGCCTGGCGTCTGTCCTGGTGCTGAACGGGGAGCTGGAGGCCGCTTCAGGAGGCCTGTCCGCCGCCCTGACCTCGCTGCAGGAAGGCGTGACCATCGCCAGCCGCCTCAATGGCGGTGCCGCGCTGCCGGAGACCCAGCGCAACGAATGCCGGAAATTGACCGCGCGCGCATGGGCGGTGATCGGAGGCGCCCAGGAAAAAGCCGGCAACCTGACGGAGGCCGCCGCCAGCTTCACCAGCGTGCTGGAAGCTCTGCGCGGGCTGGACGCGGGGGATCAGACGGCCAAACAGATGACCGCCGCGGCGCAGGACCGTTTGAAAAAACTCCAAGCCGGAGGCTGATGTCATCCGGCCGCCTGGCTGTGCAGACCGGCTGTCGCCGGCTGATTTTTCACAAAACCAACCCCATCTTATGAGAACCGCCATCTATCCCGGCAGCTTTGACCCCGTCACCAATGGCCACGTGGATGTGATCCGGCGCGCCGCGCTGCTGTTTGACCGGCTGGTGATCGCGGTGGCGGCCAACAGTGAAAAAAGCCCTCTTTTCAGCACGGAAAAGCGGGTGCGGCTGATCCAGGAGAGTCTGGCGGATCTGCCGGGGGTGGAGGTGACGACTTTCCAAGGGCTGCTGGTGGATTTTGCCCGGGCGCAGGGGGCGGCGGCAATTGTGAGGGGGCTGCGGGCGGTGACGGATTTTGAGTATGAATTCCAGATGGCACTCATGAACCGCACGTTGGACGGGCATATGGAGACAGTCTTTCTGGCGGCGCGGGAGGAGTACACCTACCTCAGCTCCCGGATCATCAAGGAGGTCGCCCGGCTCGGTGGCGGCTTCGGCCGGTTCGTGCCCCCGCCCGTGGAGGCGGCGCTGCGGGAGGCGCTGGGACTGCGCGAGTCCTGAGGTTGCAGGCGTTTATTTTCACGCTTACCGCTGAAAGTTCCAAACTCCCTTTCTTTCCCCATGCGCCGGATTCTCCTCATCACCCTTCTGGGGACTGCTCTGGTTCCGATGCCGGTCCAGGCGCAGCCTTATGCGGAACCGTCCCACGTGGAGCGGGTTCCGGAGCCGGCTGTCCCCAAAGCGGAACCCGTGGAGGATGATCCCGTATTCCCGGATGACGCCCCGCCAAAAGCAGTGATCGTGCCTGAGGATGAAAACGGGGCTCCGGCACCGGCAGTGAACTCCGCAAAGAAGCAGGACAAGGATGACGACGAACCCATCGACGTGCCGGCGGTGTCCCGTGACGATGCTCCGCCCATCAATGTGAAGCCAGCCAAACCTGGCGGTCCGGTGCAGGATCCCGCCCCCTCCAAAAAAGAGGAGAAGCCAAAGATGGCCATCACGCTGAACACGGACACCTCCGCCCGCCCGCTCACCCGGCGGGTGCCGGGCCCCCGCGGACAGATCGTGGACCGCCGTGGCGAGCCGCTGGCGCAGAACCGTCTGGGGTACTACTTGGGAGTGCAGCTTCCCATGGTGGACAAGCTGCCGGATTCCTCGGTGCTGACCCGGGCGCGGTATGGGGTGGACTGGGTGAAACGCACCCTGCCGGGCGGCTGGACAATACCGGATGACAAGATTCTGGAGCATTACCGCAAGCGCCGCTGGGTGCCGCTGCTCTCCGACACCTTGGTGCCGGACGATCAGGTGGAAAAACTGAAGGCCCACCTTCCCTCCACCGTGGTGCTGCAGCCGTTCTATCTCCGCGCCTATCCGGAGGGGAGCACCGCCTCCCACACCTTGGGCTACATGCAGAAAAACGGGAAGCTGATTTCCGGTGATCTGGCCTCCGATGAACTCCTGTGGACTCCGACCATCGGCGCGTCCGGTTTGGAGCAGCAGTTCGATACCCAGCTGACGGGCAAGCCGGGACTTTACAGTGTGCTGTTCAATGCCGAGGGGGAAAAAGTCACGGAGGAATGGGTGGAGCGGCCTAAAGCGGGAAACACGCTGGTCACCTCCCTCGACCTGCGCTTTCAGCGGATCGTGGAGCGCGAGATGCAGGCTGACAAAGTGCGGGGGGCCTTTGTGATTCTGGATGTGCGCACGGGCGATGTGATCGCGATCTGCTCCAACCCCGGCTTTGACCCCAACGAGCGTGTTTACGGCATCAGCCACGAGCGGCATGCGGCCCTGCTCAATGATCCTGACAAGCCGTTGCTGCCCCGCGCGATGCAGGGCCTGTATCCACCGGCCTCGACCTTTAAAATCGTCACCGCTTTGGCGGCCTTGGAGTCCGGAAAGGTGACGGACGACACCTATTTCAGCTGCCCCAACGGCATGATGTTCAGCAATGTGTGGATGCGGAACCACAACAAGAACAGTGAGGGCGACATGAATGTGGTGCGGGCCATCAAGCGGTCCTGCAATACATGGTTTTTCCAAGCCGCCATGGCGGCCGGCGGAGCCAATGTCTCCGCCATGGGCATCAAGCTGGGCTTTGGCGACAAGACTGGAATCGCGCTGCCATCCATGGAGTTGCCGGGCCGGATGCCCACGCCGGAATATTATCAGAAGAAACGCGGCACCCGCATGGCGGGCGGGGTGCTGGCCAATGTGTCCATCGGACAGGGCGATGTGGAGGCCACCCCCCTGCAGGTGGCCCAGATGATGGCCGGTGTAGCCCGCGGGGACGCCATTCCCCGGCCCCGGCTGGTCCGTCAGATCCAGGATGTGGACGGAACTATTGTGCAGTCCTTCCCCCCCACCATCCGCACCGTGCTGAATTTTAAAAAGGATTCTCTGGACGCTGTGCGCAAGGGTATGCGGGCAGTGGTGGAGGACGGCGACGGCACTGGCAAGGAGGCTGAAAACAAATATGTGATCATTGCCGGCAAAACCGGCACTGGGGAGTGGAAGGAAAAACCGAAGCGGAATGTGGCTTGGTTTGCCGGGTTCATTCCCTTCAAAAATCCCGAATACGCCTTTGCCGCGATTTATGAGGGAAATATTGATGAAACCGTTTCCGGAGGCAAAACCGTGGCTCCTCTGGTGGGCAACGTGTTCAATAAAATCTACAAGCTGAAGAAGGATGGCAACGAAATGCCCGATGAAAAGGCGAAGGGTGGCAAAGGCAAAAGCAGAAAAGGGGATAACGATGAGGAGGAGACCAACGATGATGATGGGGACAAGCCCCTCGCCGCCACTAAAAGACGCAGAAGCCCCTCCAGCTCCGCCCCGCGCCCTGAGACTGTGGCGGCTCCGGCACCGGTGTTGGCTGAGCCACCCCGCGCAAGGACCGGTCTTCGCAGTTTCTTTGACCGCTTCCGCAGGCGCTGAGAGAAACCTGAAAACAGTCCGGCAGGCAATCCCTGAAGCCTGAAAATGCCACCGGGGGTGCTCGGCGGGCGGGTCAGTCCAGTCAGGCTGCCAGCACCTGCTCCGCGGGAATGCCGCGGAGGCTGAAGAGGCGCAGGATGGTCTCCTCGATCAGGTTGTTGGGGCAGGAGGCACCGGCGGTGATACCGATGGTCACGGGACCGCTGCCGAGCAGAACGCTGGAATAGTTTGCGGTGTTCTGCTCGTGTCGGCTGTGGAGATCGAAGTGAACAATCTCCTCCAGTGATTTCAGGCAGCTGGAGTCCTTGATGAAAAAGGTGGGCAGGTATTCCTGCGCAATCTCAACCAGGTGGGTGGTGTTGGAGGAATTGTAGCCGCCGACGACCAGCAGCAGATCCATGGGCTGCTTGAGCATTTCATAGAGGGCGTCCTGGCGCTCCTGGGTGGCTCCGCAGATGGTGTCGAAGACCGAGAAATTCTCCAGAGCCAGGTCGGTGCCGTCGCGGTCGGTGATGGCTTGCCGCAGACGGCTCTGGAGCTCTTCGGTTTCGCTTTTCAACATGGTGGTCTGATTGGCCACGCCGATGCGCCGCAGATGCACATCCGGGTCAAAGCCGGGGCTCCAGGCTCCATTGAAACGCTTCAGAAACGCCTCCTTCTCCCCGCCGTGACGGATATACTCACAGACGGCGTCGGCATCGGACAAAGTCAGGATGATAAGGTAGTTCCCCATGCCGTCGTCCCCCTGGGCGCGGGAGGCGGTGGCGCGGGTCTCCTCATGGGCGGCTTTGCCATGGATGATGGAGGTCAGGCCCCGGCGGGCGTATTCCCTCACACGCCGCCAGACGCTCATAACATCGCCGCAGGTGGTGTCCACCGTGCGGCAGCCGCGCTCGTTGATGCGCTGCATGATGGCGGTGGTGGCACCGAAGGCCGGGATGATGACAATGTCATCGGGCTGCAGATCCTCGAATTCCTGCTCCGTCGGCGGGTTGTGCAGCATGAGAATGCTCATGTCGCTGAGTTGCCGGTTGACCTCCGGGTTGTGGATGATCTCCCCCAGCAGAAACAGGCGCTGATCGCCAAAAACCTTGCGGGCGGCATAGGCCAGATCAATGGCCCGCTCCACGCCGTAGCAGAACCCGAACTGCCGCGCCAGCCGAATGGTGGTGTTGCCCACCGTGATGACGCCGCCGGCCTGCCGCACCCGCTCCACGATGGTGGAGCGGTAATGGGTCTCCACCTGCTCCTGCACGCGGGCCATGACTTCGGGAGTGCGCACATTCACCTTGCGGGGCTTGGCGGCGGGAATGGGAGGAGTGGACATGGGGCTGGAACAGGAAGGGAGGAGGCGGACGGACGGGGCTGGAAAGTATTTTCCGGGGAGGAAGCGGCGCAGTCCAGGGGATTTGCGGAAACAATGAGCGTTCCGGAAAAAGAGATTGGGCCGTCCCGCTTTGGCGGGACGGCCCAATGCTGTGTTGAATATGGGGAGATTAAAACGGCAACTGCGGAAGAGCAGCGGGAGCCGGCCGGCGGCTTTTCAATCCACGAACATTTTACCTTTATACTGGGCGTCCGCAAAGAACTGGGGGCTCAGCAGGTAGGATTTGGGAGGGTTCGGCAGAGGGCCGTCATCCAGCACGGGAAGGTTGCGTCCCGCAGTGGCGTCCTCGGGGTGGGAGGTGGCGATCAGCAGGGGAGTGCCCGTCTTCGTCATGGCGAAAATCTTGGCGGCTGACTTCATGGGCAGGCGGATGCACCCGTGGGTGCAGGGATAGGGCTTCACAAAGCCCCAGTGCATTCCATAGGCCGGTTTCCACTCCATCCAGTAGGGCATGGGATAGCCGGCATCCGGCTGGCTGGCACGGCGGCGGGTGGCGTTTTTATAGGTCAGGCGGAAATTGCCGCGCGGGGTGGGGTCCTTGGCCGTGCCCACGGAGCAGGGAGTGGCCAGCAGCACCCGGCCGTTCTCCACCACATAGACGCGCTGGGCACCGGTGGAGACCTTCAGCACCACGGCATTGGGATCTTTGGGGCGATGGGCGGGCGGATCAAAGGTGTCCGAGGTCTTGTTGCGGGCGTGGGTGATTTTAGGAATGGTGCTGCAGCTGGAAAAACCGAGAGCGCTGGCGGTCAGCAGAGCCGCGCAGAGGAGCCTTGGGAGAGCGGGGGCAAATTTCATGCGCGCCTTCATATCACACCCCCGCAGCGCGCTCCACCGCTTTTTCCTGCCCCTGCGGAGAGCGCTTTTCACACGGATGGCATGGTCCGGCGGGTGGCCGCGGCCGTTCCCCGTTCAACTCAGTCAATTTCAGGCTCCATCTCCAGGAACGCTTGCGGGATGAGGCAGTGAAGGTTAGGAAAGCAGTGCATGAAAAAGGAATCAGAAGCCCGGCAGCCTGTCAGAGTGGTGATCATCGGTGGTGGATTTGGAGGTTTGGAGTGCGCACGTAACCTGCGGGATCCGTCGTTTGCGGTGACTCTGGTGGACCGGCGGAACCATCACCTCTTTCAGCCGCTGCTGTATCAGGTGGCCACGGCGGGGCTTTCCGCTCCGGAGATCGCTCAACCGATCCGCTCCCTGGTGCGCAATCAGCCGAATGTCACGGTGCTGATGGAGGAGGCCCATGCCTTCGACCTCGCGGCCAAAAAGGTGACGCTGGGGGGGCAGGTGCTGGAGTATGATTACCTGGTGCTGGCCATGGGGGCCAAAACCGGTTATTTCGGCCACCATGAATGGGAGGAGCACGCGCCCGGCCTGAAAAGTCTGGAGGACGCCACGCAGATCCGGTCGCGGGTGCTGCGGGCTTTTGAACGTGCGGAGATCTCCACGGATGACAGGGAGCGGAAGCGGCTGATGACCATGGTGGTGGTGGGTGGGGGGCCGACGGGGGTGGAGATGGCGGGCGCGCTGGCGGAGCTTTCCGGCAAGGTGCTGGCGGAGGATTTCCGCCGTATCCGGCCGGAGCAGGCAAAGGTGATTCTGATCGAGGCCGGACCGCGGCTGCTGGCCACCTTTCCGGAAAGCCTTTCCGCCTATGCGGCGGAGCGTCTGAGGAAGATGGGCGTGCAGGTCCGTCTGAGCACCATGGTGAAGGATATCGGTCCCGCGCTGGTGCAGCTGGACGGTGAGGAGATCCGAGCGGAGAACATTATCTGGGCCGCAGGGGTGGAGGCGCAGTCCCTCACCGGAACGCTGGGGGTCCCGGTGGACCGCGGCGGGCGTATTCAGGTGGAGGCGGACTGCAGTCTGCCGGGGCATCCGGAGGTTTTCGCTATCGGTGATCTGGTCAGCCTGACGGATAAAAACAAGGTCCGGGTGCCGGGAGTCGCGCCCGCGGCCACGCAGATGGGCCGGCATGTGGCCAAGGTGATCGATGCTGAGCTGCGGCACCGCCGGATGTTCGATGGAGCCCACCAGCGGGCAGCCTTTGGCTATCTGGACAAGGGGAATATGGCCACCATCGGCCGCAGCAGCGCCGTGGCCGATGCCTTCGGCATGAAGTTCCGCGGATGGGTGGCCTGGCTGATGTGGCTGTTTATCCACCTGCTGTTTCTGGTGGGCTTCCGCAACCGCATCGCCGTGGTTGTCCAGTGGGTGTACTCCTATTTCACCTGGAAGCGCGGTGCGCGGATCATTGCCCGGTGACTGCCGGCCAGCAGGAATGCGGCTTGAGGAATTTCAGGGCTTCGGCAGCAGCCTGTCCAAGGTCACACTGAATCCGGGCACGGTCATGGAAATCGCCACTTCACTGGATTCGATGGTGTGCTGCCGGGTGTAAACGCCATCCTGAGGATGCGTGAAGCGTTCAATCGCCCGGCGCTGAGGCATCACAATCCAGTATTCCCCGACTTTGGCTTCGGCGTAAATGGCAGCCTTTGCACGGTCCAGGGCTTCGGAGGAAATGGCCACCTCAATCACCAGCAAAGCCGTCCGTGGATGGTGGATGGCATAAAGGTCACGCGGTCCCGGCACCACACAAAGATCAGGCTCCGGGCAGGAGTCGGCCAGACGCAAAGAGGATTCAACACGCACCATCAGATCCGGTGGCAACCCGCGCCTGAGAATTTCGGCCATCAGATCGACCATAAAAAAGTGCAGCGGCGATTTACTCATTTTTTCAAAAATCACCCCGCGGATGAGTTCTGTGCCCTCGTCAACCAAACCCAGTTCACTCATTTTCTCATAGCAAACCACACTCACCGGCACGGCGCTGGTGAGCAGGCCCGGTTCTTCAAGGATAGTGAGCATGGCTCGAATATAGTCGGCCTGCAGCGCGGCTGCAAGGCCCTCAGCGGCACCGGTGACCGAGCTTAAGATTCACTCAAAATGCACCGGTTTTTCGTAAATGGCCAGCACCAGGCAGCCGGCCTCGCTGAAAACCTCGTGACTGGTGCCGGGCGGGTGGATGCGCAGGGTGCCGGGGGGCAGTGGGCCGTGCTCGTCCCGCTGGCTGCCGGCGAGGACGAGAATATGCTCGTAGCCCTCATGAAAATGCCGGGGCACGCGGCCCGCCTTGGCATAACGCAGCAGGGCCGCGGAGGGGCCGGTCACCCCATCGCCGTAAAGGCGGTGGATTTCCACGCCTTCACGAAAAGGCTGCCAAGCCAGACGATCCGGATTTTCCGCCAGCCGGAGCAGGTCCGGCACTTCAAGGACAGGGGGAACAGAGTTGGCCGGGGAAGAGGGGGGGGCAGAGGAATTCACAACAGGCGGCGGGAGGCGGCGTCAGGCCGTGATGGCCTTGATGAAAGCGGCGGAATCACTGACTGCCCCAAAAACCCCTCCCTGCATTTTGATCATTTTCAAAGCCGCAAGATGGTTGCCGTGATCCGTGGCACCCGTGCAGTCGGAGAGCATCAGGCACTCGTAGCCGCGGTCATTGGCCTCGCGCATGGTGGTGTGCACGCAGACATCCGTGGTGATGCCGGCGAGGACGATGTTCCGGACGCCCTTGCGGCACAGGACCAGATCCAGATCCGTGGCGTAGAAGGATCCTTTGCCCGGCTTGTCGATGATAGCCTCGCCGGGCAGCGGATACAGTTCCGGAATGATGTCCCAGCCGGGCTCCCCGCGGATCAGGATGCGCCCGCAGGGTCCGGCATCCCCGATGCCGGCCCCGATTCGCTGGGAGCGCCAGCGCTTGTTCTCCGGCAGATCGGAAAGGTCCGGGCGGTGTCCCTCGCGGGTGTGCATGATGTGGTAGCCCAGAGGCCGTGCGGCCTCGAACACCTGCCGGATGGGACCGATGGGCGCGCGGGTCAGCGACAGATCATAGCCCATGCGGTCCACATAACCGCCGGGGCCGCAGAAGTCGGTCTGCATGTCGATCACCAGGAAGGCGGTGTTCCCTGGGTGGAGGTCGCCATTCCAAGGCCAGGGATAAGGATCAGCGTCAACGTGGGGCATAACGGAGGGTTGGGAAAATAAAGAGAGCGAATGCCAGGATGATGGATAACCGGGAGCCGGAGGTGATTTGCAGGCTGGAAGCAGGAAGCGGTCCGCCACCGTGGGCAGCGGGCCGCTTCCTGCCTGTTTTTTGATATACCAACCCAAATGGATTCAGACCGCTGCCTCCGAAAGGGGACCGGATGCGGCATGGCCGTCATGTTCCGGCGCGGTGGCGGGCCGGGGCACAATGTTGCAGAGCTTCGCCGCGCCGATCAGCACCGCCGCGACCGCGAGGTAGCTGACCGCCATCACCGGCGACATGGCCACCCCGATGCGTTCGCCGTGCATTAGACCGAAGAAGGTCATCACACCCCCCGCCAGGGAAAACAGCGCGGCTTTCATGAACGAGCGGTCAATCACATGCACGGCGATGGCGGTGAGAACGAGACCGCCGAGGATGGCTCCCCCGCCCAGCACCTCCAGCCCGTGATAGAGCACCCCCTCGTTCCTCATGGCGCCGATGAGCTTCTCTTTGGCTTCCGGAGTCAGGGCAGGCAGCACGGTGCCGGCGGCGGCCAGGGAGCCATTGATCTGGGTGATGGCCCACGCGGCGATGTGCGGCGCCAGTCCCAGAATGATCGCCGGAGCGTGGGCTTTGGGCGTCTCCTGAAAGGCCTGGGAGCCGATCAGCATGCCGATATAAAGCAGGATGGGCAGGATGGCCACGGTGGGGACCAGCGCCAGCATGACGGAGATAACGCCGAACCAGCAAAGCAGGATGACAAAGACGCCGGTGGCGGCGGAGTAGCCGATGCGGCCTCCCATGGCTTTCCAGCCGGGATGGCCGATGTAAACAGCGTTGATAAAGGGATTGCCCATCAGGCAGCCGATCAGGCTGACCACGCCGTCGGCAGTCAGCACGCGGGTGGTGGGATAGGAGTCGCCGGCCACCTCCGCGCTCTCCACATTGTCGATGGCCTCCACCAGATCGTAGATTCCGAAGGGGATGGCGGTGACGAGGAGAATGCCCAGGAACTCAAACCCGCCGAAGACATGGGTATGGGCCGGGACCGGGATGCTGAAGCCGAAGTTGGCCACGGATTTGGTGAGTCCCTCCACCGTCATGCCGCCGAAGTTGAAGCCCAGCGCCGTGGAGCCCCAAGCGATGAGCGTGCCCGCCGCGATGGCCACCAGACCCGCGGGAATGCCCCGGTATTTCACCCCGCCGAACCAGCTGAGCAGGATGATGGCGAAACAGGTGAGGCCGATGACCGGGGTCATGAACATCTCCAGCGCCGGCTTCATGGAAATAAAAGTGATGGAGACGCCGGCCAGTGTGCCCAGCAGGGCGGCACGGGGCGTGATTTTACGGATTATATTCCCGGCGAAACCACCGATCATGAGCACAAAGCTCTGGATGAACACCCAGGTGAGCCCGGCCTCCCAGCCTTTGATGGGATCCCCTGTTTTGAGGGTGATCGGCATCATGATCACAAAGACCACAATGAACATGTGCGGCACGCTGATGCCCGAAGGCAGGGCGCAGACATCCGTGCGGCCCGTCTTTTTGGCCAAACGGTAGGCCAGCCACGCGTAATACATCGTGGACAGGCAGAGCATCAGGCCCACGGCGGGCAGGATTCTGCCGAAGACGAGGTCGTCCGGCATTTTGAGCACAAAGCGCAGCAGCGCTGTCAGGGTGAGCAGGTTGACCAGAATATTGGTCCCGAATCCGAAGAAGGCATTCCAGTCTCCGGGCACCCAGAGTTTGGGTTTGGTGGCGGTTGGGATCATGGTGGATGGTGATTGACTTTAATTTTGTCAGGGCCGGCCGGGCTTTGCATGCCTGGCCGGCTGTTCAGTGAGGATTTGGCGTATGAAGGGGGGTCAGCCGAGGACGGCGAGAATTTTGGAGGAGTGGGTGACCCAGCCGAAAATGCCCCCTTGGGCTTTGATCATTTTCAGCCCCATCTCCTGGAATTCCGGAAAGTAGGAGCCCACACAGTCCTCGGGAATGAGGCAGTCATAACCGCGGTCATTGGCCTCGCGGACGGTGGTGTTGACACAGACCTCGGTGGTCACACCGGTGACCACGAGCTGGGTGAGGCCACGGTTCTGCAGGATGGCGTGCAGGTCGGTGGCGAAGAACGCGCCTTTGCCGGGCTTGTCGATCACGGGTTCCGCAGGCAGCGGATACAGCTCCGGGATGATGTCGTGCCCGGCCTCGCCGCGGATCAGGATCCGGCCCATGGGACCTGGGTCGCCGATGGTCTTGACGCCGCGGCCGCGCACCTTCTTGGCGGGGGGCAGATCGCTTAGATCCGGGCGGTGGCCTTCGCGGGTATGGATCACGGTCAGCCCGGCGGCCCGCCAGGCGTCCAGCAGCAGCCGGTTGGGTTCGATGGTGCGGCGGAGTTGGGAGACATCATTGCCCAGCATCTCCCCGAATCCGTCAGGCTCCAAAAAATCGCGCTGCATGTCGATGATCAGCAGCGCGCATTTCCGCTTCACCAGTTCAAAGGGATAAGGCTCGGCTTCAATGGAGGCGGTAAGGTCGGAGGAGGAGACAGTGATTTCCATGGCGGGCAGGAAAGGACGCGGTGCGGCAGGGCGCGGTTTAGACTTGCGGCAGTTCTGTTTGAAGAAGCAGAACGCAGGCCTAGAAGAAGATGGAAAGGCCGCCCGAGAACTGGACGAGATCCTTTTTATGCTCCTGCGGTGTCAGGACCATATTGCCGTCCAGCAGTCCGTCGTTTTCGAGGCGGTAGTATTTCACTCCGGCATAGATGGACCAGAAGCCGGCGGATTTAGGGATGAATTTGAGCGGCACGGTGGCCTTCAGCCCGGTGCTGAACACCGCCAGTCCGGAGCCGCCGTCCGAGCCGTCGAATTTCTGATAGAAGTCGCTGCCGACCAGGTTGATATAAGTCGGAAACTCGAACTTCACCGCATCCAGCTTGATGGTGGGATTGACGCCAAGCGTGAAATAATAGCTCTGGTCCGAAGTGGCGTTGTTGAAGACCACCGTGGCCTTCTCAT
The DNA here is from genome assembly GCA_028293125.1 of Verrucomicrobiales bacterium. Taxonomy (GTDB): domain Bacteria; phylum Verrucomicrobiota; class Verrucomicrobiia; order Verrucomicrobiales; family V1-33; genus CAIZWU01. Next base: position 63,084 of record JAQGPJ010000105.1, on the reverse strand, counting down.
CCAGCTCCTGCCAGTAGGCCACAAAAGGGTTCATTGAGAAGACACTGCCCCACAGGGGGGAGTCGTCGTAGGACAGTTTGGCCTCGAAGTGGGTGGAGGTGGGGTAGGAGTCCACCATGCTCTCGAACTGCGTGAGGGTCGTGTCCAGCTTCCAGTTGCCGGCGAATTTGAAGGTCAGGCCAAGGATGGGATCGTATTCATTCCAGTGGCCGGGATCCGCCCCGGATTTCTCACTGTGGATGGAGCTCCAGACCCCGGTGGTCAGGCTGACGTCCTTCAGAAAGCCCGACTCGTTGGAGTAAAGATCCCAGAACACCAGCAGCAGGGGCTGGAAGACGAGGCCCTTGTTCTCCACATTCAGGCCCCGCGGCGTGATGTAGTGGTCGGAAAAATCGAGCTGCAGCAGCACATGCGCCCAAGGATCGGACTCTGGCATGGTCATCACCGGCGGCGGTGCCGCCGGGGCCGGCGCGGTGCCCGCCTGGGCGGCTGCGGGAGCGGAAAGCCCGATCGCGGCGGCCAGCAGGGGAAGGGATGAAAGCTTCAGTATGTTCATGTGGTTTGGATGGTGGCCTCCCGGCATCGCACCGCTCGTGCCAAATAGGTTTTTACAGTTGCAAGATATTGATAATCAAAGGAATACACTTTTAAATGAAGGTTGCTCCGCTTTGCCGTCAGGTGTTGCGGGTGTTCCGCCCTGCAACACTTGCGGCACTTTCCGGCCCGCTTATTGGCCGGGAGCGGAGAACAGGACTTGGAAAATCAATTTGAGTGCGGTCCTTCGCGGAGCCAGAATGACCGTGGTGCCGTCCGTCCGCCTTGGCTCTCCGCGGGCCACCGCTGGTTGTCCCTGATCCATCCTCCGCCCAACAGCTCACGGCGGAGCAGGGATCTCCCACTCCCCGCCGCTCCTATTGCTCTCCACCTATGAACCCCCCACCCGCCCTGGTTTCCGGACTCGTGGTTTTTGCCGCCGTCGGCTGCGGGCTGATTGGCGGCCTGCTGTTCGCCTTCTCCAACTTTTTGATGAAGGCCCTCGCCCGGCAGCCGGTGGAGCATGGCATCCGCACCATGCAGACCATCAATCGGGACATTCTGAACCCGCTGTTTCTGTCCGCATTCATGGGGACGGCCTTGGTGTCAGCCGCCCTTGTGGTGACGGCGGTGTGGGGAAAAGCACCGCTGAACACACCTCTCCTCCTGACTGCCTGCCTGCTTTACCTGGCTGGAGTCTTCGGCGTGACAGCAGGCCTCAATGTCCCTCTCAACAACCGGCTGGCCGCCCACGATCCAGCCGCCGCCGCGGCAGCGCACTTCTGGCCGGTCTATGTGTCGGAGTGGGTGAAATGGAACCACGTCCGCGCCTGCTGCTCTCTGGCGGCTTCGATGCTTTTTATTCTGGCCCGGCGCTGAATGACGGCCACTTGCGGCGGAGGAAGCATAGCAGTCCCTTTTCCCCATATGGAAAACGGGCACGGCGTCAGGAGTCCAATCCGCGGAATTGACCAGCGAACCGCAGGTCCGCCAACAGTTGATCGGCCCCGCGTCCCAGAAAAGGAAGGCGGATGGTTCCATGCCCTTCGGTATGGATCCGGTGCCACTGCATCGCATGCGAGACGTCCCAGGACTTCACAGCGGCGAATGGGACAACCCGGCTCCGCCGCCATGGGGAATGGGTATAAATATTCTCCGAATCCCAAGTGATCCGGACAAAAAACACTTCAAAATAAAGGGCAAGCGCCATTCCATTCATGACCAGCCCCATAATAACACCCAATCCGGCATCCCGCGCCTCCCATGGCGCCTCGACAAACACAACCACTCCGCACAGTGTCAGCAGGAACAACGCTGCCGGAATTTTTATGGCGGTGGTGTATTCAAACACTTTTTGTCCTGCGTTCCTCAGGGATTCCCGACGGGCAAACCATGACAGCAAACCCAGCACCAGCAATGCGCCGGCTCCCGGAAGGGCTCTGAGAATGGATTGGGTTATTTCGGAATCAAAGGATAACCCCATTTCAATTCCTAACCGGATGACTTGAGGAATGCAACCAAAGGGGCCCGTCCTGTGTTGGAAAATGTAATTCCCGCGCTGCGCACCGGCAAATCACGCCTTCCCAACCTGGGGGAATTTGCGGTAAATGCGGCTGCGGTTGATGTCGAGGAGTCGGGCGGCTTCGGCGACGTTGCCGTGGGTCTGCTCCAAGGCGCGCAGGATAAGGGCGTGCTCGGCGGCTTCAAGGTTCAGGGGAAGATCGGCGATGATGGCGGCGGGCGAAGCTGGGGAGGAGGGAAGGGAAGCAGTGTTGGGCAGGAGGATGGCTTTCACCGCCGGGGACGGCACCGTCGCAGAGGATATGCAGGAGACCGTGCCGGAATAAAGAGCCGGCGCGGGAAACAGCTGGAGATGGCTGCGCTGGATGGGAACGCCGCCGCTGAGGATAAGGGCGCGCTCCATGACGTTTTTCAGTTCCCGCACATTGCCCGGCCAGGGATGATGGCTCAGGGAGTTCAGGGCTTCAGGGGTGAGCACAGGGGCGGCAAGCCCCATCTCGGAGGCGAAGAGCGAGAGGAAGTGGGACGCCAAGTGCGGCAGGTCCTCCGGGCGGTCGCGCAGGGGCGGGGTGGTGATGCTGAAACGGGCGAGGCGGAAGTAAAGATCCTGACGGAAATCGCCGGAGGCGATTTTGGCGGGCAGGTCGGCATTGGTGGCGCTGATCACGCGGGCATCCACCCTGCGCGGACCGGATGAGCCGAGCGGGGTGACCTCGCCATCCTCCAGCACCCGCAGCAGCTTGGCCTGAAGAGCGGCGGGCATGTCGCCGATCTCATCCAGGAAAAGCGTGCCGCCGTCCGCCAGTTCGAACCAGCCTTTACGGTCGGCGGTGGCGCCGGTGAAGGCTCCCTTGGTGTGGCCGAAGAACAGGGACTCCGCGAGATCCGGGGGAATGGCCACGCAGTTGACCGGGATGAAAGGTCCGGCGGCGCGGGGACTGTGATGGTGCACGGCACGGGCCACCAGTTCCTTGCCGGTGCCGCTTTCGCCGGTGATGAGGACACTTGTTTTGCCAAACGGCTGGAGCCGGGTGATGTCCTCCAGAATGCGGCTCAGGTGCGGGCTTTCCCCTACAAATCCCCCCAGACCCCAGCGCACGGCCTCGCGGGCGGTGAGCACCGCCAGCCGCTCGTCAGCCTTTTCCTTCGCCTGCTCAGCGGCGCGGCGGCGGGTGATCTCCTCCTCCAGCTCCGCATTGCGCTGCTGGAGGTCCCGCGTCAGCCGGCTGAGGCGCAGATGGGTGGCGACCCGGGTCAGGACCTCCTCAGCCTGGAAGGGTTTCTCAATATAATCCACGGCTCCCAGCCGGAAGCCCTGCACCACAAATTCCGTTTCCCGACGGCTGGTGATGAAGATGACGGGGATATCGCGGGTGGCGGTCTCCGCCTTCAGCTCGCGGCAGACATAAAATCCGTCGTGGCCGGGCATCACGACATCCAGCAGCATGAGGTCGGGCTTCGCGCGCGCCGCCAGCCGCAGGGCGTCGCGACCGTTGGAGGCGGTCAGGATTTCATACCCATGCGGCTCCAGCAGGCTGGCGAGAAGCGTCAGGCCGGCAGGGGTGTCGTCGGTGATGAGAATGCGGGGAGGAGTCATGCGACCGGGATTTGGGCGACAAGCCGCTGGATGGTTTTCATGTCATAGCTGGCCAGAAAAGTCCGCAGATGGGCCGCCACGCGCTCCCCGGCGGGACCCAGTTTTCCGACTTCAAGCAGGCAGTTTTTCAGCACCGTGGCACTGTGCAGCTCCGCCGCCATGGCCAGGCGGGCCGAGAGGTCCTCCGGCAGGACAAGCTGGAGAAGGTCAATGGTCTCCATGGCCGGATGGCTCTCCGCCGGCCCCGGAGACTGGTCAAACTCCACGCCCAGCCATTGGCGCAGGCAGCCATGAATGCGTTCGGCCCGGAAGGGCTTGGCGACAAAATCATCGCAGCCGGCCAGCAGGCACTGGTCCCGCTCATGGCTCAGGGCGGAGGCGGAGGTGGCCACGATTTTGGGAGTGGCGGCGCCGAAGGTCTCCATCAGGCGGCGGGCGGTTTCCAGACCATCGGCATCCGGCATCCGCATATCAAGAAAGATAATGCCCGGACGGGAGACGCGCGCCGCCTCCAGTGCCTGGCGGCCATTTTCCGCCAGCACCACCTCGCAGCCCACCATGGTCAGCATGGTGGCCAGCACGTGCCGGTTTTCCGCAATATCATCCACCACCAGCGCCCGCACCTGCTGGCCGGGGGAAAGACGAAGGATGCCACCCGCCTCCTCCTCCGCATGACCGCCGCCCGCCACCGATGGAAGAGGCAGTGTGAACGAGAAACGGGTGCCGGTGCCGGGGGTGGATTCCACTGTCAGACGACCGCCCATCAGTTCCACCTGCCGCCGGGCAATCGCCAGCCCCAGACCGGTGCCGCCGTGCCGGCGGGAGCCGGGTCCCTGCTGAAAGGGATCGAAAATTTTCGCCTGCGCCTCCTTGGGAATACCGATGCCGGTGTCCACCACTTGGAATTCCCATGAATCACCTCCGCCGCCAACCGGTGATGCGCTCAGCAGAATGCGCCCATGCTGCGTGAACTTCACGGCATTGGCCAGCAGGTTGAGCAGCACCTGGCGCAGCTTGCCCTCATCTCCATGGAGCACCGCAGGACGTGCGGGGGCTTCACAGAGCAGGCCGAGATTCTTTTCCTCGCAGGAGGGCTGCACCATGCCGGCAAGGTCCCGCAGCAGGGTGCCGAGGTCAAAATCGCCGGCGGCGATCTCCATGCGCCCGGCGTCGATTTTGGACAGGTCCAGAATTTCGTCGATCAGCCGCAGCAGGTGGCGTCCGCTGCCGAGGATGGTGGTCACGGCATCCCGGTGAAACGGCGGCAGGGTTTCATCCTGCGCCAGAATCTGCGAGTAACCGAGAATGGCGTGCAGCGGAGTGCGGATCTCATGGCTCATGCTGGCCAGGAACTCCGATTTGGCGCGGCTGGCGCTGTCGGCGGCGGCCTCCGCCCGCTGGCGCACCGCAACCTCGCGGCTGAGGGCGGCATAGGACCGTTGAAGCCGCGCGGCCTGCCGGGCGCTGCTCCGGAGATAGGAGGTCAGCAGTCCGGTGATGACCAAACCCGCTGCGGGCACGATCCACGGCAGCAACCCGCCGTGGGATGACGGAAAGGCGGTGGTGGGCTCAAAATGCAGTGACCAGCGGCGGCCCGCGACCTCCAGCGTGGAATGCCAGGCGGGATGGCCGGAAAGCCGTGCTGCCTCCTGATGATAAATGGTCTCACCGGTGCCCTCATCCCGGATGGCCAGCGCCACCCCGTGGCCGTTCATGGAACGCAGGGAAAGCTCGACCAGATCCCCGATCCGGAAGACAGCGGTGGCGAACCCGGTCAGGGCCGCACGGCGCTCCTCCGCAGTGGAGGCCAGCTTCTGATAGAGAGGGCAAAAGACGATAAAGCCACGCTGGGATCCCGATTCCTGCGCCAGCCGGATGGGAGCGGTGGCGGCAGGATTGCCGGAGGCGCGGGCCTGCTCCAAGGCAGTGCGGCGCCGGGGTTCGGAACCCACATCGAAACCGAAGGCCGGCGCGTTTTTGGTCAGGCTTTCGACATAGAATACTGGGAAATACTCATCGCGGGCAGCGGCGGGAACCCGCACCCCCTCCCGTGCCTCCTCCGTGAAGACAAAGTCTGGAAACCCCTCGCTGCGCGCACGGGCCTCCCAGGCCGGGCGGTCGGGGCTTGGAACGCGGGCATCCCAAGCCAAGGCCTGAAGCTCCGGCTGACGGGCGAGGGCGCGGTCCACAAAGGTATGGAACTCCGCGCGGGACACGGTGCCGCGGGCATCGAAAAACGAGGCCACGGACTGGAGAACCTCCATGGACCGGGTCAGCTGCATACGGAGAACCTCCGTGCGGTCCTGGGCCAGTCTCCGCACCTCCTCCTCCAGCGCGTGTTTCTGGCTGGCCTGCAGCTGGAACGCGGCCAGCAGCGAAACCAGCAGCCCGGCGGCCAGGGCGCAGAGTGCTGGAAATCGGGCGGGGGCGCTCCCGTGGGGCGGAGGGTCGGGCATCGCGGTGCAATGCCCTTCAAAGCACCCGCCATGCCATGATCACGATGCGGTGATGCCGCCGGCAACAGGGCCATCGCGGACTGCCGGATCCGGATACCGTCCGCAGGTGCATGGAAATGGAACCTGCGGAGCCTGATCCTCAGGCCGCCGCCCCCGGTGTGGCCAGTCCGCGGGAACCGGCCAGAGTGAGAAAAGTCAGAAAATGCCGGGCCGGTTCCGACAGGATGGCACCCTCCTCCAGCAGGGCGGCGGCTCCTTTGACGGGGCCGAGAGGATGGCGGAAGACGGTGGTGTAGAGGCGGCGGATTTCGCTGCGTGTGGGGGCATCGAAGCCGGACCGGCGCAGACCGATGATATTGACGCCGGTCAGCAGATTGACGCTGTGGCCGATGCAGTAAGGCGGCACATCGGAGGAAAAGGCGCTGTTTCCCTGAAGCATGGCCATGTCCCCCACACGGATGAACTGATGATAGACGGATCCGCCGCCGAGGAAGCACCGGTTGCCGACCGTGACGTGGCCGGCCAGCAGGACCGCATTGGCGATGGCATTGCGGTCACCAATGACACTGTCGTGCCCCACATGACTGCCGGCCATGAAAAAGTTCTGGCTGCCGATGACTGTATTGCCCCCGGGGTGCATGCTGCGGTGGAGGGTGACGTGCTCGCGGAAGGTGTTGCCGTCGCCGATGAGCACTCCGCTGTGGATGGTGGGATCGAAGTTGAGGGACTGGGGATTGCCGCCGATGATGGTTCCGCGGTCCACCAGATTGCCCGTGCCCATGACCACCCCGGCCAGCACTTGGGCGTGAGGCAAAACCCGGCAGCCTGGTCCCAGCGCCACGCCGTCCTCGATAATGGCGAAAGCGCCGACTTCGACATCATCGGCAAGCCGGGCGGTGGGGGCAATAAGGGCCGAGGGGTGACGGAGCATTTTTTAAACGGGAGGGGTGTATTGCCGGCTGAGTGAGCGGTGGAGCGGCTTTCGAATTTTATAGAAAAAGACGGCCATCCGGTTTTGACGATTCACTCCGGATCGGCAACGGCAAACCATTGAAGGCGTCTCCCCAGCGTCTTTTCAGATCACGCCGGCTTCCCGGAAGCTGTAGTATCCCTGAGGATAAACAGGAGTGCGGTGGCCGATGATGAGATGGTCGAGAAAGTGGATCTGCAGCAGGCTGGCGGCGTCCCGCAGGTGGCGGGTGATGGAGAGGTCGGCGGCGCTGGGGGAGGGGTCGCCTGAGGGATGGTTATGCACCAGCACGATGCTGGCGGCGGCGTGGATCAGCGCCGGGCGGAAGATTTCCCGCGGGTGGGCAGGTGTTTCGGTCAGAGCGCCACGGGAGATTTCCTCGATCGCCAGCAGGGTGTTCCGGGTGGTGAGAAGAATGACCTTCAAGACCTCCAGTGGCTCGGCGCGCATCTCCGGACCGATGAGTTCGCAGATGCTTTCCGGACAGTCCAGAGGCCGGACCGCGGCCTCATGGCGGGCCAGGCGTTTGCCCAGTTCAAAAGCGGCGGCGAGATCCATGGCCTTGGCCGGCCCCAGGCCTTTCTGTTTTTGGATCTCCGTGGGATGCTGCCGGCTCAGAGCGGCCAGGCTGCCGTATTTTTTCAGAAGCAGCCGGCCGATGTCGATGGCGCTGAGTCCCTTGGTGCCGGTCCGGAAGAAAAGTGCCAGCAGTTCGGCGTCCGTCAGGGCACCGGGGCCGTTGGTCAACATCTTCTCACGGGGCCGCTCATCCTGTGGCAGGTCGTGGATGCGCTGGTGCCGCCGCGCCGCCGGTTCCGGTTCCCGTTCCGCCGGAGCAGGGAGAGGCGCCACATCGTGAAGAGCGGAGGAGCCCGTCGGCCCGGACGGATCACTGGCGGAGTCTGGCGGCATGGAGGGAGGATGGGATATTCATGAATAGCCAGCTCCGTCGGTGAGGTCACGCGGAAAAACCGCACTGCCGGATTTCCAGAGTGGAAAGATTCCTGTCAATCCCCGCGGTTGGCGGCCTAGCCGCTATAGGTCGCTGTCGACAGGGTGAAAAACGGCTCAGGGCACGCGCGGAAACTTAGAGAAATCCGGAGCGCGTTTTTCGACAAAGGCGTTTTTCCCCTCCTTGGCCTCCTCGGACATGTAATAAAGCAGCGTGGCGTTGCCGGCGAGATCCAGCAGGCCCATCTGGCCGTCGCAGTCGGCGTTGAGCGCGGACTTCAGGCAGCGCAGGGCCAAGGGGCTGTGCTGAAGGATTTCGCGGGCCCATTTCACGGTCTCCGTCTCCAGCTCCGCCAGCGGGACGATGGTGTTCACCAGCCCCATGTCCAGCGCCTGCTGCGCGTCATACTGGCGGCAGAGATACCAGATTTCGCGGGCCTTTTTCTGGCCGACGATGCGGGCCAGATAGCTGGAGCCCAGACCGCCGTCAAAGGAGCCGACCTTTGGCCCCGTCTGGCCGAAACGGGCGTTGTCGGCGGCGATAGTCAGGTCGCAGACCACGTGCAGCACATGCCCGCCGCCGATGGCGTAGCCAGCCACCATGGCGATGACGGGTTTTGGAATGCTGCGGATTTTCTTTTGAAGATCCAGCACATTCAGCCGGGGCACGCCGTCGCTGCCCACATAACCGGCGTGGCCGCGCACTTTCTGATCCCCTCCGGAGCAGAATGCCAAGTCTCCCTCACCCGTAAGAATGATGACTCCGACCTGCGGATCCTCGTGAGCGAGGTCAAAAGCCCGCAGCAGCTCCTGCACTGTCAAAGGCCGGAAGGCATTGCGGACCTCCGGACGGTTGATGGTGATTTTGGCGATGCCGTCGGCACTGGTCTCGTAACGGATGTCGGTGAATTCAGCTTGGGGGGTCCACATAGGGAGGGATTGGAGGGTTGGCATTCTGTTGACCGGGGAAAACAGAATGTCCACCCCGCCTTTCAGACTTCCAGGCCGGGATTGACGGGGGCGGGCCGGCACGCCCGCGCAGGCATGCCCGTTCCTCTCAGCCGCTGAAGTAGGTGTAGGACTTCAGATTTTTGCGGTAGGCTTTATAGATGGCGGAAGCCTGCTCCTCACTGACTTTTTTGAGCGTGGCCGGATCGTCCGTAAGGGTTTTGAAGCGCTTCAGGAGATCGCGGGGGACATACTCCAGATAGGAGAGCACCTCCTCGGCGCTGTCGCCCTCCAGCTGGCGGCTGTAGGAGATTTTGCCGCTCCGGAGGCGGACGGTCACCACACTGGTATCGCCCAGGAGATTGTGCAGGTCGCCCAGGGTTTCCTGATAGGCCCCGACAAGGAAAACACCCATCATGTAGTCCTCATTGGGACGCAGGGCGTGCAGGGGGATGGTGGCGGACCGTTTGCCGTTCTCGCCGATGAAGCAGTTGAGCACGCCCTCGCAGTCGCAGGTGACGTCGGACACCACCGCCTCGCGGGTGGGGCGCTCGTTGAGCCGGTGCAGCGGAGCGGTGGGGAAAAACTGCTGAATGGCCCAGACGTCCGGCAGGCTCTGGAACATGGAGAAATTCCCGTAATAGAAGTCCGCCAGCCGTGTGCGCAGACCGGCCATCTCCTCGCTGGTGTCGTCACGGGTGCGTTGGGCGATAAGGGTCAGCACGTGCCAGTAAATCCGGTCGCCCAGCGCCCGCTCGCGCAGGGAGACCTGGCCGGTGCGGAAAAGGGTCAGCAGTTCATCGCGGTAAAACACAATGTCCGTGTAGGACTCCTGGGCGCTGGTGCTCTCCAGCCGCTCGATGACCTCCATCATGGACTTCAGCGTGTCGCCGGCCCCGCGCGGCAGCTTGGGCAGCGGCTCGTCGCTGGCCATGCGGTTCACATCCAGAATGTCGAAGACCAGCACGCTGTAGTAGGCCACCACCGCGCGGCCGGACTCCGTAACGATGTCCGGATGGTTCACCCCGGCTTCGTCCATGACCTTCTGCACCGCTTCAATGAGGTCCGCGCTGTATTCGCGGAGCGTGTAGTTCATCGAGTTCTCGTCGGCGTGCTTCCTGCCGGAGTAGTCCACAGCCAGGCCGCCGCCGAGGTTGAGCAGGCCCATGGGCGCGCCCTCCCTCACCAGATTGACGTAAACGCGCGCGGCCTCCTGGGCGGCGAGACGGATGGTGGAGACCTTGGGAATCTGGGAGCCCTGATGATAGTGCAGCATGCGCAGGCACTTCAGTTTGCCCATGGCCTTGAGCTGGTCCACCACCGCGATGGTCTGGGAAAAGTTCAGGCCGAAGGGCGAGCGGTCGCCGGCGCTCTCCGCCCAGTGGCCGCTGCCCTTGGTGGAGAGCTTGATGCGGATGCCCAGCGTGGGCTCGATGCCCAGCTTTTTGCTGCGCTCCATGACCAGCTCCAGCTCCGGCGGCATCTCCAGCACGAGGACCACATTCAGTCCCATCTGCTTGGCTTGGAGCGCGAGGTCGATGAACTCGGCGTCCTTGTAGCCGTTGCAGATCAGCAGGGCCTCGCGGTCGTGCATGAAGGCCAGGGCGGCCAGAAGCTCCGGCTTCGAGCCGACCTCCATGCCGTGGTGGTATTGGCGGCCATACTCGGTGACCTCCTTGACCACCTGCTGCTGCTGGTTGACCTTGATAGGATACACCCCGCGGTAACGACCCTTGTAGCCCTGGTTGCGCATCTCCTCGCGGAAGGTCTCGTTGAGTTCCTTGATGCGGGCGTAAAGCAGATCGGGAAAACGGAAGAGCGCGGGCAGGTGGAAGTCCCGGTTCTTTTTGACCAGTCCGCGGATGATCTCGGGCAGGGACACCTCCGCGAAATCGCCGTTGTTCTGCAGCCGGACGGTGACCTCGCCGGTTTTGCTGCCGCTGAAGTAGCCGTTGCCCCAGGCCGGCAGGCCATACAGCTCCAGCGAGTCCTCGACTCCCCATTCCGCGTCAGGCGTGGAGGGGATGACAGCCGGGATCGGAGGGGGGGCGGAGTGGGGTTCTTTCATGGAGTGGGAGCAGCGTGGCGGGTGCGGAGGGGAAGGGTAATCCGAATGCGTGGTGAGGTCCGGATTTTTTGCGGAATTTTCCGTCAAGCAACCGGGGGTTTTAGCGGCCCCCAGCGGTTATACGCCTGTCCGTCCGTGCCGGACACGGGATTTCCCGAGCAGGGAAAACCTCCGCCGCCCGGTCAATGGCCTGTCTGGAATAAGAGGACAGGGCCGCAGGACTCAGTTGGGCTGCACCAGACGGAAAAACTGCCGGGTGCCGGGGAGTGTCTGTTCGGTGTGACTGCATTCATCCCCCGATATCCGCACATCCTCCCAGGTCTCCCTGTCGAGGGAGGCATTGCGCTGCAGCCGCCATCCAGTGAGATAGAAAGGCCAGCGCACCGTGACGGAATTCGCCGGCTGGCCCGGAAGGTAACGCAGAATTTCCAGTCCGGGTGCGAATACCGGCCGGTGGAAGGACCCCTCCACCGGCGGGAGTCCCAGCAGGGCCATGGCGATGTTGCCGGTGTCGCCGTTGCGCAGCGGCTGATCGGGATTGGTGTTGCTGATGCGCTCCGGGCCGGGATCCGTGCGATTGCTGAAAAGAGTGTGGGCGTCCACTCCGGCGGGAATGCCGGCACCCCAGATGATTAGAGGGATGGTGATGTTCTCGATCTTCTCCGGATCAAGGTGTGTGTAGTCCGGCACTCCGCCTCCGTGGTCCGCCGACAGGATGAGGGCTGTGGAGGCCTTGAGGACCGGGCGGTCATCCAGAGCGGCGAGGATGAGGCTGAGTTGGGTGTCCGCGCCCTTGACCGCGGTCCGCCAGTTCTGGGAGGACCAGCCGGATCCGTGGCCGGCGTAGTCCGGATCGCAGAGGTGCAGAAAGGTGTAGGCGGGGAAATTCCCGTCCATCTCCGTCACCAGCCGGTTGATCAGCGGCGCGGTGTTGCCCTCATGGATGGCTGTCAGATCGATTTTATTCCTTCCGTTGTCCTCGCCATCCGTGTCCGGCGCCCCGTGGTCCGGTCCCCAGCTGCGGGCAAAGATGCTCATTTTCTCCTTGCTGAGCAGCAGGGCGGTGCGCAGGCCCCGGTCATGCACGCGGTCGAAGGTGCTGGCCTTGTAGCCCACCGGAGAGCCCTGCTCCTGGAGGAGGTCCGTGATGATGGTGTAGTTGGTGGTGTAGCCGTGCTGGATTTCCGGAGGCAGCGGCGCTTCGGCAATCACCGGCCGGCCGGTGAGCATGGAAGTATGGTTGGGAATGGTGATGGAGTGCGAATAGTCGCAGCGGGCATTGTAAGTCACCGCGCCCTCCCGCTGCAGGCGGGAAAAACCGAAATACTGGCTGCCCCGCTCCTCGACCAGGGCCCGCAGAAAATCCCCGCGCAGTCCGTCCACGCTGACATGGATGATGTGGCTGATCCGGGCCTCCGCCGGCACTGTCATCAGGCCGGCGGCCACCAGCGGAGTTATGAGCAGCCGGAGTGCGCGGCTTTCCTTCCGTGGGGGAAGGAAGGATCGGCGCTTCATTTTGTGAGGAAATGGTAAAGAGCCTAGTCCATTCCAAGCGTTGAGGAAATGAGAAAGTAATGAGAAATAAATTTCCGGCCGCGACGGGTGCATCTGCGGATTGCCCAGCCGGATCAGAAACCCATTTTACGGTGTCTGTCTGCCCCTGGGGAAAATTCTCTTAGTGCGCAGTACGGCGGTGGAGCTTCTCAAGTCACCAAACCGTGGGGCTGAATACAGGCGGCAAGTCCTGCCCTTTTGGGCGGACAACGGCAGCAAAGCAGGTCAAAAGTCCTCTCCCATGCCCCACAGCAGGCCGTCACACTCCCGCCGCCGCCAAGGCCGGTGCCTCACCAGCGGATGATGCTGGCGGCCCAGGCGAAGCCGGCACCGAAGGCCACAAGAAGAATATTGTCGCCTTTTTTCATGCGTCCGCTGCGGGCGGCTTCATCAAGGGCGATGGCGATGGCGGCCCCGGAGGTGTTGCCGTATTTATGGAGATTGAGAAAAGCCTTTTCCGGGGGCAGTTTAAGGCGCTCGCAGATAGCGTCCACAATGCGGACGTTGGCCTGATGGGGAATCATAAGGCTGATGTCCTCGGGCTTGAGCCCCGCCCGGGCGATGGCGGTTTCACAGGCTTCGCAGGTGTGCTTGACGGCGGCTTTGAAAACCTCGCGGCCCATCATGTGGATGGTGTTCAGCCGCTGGTCGGCATTCTCCGGAGTGATGGGCATGGCGGAGCCGCCGCCCGGCACGCTGAGAATATCGGTAAGCCGGCCGTCACTGGCCATGACAGTGGAGAGCACCCCGCGCGGGGTGGGATCGGTGGGGTCGCGGGCTTGGAGAATAGCAGCTCCGGCTCCGTCGCCAAAAAGGACACAGGTGTTGCGGTCCTGCCAGTTGGTGATGCCACTGAGCTTGTCGGCGCCGATGATGAGGACGGTTTTGCGGTTGCCGCTGTTGATGAAGTGGCGGGCGATCTGCAGGGCGTAGAGGAAGCCCGCGCAGGCGGCGGAGATATCGAAGGCCACGGCGTTCAGCGCCCCCAGATTCCGCTGCACATGGCAGGCAGTGGAGGGAAAGAAAGTGTCCGGGGAAATGGTGGCGACGATGATGAGGTCCAGCTGCTCCGCCGTGACCCCCGCATTTTCCATGGCCCGGCGGGCGGCGTGGGTGGCGAGGTGGCTGGTGGCCTCCTCCGGCGCGGCGATCCGGCGCTCCCGGATGCCGGTGCGGGAGAAGATCCAATCGTCCGTGGTGTCCACCAGTTTTTCCAGGTCCGCATTGGTCAGGACACGCTCCGGGACATAGCTGCCGGTGCCGGCGATAGTCATGACGCAGGGGAGGGATTCAGGGGACGAATGGCTCATGTGGGGTCGGCGCGGGGCGCGGCGGGACAAAAATGGCGGAGGGATTCGGAAATACCGGATGCCGCGGGCCGCAAGGCGAACTTTCCGGCGCGGTCAGGGTGGCGCAGGGTATTGGGAAAACCACGGGGAGCTTTGCGGCGCTCACGACTGACCGGCGATCATCTGCTCAATGAGCGGATTCACGGAGTGCTGCAGCATCTCCGTGGCGACCCGCAGGGCATTGCGCATGGCCAGCGGGGAAGAGGAGCCATGGGCAATGACGACCGCGCCGTTCACGCCCAGCAGAGGACTGCCGCCGTAGCTTTCATAGGAAAGTTTTGCGGCGGCCGCTTTAAGCGCGGGTTTCAGCATCCCGGCCAGAATTTTGCGGCTCAGGCTGGCGGTCAGCTGCTGTTTGAGAACCGTCAGCAGGGCTTTGGCGGTGCCCTCGCAGCCTTTGAGCAGGATGTTGCCGGTGAAACCGTCGCAGACCGCCACATGCAGGGGCATGTTCAGAATGTCGCGGCCCTCCACGTTGCCTTTGAAATTCAGGCCCCGCACCTGTTTGAGCCGTTCGAAGACCTCCTGGCTTACAGCGTTGCCCTTGCCCTCCTCCTCGCCATTGCTCATGAGACCGACGACAGGGTCGGGCATCTGGTAAACGGCCTTCGAGAAGACATGGCCCATGATGGCATGCTGCACCAGGTGGATGGCCCGGCTGTCCACATTCGCCCCGGCATCGATCAGGCCGCAGGTGCCGTGGAGATTCGGAAACGGTGACAGAATACCGGCCCGCTCCACGCCCTCCAGTGTCCGCAGCCTGAGGGTGGCGGCGGCCACGGCGGCCCCGGTATGGCCGGCGCTGACCACGGCCTGGGCGTCCCCGCGCTTCACCAGATCGGTGGCCACGGCGATGCTGCTGTCCTTTTTCTGGCGGATGGATTTCACCGCGCTGTCGGTCATGGCCACAATCTCCGATGCGTGCACGATTTCGGCGCGGGAATCCCGGAGACCAGCCTTTTCCATTTCCGTCTTCAGAGTGGCGGTGTCCCCCACCAGATAAAGTTTGGTGATCCGCGGGAAATCCGCCAGGGCCATGCGGGCACCGGCGATCATATTGCCGGGAGCAAAATCACCGCCCATGGCGTCGAGAGCAATCTTCATAAAGGAAAAACAGCGGGCCGAAGATTAAACCCCACACCCGGATGGCTGTCCGGTTACTCTGAAAATCCGTGTGGGCAAGGGGCGAAACAGAACTGTTTTTTCCGGCGGTTCCCCAAAGGCCTCCCCAGAAAAAAAGTGCGCCGGGCGGAAGCGTAAAGATTCTGTCCAAGGTGGGTTGTGGCCTGCACGGGTTCCAATCCCCGGATTCAGGCCGGCACGGGCCGGGCGGCCTCCAGCGCGTAGGCGAGATGCGGCGTGTAGAGCAGGGGCTCGAGGAGGAAGGAATCGTGGCCCTTCAGCGAGTGGACGGTAATGTGCATGACATTGACCTCTGCCTCGCGCAGGTGGCGCACCAGAGCGCTCTGCTCCTCGGGGTAGAAGCAGAAATCGCTGTCAATGCTGAACACCAGGTAGTGGTGGTTGTGCTTCCGCACAGGGGCCAGCAGTTCGTTCCATGACAGGGCCTGACCCTCCTTCACAGGGTCAAAACTGCTCCATGCCTCGCAGATCCGCAGGTAGGTGTTGGCGTCGAACCGGGTCACGAACTTTTTGCCCTGATGGAGCATGTAGCTCTCGATGTTGTCGCGCAGCCGGTACCAGGCCAGTCCCTCGCCGGGCTGCTTCACCTCGCCGCGGGCGCGGTTTTCGATTTCATCCAAGTGGACGAAGCTCTTGTGGCTGACCATGCGCGCCAGCGCCAGACCGTAGAGCGGTGGTGCCCCGCCGTAGAAGTCCCCGCCGTTGAAGTTGGGATCGTTCTCGATGGCCAGAATCTGCTCAAAGAGAAACAGGCGGTTCAGCACCGTGGTCTGACATCCGCTGGCGATCTGGACGATCAGCCGCACACGGTCCGGAAACTGGGTCGACAGCGCCAAGGCGCAGAGCCCTCCGATGCTCGGCCCTATGGCGGCATGCAGCGTCTGCACCCCCAGGGAGTCCAGCAGCAGTATCTGGGTGCGCACGATGTCCGAAACACTGACGTGGGGAAACGCACTGCCCCAGGGATTTCCCGTGGAGGGATTCTGCGAAGCGGGACCGGTGGAGCCGTAGCAGCCGCCGATGAAGTTGGCGCAGATGATGCAGTATTTGCCGGTGTCCAGCGCCTTGCCGGGACCGATGAAATCGGTCCACCATCCATGGTGCAGGTCCTCCGTCCAGCGGATCCCCGTGTCCGGCACGGCGGGATTCCAGCCCGATGCGTGCTGGCTGCCGGACAGGGCATGGAACAGCAGGATCACATTGGACCGGTCCGCGTTCATCTCCCCCCACATTTCGTAAGCCAGCGTGAACCCCGGCAGCATCTGGCCGGACCGGAAGGTGAACGGGCTGGTGTGGTGGTAAACGCGGTTTTCCACAGAGGAACCGCTCACGGAGGACAATGTCAGTGGCATGGGGCAGGATAACGCCCCGCAGTTGAAGGCCGGCCCGGCTTCAAGTCAATAGCCAGCGCGGGCGGGAGAGAGGCGTTGGCGGCTGAAATTTGATAGTTTCCCGTGTCTGTCGGGAATGGGGTTTGCCCATGATTTTCACGTGCTTTTCCCTTCTGTCCGGGATGCGCTGCCACCAGCGCCACGGCGGGCACGCAGGATGGCTCCAATCCCGAGCCCACCCCAGATCAGCCCAAGGAGCACAGCCATCGGCCCAATCAGGGTCCTTTGCCAGGCTTGGAAATAACTGAACGCCGCGCCCAGCGCGGAAGTCAGCACCGTGGCGCTCAGCACGGCAAACTGGAGTCCTGGAGAGTGGCGCATCAAGGTAAAAGAGAGCGCCGGTAAAAAAATGGAGAGGCTGTCATTCGATTAAAAGCGGAAAAGCTGAGTGAGGAAAGACTGGAAATAGACCGGAAGGCAGGCAGGATCAACAGCTGCATGCCCGTTTTAAGCCCGCAGTCACATCATTAGGTTTGTCACAGTTCGTTGTATTTCAGATTGGAGCCCTTGGCTTTTTCGACGGGATACCGGATTTCGTTGCGCTCCAGCTTGGCAGCCATTTCGTGGGCGAGGTCGAGTCCCAGCTGGTCGGCGAGTTCAAAGAGCAGAATGCCCACGTCAGCGACCTCATCGGAGATTTCGGAGCGCTTCCGGCGCGCAATCTCCCAGGACTCATCGGCGGATTTCCAGACAAAGGGCTGAAGCAGTTCTCCGGCCTCGGCCACAATAGCCACCGCCAGATCTTTGGGGCTGTGGAACTGCTGCCAGTCACGGGCGTCGCGGAAGTGGCGGATTTTAGCGGTGAGTTCTAAAATGGTCATGGGAGGGAATTCCGGGCGGTGGACGACAGGTCCGGGCACCAAAGCACAGACCCGGCCCCGCCGCCAGAAGCCAACCGTTGGACCAAATTCCGTCTTTCCAACCCCCGTCCGAAGGGTTCTGTGCCGCCATGCGAATCATCAGCGGATCAGCAGGCGGGATACCGATCCAAGTGCCGAAAACCCTTCTGCGGCCCACAGCGGACCGGGTGCGGGAAGCGGTGTTCTCCATGTTGGGGGAGGAGGTGGAGGGAGCGGCGGTGCTGGATCTGTTCGCGGGCAGCGGATCATACGGGCTGGAATGCCTGAGCCGGGGGGCGAAGTCGTGCGTGTTTGTGGAGTCCGACCGCTCGGCGGGCCCGGTGATCACGGCGAATTTGAAAAAAGCCGGACTGGGCGGCGGCACGGTGGCGGGGGCTCCGGTGGAGTCGTGGCTGAAGGGCAGGGCGGGAGCGTTCAATCTTATTTTCGCCGATCCGCCTTTCAAAAAGCAGAAGACCGACCGCGACTGGGATGCCCTGCTGCTGGAGTCCACGGACCTGCGCGGTCTGCTGGTGCCAGGCGGGATTTTTGTCCTGGAATCTTTTGCGCGCGCCGCTCATCCTCC
This sequence comes from Verrucomicrobiales bacterium, assembly GCA_028293125.1. Lineage (GTDB taxonomy): Bacteria > Verrucomicrobiota > Verrucomicrobiia > Verrucomicrobiales > V1-33 > CAIZWU01. Next base: position 45,177 of record JAQGPJ010000105.1, on the reverse strand, counting down.
GCCCCCGGACAGCCCGTGGCATTTGGCTGTCGAACGCCGTTACGGCGATGTGGCGGTCCGTCTGTTCTCTCTGCCCGCTGCTGCTTCCCCATCCCCGCCGTCCCCTCTGCCCGATGCCCCTGCGCCTGGTTCTGCTCATTTATAACCTGCTGCTGCCGTTCGTCCTGCTGATTCTGCTGCCGGCGAGTGTGCTGAAGATGCGCCGGCGGGGCGGCTACGGATCCAAATTCTGGCAACGCTTCGGGTTTTTCCGAGGCCCGGAGAAGCAGCGTCTGGCGGACGGAGCGGGCCGCTGCCTGTGGATCCACGCCGTCAGCGTGGGGGAGGTGAATGTGGCGCGCAAACTGATCGATCAGCTGCTGCGCCTGCGGCCGGACCAGCCCATTGTGCTGTCCGTGACCACTTCCACCGGCTACGCCGTGGCCGTGGAGAAGGCCCCGCCTTCCCTCACCGTCATCTATTCCCCCGTGGATCTTCCTCCCGTGGTGAAGTCGGTTCTGTGCCGTATCCGGCCTGTCCAGTTCATCCTCGTCGAGGCGGAGGTTTGGCCGAATCTGGTGCACTCCGCCCGGTCCTGCGGGGTGCCGGTGCGGCTGGTGAATGCCCGGCTGTCACCGCGTTCCGAACGCCGCTACCGCCGGTTCCGGAAGCTGGCGTCCCCTGTGTTCGGGATGCTGGATGCTGTGATGGTGCAGGAACTGGAGGACGTGGCGCGGTGGACAGGCATCGGCGTGCCGCCTGACCGTATCCGGGTTACCGGCAGTGTGAAATACGATCAGTCCGGCACTGGACAGGCCTCGCCGGCCTGCATGGAGGAATTCCGGGAAATCCTGAAAACCTGCTGGAGCGGGGTGCTGCCGCGCGTGGTGCTGGCCGCCAGCACCCATGCCGGCGAGGAGCAGGCGCTGGGGGAAATCTGGCAGCGTCTGAAGGGGGAATTTCCCAGTGTGAAATTTCTCATTGCCCCCCGCCATGCCGAGCGCCGGGCCGAAGTCCGGGCGGGACTGGAGGCGGCGGGGCTGACCGTGGCGCTGCGGTCCCTGCCGTTGCCGCCGGGAGACGCCCCGCCGGATGTGCTGGTGGTGGACTCCACCGGCGAGCTGCGGCACTGGCAGGCGCTGTCCCAAGTGGTGATCATCGGCAAAAGCTTTCTGGCCAATGGAGGGCAGAATCCCGCCGAGGCCATCGCCGCCGGCGTGCCGGTGCTGACGGGGCCGCACATGGAGAACTTCACCCCTCTGATGCATCTGCTGGCGGATGCCGGGGGCATTCGTCAGGTGGCCTCGCTGGAGCAGGTGGCGGAGGCGCTGAGGGATATGCTGCACAATCCGGACCGGGCCGCCGCCATGGCCGCGCGGGGCAAGGCGGCGCTCGACCGCCATGCCGGCGCAGCTGCCCGCACCGCGTCCCTGCTGCTGGATTTTCAATAATTGGAGGCGGGTTTTCGCCTCCGAAATGGTAAAGGAGTGGGCCCGGGATGATCTGGAAGCCGCTGCTGGCTATCTGGCTGGCGGCAGCTCCGGGGGAGGCGCTGGCTTGGCTGGGAACGCCGGAAGGCGCCCAGACACCGGTCTCCCTGCTGGTCACGGCCGGCCGGTATCTGGTGCGGAGAGATGGCCCGGCGGGTATGAAATGGACTGCGGGACTGCGTCCGGAGGTGGCGGATGAGGTGCGGCAGCGGGTGATTCAGAACTGGAACGCGGTGGACCCCGACGATGCCCAAAACTGGATGTGAACTCTTCCGGACGGCACCCAGCGCGCCACCAGAGTGGCGGCGGTGACCTCCGCATTCAGAGACGGAGGGATCACAGCGTGGCTCGGTTCGCTGCCCGTATCCGATCTCCCCGCGATTCGGGAGCGCCTCGGCAATGCCTGGTCTATTGATCCGGCCCTGAAGGTGGAACTGACTGAAAAATACAAGCAGTGATGGTGGCTCCCGCCGGAGCCAGGCTGGCATTCTGTCCACATTGACAGGAATTTCCAACCCCGCAGGATGATTCCGGGCCTCGCCATGGATGGCCCGCCGACCGTGTCCATGGAAAAGGGTGCCCGTCACCCTGGCGGCGGCGGCAGGGAACCCATGAGGCCGCCGGTGCGCCGACGATGAAGGAGAGCGAAGATGCTTTTCCGTGTCACACCGGCGTCCGCCAATGGGATGCGCCTTATTTTCCGCGTTTGGGTTTCAGGATATAGAGCGTGCTCCTGCCTGCTCCGGTCTTTTTAAAAAGCTTCGGCATGAGAGGCCGCACGCGTGTATAGGGGATTGAAGTGATTTCCGCCGCCTTCATGGCGGAGACCCCCTCATCTCCGGCCTCCGTCACCGCTTTCTCCAGCAGTTCCTTCACTTCCTGCTCCGAGAATCTCCGGTAGGCCTGCCGGGTTGGGGCACCGTCACCTGCGCCCTCCAGCTGGCGCATGACGCGTTTCAGCTCCTCCAGTTTCTGCTGTCTCAGTTTGTTGAGTTCCGCCGTTACTCGGGCGATTTTATCATCCAGTCCTTCAGTCATATTCGGGTAGTTGTCAGTTACGGCCCTGTGGGCGATTCACCCTCATGGGATGTGTTCATTTGGCAACCGGTTTGACGGGGGCAAAATCCGGAAAAATCACATCCGCTCGGGTATAACTGTTATTTTAAACAGTAATTCAGCCGCCAGGATGGACGTTGTATGATTCAAGCCCGGCTTTGAGGCGCATCCGGAAAAACGCTCTAACACAGCATCCGGATGAATCGCCACAGGCCGTCCGGCGTTTCTCCGGCGGCGTGGGCGAAAACGTGGGTAATGACCGGGGCCTCTTTCAGGGGGATCACGGCCACGCCCTCGCCGGGGATGCGCGCCAGGCTTTGGGGCAGCAGGGCCACGCCGCTGCCTGCGGCCACCATGACCGCCACCGCCTGGGCGCGGGAGGATTCCAGAATCACGCGGGGACGGAAGCCGGCGGCGCGGCATGCCCTGCTGACCAAGGCGGCAAAGGCGGGAGCGGCCTCTCCGGCCACAGCGACAAAACGCTCCTGCGCCAAATCCGCCAGCGCCAGCCGGGGATGGCGGGCCAGCGGATGATCCGCCGGGAGAAAGGCGGTCAGCGGTTCCCGCCTCCATGGGGTGAACTGGATGCCGGGCGACTCCCCCGGCGGCAGCACTCCGACAAAACCGCCATCCAGCGATCCCGCGACGATCTCCCGCAGCTGATCCGCGGGCGGCAGATCGTGCAGCAGAATCTGGACGGCGGCGTGCTCCGCCCGGAACCGGCGGAAGCTGTCCACCAGCTCCGAGGTCAGCACCGCGCTGACAAATCCCAGACGCAGCCGGGCCAGTTCGCCGTGCGCCGCACGTTTGGCGGTGTCCGCCGCGCGGGCCAGCTGGGTCAGAATGCCCCGCGTTTCCTCTTTGAACCGTCCGCCTGCCGCCGTGAGGGAAGCGCCTTTTGATGTGCGCTCGAACAACCGCACTCCCAGCCGGTCCTCCAGCGCCTTGATGTGCCGCGAAAGCGGTGGCTGGGCCAGATGCAGCCGCCGCGCCGCCCGGGTGAAAGACAACTCCTCGGCCACCGCCGTGAAGCATTCCAGTTCCCGCAAAGTGCAGTCGCAGTCCATACCGGAACGGTATCACAGAACGACAGGAAGGGAATTTTTGTCATGAGCAAACGCAGTCATTTTTCCCCACCGCCGGCACTTCAACCGCCGCCGCGGAGCCAAACCCGCATTTGCCATGCCCATCAGCGACACCATCAAAAAAGGTCCTCACCGCGCCCCGCACCGCAGTCTGCTGCGGGCCACCGGTCTCATCGAATCCGATGCCGACTGGGACAAACCCTTCATCGCCATCGCCAATTCCTTTGTGCAGATCATCCCCGGCCACGCGCATCTCGATGTGGTGGGCCGGAAGGTCCGCGCCGCGGTGCGGGCTGCGGGCGGCGTGCCGTTCGAGTTCAACACCATCGGCGTGGACGACGGCATCGCCATGGGTCACGGCGGCATGCGGTATTCCCTGGCCTCGCGGGAGCTAATCGCCGACAGCGTGGAGACGATGCTGCGGGCGCACTGCTTCGACGGCGTGGTCTGCATCCCCAACTGCGATAAAATCGTGCCTGGCATGATGATGGCCGCCGCCCGCGTGAATATTCCCACTGTCTTTGTCTCCGGCGGCCCCATGGCGGCCGGGCGTGATCCGGTGACCGGCACGGCGCTGAATCTGGCCTCGGTGTTCGAGGCGGTGGGGCAACAGTCGGCCTCGCTCATTACCGAAAGCCGTCTGGAGGAGATCGGGCGCCATGCCTGCCCCACCTGCGGCTCGTGCTCCGGCATGTTCACCGCAAACTCCATGAACTGCCTGTGCGAGGCCCTGGGCTTGGCGCTGCCGGGGAACGGCTCGATTCTGGCCACCGATCCGGCGCGGGACCGGCTCTTTGAGGCGGCGGGCCGGGCCATTATGGAGATGGTCCGCCGGAACATCCGGCCCTCTGATATCCTGACTCCGGCCGCCTTCGCCAACGCCTTGGCGCTGGACATGGCTATGGGCGGATCGTCCAACACCATCCTGCACACCTTGGCCATCGCCCGCGAGGCCGGCGTGCCGCTGGACATGGGGGACTTCAATGACATCTCGGCCCGGGTGCCGCATCTCTGCAAAGTCGCTCCCTCCGGGCTCCACCACATGGAGGACATCGCCCGCGCGGGCGGGATCCACGCCATTCTGAAAACCTTGTCGGGAAAGCCGGGCATCATTCAGAAGGACACCATCACCGTGACCGGCCGCACGCTGGGAGAGTCCATGGCTGAGGCGGAAGTGATGGATCCGGAAGTGATCCGTCCGCTGGACAATCCGTACTCCTCCCAGGGCGGGCTGGCGGTGCTGTTTGGCAACTTGGCTCCGGAGGGAGCGGTGGTGAAGGCCGCCGGTGTGGCTGCGGGGATGATGAAGTTTCAGGGACCGGCGGTGGTTTTTGAATCCGAGGAGGAGGCCACTGCGGGCATCCGCATCGGACAGGTGCAGCCGGGGGATATCGTGGTCATCCGTTACGAGGGGCCGCGCGGTGGTCCCGGCATGCGGGAAATGCTGGCCCCCACTGCCGCCATCGCCGGCCGGGGCCTGGGCGAATCCGTGGCGCTGATCACGGACGGCCGGTTCTCGGGAGCCACCCGCGGGGGAGCCATCGGCCACGTCTGTCCGGAGGCGGCGGAGGGCGGTCCCATTGCCTTGGTGAAGCAGGGCGACCTCATCGCCGTCGACATTCCCGCCCGCACGCTGACGCTGCTGGTGGATCACGAGACCCTGACCCGCCGGCGGTCTCTCTGGAGGCGTCCGGCCTCCAAAGTCACGACTGGCGGCTGGCTGGCGCGTTATGCGGCCCTGGTCCGCGGGGCGCACGAGGGCGCGGTGCTGGGACTGCCCGGGGATTCAAATTCCGGGAAAGAGCAGGGGAGCAGCGGTCTTCCAACTCCATCATTGCTCCCCAGCGGGGAGAACTGGCAGGGTGACGGTGAAGACCGCTCCCTGATCAATACCCGCACTCCTGACGCTTAAAGTGCCGCCGTGGGCCTCGGTGATGGCTCTGGAAATGGCCAGCCCCAGCCCCAGTCCCCCGAACCTCCGGGCTACTTGGCTGTCCGCCTGCATGAAGGGATCGAAGATGTGTTTCAGAACCTCCGGTTTCAGCCCGACACCGGTGTCGGCCACATCGATCTCGATCACGCCCGGTTCGGGATTGTGTGACGTTATGCGGATGCTTCCGCCCGGTGGCGTGAATTTGCAGGCATTTTTGATGAGGTTCCAGAACACCTGCTGCAGGCGCATGGCATCCCCCGCGATTTCACAGACCGCCGCTCCGGGGCTCAGTTCCACCCGGTGGTTTTTCGCTTCCAAGTCCCGCTGGCAGACCTCCAGCGCCTTTTTTACGGACTCATGCACATCCATCGGACGGTGCCGGAACTCCATTTTTCCGCGGGTAATGTGTGTCATGTCCAGCAAATCGTCGATCAGCTGCACCTCCAGCAGCACATTGCGGTGGGCCATGCTCAGAATGCCACGCATGGATTCCGGCAGCGCGGTCTCCGACAGCAGATCGTCCAAGACCATAAGCACCGGGGTAAGCGGTGTGCGCAGCTCATGACTCAGAACCGCCAGAAAATGGTCCTTGGCGCGGCCTGCGGTCTCCGCCTCCAGGCGCGCGGACTGAATTTCCATGAAAGCCAGACGCTGCTCGATCAGATCCGCCGCCTGCCTCGCCAGCAGGTCAAAGTGACGTCCCTCCTGCTCCGTCAGCCGGCGGTGCGGGGTATGCCAGTGAGTGGACATCATGCCGAGGGGTCTGCCGGAGCGGGTCAGCAGCGGAGTGGACTGGGCGGAAAGATAACCGGCGTCCACATGCCAGCGCAGATCCCCCTTGGGATCGCTCAGGACCGGGTCATCGAAGTCAACCACCGTGCGCTTCCCGGAGGCCAGCGCCATGCCGCACGAGGTGGCGCTGGCGGCGTCGAGCCGCCCGAAGCGCTGAGGGGAATCGGACGGAAACCCGTGGGCGGCCAGCAGGACCAGCTCACGGGTGGCAGCATCCAGAATCTGCACGGTGCCTGCGTCCGCACCCGTGAGCTTCATGGCGGCGGCGTTGATGGCCCCGTAAAGCGTCTCGATCTCTGTTTGCGGAATCACCAATGCGCCGAATTCCCTCAGCGTCTGCATGGCGCGGAGGTCCGCCGCCACCGCCTTCTCGGCCTGCTTGCGGGCGGTGATGTCATTGAAGAGCACCGCCACTTGGCGCTCCTCCGGTTTCCCCATCCGGAAGGCGTAGACATCATAATATCGGCCCAGCGCCTCCGCCGGCTGATCGAAACGCCGAGGCTCTCCTGTGAGGGCCACATGACCGTAGATTTCATACCAGTGAGGCTCATGATCCGGTGCCAGTTCCCGCATCGTCCGGCCCAGGGTTGTCTCCATTTTCAGGCCGGTATGCTTTTCAAAAGCGGGGTTGGCCTCGATAAAGCGGTAATCGTGGGCCACGCCCTTTTCGTCGAAGAGAACCTCAATAACGCAGAAGCCCTCGTCAATGGAGTCAAAAAGAGTCCGGTATTTCCCCTCGGAGACCTGGAGCGCCTCCTCCATTGCATGACGTGCGGTAATATCCGTCAGCGTCAGCAGCACGCCGGCATTGCCGTCCCCCTCCGCACAGCCGCCGAACTGAAACCGGGCCAGATACCAGCGCCCGCCGGCCTGCACCTTCCGTATCACCGGAGCCCGGGTTTCCAGCACCCGACGCGCATCAGCCTCAATTTCCGGATAATCCAGCTGCCGGACTGCCTCCCGCAGCGGATGGCCTGAACTCAGGCCGGCGGAATCCAGACTGAGAACCGCGGCGGCGCCGGGGGTGTTGCATCTGATGAGCAGCTCGCGGTCCACAAACAAGGTTGCCGCGTCAGTGGCCTCCATAAGCTGACGCAGTCCGCTGTTGGCGCGGCCCAGTTCCTCCAAGCGCCTTTTCAAATCCCCGTGGCCCGCCTGCAGTTCCTCTGCGACCACCGCGCGGTGGTTCTCCCTCTCCTCCATTTCACAAAGCCGCCGGCGGGTCCGCTCCAATTCCTCCTCCAGCCGGCGGACTTTTCCGTCATGCTCCTCCGTAAGGTTCTCCCGCGGTGCCGTTTCGGTGTGGGGGCGGAATGTCTCCGGAGAGGAGGGGAAGGGCGCCGGGGTGCCCGTGCGGAATTCAGAGCCTGACATGGGTTTCTTTGGGCAGTGCCGCCAAGAAACTACCTAAGGAGGGAAGTGTCAAAAGACTATCCCAAAATCCGAGCCTGTTTTTGCATCCGGGGGAAAGGCAGACTGCCGGGAGGAAGGAGGGGTCCGCAGGGCAGGGGTGTTCGTAAAAACCGGCCCGAAGTCCCCGCGTGATTAACCGGTCCACTTCCACCGGATACCATCATGAACCGCCGCCAGTTTGTCTCCGCCATCGTCACCATGGCCGCTGCGGGCCTTGCTGGAAATGCCGCCGCTGAAAAGGCGGCGGAGAGCGGAGACCGCATCATGACGGTCTCCGGCCGTATTCGCCCGGAGGAATTGGGCCGCGCCCGTGTGCACCGGGCCAGCGGACTGACCATCGCCATCCACACCGCGGACGACGCGGCAGCCCTGGACGAAATCCGGCTGCTGCGCAGGGAGGGTGGGCCCCCATCCGCTCATCTGGGCCCATGTTATGCATGACCCCGGCCTCATACAGATTGAAGCCGCCAAACCCGGGGCCCGGGTGAGCCTGGACGGCTATTCCCTGGCACCGCACAACGTGCTCCGCTTTTTGAGCTTCATGGTGGGCCACCGCGATGCCGGCACCCTCAACCGGGTGCTGCTCTCTCACGCCGGCGGCTGGTCCGTGGAGGGTGGTGCCCCGTCCGCCAACAAACTGGCGCTTTTCAGCAACGGCAACAAAGCGCCCGACGGATCCCTGTTCACCAAACTGCTGCCAGACTTGCGGGAAAAAGGCTTTAAAGACTGCGATTTCGATCAGCTGCTGACCACCAATCCCCGGAAGGCGGCGCCCGCTATCCGGCTCCGGCTTCAGGTTTAAGTGCCGGCACCCCTTTTCCAAATGCCCGACTTCCTTGGTTTTACTGTGTTATAAAATGTCCTCCAAAGTCACAGGGCTGCGGCTTTTTTTGGAATCGATGTCTGTTTGCCGTCTCCGGTATCGGCGCGCCGAGGCTTTCTGAAACTCCTCCTCCGTTGCATGGGGACGCCGGAGGCCATATTCGATCATCCACACGATATCCCCGGCGGTCAGCAGGGGCAGTTCCTTCGCCAGCAGCACCCGCTCCCGGAGCATGAAGATCATGGCCAGCATGACCAGGGCCATATGGTGGTGCCAGCCCATCTAGGCGCGCATCTGATACCCGCCCATGCCCGCCGCACCCTTGGCGTCCTGCAGCGCCCGTTTCCAAATGTCATTTCATATGAAAGCGTCGCTTGAGTATTCGACCCGTTTGCAGCTTCGGAAAGCGGTGTATTTGTGGAAATCGTGGCGGGGAGCACGCATTTGTCTATAAAATAATATAGAACACGCATTCTTCGCGGGTTGCGGAACAGGGGGTATTTACAATAATAATTTGAGCACAATGCAAAATATTCTGTTAGAAATTCCTGCCTCCGGGGGCTGGACCGCTCATTTGAATATTTCAGTCGCAAAAAGATTAAAGCTCAAAACCTTACCTGGATTTAGAAGTGGCGACTCCATCAATTGAGGACATTGTGTTCATGGATCCCCCCTGCAGCATTTTTTCCAATTGCCGGGAAGGACGGTAATTATGGCCAAAGAATCCGTGGGAAGGACTGCCGCTGATGGAGAGGGATGGAATTAGCAGTCCACCGTCCCCGATGGAAAAATCATTCGGCCGGCAAATCAGGGGACAGAAAGACAGGAAAAACTCATCCAACAGTGTGTTTTCCACTCAACGGCCGAAGCATTCCACTGTGACATTTTTCATGCGAATGCGCCAACCGGAATTATTAATTTGACATCGTTTGTGAGTCAGGCCCCCGCCAAGCCTCTCTTCCGCCGCGCTGATTTTCACGCTTGGAGCGCATCCCGATGATTTTAATAATCAAACAGTCTGCTGAAGCGGGGAAATAATTTTAAAATGCTGCTTTTTAAAGATTCGAAAAATATTAATCGGGCTTTTATTCCTGATCGGTGCAAAGTTTGGTGCATTCGCAAAAATGATGCGTTTTTATCCTGGTTTTTTGGCATGCCCGCCGGAGGCATGTTTTGACCAGCCACCCTAAAATTATGATACCAGCCCATTCGACACCCTTATCGCGCAGGCGTTTCAGCAAACTCCCTTCACTGAATACTGTTCAAAAATATGCAGTTCCGTCTTTGGCAGTCGCGTTCGCAGTGCTTGCCGGGAGTTCCGCCACAGCGGCGGTGACCCCTTATTCCTGGATCCGGGGGGGCGAGGCCAATAGTCCGTATGTGGATTCCAGTGGCAACAACCGCACCTTCAACATGGCTTTCTCCACGGGAAACACCGGCACTTTGGATTTTGCGCTGGTGCCATTTCCCGCTGGCGGACCTCTTGGCGGCGCTGCCGGTCCGACCAGCACCATCTCCACTCTGTTCGGCCCGAATGGACGGGTGAACTCCGCCATGTGGCAGGATCCTTGGACCTTTCCCGCTGTCAATTATGCATTGGAGGCTTGGATTCTGCCTCTCGGCACTGGGAGCATGGGGAACAATGTCAACTCCCAGTTCGCCAGCACCGGCAACAATGCGGGCGGCACCGGCATCGCATTCCGGACAAGATATATTCCCGCCGAATATGATCCGGAGAATCCTGAGGTCGTTCTGACCCCGGAGCTCATCGAACTCCGGCTGGTCACTTTCGAGGCGGGAAATTCCCAGGAGACACAGCCGGTCACAGTTCCAAAAACCAAGTGGACCCATGTGGCGGCAGTGAATGATGCCGGATCGCTTCAGCTTTATATAAATGGAGTGGCCACCGGCGATCCTCTCAGCTTTGACAAAGCATCCGTGGGTCCCGCCTACGTGGGGGGCGGCAATGACACAGCAAATCCCTTCCATGGCTACATGGATGAAATCCGGTATTCCACTTTTGAGGCCGGCAAGTTCCTTCCATCTGATTTACTGACCCGTGCGCCAGGTCCCCAGATTTTGACACAGCCTGCCGCCACTTCGGTATGGGAGGGTGGGGCGTCCCCCTTCGAAATCGGTATCGCCTATGATGAAACGGCCACCTTTCAGTGGAAATTGGGCGGAGCCGCTGTGCCCGGGGCCACCACCGCGGACCTGATTCTCCCCTCCGTCGCCGCCACTGACAATGGTGCCAGCTACAGCGCGGATATCACCAGCGACGGGGTCACGGTCACCAGCGGCAGCGCTGTGCTGACGGTCATTCCTCAAAAAACAGCGGATACAAACGCTTACCGAACCGAGGTTCAGGCGGAGGCGTCCCTGCTGGCGTTCTTCCCAGTCGATGGCGACAGCGGGACCACTCTCAGCAATGTCAAAAATCCGGCTCAGAACGGAACGGCAGCCGGGATCGTCACCTATGACGGCCGCACAGACAGATCGCTGGGACAAAGAGCCCTGAGATTCACGGGAAAAGGGCAGGTTTCCCTTGCCCCCAATGCGGCTTACGAATTCACGGATGGCACCGGAACCGTTGAAGCCATCGTTTACTTGAAGCCCGATGCCAATGTGGGGCAGGCCACTCTCTTCTCCATCGGGGAGGGAGGCTCTGCTTATTACCAGCTGAGGGCGTCCTTGGACGGGGGATCGATTTCCTGCACCAACGATCAATTGACCCAGCCGGTCAGCTGGTCGGTTCCGGTTTCCCTCAAAAACCGGTTTGCCCATGTGGGCTTTGTTTTCTCGGCGGTCGCCGGGGCGGAGGGCCCTGTCTATTCCGTGACTGCCTACGTCGATGGGGAATCACTCGGAACCAAGCTGCTTGCCAGCTTCGGAGCCGTTCCCGGACTGACCGCGAATATCGGCTCCGCTGGTCTGGACGGCGATGGAGCCCCCCTGAGCCCTTGGCGGGGGACCATCGATGAGCTCGCTATTTACGGCGACAGTCTGTCGCCGACCACCATGGCGGTTCACAATACCCGTTTCAAATTCGGCACGGCGGTCACCGCGCCGGAAATTACCAGCCAGCCTGGCGGCACCACCAATGTTCTGGCCGGAGGAGCTCCCTCCTTCCGGGTCACCAACTCCGGCACCGCCCCGCTCTCGTATCAATGGAAACTGAACGGCGCCAACATCGCAGGCAACCCCACCGCCACCACGCCCACTCTGGTTTTGGACAAGTCCACAGTCGCCATGTCCGGACAGTACACGGTGACGGTCAGCAATCCCCAGGGTTCGGACACCAGTGATCCCTTCACCGTCAATTTCTCCGCGCCGCCGGACAACTATTCCAGTTACGTCCTCGCGGACGGCCCCTCCGCCTACTGGAGAATGAATGACACCTCCACCGTGCTGAAGGATTACGCGGGCGGGTTGGACGGCACTTATTCATCCACCGTGGAACGCGGAATAGCCGGAGTTCCGGATATTGTCCCGCCGGACGCCGCGGCGAATTTCCCGGCATCCGGCACCCCGTTGAGCAATGCGGAGGTGCCCTACACCCCCACCCTCAATCCCAGCGGGCCGTTTACGGTCGAATGCTGGGTGAAGCCGGGAGTGTCGGGAGCCCCCAGCACCTCACCTTTGGCCAGTCAAAACCGTAACACCGGCCGCGCGGGTTATGTGTTCTATCAGGGATTCGACGGTGAATTCTGGGGAATGCACGTGGGCTTTGAAGAAGGGGTTATCCGGCTGGGAGGCGGACCCGCCCCGGCTGCCGGCCGCTGGGACCATATCGCTGCCACCTGGGATGGATCGAACACCTTCCAGTTTTACGTGAACGGCGCTATCGTGAATACCATGACCGGCGGTCCCTTCCGGGCCAATTCCGCCCAGAAGCTGGAATTCGGAAGCCGCTTCAATGGACAGCTTCCGTGGAACGGCACCTTGGATGAGGTCGCCTTTTACAATAAAGCGCTCACTCTGGAGCAGCTGAGGAAGCATTGGAGCATCACTTGGATTCCCTCAGTGATCACGGAGCAACCCGCCGCCACGGTAAACGCGGTGGAGACCGGCACCATCACCATCACTGCCGCCGCCACGGGGTTTCCCAACACTTACCAATGGCTCAAGGACGGAGTGCCGCTGGAGGCCTCCACCAATCCGGACGGCAGCGCGCATTATCCGCAGGGATTCAATTCCTCCAACCTTGTCATCAGCCAAAGCAATGCCTTGGATGCCGGCTCGTATCAGTTGGTGGTCACCAATCCCCTCGGCAATAAAACCTCCTCTGTCACTGTGGTGACGGTGGCCGCGGACACCACTCCGCCGGCCGTCGCCTATGTGACTGCGGACGGCAGCATGAGACGGGTGCGGGTGGGATTCAACCGGTGGGTGACCCCGGAAACTGCCAGCATGGTGGGCAACTACACGGTCAGCGGCGGCATCACCCCCAGCGCTGTGGTTCTGACCAATATCCCGTCAGTGGTGGATCTTGTGTTCCCTACCCCTCTGACGCCGGGGACTGTTTACAGCCTGAGCGTTTCCGGGATCAGGGATGAGCGCGCGGCCCACAATCTCATTGGCCCCAACAGCACGCCCTTCAGCGCTTTGACAGTGCGGCCGGGAGTGCTGGCCGCTTATTTCTATGCCGGAATAACCGGAAACAACGTGGAGGACCTGACCAACAACACCGATCTGTTTCCGGACGGTGTGGGACATGCGGCATCGCTCGATAGTTTCAGCACCAAGGCACTGACCGGCGGGGATCTGAAGAATAATCCGGAATATGCGGCGCTGGGACTGGGGGACAATTACGGCACCCACATCTACGGCTGGGTCACTCCGACGGTCAGCGGTGCATACACCTTCTTCCTCGACAGCGACGATGGATCCGAATTGAGGATCAGCCCGGACAGCAATCCGGCCAATGCCGACACCATCGCTCTGGTGACCGGTTGCTGCAGAGGATTCCTGGAGCCTTCCGACACCGTGCCGGAGACCTCATCCCCGATCGCACTGGTGGCCGGTCAAAGCTATTACATCGAGGCGTTCCAGAAGGAGGGCGGAGGCGGCGATTACGTTCAGGTTGCCTGGCGCTTGGCCGGTGACGCCACTGCCGCCGCCTCGCTGCCGGCCATTCCAAGTGCCTACCTCTCCAGTTACAATGTCATTCCCTTGGTCGGTCTGAATGTGCCGGTGGTGGCCAACGGCAATGTGACCATCACTTGGAGCGGAGCAGGAAAACTGCAGGAATCCGGCGATCTGCTGATCTGGACGGATGTGCCAGGGTCACCGGTCAGTCCCTACGTGGCTCCCGCGGCGGGCCGCAGGTTTTACCGTTTGGTGCCCTGATTTTTAAACAGCCGCCCAATGGCTGTTCTCCGAGCCCCTGTTCCGTTCCCGGAGCAGGGGCTTTTTTATTTATGACACCCGCACCGGTGCAGACTGCCAAGGTTGTCTCCAATACATGGCAGGTGCCCTGTGTCGCGGCATTCAGGACACTGGGAATCACAGACGAAAAAAGAGGGCAGTGCCACAAGGCAGCTGCCCTCTCCGGGGGTTGAACAAAAAGTGGCGGAAAGGCTTGGACAGGGACAGGCGCCTTTCCGTCTTTCTGTCCGCTGAGGCTATTCGGCCCGCACGGAGCGGGTTTCCGTGCTGGTGGACATGGCGGGGGTCATGGGGCTGACCGGATAGGTCGTGCTGCTCTGGGTGTGCCGGGTGCGGACTTCAGTGGTGGGTGCGGGCTTTTCCACCACAGTGGTGCAGCTGGCAAAAAGGCCGGCACCGAGAGCGAGAACGGCGGGGACAAATCGGGAGAGTTTCATAATGGATGGTGTGGTTTGAGTTTCCTTGGGGGGAGATGGAATTTAACCTCCGCACAATCCAAGCCAGCAGGGAGAATTTGACTTAAGATATTGATTTACAAACAGTTAAGGATTTTAACGTTTTTGTCATTTGTAATCTTTCCATGCAATCCGCAGGAGGGTTTTCAAATGCACACGCATTTTGCCAGTTTATACTGTTCATAAACACAAGCAAATGCCAGTTATTGGCAAATAAAGAACGCAGTCTTCCAAAAAATCCGACGGTCCGGGTCCCAAAACGTCCGCCGCCGCTGAAAAACCCGGGAGACGGAAAGGGAAATCCTTTCGCCGGTTGACAACGGGCGGGCAGAACCTAGTTTGCGCGCCCGCTTCCGTCAGCGCTGGCATTCCGTGGTCTCATGGAATGGCTGACCGGACAGGCCCGTTTCCCCCGCACTTTCACTTTCAACCTACACCCGTCATGTCCAAACGCACGTATCAAGCCTCCAAGCGCACCCGTAAAAACCAGCACGGTTTCCGCGCCCGCATGGCCACTAAGAATGGCCGCGCCTGCCTCGCCCGCCGCCGCCAGAAAGGCCGCAAGCGCCTTCTGCCAAAGGGCGCTGAAGTGCAGTACGCCCGCCACACCCAGTCTTAGGACCCGGAAGGCGCCTCCGCGTTTTCCTGATTTCCGGGTGTGCTCCCATTCCCGGCTTCCTCATGGCCCTGCCACGCGCCCAGCGCCTGTGCCGTTCGGCGGATTTCGCCGCAATGCGTGAATCCGGCCGCTCGTGGACAGGGCGGCACCTGATTGTGGCGGTGCGTGCCCGCCCGGACCGGAAGCACGCCCATTTCGGCTTCACGACCAGCCGCCGGGTGGGCAATGCCGTGAAGCGGAACCTGGTGCGCCGCCGCCTGCGCATGATCGCCCGGGAGTTCGCCTGCCAAATCGGGCTGACCTGCGATGTGGTCACCATCGCCCGGAACTCCGCCGTGCGCGCGGAGTATGAAACCCTGCGCCAGGACTGGCTGCGCCTGGCAGGAAAGGCCGGACTGTTTGGTCCGGCCTTGAAAGCTTCCGTGAACCGGGATAAAGCCCCCTCTCCTGTTGCGGATGCGCCGCAGGGGCCGCCGTTCCTGCCGCCCGGAACACCGCCGTCCCCCGGGGCATGAGAAGGGTGCTCCGTTGGCTGATCCGGGTATATCAGGTGGTGATCTCCCCGGTGCTGCACGGGCTGGCCGGACCCGGTGCCGGCTGCCGTTACCAGCCGACCTGCTCCCAATACTTTCTGGATGCGCTGGAGACCCACGGCTTTCTGCGTGGATCCTGGCTGGGCATCCGCCGCATTGGCCGGTGCCATCCCTGGGGGGGATATGGCCATGATCCGGTGCCGGGCCGCCGCTCTGAAAACACCCCGGCGGAAACACCGCAGCCGCCACTTTTCAAGGATCATTCCGCGTGCTGTCCATCCCCGCCGCCCCCGAAGCTTCCCCCGGCAGCTGCCGGCCCCTAGGTTTCCCCGCACCGACTGAAGGCTTTTCCGCCGGGCGCATTCCCGCTTTTTGCCATTTGTCATTTCCCGCAGGCCACCGTAAAGCGACCCTCCTTTCCCCTTTCGCCCGCCGCCGGCTTCCCCCTTTCCCCGATTTTCCTGATCTATGAAAATGTCCAGCCTTGAAAAGGCAGTCGTTCTCCTCTGCGGCCTTGGCCTCGCTTATACGATCTTCATGCAGAAACCCGCGCCGCGTCCGGTTACGGTGCCTGCCACCCAGACGACGGCCGCCGTTCCGGGAACCTCTGCGCCGGCTTCGACTGCGCCCGCCGTTCCGGCCCCAGCCACTCCAGTGGAGCCCGCCAATGGCACGCCCGCAGTCCCTGTTCAGGAGAACATGCTGAAAAATGAGGCCACGGTCACCACCTTCACCAGTGCCGGCGGCGGCATCAAGCTGGTGAAAATTCTCGCCGGTCCTTATGCCGGCCGGACCGAGCAGGTGCTCAATGATCATTCCTCCTCCCCCATCGGGGCCCTTACTCAGAATGGCGGTGTCCGTGAGACCACCGTGTACCAGGTCCGCGCGGTCACCGACCGGTCCATCACCTACACCGCCACCGCCAACGGGGTGGAGATCACCAAGGAGTGGACCATGACCGACGGCAAACCCGGCGATGGCTGGGGGTATCTGTGGAATCTGAAGGTCACCCTGCGCAACACCGGCACCCAGAAGCTGGCGGGCTCCTACGGTCTTTTCGCCGGGGTGATCGGGGCCGTCCACAGCACGGAGCTGGGCAGAACCATCGCCAGCGACTGGTATGCCGACGGCAGCGCGGATGAGATCCATGCCGACAAATTCGATGCCTCCAGCTTTCTCGGCTTCAACTCCCGCGCCGCAGTGCCGGAAATGACCCGGCAGCTGAAAAACCTGAAGTGGGCTGGCCTGCACAATCAGTATTACAGCCTGATGATCAGCCCGGCGGCGGTGGCGGAGGGCGGTTTCACCAACCTATGGTCCAGCCGTGTCTGGGTGGAGCACGATGATCCCGGGCGCCAGCATGTGAAGGGCTGGGCCATGCAGACCGCCCTGGAGATGCCCGGCACCGCCCTCGAGCCCGGCAACACCGCCGCCTGGTCCGGCCAGATCTACACCGGCCCCCGCTCCGGCACCGTGCTGAGCAATCTCGGCGGCGACCGCCGGGAGGGCATGCACTACGGCATGTTCCGCAGCCTCAGCAATCTTTTCCTCTGGCTGCTCAACACCTTCCACGGCTGGGTGGCCTCCTTCGGGGTGGCCATCGTGATGCTCACGATTCTGGTCCGCATCGTCATCTGGCCGCTGTCGATCAAGTCCACCAACTCCATGAAGCGCATGGCCAAGCTGGCACCTCTGATGCAGCAGCTGAAGGAGAAGCATGCGGACGATCCCCAGAAGATGAACATGGAGACCATGAAGCTCTACCGCGAGTACGGAGTGAACCCCGTCGGCGGCTGTCTTCCGGTGCTGCTCCAGTTCCCCATCTTCCTCGGTTACTTCGGCATGATGCAGAATGCCGTGGAGATGCGCGGCCATCCCTTCCTGTGGGTCCCGGACCTGTCCCTGCCGGACACCGTGGCGCACATCGCCGGCTTCCCGCTGAATCCTCTGCCGCTGGTCATGGCGGTCACCATGTATCTGCAGATGAAGGTTGCCCCCCAGCCGCTGCAGACCAATCCGCAGATGGAGATGCAGCAGAAAATCTTCAAGATCATGCCGCTGTTCTTCCTCTGGTTCTGCTACGGGACCGCCAGCGCCCTGGCGCTTTACTGGTCCGTGCAGAATCTGGTCTCCATCCTCCAGACTTGGATCGCCAAGCGCAGGCCGGAGCCGGAACTGGTGAAGGTGGCCCGCCGCCCCTCCTTTCTGGAGCGTGCCCAAGCCGCCGCCGAGGCCCAACAGAAAGCCAAGGCCGGCCGCCCCGCCCCCGGGGGCGGCGGAAAAAGCGTGTTCAAAAAAGGCAAGTAGCCGGGGAAATCCGGCGCTGCAACCGGCGCGGAGAGTGCTATCGTCCCCGCAGGGTTGTCCCCGCAGGGCCGTCCCTGTCATCGGTTCGCCCGATCCCCTTTTTTCTCCGCCCCACACGCCATGAACGCCGCCCACAGCGCACGCGAAATCCTCGAAATCATGCTCCGGCACCTTGGTTACACCGTGACCATCGAGATGGATGAGGACCCCACCGGGCCCTCCCTGCATGTCCGGACCTCCGAGCCCCATGCCCTCATCGGGCGCAAGGGAGAGCGGCTGGATGACCTGCAGCACCTCGTGAACAAGCTTCTGCGCCGCAAGTATCCCGACGCCCCGCGCGTGCGGCTGGATGTGGAGAACTTCCGCCGGCGGGAGATTGACCATTTCCTTTCCAAAATCCTCAAGCTGGCCGAGCAGGTCCATGCCAGCGGCCAGCCGGTGAAGCTGGATCCCATGAACTCCTACGAGCGCCGTCTGGTCCACAACGCCTTCAAGGACCACCCGACCGTCCGCTCATGGTCCCCTGAGGATGCGGGCCGTCTGAAGCGCATCACCCTGCTCCCCCGCCAGCCGGCAGCGGAGTAGTCCAGCACCCATTCACCCCGGCCCGTTCCCGGCCCGCGGAGCGCCGGTGGCTGCGGCAGGCACAGAGCGCCATCCGCTCTCCATGGCCGCTTCCGACAGGCGCAGATGCTCCGGACGGATGTCCCGCGTGGTGGCGCATCCGGCCAGCGCCATGGCAACCTCGAACTCCGCACGCAGAATATTGAGCACATGGGCCACCCCGACAGCCCCGGCGACCGCCAGCCCGAAAATACAGGGCCGCCCCACCAGCACCGCCTGGGCCCCCAGTGCGATGGCTTTGAACACATCGGTCCCCCGCCGGATGCCGCCATCCAGTAGAATGGGCATGCTTCCGGCCACCCGGTCGGCGATCTCCGGCAGCATCTCAATGGCCGGCGGCAGGGTGTCCAGGGTGCGGCCTCCGTGGTTGGACACCACAATGCCCGCGCACCCGTGTTTTAGGGCCAGCGCGGCATCGTCCGGGGAGAGGATGCCCTTCAGGATCACGGGCAGCTTCGTTTTGGACCGCAGCCAGGCGATGTCATGCCAAGTGGGTGCCCCGTCCAGCAGCGGCCCGAAGGCCACGCTCTCGCCCGCCGTGCGGGGGCGCAGGTCGGGAGGCGCCATGCCCCGGAGATTCACCGCCTCCACCCCCTCGGGCATGCGGAAGCCGGCGCGCTGCATGCGGTTGCGGATTCCATTCAGCGGTGCGTCCACCGTGAGCACCAAGGCCTCGTAACCGGCATCCTCTGCCCTGTGCACCAAAGCTTCGGTGAAGCCCCGGTCCGGCTGGATGTAGAGCTGGAACCAGAGCGGAGCCACCGCATTCCGCGCCAGGTCCTCCAGCGGCACGGAGGCGCGGGTGCTGACCACCATTCCCGCCTGCATGGCGGAGGCCCCCAGCACGGTGGCCATTTCCCCATCGCGATGCGCCATGCGGTGGTAGGCGATGGGAGCCACAAGGATGGGAAAGGCGAAGGTCCGTCCCAGCAGGTTCACCTGCGTGTGCCCGCCGCGCAGATCCTGAAGCACCCGGGGAACGATCCGGATGCCATCAAACGAGGAGCGGTTGCCTGTCAGCGTGATCTCATCCGCCGCGCCTCCCGCAAAGTAGGCCCATGCCTGCTCCCCCAGATGCTTCCGCGCCAGAGGCTCATAGTCTGTGAGAGCGGCAATTTCCGGCGGTATGCTGGTCAGCGGCGGCAGAGGGAACGTCATGGGAGATGCTGAAGGGGAAATGCTTCAAAACAGGGCAGGAGCAGTGCCATCAGAAAACAGAGAGGGAAGAAAAGGGAAAGAACGGAAAACGGACAGGCCGCCGGGAAGGAAGGCGGAAAAATTCATATTACGCTCCTGGGGGTGTTGCGCATGAAATCGGCGGTCTGCTTGAAAAAGACGGTCAGAGCCGCGGCGGCCTCCGCCGGCACGGCGGTTTCCAGCAGAGAGGCGCGCATGATCTCCAGCCACCGGTCCCGCTCGGCCTCCCCGATGCGGAAGGGAACGTGCCGCCCCCGCAGCCGGGGGTGCCCGCGGGCGGCGATATAGTCCATGTTCCCATAAAACCGGAAGCACAGAAACCCTGCCAGGCGCTCCTCCGCCCCCTCCCAGTCATCCGCCGGATACAGAGGGCCAATGAGGTCGTCCTCCCGCATCCGGCGGTAAAAAACTGCCACCAGCCGCCGCATTCCGGGCTCATCCAAATGTTCCGTGATCAGAGTCTCATCCATGAAATCCACCCTCATGCGCCGGTCCCCTTTTCCGCGCAACCGCACCCGTGGGAGCTGCGCAGAGCAGCCGGCCCGGCTTGGTTTTCCGTCCGTGCCTCACGCTGCGGCAGCTTTCAAGGCGTTGAACCGGGGCTTGGGAAAAGCCCTCCCGCCCTGCGGACAACAAAACAAAAACCGCCCCTGCGGTTGCTGGCTGAGGGATTAAAAAATTACTCCGTGTTTGCGGATATCTTGATTCATGAAACAAACCGTTGCGGAAGGACTTTTAATAACGCCAGTATGGCCCGGTTCCAGCAAGGGAAAACTGTCCCGTTCCGCGAAATGAATGACTCATTGCCCAAGCCAGACATGGAGAAACCGTCGGATGGCGCCTGTGACAGCAGTGACGGAAAGGGCCGTGAATAAGTTGAACGCCCCGGATGGGGCCGGACTTTAGTTTGACTTTCAGCAGCCAGCACAATTCAGCCATCCGATAAACAAAAATCAAAAAATTCAATGGGGAAATTAGCAAACCGTTTGGTGAAGGGGATGAAGTCCGTCGGGCGATTGCCGGAGATTGCCCAATGTCTGAAAAAATGCGGGAGCCCGGTGTCCGTGATCCTGGGCTATCTGCAGCTGGCAAAGCCCCCGCGTCAGGTTGTTTACAAGACCAAATACCGGCTGGATCTCCAGGACTGGGCGGATCTGACAACGGCATGGGTGGTTTTCTTGGGAAGTGAATACCGGATTTTCCCCAGTGACAGGACCATCGTCGATTTCGGAGCCAATATCGGGGCCTTCGCCATCCTGGCGGCGGATGAGAACACCCAGGCAACGATTGTGTGCGTGGAGCCCTTTCCCGCCAATTTCGACCGCCTCAATGCCACGATTGCGCAAAATCAGCTTGGAGACCGTGTCCGCACCCGCGCCTGTGCCTTGGCGGGCTCCGACCGCATCGTGAGTTTTGACAGCTCCACCGACATCCCCAGCCACAGCCGGAAAATCGCTGATGAAGGCCCTCCGGTGGACAATGTCACGCGGATCCAGGCCTATTCGCTTGAAAGCTTCATGCGGATGGAGGGGCTGGAGACCATCGACTTTCTCAAGATGGACATTGAGGGAGCCGAGTACGAAGCGCTGCTGGGTGCCGGGCCGGACACACTGAAAAAAGTAAAGCGCATCGGTCTGGAGTACCACCGGGATGGCCACGAATCCCTGACGGAGCATCTGCAAAAATCCGGATTCGCCATCACCTACCATCCCAAGAAGGGCCGCAGCGGCGTGATTGAATACACCCGCCAAGCCTGATCCGGGGTCCAAAACCCGCAGCCTGCTGCTGGATGGGATATACGGTCCGTTGATGGGGACCGTTTGAAATCACGTGCCCGGTGCGCTTCCTTCGGGATGAACACGCAGACCACCCTCGCCGGCGCCATCGCGGAATGCCGCCTTGTTGAATTCACCTACAATGGCGGCATCCGGGTCGTGGAGCCGCACATGCTGGCCCTCAATGAGACCGGTCAGCCGGTGCTCAGCGCATGGTTTGTGCGGGGATACTCCCGCCGCGGCGGACACGGCTGGAGGGAGTACCTGCTCTCCGGCATCAGTCTCCCCACCGTCCTGAACGAGACCTTCGATGAACCCCGTTCCGGCTACAACCCGGAGCCGAATGCCAAATTTCCTCACGTGATCGCGCGGGTGTAGCGGGGAGGTAAGGCTCCGCTCCGCTGGGCCATTTGCGATGTTGCGGGTGGCACTGGCCGATCACTTGGCCAGTGGCGATGTCCTGGGCGGCGAACAGGCAGGTGGTGCTGTGCCGGCCATAAATCGTGGGTGCGCCGCTCCTGCTGGCCCGGTATCAGCGGAAGCGTGTGTTTGTCAGGCCGTCGGCGCTGCCCAGGATAATACGGGACCGCAAAGCCATGGCCTGGGAAGTTTTGCGGCACCGGGGCAGCTCCTCCGGTTTGGTGCGCTCCTCACGGGTGGGTTCCATGGTGGCGACAGGACTCAATCAAGAATTTTTCAACGAATTAATCCATCAGGACACTCGGGGTTGGGAGGGAGAAAAATCAAGAGAGGACAACTCCTACGTTGGAGGATTCATGGGGAATCCACCATCCATGCCTTGCTACGCAGTAGTTCCGTGACTGCCGGATGGTCCGTGCGGCGTTCCCCGGTGTAGGCATGAAAGCTGACCCGGCAGTCCGCCGCCATGCCGAAAACGTGCAGGCCATAACGTTTCAGAGCGGAAGCAGCGGCCGTGGCCGGCAGAACCAGAAAACCGCGGCCTTCCGCCGCCATGACTTTCATCAGCCCCGGATCATCAAATTCCGCGACCAGCCGCGGGCGGATGCTGTGAACCCGGCACCATGTTTCAACGACGCGGCGCATTGGAGAAGATTCGGCGGGGAAGAGGGCGGGGGCCCCGGCCAGGGATTCAGGGAATTCCGGACGCAGCCGCCCGGCCAGTTTATCCGACGCCGCGAAGAGGCATGAGGCACTGCCCAGCGGATGGTCGAAGACACGGATGCTGGCGCTCCCCGGCGGTGCTTCCTCGGCCAGCACCACGTCGAGCCGGTGGGCGGCAAGTTGAGTTAGCAGTTCCTCGGCTTTGCCATCACGGCAAACGATGTGGACCGGACGCTCCGGGAGGAAAAGCGGGCGCAGAATTTCGTTGGCGACAAGCCTGGGAAAGGAATCAGTCAGGCCCACGCGCACCCGCAGCGCCCGCGCGGCGGGGCCGCCCGCCAGTTCATTCATCAGTTCGCCTCCCAGAAGAAAAATATCATTGGCGTAACGCTGCACGAGCTGGCCGGTTTCCGTCAGAATGTTATTGCGTCCCTGTCTTCGGAAAAGCGGCTGGCCCACTGCTGTCTCCAACTCCCGGATTTGCCCGGAGATGGAAGGCTGGGAGACATTCAAAACGGAGGCTGCCCGCGCCAGGCTGCCCTCGCGGGCCACCGTCCAGAAATAACGAAGGTGATGATAGTTCAGCCAATCCATATTCAGGAATGCTTCGGGAAATCCACACTGTCCATTCCATAATTTGTCATTTTCCGAAACGAAATCCGCAGCCATGGAATGCTGTGCCGAAAATGCGGCACTTCCATCACCACTTCTATGAAAATCACTCTCACCACCTCCCCCCTCGACCTGAATGATGCTTCCGAAGACTGGGTTGGAGAACGCCTCACGGCGATCGCGCAGCGCCGCCGGATTGACGAGGCCATCGTCAAGGTGACCCGTCATTCAGAAGCCAGCCCACCTTGGGAAATCTTCATCCACCTTGTCACGCCGGGGCCGGATCTGAGGGCCACGACGCGGGACCACACGCTGGCTGCCGCCTTTGCCAAGAACCTTGCGGAACTGGAGGACATCCTCGATTCCCGCGAGGCAAAACGTGCCGGTCGGCACCGTGGCAACAGGCCGTCCAATCCACCTGCGGCTTATATTGATTAATGTGTTGGCAGGCTAGGTCACAGCTTCCGCCACCTCACTTGCGATTTCCCGACTACTTGAAAATAACTAAAAAATGATAATTGATCAAATCTGGCTCTGGATCGGATTCAACGTATTCGTGCTGGCCATGCTGGCGCTCGACCTTGGGGTTTTTCACAAGAAATGCCACGTCGTGACTTTCAGGGAATCGATCACTTGGACGGCGGTCTGGGTGGCTCTCGCGATGGTCTTCAATGCGTGGCTTTGGAAAACCTACGGGTCCGAGAAGGGACTGGAGTTTTTCACGGGCTATGTGATCGAAAAATCACTGAGCGTGGACAACGTATTTGTCTGGGCGATGCTGTTTGCCTACTTCGCGGTGCCACCGCTGTATCAGCACAAAATTTTGTTCTGGGGGGTGGTCGGGGCCTTGATCATGCGGGCGGGAATGATCTTCCTCGGGGCCGCGCTCATCACCAAGTTCGCGTGGATCATCTACATCTTCGGCGCTTTCCTGATCCTGACCGGCTTGAAGATGATCCTCAAAAAGGAGGAGGAGATCCATCCGGAAAACAACCCGGTGGTGCGGTGGTTCAAAAGATTCATGCCTGTCACGCAGGATTTCCGCGGCGAGAAGTTTTTCGTGGTGGAGAACAGTGTGAGAATGGCCACTCCGCTGTTTGTGGTTTTGATTCTTGTGGAAATCACCGACCTGATTTTTGCGGTGGACAGCATTCCGGCCATCTTCGCGGTGACGAAAGACCCATTCATTGTTTATACATCCAATGTCTTCGCTATCCTGGGGCTGCGGTCGCTGTTCTTCGCCCTGTCGGGGGTGATGGACAAGTTCCACTACCTGAAAATCGGACTTGGGGTGGTGCTGACCTTTGTCGGCGTAAAGATGATTCTGGCCCACACCGACTATAAGATCGATACCGTCGTCTCCCTCGGTGTGATCGTCGCCATCCTGACGGCCAGTGTGGTGGCCTCTCTGCTCAGACCCAAAGCCATTGCAGTGCCGCTTCCGCCCTCCCCGGAGAATCCTCCTGCCGGCACGGGATCAGCGCCGGTAAAGTGAGCATGCAAGGATTCCGTGGACAGGAAAAAGCAAAACTCCGATTCATACCCAGCCATGACTAAAGCCCATTGATTCCAAAACCAGTTCCTCCAGCCCGCCATCTCCCGCCTCGCCGGGCTGACGGTGGTCTGCTGGTCCGGATGCCGCGCTTCTTGCGAACCTCCTCCTCCGGCCGGTTGCGGTCGATCAGCAGGCAGCGCCCCTCGTGCAATTCCAGCCACGTGACCCGCGCCGGCATCGTATCAAACTGCGCTACCGTCAGCAATTAAGGCAGCGCATCCTCCTCCGGCAGCCACGGGCCGGCGCGGAATACGCTCAGATCCGGGAGGTGCGGACCCTGCCGCTTGTGATACAGGCGTGCTTGCTGAACACGTCGCACGCTCGCGCCACACGCCTGTCCATTCCCCGACAAATATCTGAAATACCAACGCTTTGCACAGAATCCCCCACGAAAAACCCCGCATCGGCAATCTGATGCGGGGTGAAATCAATGGTGGGCAGGCTGGGATTCGAACCCAGGACCAATTGGTTAAAAGCCAACTGCTCTACCGACTGAGCTACCTGCCCAATTCCCTGCGGTCCGGGTGGAGGTCGCGGGGAGGGGAAGAGCTACACGGTTCCCACGGGGACGCAAGTTGTTTTTTGAAAAAGGGGAAAGGGTTCAGGAGGGTGCTGCCAGAAACGCTGGATGCCTGAAGGGATGGCGGCTGTTGGCTTTTAACCACTGGGCTCTGGATTCGAGTCCCAGCCTTGGTTGGATCCGGTTTATCCCTCCACAAAGGAAAACCCCCCGGTGCTGCTGCTGCTGGAGAAGCGGACGGAGGCGGGAGGCATGAGGGTGGTGCCCTTGTGGAGCTTGGTCTGGCTGAAGGGAAGGATGGATTCGCGGGAGGGCGGCGGCGTGGATAGGGACGGTGCGGCGGCACCGGTTTCATCGGCGGAGGCGGCACTCCAGTGACGGCGGGGGGCGGTGGCTTGGAAGTGCCAGGCGTGGGCGGGCTGAAGACCGGTGGGGCCGACCTGCCAGCGGGTGATTTTCAGAGTGCTGGCCCCGCCCTCAATGAGATGGAAACCGTTGGGCTCGCCCTTGCGGCGGTGGGAGGTGGCCGTGGAGGTGACCGACAGCACACAGTTCCGGGGATCGGCTCCCGGCAGGGAGACCGGAATGGCGTAGCTGGTGTGAAAGTGGCCGGACAGCACGAGGTCAATGCCCGCGTGGCTGATGGCTTCGAAAAAATGCTGCCGCCGTCCCAGCAGTGCCCGATGGGTTCCGGTATCGGGGCCGGCGGGGGGATGATGGATGACCAGCACCCGCAGCGCGGAGGGGGGCGTACTGACGCAGGCTTGGCGGATGCGGTCCAGCTGCCAGTGGGAGATGCGGCCCTGCGACCAGTCCGCATTCCAGCCGGCGGAGCGGGCGGAGTTGGTGCCGATGACCAGCAGGTCCGGGCGGGTGATCACCGGCTCCAGATCCTCACTCACGATTTTCCGGTAGTGATGCCACGGACGGCGGAAGCGATCCCACAATCGCCAGCCCCGGGGCATGTCATGATTCCCGGGGACGATCAGCTGGGGAATGGGAATTGAGTCCAGAAATGCCCGCGCCTCGCGCAGTTCCGCAGAAGTTCCCGTTTGGGAAAGGTCGCCGCTGACCACCACCAGTTCGGGGGCGGCCTGCAGCAGGGCTTCACGCAGAGCCGCCGGAGCCTCGGGTTCGATGGCCCCGAAATGCAGGTCTGAAAGATGGGCGATTTTCATAGGGCGAAGATGCGGGATGAGGGTCAGCATTGATCCGGAGTGCCCACTATTGAAAATTCCACCTCAACGGGATGGCGGGCGCTACAGGCGGGATTCCAAGGCCAGGGTGCCAGCCTTTTCCTCCGCCAGGCGGGGAGCCAGAACCAGGAGAGCTTTGGGGAGAAGGGTGACACGGAGAGGCATGGGAGTCTTTTCAAGCTCGCCATCCCGCATCACTGGCAGCCGCTTCCGCCGGGGAACACGGATTTCGATCTCGGTGGCTTGCACCACCTTGAGCTCGCGGTCCTGTTTCCAACGGCCCACCGTCCACGCGAGAAAGGACTTGAGCATGCCCAGCCGGGTGCGGTGGGTGGAAATATAAAGCGTGAAATACCCGGCGCTGAGGGTTTTGCGCCGGGGGATCAGGCCAAACAGATCCTCGTAGTCATTATTGGCCAGCAAGGCAATACGGCTCCGGTACTGGCTGTGAGTGCCATTGCCGGAAACCGTAAGACTGAGTGGCGGGAAAACGGCGGCGCTGCGCACGGCCATTTTAGCGGTGCGCCAGGCTTTCACCAGCCAATTGCCGTGGTATTCCGGTTGGCCCATCTGCAGGGCCGGGTAGAATCCCAGCACCAGCACGCACAGGGCCGGCTTGCCGCCGACATCCAGGAGGTCCGTTTCCGCCACTGGCGCGGTCAGCAGGGCGGCGGCGGCCGCTTCCCAATCCAGCGGCATGCCTACATCACGGGCGGCCAAGTTGAAGGTGCCGAGCGGCAGAATGCCCAGCGGTTTGTCCGAACCCGAAAAAATGCCCGCCGCCGCCGCCACCGTGCCGTCACCCCCGCCGATGATCACGGCATCGGAGTCGCCGGCCCGCGCGCTTTCCAGCGTCGCGTTGATCTCGTTGCCGGGGACGCAGTGCACATCCGCCTCCAAGCCCGCCTCCTGAAGAAGGGATTTCAGCCGTTCACTCACTTTCTCCGGCCCCAGGCCGGCAATGGTGCCGGATTGAGAGTTGAGAATCACGGTGACCTTTCTCCAGCGGGGAGCGGGGTTCGGCTGACCAAGTTCAGGTTCCGGGTCAGCAAGAGCGGCGGACATAGATGGAGGGAGAGGGGGTAAAGGGGGTGAAAAAAACAGGGGAACCGGGAGCCGAAGCCGGAAGGCCTGCCGCCTCAGGAGAGAATACCATGCCGCGGATAATCCTCAGCGGCTTCCGCATCATCGGACAGATCCTCGTCCTCCCCTTCCGTTTCAGACTGGTCGGCGGCATTCAGGCGCAGTTCCCGGTCCGCCTCATCAATGCCTTCCTGAACGAGGTTCAGGGATACCTGTGTTTCATCATCCACCTGATCCCCGCTGGAGGAGTGAAGGTTCACGGGCACCTCATCCCAAGTCACCAGATTCTCGGCACCGGGGGGAACTTCGGGATCGGCAATTTCTGAATTCGAATTCCCGTATTCCCCGCCTGCCGGCGCTTCGAAGTCAGTCTGCAGAACGTCGTCCGGATCCGGGAAAGTGCTGGCGGCGGCCTCGGCGGCGGGAGGATTGGTTTTCATGACAAATAGAAAAGTTCAGAGTTTCATCATATATCTCCGCAGGAATGAGTCCGTCTTTGGTTATGTAATGTAACTAATTCGTAATGAGCGGATTGGGGTGCGATGACCGCTCCGGTGCCCCCCGTGCGGACGCGCATTCCGCAAACAGGCTGGAAAGGGAGGCGCAAAATGCCGCATCCTCGAACGGAGCAGCCGCTGGCATAAAATGAAAAGCGGCATAGGCAGGGGCGGGTTGTGGCGCCCGGAGAGTGTGGTAAGCAGAAAGCCAGCCTGCCGTTCCCCTTGGGGGTCCGCTGCCGTTTTTCTTTTTGCCGCCCATTCATGTCCTCTCCACCGCTGACCTCCGACACCATTGCCGCCCTTTCCACCCCCTCCGGCACCGGTGCCATCGCCGTGCTGCGGGTCAGCGGCCCTCAGTCCAAAGCGGTGGCGGAGACCGTTTTCAAAGGCCCGGCGCTCAAGCCCCGGACGGCGCTTTTCGGTCGACTGACGGCGGCGGACGGAATGGTGATCGACGAGGTGCTGCTGACCTTTTTCCAAGGGCCGGCCAGCTACACCGGGGAGGACACGCTGGAGATTTGCTGTCACGGCGGGGTGCTGGTTACCCGGCGGGTGCTGGAGCGGCTGCTGCAGGCGGGGGCCCGGGCCGCGGGGCCGGGGGAATTCACGCAGCGGGCGTTTCTGAATGGGAAACTGGACCTCACCCAGGCGGAGGCCGTGATGGATGTCATCTCCGCCCAGACCGACCGCGCCCTGCACGTGGCCCGCCGCCAGCTGGATGGGGCGCTGGGGCACACGGTGCTGGATCTGCGGGATGATCTGCTGGGCATTGTGGCCCATGTGGAAGCTTATATTGATTTCCCGGAGGAGGACATCGACCCCGACACCGGCGAGGCGCTCAAAAGCAGGATCATTCAGCTTCAGGCGCGGCTGGAAGCCCTGCTGGCCACGGCGGATCAGGGCCGGATGCTGCGGGAAGGGGTGCGCACGGTGCTGGCCGGAGCCCCCAATGCGGGTAAAAGCAGCCTGCTCAACCGCCTGCTGGGCTTTGAGCGGGCCATCGTCAGCGATCAGCCCGGAACCACCCGCGACACCATAGAGGAGGTCATCAGCCTTCAGGGATTCCCTCTCCGCCTGGTGGACACCGCCGGACTGCGCGGGTATACGGCGGACGGGATCGAGCAGGCCGGCATGGACCGCACCCGCGCCGAGATGGCGGAGGCGGACCTCATCGTCGAGGTGGTCGATGCCGGCCAGCCGCCCGGTCCGCCCCTTCAGCTGGCGGAAGGGATGGCGGAGAAATGGGTGCGCGTGCTGCATAAAAGCGATCTGCCTGCACACCCCGGCTGGCTGGAGGCGGAGGGCGTGCGGGTTTCCAGTCTGACCGGGGAGGGTCTGCCGGACCTGAGGGACCGGCTGATTGAAGTCATCACCGGCGGCGGCGCAGCGTTCGAGCAGACGGAGGTGGCGGTGAATGCCCGCCACCAGGCGGCGCTCGAGAGCGCCCGCACCGCCCTGGGGGCCGCGTTGGCGGAATTCCAGGCCGGAGCCTCGGGGGAGTTCGTGGCCCTGGATCTGCGGCTGGCGCTGGAGGCGCTGGGCGGTATGGTGGGGCGGGTGGACACCGAGGACCTGCTGGGCGTGATCTTTTCCCAATTTTGCATCGGGAAATGAGCGCGGCATTTTTATTTATCCGCCGGGTTTATTTGGGATGAATTAATTTCAGTGGATTTCATGCGATTTCCCAACCCCCCGGCTTGAATCCTTCACCGCAGCCTGTGATGGTCCCCGCTTCCCGATCCCGCTGATGCCCCAATCCATTCTGATCATTGACCCCGAGAGTGATTTTCTCGAGTGGGCCGAACGCCACCTTTCCACCAGTGCTGTAAGCGTTTTCACCGCCATGAACGCGGAGGAGGGGTTAAAAAAATTCGTGGCCGAGAAGCCGGATCTGGTCATCGCGGAATTCCACCTCAAGCCTGTGAACGGTCTGGAGCTGCTCAAGCGCCTGCGCCAGACGGATCCCAACGCCATGGTGGTGCTGAGCACCGGCTTTCCTCCCACGAATGCGGTGATCGAGGCCATGAAGCTGGGGGCTTTCGATTTCCTGCGGAAGGAGACCCTGCCCTACGACCTGCGGCCGGTGGTGGAGAGCGCCCTGAAATCCCGGGAGGCCTTGATGTCCCAGGAGACCGCGCCGGCGGAACCCACCTTCGACCTTGGCGACAGCGTCATGATCGGGCGGTCGCAGGCCATGCAGAGTGTTTTCAAGATCATCGGACGCGTGTCCCGGTCCGAGGCCGCAGTGATGATCACGGGGGAGAGCGGCTGCGGCAAAGAGGTCGTTGCCCGCGCCATCCAGCGCTACAGCCTGCGGGCCACCAAGCCCTTTGTGGCCATCAACTGCGCGGCCATTCCTGAAAGCCTGCTCGAGAGCGAGCTCTTCGGTCACGAGAAGGGCAGCTTCACCGGGGCCACCGCCATGCGGATGGGCCGGTTCGAGCAGTGCGACGGCGGCACTCTGTTTCTGGATGAGATCGGCGAAATGCCGATGCACGTGCAGACCAAGATCCTGCGCGTGCTGCAGGAGGGGGAATTCTCCCGCGTGGGCGGCAATGAAACCCTGCGGACGGATGTGCGCATCATTGCGGCCACCAACCGGAACCTGGAGAAGGAGGTCGAAATCGGCCGCTTCCGCGAGGACCTGTTCTACCGGCTGAATGTGGTGCGGGTGCACCTGCCGCCGCTGCGCGAGCGGCCGGAGGACATCCCCCTGCTGTCGCGGTTCTTCCTCGACCGTCTGGCGAAGAAAAAGAACAATCCCCGCCTGCGTTTCGCGGAGGATGCCTACGCCCTGATGGAGAGCTACAACTGGCCGGGCAATGTCCGCGAGCTGGAGAACACCATCCAGCGCGCCACCGTGCTCGCCAGCACGGATGTCCTCACCGGGCGGGATATTCCGCTGGGGCTGGGCATTGCCCCCAGACCGGAAAACGAAACGGCCAGTCCGGCGCTGACTCATGAATCGGCCATCCAGCACCTGCTGGACGCCGCAGTTTCCCTGAGCGAGGCCCCTGTGACCTGGATCGAGCTGCTGCTGGCCCAGGAGGCGCTGCGCCGTGAGGGGGGCAACGCCATGAACGCCGCACGGCTGCTGGCCGTGAAGCCGGCGGCCTTCAAGAAGCTGCTGGGGGAATAGGTCAGAAAAAGAAAGGAATGAAAGGAAGGGAGGACAGGCCGCCAGGCCTTCTCAACGGATGAACATACAGTCGCCGTAGCTGTAGAAGCGGTAATGCCGGGCGATGGCTTCAGCATAGGCCTCCCGCATCAGTCCGGTGCCGCCGAAGGCGCAGACCAGCATGAAGAGCGTTGATTTGGGCAGGTGGAAATTGGTCAGCAGGGCATCGGTGCGCAGGAACCCGCACGGGGGATGCAGGAAGATGGAGGTTTCCCCGGCGTGGGGCATGACCCTGCCATGGGTGCGGGCGCAGTGCTCCAGCACGCGGGTGACGGTGGTGCCGATGGCCACGCGGCGCGGCGCGGACTCGATGGCGGCGGCGGCCTCCGGCGTGATGGCGTAGCGCTCGGTGTGCATGACGTGGTCCTGCAGCAGCTCCGCCTTCACCGGCTGAAAGGTGCCGGCCCCCACCTCCAGGGTCAGAAATGTGTGGGGGATGCGGGAGAGCAGATCCGGGGTGAAGTGCAGTCCGGCGGTGGGGGCGGCAATGGCCGTGGTTTTGTCCGGGGAGGCGAAAACCGTCTGATAGCGTTCGTCATCGCCGGAATCGTCATCCCGCCGCATGTAGTGTGGCAGGGGCAGATGGCCGTGGGCCTTTT
The DNA here is from genome assembly GCA_028293125.1 of Verrucomicrobiales bacterium. Lineage (GTDB taxonomy): Bacteria > Verrucomicrobiota > Verrucomicrobiia > Verrucomicrobiales > V1-33 > CAIZWU01. The sequence goes on along the minus strand of JAQGPJ010000105.1, from coordinate 13,382 downwards.
CATCAATGACGGCCTCAAACTCCACAGTCCGCGTGCCGTCCGGCATCACCTCCCGCACCGTGCCCGTGATGCCGCCGACGGTCACCTGTTTGCCGGGGGCCAGCCGCTTGCCGGGCCTGGCCATGCAGTGCCAGAGAGTCGGGGCCAGCGCCCGGAGGCGCAGCAGCTCGAAACGCCCGTCATCCGAGAAAAACCGGGCGCGGGCCACGCGGACGTCATTCAGCACCGCCAGACCGCCCTGCACGTTCAGCAGTTCCGGGAAATCAGCGAACTGCCGGTGCTCCAGAGTTCCGGATGCCCGGTCGATCACCAGCATCCGGGCGCCGTCCCGGCGTTCCGGAGGGCGGCTGGCGATGAGTTCCTCGGGAAGATGATAATCAAAATCGTCGGTGCGCAGCATGTCAGGGGTATCCCGCGGGAGGCGGAGGGGCGAAGTGAAAAGGGGTAAGTCCATCAGGCAGCCTGCGGCCCGGCACAACCCCGCAGTCCCATCCCGTCAAACCGGCTCCATGAAATATTCTCCAATGGGGCTTGGACTTAATTGCTTATAATATGCATTATTGCGCATATGTTTCCCATCCGCCTCACGAGCGGTGAATTTTCCCACATTCCGCAAGTCCGTGAAAGACAAGCCGGGGGCGGCGTGCGTAGGTGCGGGAATGAGGCGGACTTTGAGACTGGCGGTGACCGGGCTCCTGCTGGGCGGGAGCTGGGGAACAGTGCGCGCCGACGACTGGCCGGACTTCCTGGGACCCAAGCGGCGCGGGGTGTCCGCCGAGACACTCTGGAATCAGGAATGGGAGGCCGCGGAGCCCAAAACCGCGTGGAAGGTGCAGGTGGGAGTGGGCTCGTCCTCCATGAGCGTCGTGGGTGGGAAGCTTTACACCATGGGGGCGCACCGTGAGGGGCGGGAGGCGGTGATCTGCCTGAATGCGGCCACGGGGAAGGAGATCTGGCGGCAGGAGTATCCGTGCAAATTCGACAAGCGGATGTTCGACGGCGGGACTTCCTCCACGCCGGTGATTGACAAGGATCTGGTCTATACCCTGAGTTATTTAGGGGATCTTTACTGCTGGCGCGCCGCCGACGGCAGCAAGGTGTGGCAGCGGAATCTGGAGAGGGATTTCAAGGGTGTGCGGCCCCGCTGGGGCTGGGCGGGCAGTCCGCTGGTGGTGGGAAACATGCTGATCGTGGAGCCGGGAGGCAACGGCTCCTCTGTGGCGGCGCTGGAGAAGACGACCGGCAAAACGCTGTGGCAGAAAGGGAGCGATCCCGCCGCCTATGCGGCCCCCATCATTTTCAGCGGCCCGGCCATGCGCGGGGTGGCGCTCTTCAATGCCAGCGGTCTGGTGGGCATCAACCCCGTCAACGGCGACGAGCTGTTCCGCCAGCCTTGGAAAACGGATTACGATGTCAACGCCTCCCAGCCCATCCACCGCGATGGATCCTTTTTCCTCAGCACCGGATACGGCACGGGCGCGGGCCTGGCGCAGGTGTCGCCGGGATCGACCAGTCTGAAATGGAAAAACAAAGCCGTCATGACCCAGTTTCAGAGCGGCGTGCTGGCGGGCAATGAGGTGTATGTGGTCAGCGGTGACAATTCCTCCAAGGCCGAGCTGAAGTGCCTCGATTTTGCCACCGGCACCGTGCGGTGGTCCCACCGCGTGGGCAGCGGGAGCAATGGCCATGTCATCGCCGTCGGCGGTCGCCTGATCGTGGTGCCGGACAGTGGTGAGGTCCTGCTTGCGGAGGCCGGGCCCGCCGGTTTCAAGGAGCTGGGCAGCACCCATCCCCTGCCGGGCCGCGTCTGGGCTCCGCCGGCCTTCAGCGATGGCCGGCTGTTTGTCCGCAACAACAACGGCACCCTGGTCTGCCTGGACCTGCGGCTGACCGGCTCCCCGTCCGGGCCGCCTGTCAACTGAAAGCCGGGTTTTGATTTTCCGTAATATTCCTCCTCCGCATGAACCTCCGCCGAATCCGTTCCGTCCCCGCCTTTTTTCTCAGTCTGGCCCTGCTGCCCGCCGCCGCCCGCGCGGATGACTGGTACGCCTGGCGCGGGCCCTCGCAGGATGGCCGCAGTGCCGAGAAATACACGGAGAACGTGTTTTCCGAGACCCCCGACTGGACCTATGACATCTCCACGCGCGGGGCTCCGGTGGTGGCCAAAGGCCGGCTGTTCCTTTTCAGCTACAAGGGCTCCGGCGCACTTCAGGCGGAGGCCCTCAGCTGCTTCGATGTGAAGACCGGCAAGCTTCTCTGGGAGAAGCGCCTGCCGGACTTCCTCACGGACAACTCCTACAGCCGCTACGCCATCGGCAGCGCCGCCATCGACATAGAGACCGCCAATGTCTATCTGGTCTCCACCGCCGGGGAGTTCGTGGGCATGGACCGCGATGGCAAGACCCTCTGGCAGCACAGCCTGATGGAGGAGATCGGCCGCCTCAGCTTTCCCAACGGACGCACGGGGTCCCCGGTGATCCTGGGCGATCTGGTGATCGTGCGCGGCATCACCGCCAACTGGGGCGGCGACGGCCCGGCCCGCGACCGTTTCTATGCCTATCACAAAATCACGGGGGAGCTGGTGTGGGTCTCCACGCCGGGCACCCAGCCGCAGGACAGTTCGTTCTCGTCTGGCATCTTCGCCCTGAAGGATGGAGCGCCCATCATGTATGCCACCACGGGCTGCGGGCACTATGTGGCGCTGAATCCCCTGAACGGCAAACCCATCTGGCGCTACAAGATCGCCAAGGGCGGCATCAACGCCTCCTGCATCCTTGTGGACGGCAAGCTGATGGCCGCGCATGACAAGGAGAATATCGACAGCACCGAAATCGGCGGCATGGAGTGTATCCGCCTGCCCGAGGGTCCGCTGCCTCCGGGCACCGCGGAGGATCCGGTTCCGGTCCTGCCCGCCAGCGCTGAAGTCTGGCGCCAGCCCTACTCCGCGGAGAGCAGTTCGCCCGTCTATGCCGAAGGCATCATTTTCCAAGTGGCGGCCACCGGCGTTCTGTCCGCGGTGGATCCGGTCACCGGTGCTGAGTTGTGGAACATGAAGCTCGGGCCCGGAAACCTCCACGCCTCGCCCGCCTATGTGAACGGGATGCTGTATGTGCCCATCATCAGCGATGTGGCCAGCGACGACGGTCTGCTTTACGCCATCAAGCCCGGCCGGGAGAAAGGCGAGATCGTGAAGCGGGTGAAACTCAAGGGCTTCGCGCTCGGAGCTCCCGCCATCTCCAACGGCAAACTCTACATCGGCACCACCAAGCATCTCTACGCCTTCACCATTGGAAAAGGGGAGATCACTGGCACCGGCGATTGGTTCACTGTGCCGAAATCCACGGACACCAAGGTTGTAGCCCTGCAGCCCGTGCCGCAGGAGGTGCGTCTCCATCCCGGCGGCAAACAGAGCTTTACGATCCAGGGCCTGAACGCCCAGGGATTCCCGGTGGGACCCGTAAAGCAGGCATCCTGGGAGTCCTTCGTGCCCCCCACGGCCAAGGTGAAGGCCCATATGGACGCCAACTTCATGGATGGCGTCCTCACCGTCGCCGCCGCCGCGAAGGAAAGCGCCGGAGCGTTCAAGGCCACCAGCGGCGGCGCCTCCGGCGTGATTCGCGGACGGGTGATGCCCGACCTGCCGCTGAAGCAGGATTTGGAGTCCTTTGACATCGCCGAGACAGCACCCGACACCGGCGACAAATTCGCCTACCCGCCGCTGCCATGGATCGGCGCGCGCTTCAAATGGGAAGTGCGTGAGATTGACGGCAACAAGGCGCTCTTCAAAACCCTCAGCAATGTCTTCTTCCAGCGCGCCTTCTCGTTCATCGGCACGCCGGAGATGAAGAACTACACCATGCAGGCCGATGTCCGCACCGAGGGCAACCGCCGCATGAAGTCCGAGGTGGGGCTCATCAACCAGCACTACCTCATCGCGCTGAAGGGCAACGCCAATGAGATCGAGGTCAGCTCCAATCAGGAGCGGCTGAAAGTCACGGCCCCGTTCACCATCGCCGCCAAAACCTGGTACACCCTGAAAACCCGCGTCGACGTGGCGGCGGACGGATCAGGCGTCATCCGGGCCAAGGCCTGGCCGAAGGGCGAGCCGGAGCCGGAGAAGTGGACCATCGAGGTGCCCCATGAGGTGGCCCACAACCATGGGTCGCCGGGCCTTTACGGCTTCGCGCTCCAAGGCATGCACCCGGTGTATATCGACAACATTTCCGTCACCCCCAACACCCCCTGAGCCCGGTGCCTCCGATGCCGCAACATGGAAGCCGCCCGTTTATATCCAACACCCCTCCTCCCACCATGATATCCCGCTTCACTCTTCCTCTCCTGCTGGCGATGGCCCCGCTGGGAACCGCCCGCGCCGACTGGCCCATGTGGGCCGGCACCGCCTCCCGGAACATGGTCGCCAACGGCAAAGACCCCATCATCGAATTCAATCCCGGGAAAAAACTCAAGGGCAAGGACGCGGTGGACATGGCCACCACCAAGAACCTGAAATGGGTGGTGGAACTGGGATCCCAGTCCTACGGCAGCGTCACCGTGGCCGGCGGCAAGGTGCTGCTGGGCACCAACAACGAGAAGCCCTTCGACTCCAAATACACCGGTGACCGCTCCATCCTGCTGTGCCTTGATGAGAAAACCGGCAAGATGGTCTGGCAGCTTCCCTTCGCCAAGCTCGGCACCGGCAAGGTCTCCGACTGGGAATACCTCGGCCTCTGCTCCACCACTACCATCGAGGGCGACCGCGCCTATCTCACCACCAACCGCTGCCATGTGGTCTGTGTGGACATGAACGGTCTGAAGAACGGCAATGACGGCCCCTTCAAGGACGAGGCCAAGTACCTCTCCAGCCCGGACAACAAGATCGAGGCCCTGGGCGACACCGACGGGGACATCATCTGGGCCTTCGACATGCGCGACGAGTGCGGCGTGTTCCCGCACAACCAGACCTCCAGCAACGTGCTGGTGCTGGAGGACCGCGTTTACGCCACCACCTCCAACGGGATGGACTGGACGCACTCCAACATCCCCGCGCCCACGGCCCCCAGCCTGATCTGCCTCGACAAGAAGACGGGCGCGCTCATGGGCGAGGAGGGCAGCGGCATCAGCAAGCGCTGTCTGCACTGTTCCTGGGCCAGCCCCGGTCTGGCGAATGTGCAGGGCAAGCCCCAGATCATCTTCGCGGGCGGCGACGGCTTTGTTTATGGTTTCGACACCACCTTCAAAAAGGAGGATGATTTCAACATCATGAACGAAATTTGGCGTTTTGACGGGAACCCTCCCGAATACCGCACCGGGCCGGACGGCAAGAAGAAGAAATACGCCGACTTTGACGGTCCCAGCGAGATCATCGCCACCCCCATCTTCTATGAGGGCCTGGTTTACAGCAACAGCGGACAGGACCCCGAGCATGGCGAGGGTCTGGCCATGATGAGCTGCATCGATCCCAAAGGCAAAGGCGACCTCAGCGCCAACCCCGTCTGGACTTTCAAGGGCATCGGCCGCTCCGTCTCCACGCCCTCCATCAAGGACGGCCTGATCTACGTCGGCGAATACTCCGGCCTCATCCACTGCCTCGACGCCAAGACCGGCAAGCAGTACTGGCAGTATGACACCAAGGGCCACGTCTGGGGCAGCACCCTTGTGGTGGATGACAAGCTCTACATCGGCAATGAGGAGGGCGAACTGCACATTCTCCAGACCGGAAAGGAATTGAAGGAGGTGGCGACCATCGACTTCCCCGGACCGCTCTACGCCTCCCCGGTGTACGCCAATGACACGCTCTACCTCATGACCATGAGCCACCTCTACGCCTTCGCGAAGCCGGGGGCCTGATTGATTGATTGACTCATCCTGGTGTGCGCCGTCTCGCTGTGCCGGCTTTTTTCCAAGGGACCGCTCTGAAAGGGGTGGTCCCTTCTTTTGTGTTCTGGATTGTCAGCAGCCGGGTGGCTCCCGGCGGTTTTGGAATTTTCCAAACCATCACTATCACTGGAAATGGATTTTTATCTTGGCTTCGAAACCAATATCCGTTATCGCCGCAGGGATGTTTGAAAAACGCCTGCGGACATCCAGTATGTTGAAACAGTCAGGCATTATTGAGGTGTCTGTGGCGGCGGGCTGGCTGCTGGGACGGAATCCGGGTAAACCGCAGGGGGCGGATTCCCCTGCCGGCCCCTTCCGCGGGGTGACGGTGGAGCAAGCGGGGCTGGCGGCCTCAAATGCCTCCGCCAAATCCATCGGCGCGGCTGGCAAACCTCCGGGCGCAGGCAACCGGGTCACCAAGGCCCGGAATGCACTGGTTCTGGCCAGCGTCTCCAGGCGGCAGCGCGCGTTCTCCGCCTTTCTCGAATCCATGACGGCGGAGGAGGCTCCACAGATTGAGCGGCTGTTCACGCGCATGGACCGCTCCGCCGCCACTTTTCAGGATGACCACACCTTCGAGGCCTTCATGGAGCGGTGGGGGGAGCTCGATGCCCAGGGGGCGATGAGGTGGCTGGAGGAGAACCGGGGGCCAACCGCCAATCCCGGTGAAATGGAGTGGTATCGGAACCGCATTTTCACAGGCTGGGCCGCTTCTGAACCGGAGAAGGCACTGAAATGGGCGGATGAAAAGGGTGATCCGGAAGTTTCACGTGATGTCTTCAAGGGAGCCATTGCCGCTTTGGCCCAAAAGGATCCGGTGCGCGCTTGGCGGCTGACTTTGGAGCGCTGCCCGGATGACCCGCAGAGGGCGAGTGAGGTCATGAACACCTTGGCGGAATCAGCCGTGCGGGCCGGGGGAACCGAGGGCATGGAGCAATGGTTTCAAACCATGACCGTCGTCAAGGGAGACGGGAATAAAGACGGGGCCATGCGGGTGCTGGCGACGGATGCGGTGGCGGCCCGCATGACGCACGCCTCCCATGAGAAGGGAGTGGAGTGGATCGCGGCCTAGGCGGACAAACCCTGGCGGAGCGACGGCGCCATCATGCGCACCGCCCGGGCCATGGCGGCGGCGGATCCTGAAAAAGCCGCCAAGTGGAGTGCCGCCCTGCCTATGGGAAAGGATCCCTCGGATCCTTATCCCGGAGTGCGTCAGACTGTGGAGATGTGGGCCAAAACCGCTCCGGAGGAAATGGCCCGGTGGGTGGAAAGCAACCGGAGCTCCCCTTGCCGCGACTCCGCGGTGGCGGGAATCGTGAACTATTATGTGCGGGCAGGGGATTCCGAAACGGCGCGGACTTGGGCGCAGACCGTGCAATCGGGCACCATCCGCCAATCCCTCCCTCCCACCCTTTGGGATCCTCCGCAGGGGCAGGAGCCGTGATTGACCTGCTCCCGTCCGTTCAGTTACGGAAAGCCGGAGGCTGGAGGCCCGGTTCGGAGGTGAACAGGCGTGCGCCGGCTTCGATGCCGGATCCTTGGATATGGGGTTTGGTGACGTTTGGACCACAGGATGCCGGGGAGGAAAAATCCTTTTCAGCTTGAGGGCCGGAGGCAGGGGATTTACGGAAGGCTTCAGCGTTGGATTTGGAAAATATTCCGGCCTGAGTCTTTTCCCCCCAGTCAGCTCCGATCCGAACCATGCGTCTCAAGTGCCTTGAACTTCACGGCTTCAAATCCTTTGCCGACCGGACCAAAATTGATTTCCACTCCGGCGTGACGGGGATCGTGGGGCCTAACGGCTGCGGGAAGTCAAACGTGGTGGACGGCGTGCGCTGGGCGCTGGGGGAGACCTCTGCCAAGGCCTTGCGCGGCGGGGAGATGGCGGACGTGATTTTCAACGGCACCGACAAGCGCAAACCCCTGAGCATGGCGGAGGTGAGCCTGACCTTTGCGGACTGCGAAACCAGCCTGGGCGTGGATTTCAACGAGATCTGCATCACCCGGCGGGTTTACCGGGACGGGAAAAGTGAATATGAAATGAACGGCAGCACCTGCCGGCTGAAGGACATCAACAAGATGTTCATGGACACGGGCGTGGGCCGCAGCGCCTACAGCATCATGGAGCAGGGGAAGATCGACATGCTTCTGAGCGCCAAACCCGAGGACCGGCGGCAGGTGTTCGAGGAGGCGGCGGGCATCACCAAAAGCAAGGTGGAGAAGAAGGAGGCCCTCCGGAAGCTGGAATACACGGATGCCAACCTGCTTCGCGTTTCGGATGTGCTCGCGGAGATGAAGCGCCAGATGGGCACCATGCACCGGCAGGCCATGAAGGCCCGGCGTTACCAGGAGTTGCAGGAGGATGTGCTCATTCTGGATTCCCACCTGAGCGCCCGGAAGTATCAGGAGATGGCTGTGGAGAAAGCCACCTTGGAAGCCAGTGTGGAGGCGCTGCGGCTGTTCCAGACGGAGCACGGGGAGCGCATTCACGATGATGAGATCCAGGTGGCGGAGGACCGCGCGGCCCTGCGGGAGCTGGATATGCAGCTGGCCAATCTGCAGCACCAGCTGAATGAGCGGCAGAACCAGATGCGGGCGGCGCAGAGCCGCATGGAATTCAACACCGAGCGGACGCGGGAGCTGGAGACGCTGATCTCCCGGAACGCCTCCGACGTGGCTGCCAGCGGGGAGCGGCTGCTGGATCAGGAGGAGTCGCTGAAGGCGGCGGACGAGGCTCTCATCACCGTCCGGGAGAATATCCTGCGGCAGCGGGAGGAGATGGAGGAGCACAGCCGTCTGACAGCGGCGGCGCGGGAGCAAAAGACCCGGCTGGACCAGTCCCTGCGGACCGTCCGGCAGGCGATGCACCAAGCGGAGGGGGTTATCATCTCGGCTGAGGCGGAGCTTTCCAGCCACCGCAGCCAGGAGCAGGCCGACCGCGTCCGGCAGGAGCACCTGCAGCGGGATGTGGACCACCTCCAGGCGGAGCGGGCCGCCAAGCAGCAGGAGGAGTGGGAAACCAAAATCCAGCAGGAGCGGGTGCGGGAGGAGGTGGAGCAGCAGGAGCTGCTTTTACAGCAACGCGGGCGCGACCTGATGACCGCGGAGCACGGGCTGGAGGCCACTGTGAAAAGCCTGCAGGCCGCCGTGCGGCTGCACAGCGAGCGCGCGGGCCGCGCCGAGGTGCTGCGCCAGCTGCTGGCCGAGGGGGAGGGCTTGGAGAAGGGCACCCAGGCGGTGCTGAAGGGACTGGACAATCCCGCTTTTTTCAAAAACGGCACCCGTGGCCTGCTGTCAGGATTTCTGGAGGTGGAGCGCGGGTTCATCCCGGCGGTGGAGGCGGCCCTGGGCACCAGCCTGCACGCGGTGCTGATCGCCAACACCCTGCTGGCGGAGAACATTATCGAGGTCCTGACCCGCGACCAGCTGGGGGAGGTGGTGCTGCTGCCGGAGGATCTGCTGCGGCAGACCAGCGAAACCCAGATGCTGACCCTGCCGGACGGCGCGGTGACTTGGGCGCTGGACAAGGTGAGGGTGCGCGACTCCGTCCGCCCCCTGGTGCATCAGCTGCTGGCCAATGTGCTCATCGTGCCGGATCTGGCGGCGGCGGTGCGGCTGAAACGCGACCACCCGGAGGTGGCTTTCGCCACTCTGCACGGGGAGTTCATCTCCAGCGAGGGCGCCATGCGCGGCGGGGTGTCGAAGGACGGGGGCGGCAGCATCCTTCAGCGTCAGGTGGAACTGACGGATCTGGAGGCGGAGGTGGCCCGGCTGGAGACAGAGGTGGAGTCCTTGGAGCACCGGCAGCGGGAGGGGCAGGAACTCATGCGCTCGCTGAAGGCCCAGGAGGAGGAGCAGCGCGCCATGCTGCAGAGCCGGAGGGCCGCGGACAGCCATCTCGGTGGCCAGCTGATGCTGATCGCCCGCGAACTCCAGCAGTTCGCCAGCAAGCTTGAGGGACTGAACTGGGAGCGGGGCGAGCTGGAGAAACGCCAGGAGACCCTTTCCCGAAAAATGGAGGAGGCCACGGGCCGCCGCGTCCGCGCGGAGGAGAAACTGGCCGCCGGACAGGAGGAGTCAGCCCGGCTGGAGGCCGATCTGGAGAATGCCGCCCGCCAGGAGTCGGACGCCAGCGAGCTGCTGGGGGAGCTCCGCACCACGCTGGCGGTGGAGCAGCGCGCGGAGCAGGCGCTGAACGAGCAGCGGGCCCCTATGGATTCCCGCCTGCGGGAGCTGGCGGAGGTGATCGAGCGCCGCCGGCGGGAAATCGATTCCTACCGGGAGCGCATCGAGGCCGCGGTTTCGGAAAACGTCCGGCTGGAGGAGGAGTGCGCCGCCGGACGGATGCAGGTGGAGGATTTCACCATACTCGGCGAAAGCCGCATGGATGAGCGCACGGGCCTGGCGGAATCCATCCGCGTGCGGGAGAACGGTCTTTCGGAGATCCGCCGGCAGATCGCCCAGTGGGCCGAGCAGCGCGGCACCGAGGAGGTGCGTATGGAGCGCCTGGTGCTGCGCATGGGCAACCTCGCGGCCTACGCCCACGAGCGTTACCGGCTGGATCTGAACGCCTTCACGCAGGACCTCCCGGCACTGCTGATGACCATCCAAAATCAAAAATTCCCCCGGCGCCGCGTGGACCGGCGGGTGCTGTTTGAGCGGGAGACCGCAATGCCCTCCACCTCCGGAGATGCCGGTGCGGCCCGGGATTCCGCCCAAGGACCGGCCGGAGAAGGGGATGGGCAGGAGGAAAACCCGGAGCCCTTGAACGTGGAGCCCGTGGCCGAGTTCTCCGCCGCCGAGGAGCCCGAGCCGGAGGAACCGGAAGTCTGCCTGGATCCGGAAATGGCCGCCCTGTTGGAGGAGGGTCCGGACTGGGAGTTTGTGGAGACCACAGTGACGGAGCTGAAGCAACGCCTCGACTCCATGGGCCCCGTCAATCTGGACGCCATCCAGGAATACGAGGAGCTGGAGGAGCGCCACAATTTCCTCCAAAGCGAAAATGATGACCTCGTGAAGGCCAAAACGGAGCTGCTGGGCATCATTCAGCGGATCAACATCGAGACCCGGAAGCGCTTTGCGGACACCTTTTATCAGGTCCGCGACAACTTCCGCAACACCTTCAAGGAACTCTTCGGCAATGCCGGCCAGGCGGACCTCATCCTTGTGAACGAATCCGACCCGCTGGAGTCCGGCATCGACGTCATCGCCAAGCCCCCCGGCAAAAAGCCCACCAGCATCACCCTGCTGTCCGGCGGTGAGCGCTCCATGACCGCCGTGGCCCTGCTGTTCTCCATCTACATGGTCAAGCCCAGCCCTTTCTGTATTCTGGACGAGCTGGACGCCCCGCTGGACGAATCCAACATCGGCCGCTTTCTCCGCATGCTCGACAAGTTCATCGAGAAAAGCCAGTTCGTCATCGTCACCCACAACAAGCGCACCATGCGCCGCGCGGACGTGCTCTACGGCGTGACCATGGAGGAGTTCGGCGTCAGCAAGCCCGTGGGCATGAAGCTCAGCGCCGAGGCCGGGCGGTCCAAACACCAGTACACCGCGCCCCCCGCCTCCGCTTCCGGGGATGAACCCGGGGAGCCCGCTGGCGAAAGTGGGGAGACCCCGGAGACCGGGGAATCCGATGCCGCACAGGAGGACGGAGCCGGGCGGGAAGCAGCGAGGCCGGCGAAAAGCGCGAAGGGTTTCCGCGGGCGTCAGGCGAAAGAGCCTGCTCCGGCTCCGGACGCGGAGGCGCGGGAAGCGGGGGAATCAGAGGAAACGCCACCGTCCGAATCAGCCGGAACCTCCGTGGAGCCGGACGGACACGAGCCTTCCTCCTCTGCGGATTCCGGGCCCGAACCCGCTTCCGCCATCCCTGAGGAAGAGGAGGATGATGAGACTGTGGCTGTTCCGGTGGAGGGGTGATACCATTTCCGCTGCCCGCCATGCCCGATGAACCCGAAAGTCTAAGAATCGCCTGCGAGCGCATGGCCAGGGAGAAGGAGGAAAGGAGCGGATTTTTGGATCTGGGGGAGCTGGGGCTTCAAACCTGGCCCGAGGAACTGTGGGAGCTGGGGCCTCTCACAGGGTTGAACCTTGGGCTTGGCTGGTATGAGAACGGGCAATGGCGGGCGTCGCAGCCCGTCTGGGCCCAAACCAGCCAACCCCTGATGGGGGACGGTAGGCCAGTCTCCTAAATTTGAAGCGTCTTCACATCCGCAGAATAGGATGGGCGGATCTGAGCCCTTTCAAAGGGCTTGCCCCCCTTAAGTCCCTCGAATGCTTCGGCAACCGGCTGACCACGCTGGCGAAGCTCCCCTCCCTTAAGTCCCTCGACTGCTCCATGAACGGGCTTGCCACGCTGGAGCCGCTGTCAGGAGTGTCCTCCCTCCAGTTCCTGGCATGCTGGTGCAACCAGCTGACCAGTCTGGCGGGGCTGGAAAGGCTTTTCCCGCTCCAGCTCCTGAACTGCTCCCAAAACCAAATCACCATGCTGGAGCCGCTGGCGGGGCTCGGCTCCCTCCAGTCCCTCAACGTTTGGGGCAATCCAAATAAGGAATCTTTCCGGAAAGCTCATCCGGCTTGAATCCCTTGAGTCCCTGGTCCTTCCCGGCACCGGGTTTGATGGCATCCCGGCGGGGTCATTTTCACAGGACAGTGGTGACAATTGCCTGGAACGCCTGCGTGCCCATTTCCGGGAGCGCTGATTGCAGCCTGGGGAAGCCTGCATGCCGCTCCGGAAACCACAGATTCCGGCGACCGGACCGGCGCTCCATCAATAATCGCTGACAACAGCGCATAGACCGGCGCGCGCATTGCCCGGCTTGCGGCTGGGAGGGACGCGCTGGGCGTGGAAATGGTGTCCGGAACTCTTTAAATTTCAGGAGCCCGGCGCTGGCAGGCCACCCACCTGCCACCGCTGCGGCCGCCGCCGGAATCACAGCTCCATTTTATGGAGTCCCGGCTCCATAACAGGTCCGAAAATGGAAGGGAAACAGTGGCCAAAAATAGACGTCAAAAAATGTTCATTTTTAAGTCATTCCAAATCAACATGTTATGGTTGTGTAAAATTTTATGGCATGGCATGAGCTTTATTTCTTTCCATCCTCAAAACCGCTATCCGCGGCGGACAGGATCAACAACTCTTCCAACTCAACATCAACAAACAACCGCCCGCAAAGGCACTAAACCCATGGCTGAAACACTGACACGCAACGAGATCGAGGAAATCGTGATTGGCAACGCCGCCCGTCATCCTGAATACCGCGCCGCCCTGCTCAAGGACCCTAAAAAAGTCATTGAGACCCAGCTCAACAACAGACTGCCCGAAGGCATGGAGGTGAAGGTGGTGCAGGAGACCGGCGACACCATCTACCTGCGCCTCCCCCACGTGATCACCGAGGGCTCCGAGCTCTCCGACTCCGACCTCGAGCAGGTCGCCGGCGGCAAGGACGACTCCGACAGCGGCAACACGACCTACACCTGCAACAACGCCACCGGCGGCTTCAACA
>JAQGPJ010000083.1 GCA_028293125.1 Verrucomicrobiales bacterium | reverse complement strand
AAAGGGCCGACAGAGCAGGTCAGGGAGGACAACTTTTTTCATCCGGGCCGGGAAAACCATCCCCCCTGCTTTTGATCACCTGAAAAAGCCAGGCTTTAGCCGCCGTCCACTGCCGTTGCACCGTTTTTTCACAGACGCCCAGCAGGTCCGCCGTCTCCCTCTGAGTCAGCTCCGCGAAATAAAGCAGTTTCACGATTTGAGCCTGCTGTGGGTTTCTTTCCGTCAAGCTCCCTCTGAAATGTGTTCTGCAGTGGCTGTTTTTGGCGCTTTTCAGGGGGTTAATGATAACATGAACAATATTTCTCCCATTTAACAAAACAGCTTCTGAAAGTCAAACCAAGGCTCACCCTTTGCGGTTTTTGTGTCCGCCTTTTCTGGTAAGATCATTGGTTCGTGTAATAGGGACGGTTGAAGCCGTCCTCAATGTCGTTGCGGGGCGGCCACGACCGCGACAGCGGTTACGGGTATGACCGGGACGGCGGCCACCGCGGTTATTCCCGCTCCCGCCATGATGACCGTCATGATTGTGAACGCCCGGTCCGTATGGTCAAAGTGTGCGTTGGACATAACCGCCACGGATGTGTGGTATACCGCTGGGTTCCGGCTCCTGTGCATCACCGCGGCGGCGGCTACAGCCGCGGGGAGCACAGCCGCGGTTACGGTCATTATGACCGCCCCTCCTCCCGCTCCCGCAGCGGCATTACGATCCGCATTGGCGGCTGATCCAATCAGGCTTTGATCCATTAAGCTGTCAGCCTTCACTCCGCCAAAGCCCGCTGTTCCGCAGCGGGCTTTGTGTTTGCGAAAATACCTCTTTGACCACCGGAGGGCCGCTTTGGCGGCAGGGAGAGGGGGTCTCCATGCCCCTTCCGGCAAGTGGCAGGCGCACGGCTGCTCCACCGGCTTATCCCGGTGCCAGCCGGGAGAGAGGCGGCTCCTCCACTTTCCGTATGAAAACCATGAAGAAGCCGCCGCTGCACTCTGCTGTCCACCATGCCACCCTCCGCTGCGCCCTGGCTTTTGCCTCCCTGTTTCTTTTCGCCGCGGCTTCCGCCCCGGTCCTGGCGGATACGGGGACAGAGAGGGAAAAACAGGAGACGGTGCAGGGGCCTCCACAACCTCCCCTCCGGGGCCTGAGCCGGGACAGCCTCCTTGAATACCGCAGCGCCGGCGGATCAATTCAAACCGCCCCCACCGCCGCGGAGTGGGAGAACGGACGGCGGCGGGAGGCGCTTGAGGCTTTCCTGAGCATTATCGGTCCCGGACCGGCGGATGCCGGGCAGCCGCGCCCCTCCCCACCCGGCCCGCGGATGGAGGTGCGCGGGGAAACGGACTGCGGCTCTTATGTGCGGCGGTTCATCAGCTACCGCTCCGGTTCCGGCGGAAGTGTTCCGGCTTGGCTTTGCATCCCGAAAGCGGCGCTGGGGGGACGATCCACCCCGGCGGTGCTCTGCCTGCACCCGACCGACGGCCTGCGGGGACACGACACCGTGGTGGAGCCTTGCCGGGAGGAGTATCCCCCCTATGCAGCGGAGCTGGCCGCCCTTGGCTTTGTGACCCTCTCGCCCTCCTATCCCCTGATGGCGGGGTATAAGCCGGACTTGAAAGCGCTTGGCTTCACCGGCGGCGGAACCCTCAAAGCCGTGCGGGACAACATCAGCGCGCTGGACCTTCTGGAAACGCTGCCCTTTGTAAGACGGGAGGCAGGCTTCGGCGTCATTGGCCACTCCCTGGGTGGACACAATGCCGTTTTCACCTCAGTGCTGGAGCCGAGGCTTAAAGCCATCGTTTCAAGCTGCGGCTTTGACTCATTCACTGTCTACATGAACGGGGATCTGCGCGGATGGACGCAGGAGCGTTATATGCCGAAGCTGGGGACATATCTGGGCAGGCCGCGGGACGTGCCCTTTGATTTTTTTGAACTTATTTCCGCACTGGCCCCCCGGCACGTGTTCATCAGTGCGCCAAAGGGCGACTCCAACTTCCGCTGGGAAAGTGTAAGGCGCATCACGGAGGCGGCACGCCCTGTTTACCGGCTCTACGGGGCGGAGGACCGGCTGAAGGTGCATCACCCGGAGGCCGGGCACGTGTTTCCGGAGGACACGCGCCGCGACGCCTTTGCCATGCTGCTGCGGGTGCTCGGCACGCCTTGACGGGGAGCGTGCCCTTCTGCCTCTTCTTTTGATAATCAATCTTATCCTCCGATTCGGGCTTCTTCCTGAAAGTCAAACCAAGGCTTACCCTTTGCAGTTTCGTGTCCGCATTTTCCTTGCAGGTTCAGACGCCGTTGGTTCAACACACAACACATGACTCCGTTCCCGGCCCCCGTGGATTGCTCTCACTCCGTGGCAACCCTGGAAAGCCTGTAACAATCCCTCGCGATGAGGTAACCTCCAGTGAATGACCGGAGCCATAAGATCCCGCCCACAGCCTCAATCCTTCCCGCACACGAGTTGGCCGGCCGTGGTGGCGGCGCGAAAGGAAACGTCCGCGCAATCGGCCGCCGCCTTGGAGGCGATATGCAAGGCATATTGGTATCCGCTTTATGCTTACGTGCGGCGCTCCGGGCAATCGCCGCACGATGCACAGGACCTCACACAGGAATTTTTCGCCCGTCTTCTGGAGAAACGCTGGCTTGATGCTGCCGACCGCGACAACGGGAAACTCCGCACGTTCCTGATCGTTGCGCTCAGGAATTTCCTGGCGAAGGAATGGCGGCGCGCCTCCGCGCGGAAGCGTGGCGGCGGATAAGCGCATTTGCCGATGGATACCGCCATCGATGACCTTCCCTCCGGCGGAAACACGCCCGATTCCCACCCTGCGGAACAAGGTGCTCTGCTGGACTTTGACCCCGCCCGGAACGTGCTCTCAAACGACACCTCCGGCCTGACCTCCGTCATCCTGGCGGGGGAGGCCGCTCATGGAAGCGTGGTTTTGAAAAACGACGGGACCTTCAGCTATCAGCCCCACCCCAACTTCACGGGCACGGACCATTTCGCCTACACCGCGGGCGGCGGCGCTGGTTTCATTCTGCCGGGAACGGCGATGTGGAAATGGCTGCGTCCGCTCCGGGGAGTGGATCCCGAAGTGGATACGCCCGGCTTTCAGGCCAACTGGATGAAACCCGGTTTTGATGACTCCGCCTGGAAAACCGGCGCGGGTCAGATGGGATACGGCGTTCTGGGAAGCGGAAACGGGGTGACCCTCGACACCAATATAGGCACGCCTGGCGGCGTCCGCTACACGGCCTATTTCCGCACCGCCTTCGATGTTCCCGGGCCTCAGGCCCCCGGGGTCACCGTGGAGTTCTCCTGTGACGACGCCGCGATCCTCTACCTCAACGGCGATGAAATAGGACGGTATGTCCAAGCGCCCGCCGGCGGCTTCGCCACCGCCCCGGACATCTACAGCCTGCGTATCCATCAAATCACCGCCGGAGCGGTTTCCAATCCAACCTATGTCAGCATCTCCGTGCGGGATGCCGGACACCTTCGATATCCCGGGCGTCGTTCATGATCCCAGGGTCGGCCTCCTCCCGCCCTTTTCTCTCATCACCGCCGGCAGCGTCTATGAAAACGACGGATTGCTGTCAGCGGACGGAGCGGCGCCTGATCCCGTTCTTGAAGCCGAAACCGCCGGAGGTCCCTTTGGCCCTGTGACCTTTGACAAAGACACCGGGCACTTTTCCCTCAGTGTCCCCTCCGGTTTCTTCGGCACAGCCTCCTTCACCTACCGGGCCCGCGACAGGGACGGCTGGTCCAACGGGGCGGCCGTCCGCCTTAACATTGGAGCCGGCGGGGGCTACGACTCCTGGCGTCACCGCCTTTTCGGTGCCGGGCCGGCCGATGCGGCGGGTCTGCCCGGATCGGACGGGGACGGGGACGGGGTGGCCAATCTGCTGGAGTATGTCTTCGGGACCAATCCTCTTGCCGCCGATCCCGGCGCTCCCCTGGAACTGTCCTGGACGGGAGGGGCTTGGATGCTCACCATCACCGCGAAAACCGGGTGTGGACAGGATATCTTTCTCGGAGTGGAGTCCTCACCCCCGCTGGAGGCCGCTTCGTGGAAAACACTGGCTTCGATCAATGACTATTACCCTGAACTGACCAGAACCGCTCCCGGCGTGATCAAAACCGAGGAGCACTCCCCCGCCGGAGTCTGGAAATGCTGGCTGCTTCTGCCGGCAAATGCCAAAGCCGGGGGGTTCTTCAGACTTCGCGTAAGCCCGGACCCGCCAGGCATTTCCCCGTGAAGGCCATATCCACGCCGTTCAACACCGCTTTAAGCGGTATCTGTCAACCCTTCCATCCCGCGGGTATGGGCCCTCAGGGCCGGACCGCCGCCAGCGCCCACGGAGCCTTCCACGCCGATCGCACCGCCTGCGCGGGCTCCACTGAATCCTATTTTCCTTCCTGCTTCCTCCTGCTCTCGGCACAATAATGTATTTTATTGTGCTCAAAATTCATTGCGCTTCATAGGGATGGGAGCGCCGATTACATTCACGGAAGCTTGAACAACAGATCAGCCCCGACGGTTGGAACGGGTGCCGCGCTGGGCAATGTTGCGACCGAACTGCCGCTGCCTGATGGTTTGGATCGTGACAGCATCATAATCTGTATCAGGCGTGAAGCTCCCCAGCCATGCACGAAGAGCACGAAGATGGTTCATATAGTCATGCTCGAACAAACCCAAATCAAACTCCCTGATGATGGTCATCAACTGGCCAAACCAATCGCGGAACGCGTCCGCCTGGGGCCTCGTTATGGCAATCTGCCCGAAGGTGGAGCCGTCCGAACGGCACAGAAACGCAGATTCGCACCGGCTGACCACCGAAATGAAACCTTCAGAGTCGATGGAGGCGGGGCGGCTCAGAAAAAGAACCATTGAGGAGGGAACAAAATATCTAAAGGCAACCGAGCTCATGTAGGTGATATCCTCGGCCATGTAAGCTCCAAAGGCCTCAAGCGCTTCAACATCATTCCGTGTCAGATGCCCCCAGTTCCTGTGGACGTATGGCCCGTCAATTCCGTCATCCGGCGAAAGCAGCTCGGGTGCCGGTCGTGGGCATGAATGGAATGCATCCCTGATCCTTGCGATGCACTCAAGCCGGTGCTGTGGCAATACGCTGGACATGCGAACCCGCTAATCAATCACCAAAAAATAAGAAGGCGCAGGCAGTGCTCAAAACTGCCACAATCAACAGAAACCGCTGCGGCGCGTACGGGATATCAAACGCTCCGGCGGACATAAGCATTAGTATGCCGAACACGGGCAATCCCTTCCCCCACTCAATGGCCCCAGTGTGAATCCAATGCCTTGCCTGCTCCGTAAGCACCAGCGCTGCTATAACGGTACCAACACCGTAAGCCACACGAACATTTCGGTCGGTTTGATAGGTCGGAGCGTTTCTCATTGTCTTATATTTAATTACGCGCAAAGAAAAAATAATTTCCCTAATTATAATTTCAAGAAAAAGTCTGATTTTCAGAGAGTCCTGTCAGTGGAAGAGTCCGGCCTATTGTTGATCCAAAAATCCGTCGCGTCTCAATTCCCGTGGTTATGCCGCGTCGGCCAACCATTTGGGAACTCCCTAAGCAGTTCCTCCGAGGCGCTTTTGCAGATGCGGTGCCATCGGGCTTCCATCGCGATAGTCAAAAAAGGGATCACAGCCATCATCAGCAAAGCCAAGGCGTACGCCATTTTGGGCGGGAGGAAAAGCAAATACCTGCGAGCACCACGGCGATGCAGGCTATATACGCACCAAAATTCCTCCAGCTGCCGTATCCGATCCTGGCGGTCTCTTTTCGGTCCACCAGTGCCTAATATCTCGCGTGGTCCGCCAGAAGTTTCCCCGCTTGGATTTGATCCGGCTCTGCAGGTGCGCGCGCATTCATGATGTGCAGTGTCCTGTGGCCAGACTGTTTTTCCAGCCCGATTTTCCCTGAAACTTCCAGTGCGCTGGTGCATGGCCCAGGTCGGGCCGGCTACCCACCCCAAGCGTTGGGTGGATTTCTTGGGCGGCTGGCATGGAGGGCGGAAAACCGCCTTTTCGGGTTGGCGCGCCGGGCCGGGGGGTCAACCCAATAATGGATTATTATTGAATTCCGGAAGCTGTCTGGACGATGGAACCACCAGTTCCGCTCCCATGGATGGGACGCCCTTCCTCTTGGCCATGCCGGCGTACAAGGATAAGCCTTTCCTGTTTCCGGAACGCGGAAAGAAGAGACGGGTATCGGTGTCTTATTGGAGGCATTAAGGCACCCGCACGCGGTAGAAGCCCCTTGTCGATGCTGGCGATGGTATCGGGATGACGCTTTGTGTTGTGGTTGCCGGAGAAGGTGCCGCCGCAACAACCGCCCCCACATTGACCCAGAGGCCGGTGGTGAGGTTCCCGGTTGTTTGGACCTGATAATTTTTTCCGGGCACGCTGGACCATGTAAGGGTGATCTGATTGGATGCGGAGGACACCGCCTGAATAATCTGGAGGTAATCCTGTGCATTATTCGGATTTGTTCCGGCCAGCGCTTCTTCGGCGTCTGATTGCCCGTCGCCGTCGCTGTCGCTGTCGGGGTTGGTCACGATGGGGATGGCCAGTTCGAAAACCCCGAGGAATCCTCCACTTGCTTCGCCGCCTTCATCGCCTTGGATCCTCACGCCGTTTATTCCGGCTGGAGGTGTCGTGATTGTGAACACCGCCTTTCCTGAGGTGGGATTCCCAGCTGGACCTCCGCCGATTATATGTCCCTCGAACCCCGTGAGATAATCGGAAGTATGGGGGACAGTGGCCCAGGTTGCCCCGCCGTCAGTGGTCACTTGGACATTGGGTTCGGTGAGATAACTGGGGTCGCCGGCAGCGGTCAGTTCGCCGCCCGCTCCCGGTCCTGAACCATTGGGGCCAAACCAGCCGCCATCAAGGAAAGTTGCGAAGGTCAATTCCAGCCGGATGACCGGATTGACCAGAGGCACGCTCCAGAGGATTCCGGCGAAGCTTGCCACGTCAGCGCGTCCGAATGTGTCCACCCGCGTAGTAAGATTGCCGTCATTGATGGAGAGAATTCCGGCCGCGCCCTGCTGAGCGTAGCTGGTGCCGGCGTCGATCTCGTCACTGGCTTCGTTGGTTCCCATGATTGCCCGCCCGGCGCGGGCAAGATCGTCCAGATGGCTGGCCGCCGATTTGGGATCGGTGCTTTGCGAAACCTCCACCCCGTCCGGGAACCCATCACTGTCAGTATCGGCTTTCAGCGGATCAGTCAGATGGGTGTTTACCTCGGCGCCGTCTTTTAATCCGTCTGCATCAGTATCGGCAAGGTTTGGATTGGTTCCGCGTGTGATTTCATCAGCGTTGCTGAGCCCGTCATCGTCGAGATCGCCGGAAGTGCTGACGTCCTTTACGGTCAGCTCAAAGACCCCGATAAAACCCGCGCTGGCAGTGCCACCCTCCTGGCCAATGATACGGATGCCATTAATTCCCGCCTGCGGCGTGGTCAGTTTGAAGGATGCCGTCTGGGATGAGGGATTTGGAACCCCGCTGCCGCCAATCAGGTGACCTTCAAATGCGGTCAGGTAATCCGAAGTATGTGGAGTGGTGGTCCAGCTTATTCCTCCATTGGTGGTCACCTGCACGATCGGTTCGACCAGATACACCGGATCACCAGTGGCTGTAAGCGGTCCGCCGCCACCGGGATCAATACCGTTGGTGCCGAACCAGCCGCCATCGATGAAAGTCGCCATGGTCAGTTCCATGCGGTCAACGGCTGCTGTCCGCGGCGCGGGCCAAAGAATGCCCACGTAGCTGGCTGTCTCCGCCCCGCCTCCATTAAAGGTATCCACGCGGGTGGTTAAATTGCCATCATTGATGGATTTCATGCCTCCCACTCCTTGCTGCGCGTAGAGCGTTCCAGCCTCATTCACATCCGGACTGACTCCCATTACGGCGGTGCCGAGCGGCGCAATGTTGGACGGGAACGACAGGGCGCTCTTTGGATCGGTGCTGCTGTTTAATTCCTCACTGTCGCTGTAACCGTCGGCATCGGTGTCCGCCAGAGCGGGATTTGTCTGATGGATGTTTACCTCGGCGGAGTCGGTCAGGCCATCACCGTCCGAGTCTGCGGTTTTGGGTTTGCTCCCGTAAATATTCACCTCCGGACCATCATTAAGACCGTCGGCGTCACTGTCGGGAACCAGCGGATTTGAAAAATGAGTGAGGATTTCCGGGCCGTCCTTCAATCCGTCCGCGTCGCTGTCCTCCGCCTGTGGATTGGTTTCGGCTTCATATTCCTTAAGATTGCTGAGGCCGTCACTGTCCGGATCCGCAGCCGCGTCGTTGAGCGTGATATTGAGACCATTGGCCGTTTCCCATGCATCCTCGATTCCATCATGGTCCGCATCCTCTGCAGCTGGCGGATCCGCATTGACGACGAGCTCAAAGACTCCCAGAAATCCATTCGAGGCCGTGCCGCCATCCGGTCCGATTATCCGGATTCCAGTGATCCCGGTCACTGGCGCGACAAGCGTGAAAGTGGCAGTTCCCCGGCTGGGGTTTGGCACAGCCCCGCCGCCCACTGCAATACCGGTGAGGACGGACAGGTAGTCTGCACTCGCTGCCGCGTCCGTCCACGTGAGGCCATCGGTTGTCACCTGCACCGTCGGTGCGGTCAGATCAGCCGCCGCCAATACCCGCCCCGCCCCCGGTCCTGAGCCATTGGGGCCGAACCAGCCGCCGTCCAAAAAATTAGCGAGGGTTAATACCAGATTTCTCACCGGCTCCGCGCGGGGCGTGTCCCAAGTAATTCCAACGAAGCTGACTCCCTGAGTGGTGTCCCCGTAAGTGTCCACACGCGTTCCCGGGTTGAGGTCATTAATATTGGCGGCGGTGCCGGAATTTTCCCGGATGGTTCCTTCGTCGGAATCGACAGCGTCGTTGACACCGATGATCGCAGTTCCCTGTGGGGCAATGTTGACTGCCCAGCAATGCGCGTTGGCGGAGATGGAAACCAGAAAAGCCACAGCAATAATTCTATCGCGGGTGGATGGGTCCGACTGCAGTCTTGAGTTAAAAGAAGGGCGTCGCATGACCCTGAATTCTTAAAAATTGGCAAAAAAATTCAAGCTTATTCGGTTTATTTTCCCGAAAATTCAGGCTGGCGCGCCCCGTCCCGGCTGCGGTTCCAATAATAGATATTATTGGGCCGGAGGTCTCTCCGCACCTCATGTTCGACATCTTTTTCACAAAGGATCAGGGCATGCGGCGCCGCTGAGCTCCTCCCGATACAGCCGCTGAAACCCGTGGTGTCACTGCCGGGGGTTTGCGGCGTAAGGGCGGTGGCGGCAAGGCCATCGTCCCCGAAGGAGGAAATTGCGCAAACCCGTTTTTCCTGATGCCTCTTGGAAGGCCTGTCACTCAATGCGCAGACGGTAAAAGCGGCTGCCGGACGCCGGGGCGGTGTGGTCGGTGAATTCAATTCCGTCCTCCGGAATGAAGATTGATTTGAGTTGAGTCCAGGCGCTCAGATCGCCTGATCCCTCAATCACCGCAGTCTGACCGGCCGGCCCCGTGACATGAAGCGCCGCCCCTGAAGCGGTGAGGGTGCAGCTGTCGATCCGGACGGGAATTGCTCCCCTGAAGGATACCGCAGGGTCCAAAGAGCGGATATCAGCCACGTGGCCATCAACGGAAACCCGGCCGCGGAAATGACCGGTGCCCGCCATTTCAGCCGGCGGAGTGACGGAGTAGGTCAGGGTGCGCGGAGAGCTGTCAAAAAACACCCCCCAGCGGATGACGCCTGTCCCTTTATCGAACGCTCCGCCGTGACTGATGCCGGATACCGTCCAGCCGCTCGGCGGAGATTCCTCAACGGCGTGGCAGGTTGTGCCGGAGCGGGGGGTGACGGTGATGCGGACCTGAACGGCCGCGCGCGGGCCGACGGCCTCCTGTGACAGATGCCGTTCCGTTCCGGGGGACTCCTCCGCGATGAGGGCGATGACCCCTGGTTGTGAGTCGGAAACCCAGCACGCCGGAGCGGGACTGCGCGCCGCGTCAAAATGATAGGCCTCACCCTGCCTCCAGAGGAGCCCGGCGGCGGTGACCCAGCTCACCGGAATCGGAACCGGGCCTTCAGTCCAGGGGCCGCCCGCTTTCCAGGCCGCCGCATACGCCGTGACCTCAGGCAGCGTGAGGGAGAGGTTTTCGTCGCGGTCGGCGGGATGATGCTCCTCAAGGAGTGCGATGGAATGATCCCCGGCAACCGGATACAGAGCGCCGTTGACCGACCCGCTGCCGGAGAACTGCCCGGGGCCGGAGGCGTTTGCAGGGGGGGTGAGACGGTAGGTCAGGCTGCGGCTGACGGCATCCGTGAACGGGCCGAACTTGATCTTGCCCGTGGCGGGATCGAAAACGCCGTCGTGACTGACGGCATCCACCCGCCAGCCCCCGGGAGGCTGGTCCTCCACAGCGAAAGCGTGGGTTCCGTCGGGCGGATCCGCTTGAAGTTCAACGGTCAGCGGGACTCCCGGCGTGTAGCCGCCGGGCAGCCGGCGGTGCACAAAAGCGACCGCATGCGGGTGCCTCACCAGAATGCGCACGGACCGGGTGATACCGGCGGCGCCGAGGCTGTCAAAAGCGCGCGCATAAAGCGTGTGAACGCCGGCCGGCACATTCCGCAGCGTGAATTGAAGGGACGGGCCACTGGCCGTTGCCACCATGTTTGAATCCAGGAACAGATCAATCCGCGCAATCGTGCCGTCCGGATCGGAGGCTTCCACGCGGACTTCAATGGCGTCGCCTTCGGGGAAAACGGCTCCGTCCTCCGGCTCTGTCATCCCGGCGACCGGGCTTTGGTTGGCGCCGTCATTTTCCACCGTGAAAGGAATTTGCGATGAGGAGAGGATTTGCCCGTCCGTCAGCACGGCCTTAACCTGAAGGGTGAAGCGGCCTGAAGTGGCCGCCGCCCACCTGAAGTGATGAAAAGTGACCCCGCCGCCCGCCGGATCCTCCGTGTCCGGGGGAAGCGATGAGCCGGCTTTTTGACCGTCAACGAAGTATTCGACCCGCTGGATTTTGAGCGATGGATGCCAGACCGCGGCATGGAACTCCACGTCCGCGCGGCGCAGGAAGACGGCGCCCGCACCGGGGAACGCGACTTCAACCGCGCCGCTCTCAGGAGGACGGAGTTCAAAAATGACCGCCGCCGCGGTGCGGTTTTCCTCATCAATGGTGTAGTCCGGCAGAGGGTTCATGGCGGGAGAGGGTTCAAGGCGCAGGGCCAGGGTTTCCATCGGCTCCGCAACCACCAGCTCAACAGGCCCCGGAGATTCCATCACATACCCCGCCGGAGCGATGTTCGGAGTTTGGTCATTCCAGCCGAAAGTGCCCAGCCATCCGATCACCATGTGATTTTCCGAACCGGGCCCCCAGTAGTCATTGGGTTCGCCAGGAAGCCAGTTGGCATACCCCTCTCCGGAGTTGTCCCCCGGAATCGGCCCCTCATTATTCACCCATTTCCAGCCGGAGGTGATGGAAAGCTCCCACGGCTCCTGGTAACCTCCCACCCACAGAACCGGGCCGCCGGCCTCCTGTCTGAGGGATTCAATGTGCTCATCCTCCGCGGCGGAGGTGATGGTTGCCAGATAACCCCATGCCGCCTCAGCCTCCCGGCGCGCCTGCTCCCAGCTGATGCCGGGAGAGGAGATGACTTCATAGCGGTTAGTGATTCCGTCGCTGTCGGACACGGGAACGGCCTCAATGGCCACGGACGACTGACCGGCGGGGATGCTGACTGAACCGGGAAGCGTCCGGTAGTCCTCCCCGTTTTCAGCCGTGCCGTGAAGCGAAAAAAACACCAGCAGGCTCCGCGCCGGGTCCCCGGTGCGGGTCACCAGAAACCGGGCGGAGTCAACCGCCTGAACGTTCCCCGGAAACTCCGTCGCCACGGAATCCACGGCTTCAATGCGCACCACGGTCTCCCCCGCCGGAGCGGCGTCATTGTCACTGATAATGAGGGTAACGGAGCTGTTGGCCGGATCGATCTGATAAAGGGGCGGAGCGCCCGCCGCCGAAGCCTCAAGACCCACCACCACGGTTTCATCCCCTTCGACCAGGGAGTCATCCTTTGCATGCAGCTCAACCCGTGTTTCCCGC
The DNA here is from genome assembly GCA_028293125.1 of Verrucomicrobiales bacterium. GTDB lineage: Bacteria > Verrucomicrobiota > Verrucomicrobiia > Verrucomicrobiales > V1-33 > CAIZWU01. The sequence continues at coordinate 21,213 of JAQGPJ010000083.1, read as the reverse complement.
TGCCCGGCGCCGAGCTGGACGAAGCGGCCCGGACTCAGGTAATCACTGCCGGCGGCGGCGGTCCCCGAGCAGGTGAGAAAAACCGGAAGCGCTTCCCCCGCCGGTCCGCTCCGACGCAGCATAAAGACCGCCGGCGCGGCATCCTCGCCAGGACGGGACTCGCGGGTTCGCTCGTTAACGGGATGAATGCTGATCACCGCGCCCTGCGGGGGTTCGTCATTGTCAAGAATCACGGCCTCCGCCGACGCGTGATTCGGATCAATAACATAATACGAGGAGCTTGGGGGACCGGCAGCCTCCGGGCCGGAGAGAACCAGGGTGACGGAAACCGTCTCCTGCGGCTCATCCTCGAGGTCGTCTTTGGCGTTCACCGGAAGGATGACCGTTCTGCTTCCCGCTTCGATCACCACCGGACTGCGCAGCGGTTCGTAATCCGCACCGGGCACGGCTGTTCCGCCGACGGTGAAGTGGACCCTCAGGCTCTGCGTGATGGAGCCGGTGCGGCTGATTTCCAGATGCCCGGGAGCGAAGTCCGCATCCGGCCAAGGCTCAGTGGTCGAGGGTCCGATATAGCGGATGGACACCTGCACCGCTCCCGGGGGTTCCTCCACGGAAATGCTGACCGGCCGCGATGTCAGGAGAGCTCCTCCGGCCGGTGCGCGGGCCGTCAGAGCGTGCCGGCCGGCCGGAGCGCCATTCCAAGTGAACTCAAAAAAGTGCAGCCCTTGAAGGAAATGCATCCCGTCCGATCCCGCGGAGCGGTGGGCTGAACCAATTCTCACGCCGTCGGCGTGGAAGTCAGCCGAGGGAACGGCTCCCGGAAAGTGAACCACCGCCATAACAGGCACCGGTTCACCCGCCTGGTAAACGGCATCCGCGCCGGGAAAGGCGAGATCAATGGCGGCGGCATGAGGCGGGCCGTTTTCATGGATGACGGCAGCCGTACGCCGGCGGGAAGGATCAATATCATAGACTGCGCCGGCGGGATCCGGAAGCGGTGGCGGTTCAAGGCGGATGCCAACCGTTTCCATGGGCTCGACCACGGTCAGAGCGTCAGCGCGGGGAGTGATGACAAGGTTTGCCGCAGGCTGGCCGGATGGGATGGTGATGGAGTCGGGAACTGTGTTGTAGTCGTGGCCGTTTTGAGCGGAGCCGTGAATGGAGTAGTAAACGCGCAGATCCCCGGACAGATCGCCGCTGCGGGAAAACTCGAAGATGGCATCATTATCACCGCCGACGGAGCCGGGAGACTTTTCCACGGCCACCGGATCAGGGGTGGTGACTCTGACGGTGGCGGCGGGGCCGGGACTGGGATATTCCACTACATAGCCTTCGACCTGACGGTGATCCGCTTCATCGTTCCAGCCGAAAGTGTTGAAGTGCCCGATGGAGAGATAACTCTCCGACTGCGGCCCCTGGTAGTCGTTGGGTTCGGAGGGCTGCCAGTTGGCATATACGGCCCCGCCGCCGTTTTGCGCGGGAATCGCGCCCTCATTGTTTACCCAGGCCCAGCCCCCGCCCGGAGAGGCAGCGGCAGGGGGTTGCGAGCCCCCGATCCACAGAGACCCGTGGCCGCCGGGAGCCGCCTCCCGGCGAAGGCCTTCAATAAAGGCGTCCTCCTCCGCGGTGCTGACTGTCGCCAGATGTCCTGGCACCCCGTTGAAGGATGAACCGGCGGCCTTCTCCCTTGCCTCCTCCCACAGGAGGCCCGGATCAATGACGGCGTGATAGAAGTGGCCATTTGGCCCCCGGACCTGCCCGGGTGCGACGGATGCGGCTATCAGAAACAAAACAGGTAAGGACCGCAGCAGACAGTGGCGCGTTTTCATATCCCTGATGATGTGGAAATTTACAGGCCCTTATTCCGCTCAGGTGAGTGGCGGGGCCGCATTCAGGTGAAACAGGAACTGGATAAATAATTAAATAATAAAAATCACATTGGAAGTAAATCATAAAAACGCCGGTCGGGCCTCCCGGCGGCTTCCGTGCTCCCGCATCCTCCTTTCCGCCTCAACCCTTCCGGATAAAACTCTTTTTCCGGGGCGCGGACCGCCGCGCCGTTCTTACGGCCCCCTTTTCCACCTCCGCAAAACGCCGCGCCCGCGCTGCGGCCATCCGGACCCCTTTCCTCCTGATCCGCTATTCCCGCATCCCAACCACTTGGCATGGTGCTGTAGAGGACCTCCCCTTTGCCCAGGCTGGGCCCGGCAGCGCCGGATTCGTCTACAGTCCCTTCACCCTTGGAAAGTCCATTGTTCACCCTGCGGGTCTTGCCTCAGGCACCAGAGTGGAGTGTCCCTACACGAAAAGGCATTTACGGATGCCGTGAAAAGGGGAGTGAGCGGGTCCGGTATTTATGATTTCATGTCGGCGTTTTCCCGACGGAATCAGGGCTGACACATCCTGATCAACAGCCGGTTTCCTCCAGCCCCTGGTGCTGCGGCAGTGAACCGTCAGGAGGCTCTCTTTTACTGAAATAAGAGTGCAGGGCTGCCTGATGATTCATTCAGTTAATTTTAACATTTTGTTTGACAATGTCCCGCGGTTTTGGGAAAACGCTGCTCCCAGCCGCAAAACCCGCGGCCGGACACTGACATGTCAACACGGCCCGCATTCCCGGGGGTGGCCCGCCTCCTCCTTCTTCTGCTGGCGGCGGCCCCGCCGGTCAGTCACGCGGAACTTCTCCACACCGAGGACTTCAACACCAATGGGGATGGAATCCGTTACACCACGGGTGGAGCGGGCGTGGTCCTGCTCACTGTCGAAGGAAATCAGGAACCGGCCTACTGGAACCGCAGCACCGAGGTGACGGGTCTCGGGGAAACCGTCGGCGTCGTCGTGCCCGCCGCCGGCCGCCGGGCCGTCCTGCTTTTCCAGAGTGCCGTGCCCGCGGCGGTGCTGACGCCCGAGGCCCTTCAGCTGATTGACAATACCGTGAAGTGGCTGACGGGGAATACTCCTGGCAAGGTGATCGTTTCGCCTGCGGTCTCAGGGGAGGGGGATGTGCTCCTTTCCGAGCGCCTCACAGCGGCGGGCTATTCGGTCACTGATGACAACGTGGCCGCAGCGCTTCCCGGTGCGGCCACGGTTGCCCTGACAATTGCCACGAGCGACGCCACCATTCCCCCCACCCGCTTCACCCGGTACGGCGCGCCCCTGCTCGACTTCAATGCGGCGAACCACGATGACGTCCTCACCTCCGGCATCGGGCAGGCCAATCTGGTCTTTGACCCGGGTGAGATCACCATCGCCGATGCGGCCCATCCCATCGCCGCCGGCCTTCCCGGCACGTTCAGATTCGTCACGGAGGCGGTGGGTCTGGACACTGTCGGAACCCTTCTGCCTGAAAGCGCCAAAGTCATCGCGACCTATCAATACATCAATCCGGACAGCGGCCAGGAGGAGACCCGCCCGCTGCTGGCCGTCATCGAGAGGAATGCTCCTCTGCTCGGGGGCGTCTTCAGGGGGTTTGAGGGCGCCGGCTTCTGGGCGGGGGCCGACCTCAACGAACCAACCATCTCGGCGGACGGCTGCTGCACGCTGCCCGAAGAGCCGCGGCAACTGACTCTCAATCCGGTCAACGTCGCGGGAAAGACAGATGTCCGCCTCACTGTGGCGCTCGCGGCGACCGACATCGATTTCGAGAACTCGGACTATCTCCGCATTCTGATTGATCCCGACGGAGCCGGTCCGTCCGGATTCACGCAACTGGTGAACTTCACCACTCCAACGGCCAGCGACAAGTTCTTCGCGGATGACGCGGGCAATAACCGCCTCAGTGTGGCCTTCAGGGATGTAAGTTACCCGATTCCGGCCGGCGCGACCCAGCTCGTGGTGCGCATTGAGGCCTCAACAACCTTCTTCAACGAGATCGTCGGCTTTGACAATGTGCGCATTCATACCGGGGATCTGGCGCAGCCCCCGCCCGTGCCCTCCATTCGCCTGACCCGGCAGGCCGCGGGCCTGACCCTCGAATTTACCGGCATTCTGCAGCGCTCATCCACTCTGCTCCCCGGCAGCTGGGCCAACATCCAAGGTGCCGCAAGCCCCTACCTCATCCCGCAAAGCGAACTCATTGGAAGAAATTTCTTCCGAGCGCAGGCTCCGTAAGTGCGGGAGCGCCGGACGGGCTTCCCGCTTCCGGGCATGAGTGTGCTCAGGGCCACCCTTCCTGTCAGTTTCTGCCTGACGGATGTGTTCGTGACCGCTTTCCTCTTCGAACACCCGCGCGCTCCTTGGCAGAACCGTACAGAATGCTGAAATCTTCGAGGGTCAGAGGGCTGGCGGGCAAGGGACCGAAAATCGCCTTTCAGAGTACCGCCCCAGGGAAAGAGGCCGACACAATAATGGGGTATTATTGGTTTCCAGCCCCCAAGCCCCATCCGGGACACTGCATCGATTCACCCGTTTCGTCCATGCCTAAGCACCGGCGGAGCCCCGCCCCTTATCCAAGGACCCATCCAAAGCCGGCCAAAAGACAAAGGCCCCGGACCCAGCAAAGTGCTCCCGGGTGCGGAGGGGCTCCGGACTCAATGCGGGGATGCTTTTGACAGTGGATCCGGAGCCGGACAATGGCCTTTTATGATGCAGGACAATGCCCCGTGCCGCACGGCCTGTCACCGCTTTCCCCCGCCTCCGGCTCTTTCCCGGGCCCGCTCACTCTCATCCTGCGGCAGGGCGGGATTTGAGGCAAGCCACGCCTCCACCGCCTCCGGGGCCTTTTCCCCGAGGCGTCCGATGATGTCATCAAGGGCCTCCGTCCTTGTCTGAGGGCTGGAAACGCTGGCGGCCCACATAAAAGCCGCCTCCGGATCATTCGCACCGGCCCACTGCACGAAGGTTGAAATGGCTTCATCCCTGACCGGCCCGGGCGGCTGGCGGCTCATCCAGGCGCTGGCCTCCTCCAGCGTCAGACCGGCAAGATCGGGAACCCTCCCGCCGTCATTGGCGCACTATTTATTCCCTTTCCTGTGATCACCCCTTATTACCACGCCCGGAGCGCAACACTTGAGATGATTCCATTGCTCTGAACCTTTCGTGATTTCAGCTCTTTTGAATCGTCCTTGCATGAAAATGAGGCCGTTTTTCTAAAATTCTATTACAGGTCCGTAAAATGCTCTGGATTAAATGGAAATTATTTATTAAAAAATAAATAATAATTCCAAAACGCTTATGAATTTGAATCATATTTTAAAGGAAATAAGTTCGTTGCTGCCTGCAGTTCCGTGTTTGTTTCTGTTTCCCCTCACCGCCTTTGCCAATGATATTGAGCCGGGGAAGGAATTCTATTCCGCCGTCCGGAGTCCCGGGCCGATTGTTCTGGATGGCGACCTCTCGGAGTGGAAGGGGGCCGCAGTACTGGCGGATCCCAGATTCTCGATCCCCAAGGGCTCCGGTGCGGCCGGAACCCTGACTTTCTTTGAACTGTATGATGCCGGAGGACCCGGCACTGCGGTGTGGACGGGGCCCGACGACCAGACGTCCGCTGTGCAGATTGTCTATGACGACGACAATGTGTATTTCGGCTTCACGGTGACGGACGAATACCATGAGAACGCCGCCAACAGCGCCTGGAACGGGGATTCTGTCCAGCTGATGATCGCCAATGCCACGCGCGACCAGCAGGTGGCGCTCTACAACTATGCGCTCAGCGGTACCGAGGAGGCGCTGGGCGAGGTGATCATCCAGCACGAGGCCGGCCCCGGAAGCACGGAGGCGGTCATTCACCGGAACACGGCCAACAGGCGGACCATTTACGAGATCAAACTGCCGAAGGAGTCCCTGGGCCTGGACGCGCTGCCCGGCGGAACGCAGTTCGGACTTGGGATGGCGATCAATGACGGGGACCAGGACACGCCGGGACAGCAGGGCTGGGGAGGACTGGGCGCGCACGCGCTTGTCTTCGGCAAGACACCCTCGGAGACCGCCTTGGTGACGCTGGCCACGTCCAATGACATCGAACCCGGCAAGGAGATTTATACCGCCAATCCCGCAAAGGGGGCTGTTGTTCTGGATGGCAGTCTGACGGAATGGACCGGAATCCCCGTGCTTTCAGACCCGCGGTTCACAATTCCCAAAGGCTCCGGGCGGTCCGGAACACCCGTCCTCTTTGAATTGTATGACGCCGGCGGCCCCGGCACCGCCTCCTGGACCGGACCCGATGATCAGACGTCCGCCGTGCAGATCGCCTATGATGCCGATAACGTGTACTTCGGCTTCACGGTGACGGACGATTATCACGAGAACGCCGCCCACAGCGCCTGGAACGGGGATTCCGTCCAGCTGATGATCGCCAATGCCGCGCAGAACGCGCAGGTGGCGCTCTACAACTACGCGCTCGGCGGCACCGAGGAGGCGCTGGACGAGGTGATCATCCAGCACGAGGCGGGCCCCGGCGGCACGGAGGCGGTTATCACAAGAAACCCGGCCACCAAGCGGACGGTCTACGAGATCAGGCTGCCGAAGGAGTCCCTGGGCCTTGATTCCCTGGCGATTGGAACGCAGTTCGGACTGGGCATGGCGATCAATGACGGAGACCAGGACGCGCCGGGACAGCAGGGCTGGGGAGGACTGGGCGCGCACGCGCTGGTCTTCGGCAAGAGCCCGTCGCAAACCGCCCTGGTGACGCTGGGCACGGGCGGCACCACGGCGGATCTCATGTTCCTTTCCGCCATCAACAGCACCCTCTATGGCTTCTCCTTCCGGGTGACGGACAAGGGGGCATCCATCCTCGATCCGCTCAGTGTCAAGCTCCTCATCGACGGCGAGGCCGTAACCCTGGCCACCAGCCCCAAAAACCTGGACGCCACGGATTTTGCCTACACCCGCACCACGCCCTATCCGCCGGCTTCCAGCCACACCTACTCCATTGAGGTGAAGGACACCTCCGGGAAAAGTGTGGTGGACACCGCAAGCTTCAAAATCATCCCCTATGCGGTGCTGACCAAAGCGATGCAGGCGGTGTCGGTGGACACCTCCAAGCGTGGATTCATCTGGAGCATCTTCCAGAATGAGGTCTATCAGCACACCAGTCTGACGGAAACCGAACTGGCGCTGGCAGGGCAATTGAAGGATGCGGCCGGCGACCCGGTGACGGACAACAATGCCGACCCCGCAGCTGTCGGGCCCGCTCTTGGCGGGGGGGTGAAAGTTGGACCGCTTTACCGGTTCGAAATTCCCACCGTAATCAATCTCAGCCAGCTCGCCGGTGAGGTGAATGGCAACTTCACCCCGGACGAGCAGATGCCGGGTATTCCCGGACTCACGTTTTCGGATGACGGCGTTGATGCCGAAGTGGTCACTTTTGTCGATTTTCCCGCAGGCTGGATCACGGTGGGAGTAAACAGCGATGACGGATTCCGCGCCCAGGCCGGGTATATCAACGTTCCGGCGGACGGAGTGGTAATGGGCGAGTTCAACGGTGGGCGGGGGGCCTCCGACACAACATTCGCAGTCCTGGTTCAGGACGCGGGCATATACCCGGTCCGCGCCATCTGGCAGGATGGCGGTGGCGGAGCGAATATTGAAATATTCACCATCAAAGCGGACGGCACAAAGGCGCTGATCAATGACACCGACAACGGCGGCCTCACTGCATACCGCTCAGGCGTCGCCCCGGCCAAAGAGCAGGGACAGGCAGCATTCAACCTCACCATTCAAATGACCGGCGGCAATGTCGAGATCGTCTGGACGGAGCCGGGGGCGGTTCTGCAGCAGTCCGCGGATCTGCGGGCGTGGGTGGACATAACCAATGCCGTGTCCCCCCACCGGCCCACCCTCGCCGGCAATCCGGTTTCCTTCTTCCGGCTGAAGAAATAAGGCGTCTTTTCCCCGTGGATCCGGGCCTTTCCTATTCCGCGCCCGGCAGTGGAATATTGCCATCGGGCTCTCCCGGGGAGGCAGTCCATGATATGAATGCGGCGGATTTTTGGAGCCATTCATGGTCCAGGGCAAGGCTGCTGACCCGCGTATTGGAAGCCAAGCGTGTTCAGCAGCCCGGGCACCCGGGGGCAAGCCTTTGACGCACCGTCATACGTCAAAGGCTTACGCTGGAGAAAGCATCCGGCAAGGATTAGCAAAGCGGCAGCAGGCTGGTTTCCCTTCCTGGGAACCGGTTCCGCCGTCTCTTCTGAAAACACAATAATGGGGTATTATTGAATTCCAGCGCCCAAGCTGCCATTCTCGTCCGGAGCGATCCATTCATTCACTCGTTTTGTCCCGTGCCGGAAGCGCTGGCGGAACCGGCCTTCACCCAAGGGCTCTGTTGACTGAAGCCGGCCAAAAGACGAAGGCTCCGGTCGCAGGGCAAAGCCTCACCGCCGGGCGTGGCGGACGGGGAGCGGCGCGGCTGGTGTGTGAGCGCGTCAAAAGCGCCCCTGCGGGTGGAGGCGATCCGGACTCGATGCAGGGATAGGGATAGTTTTGACCATGGATCCGGAGCCCTTTTGTCAGGCGAGACAATGCCCCGGTGCCGGACGTCCCGTCACCTCTCTCCTCCGGCTCTTCTCCGGACGCGCTCCCTCTCCTCCCGCGGCAGGGCCGGGTTTGTGGCAAGCCACGCCTCCACCGCCTCCGGGGCCTTTTCCCCGAGGCGTCCGATGATGTCATCAAGGGCCTCCGTCCTTGTTCCGGGGCTGGAGACGCTGGCGGCCCAGATGAAAGCCGCCTCCGGATCATTGGCGCCGGCCCACTCCACAAAGGTTGATATGGCCTCATCCCTGACCGGTCCGGGCGGCTGGCGGCTCATCCAGGCGCGGGCCTCCTCCGGGCTCCTGTCCGTCCACACCCGCATGAGCTCCCCGCTGGCCGCAACGCGCCCCTCCCCCTCCGCGGGCTGCCCCTCCAAAAGAGCCGCCACCTCCGAAAAACGCTCCGGCGGGGTTTTTTTCAGGATGGTTGAGAGGGCCCAGGAGGCGGCCTCGCCCTCCAGTCCCTTCACGGCGGAGAAAACGGAGTCAAAATCCCGCTCCACCCACCGCTCCAGCGCTCCGGGAAGAGCATAGGGGCGCATGCCCGCCTCCGCTCCCGCCGCCCACGCAAGCGCCGCGCGCGGGTCCCTCTCTGCCAGGGCCGAAGCCACCCGTGCCGCCAGTGGTCCCCTGTCGTCCACGCCTCCCCCGTGCAGCCTCAAGACCCGCCCCGCCTCCTCCGGGTCGGCCTTGAGCGCCTCCCTTATGGCTCCGCTGAGCGCCGCGTCCCTGACGCCCCCGGCCGCCGGAAGTGCCTCCGCCCATGCGAGCGCCTCCGCCGGGTTTTGCCGGGCCCTGACGGCGGCCATTGCTCCGGCTGTCCGTGCGCCTCCTTGGGGCGGGGAATCCGTGGCCGAAAGAGCGCCCTCAAACCATGCGGCCGCCGCCGCCGGATCATGCGCCGCCCATTTCGCGGCCAGCAGCGCCGCCGCCGGGTTGTCCAGCCCCGCGGCTTTCAGCGCCTCCGCCGGACCGGCGGCGGCGGCTGCGCTCAGCACATCATCGACAGTGGCGAGCACCTGCGCCATGACACCGGGATCGGATCCGTCGGGAGCATCCGCCATATTATCAGTGAGAGCGCTCAGCCATGGCAGCCACTGATCCGCGGGCAGCCCCCTCAGAAGGCGGATCACCGCCTCCCGGCGCGCGGCTCCGCTGCTCATCGGGGAGAGCCTGCGCCAAGCCTCCTCCGGCGTCAGGCCGGCAAGATCGGGAACCCCTCCCGCCGTCATTGGACCGCCACCCGGGGGCTTTGCGGGACTGGGGGAATCCGGAAGACCACCGTTCCGGTTCCCTGTGTTTTCCGGAGAGGGCATCCCCGGCGGATGGCCGGCCTGGGCATTCACGACCGTATCCGGTTTCACCGTGCGGATGCCGGCCCACATGCCCGCGCCGAAGGCGGCGGAGAGCCCGGCCGCGGCACAAAGGAAAAGACGCGAAGAGCTCATGTTCATGACAGGGAGCAGCAGACCGCATCCCCGCCGCCGCTGTCAATCCCAATCCGGAAGCGCAGCAATGGGGAAGGTCTCCGGAGGATTCCTAGGAAACCGGTAATCAAACCCGTCAGCCTGTCTGTCCGCCTGATCAGGGCACCGGGAAATCCCTGCTTCTCCCTTTGGCGGGACCAACACAATAATGTATTTTATTGTGTCGGATCAGGAAGAGAGGGAGTTTTAAGCTACAGTATTTGCCCCGCAGGGCAGCCCGGCGGTTGCCATCAGCACTTGTTCGCCCTTGGTTGGCCGTGGGCCTGCTTGGTTCCGTCAATCATCGGGGTAAGGTGTTCCAAGCTTGCGAAAGAAGTCGCATATCTGCCAGCAGTCCCCAATTTCGAACTCATCGTCCGGATAAGACTTTGAACCGGCCAACGGCGGTGTGGCATCCTGATGAATCAAATAGCGGTCAATGGTGGCGGGATCAAGTCCTGTCCAATGAGATGCAAGAACAGACGCCCCGCCTCTCCACGAATCACGCTCGGGTTGCCCTTAGGACAATCCGGCGTGCCCGTCGGCGGAGAGACCCGGGAGCACCGAGGTAAATGTTTGCTCCTGTCGTGACTTGGCTTCGAGGGAATTGCGCTGTTGGTATCCACTGATTACTTGCACCCCCAAACTGCCGGGATGTTTCCCATGCGGCGTGGCTGTTGCTCCAACAGCCTCCCCGGCCGACCATAATTTATTCACAAAGATTCCCTGAATCCGACATTGCGCCATTGCGCGCGACGTGAAGGGGGCGTGGAGCAATGTTTACCGTGCGCGTTGCTTAGGGCCTTTACTAATCGGTAGTTCTGCTTTTGATTTAAAATCCCGATTCGCTTCCGTAAAGCTATGAGATTAGTCCATACTGTTCTGCCTGTGGCCGCGCTTCTGGCGTCTGGTTTTTTTCTTTATTCCCAGAACAGCGGGCTGCGGTCCGCACGCACCGAAGCGGATTATCTCCGGAAGACCTTCGGGTTGGCGAAAGCTCTGCCCCGAAAGCCTTCCTCTTTGCCGGGAGGTACCAAACCGTCCGTCAATGGTTCGCCGGATTCGGCCTTGGAGGATCCAAACGCCAGCGATGTCAAATTCACTCTGAAAGACCTGGCCGCAGCCACACGGCAGCAGAGAGGGGGAGTGATGCCGGACTTGAAGACCCTCGTGAAAGTGCAGAGCAGCATCCTGGAAATGAGCACGGAAGAGATTTCCACGCTGCTGGAGGAGACCGCGGCTTCCGAGCTTTCCGAGGAGGAGAAGGCCGCCGTGGAGAGTATGCTGGTCCAGAGTCTGGCGCAGAAAGATCCCAAAGCGGCGGTGATGGCCGGGGCGGATCTGCTGGATGATTCCGGCTCAGGCGACCGGAACCGCTGGATGCTGAATTCCGCTTTCAATCAGTGGGTGGTCAGGAATCCACAGGAGGCCGCCGCCTGGTATGATGAGCAACTGGCGGCCGGCAAGTTTGAGAACAAGGCCCTGAGTGAGGTCAATGAGGTCCGGGTGTCCTTTGAATCGGGTCTGATCAGCAGCCTCCTGCTCAAAGACCCCGCCGCCGCCGAGGCCCGCCTGGCAGCCCTGACTCCGGAAGAGCGGGTGGCGACTCTGTCCCGGGGCTGGGATATTCCCGTCACCCCGGAGGGTCAGGACGCCTTTGTCCGGACGGCGCGGAATGTGGTGGAGGAAAGGGACCAGGCCGGGGTGATAGCCAACTATGCCAGAATGATCGGAGATCGCGGAAAACTGGAGGATGTCAGCGCCTTTCTGGCGAAAAGCGGTTCCGCGGGTGAGGAGCGGCAGCAGATTATCCAGCAGGCCGCCAGCGGACAAATAGTCAAGGAATTGCGCGAAAGTGGCACCTCCCCCACCTTGGAAAGCACCGCGGCATGGCGGACCTGGGTACAGGAAAACAGTCCGGAGGGAGCCAGCGGCATCATCGGGCAGTCCATGGGCGAGGCGTTGAACTACAATGAATTTTCCTTTGACAAGGCTGCCAGTCTGCTTCCGGAAATGGTGCCTGCGGCCGACCGGGATGTAGCCGTGGTGGCATTCCTCGACAAGGCGCGATGGCGGGCGAAAGGGGACGCCGCCGTCAGTCTCGCCCAGTCCATCCAGGATGAGGCGCTGCGGACCAAGGCGATGGAAAACCTGAAGCCCCAGGGAACTTCTCTCCCCACACCGGTGCCGGTAAAAACGAAGTGATCAGAAATGTCGCGCCACTCATGCTTTCCTCCGAACCGATTTTTTTTATTTTCCTGCCATGAAGATCTCCCTTTTCCTGACTGTTCTGATTCTTCTCGCAACTGCGGTATACTATCAATCCGATCAGAAAGACGTTGTGAAAATCCGTGAGGAGGTCAGCGGGCTGCGCGGTGCCCTGCTGGCGGAGGGCTTTGATCCGGATGCGGCAGCCCGCGGGGAGGGAGTAGTGGCGGTGGTGAGGCTGAAGGATAAGGAGGCTGCCGCAGCCGCTGGGGCCGAACGAGCCAAACATGAGACCGAAGTCAAAGTCTTCGCCCAAGAACTGATTCTCTTCGCCATAGAGATGAATGAAAGTCAGAAAAACCGCATAGCCCCGGATCCGGAGCAGCAAAAACGCATCATGAAGATCATGTCGCGTTTTCTCGAACTCAGCGAATCCGACCTGCGGCTGGTCATCTCCGAAGTGAAGGGCTCCACCGCTTTGGTGGAAAAGGCCAAACGCGAAATGCTGGGCATGTCCATCATGATGCTGGGGCAATCCAACCCGGCGGCGGGTCTGCAGCTTTTCAGTGAGTCCCGCGAGTTTCTGGGGGAGGGAGGGGGGATGGCCAAACAGACGGCGGGGATGTGCCTGGCCACATGGGCGGAGAAGGACCCCAGTGCGGCAATGGCGTGGATGGATAAAAAGGAGAACGCCGATCTGATAACGGATGACACCCGGCGGATGGCGCTTGCGGGTCTCGCCCGCAGTAATCCCGCCTTGGCGCTGCAGCGGCTCCAGTCCCATCCGGGAGACAAGGAAAACGCGGATTCCGCCACTGCCAGCATGATTGGCTCGGCGGCCAAACCGGAGGACCGGGTTTCACTGCTCGCCGCCGCCAAGGCCGCTCTGGATGATCCCTCGCTGGCAAAGGATTCCAAGGAGAAACAGCGGGCCTTGCAGATTCAGCAGAGCATACTGGCCGGGATCGGGCAGAGTCTCGGCAATGGAAGTTTCGAGGAATCCGTGGCTTGGATGGACCATAGCGGCCTCTCTCCGGACGACCGCTATGAAGTGACCAAGCGGGTGGCCGGTTCCCTTTGGGGCAAGGACCCGGCACCCTGGCTGGGCTGGATCGGCAAGGAGGTGACGGAACCGCAGAAGTTGAAGGAACTGACCGCACAGATCGTGCCCTCCTGGACCCAGAGCGATTTTAACAGCGTGGGCGAGTGGATCAATTCCCAGGAGGAGGGGGCGCTGCGGACAGAGGTAACCCGCAGCCTCGCCTCAACTCTGCAGGAAAAAGAGCCCGAAGCCGCCGCGCGCTGGGCGCTTACCTTGCCGGATTCAGAAGAGCGCATTACACTCCTGCAAAACATCAAGGAAAAATGGAAAACCAAGGACGAAGCAGCCGCCGCCGCTTTCGCCGAGGAAAACGGCTTGTGATTCCCTCCGGAACCGCGAGAAATGGCAGGGCACCGTAGACTTATTCATTCCCGGCAGGAATAGGCGGGTTTTTTCAATTTTTTGTGCCGGACTATTTTCAAACGCAGTCTCACCGCAGGAAAAAGGTTGTTGATCCTGGCGGACCAAACAGCCACGTCCAGCAGGCTTCCGGATAGGGGTCCTCAGACGTCAATTCCTCACAATCCTACGGGAAAGTTAGGTCGCCAAAATGCTCCAAAATTGTCTCGGAGCGGACCAACAGGCCCTTAGCGTGCAATTTTTTCCCAATTCTCTGAGGACCCCATGAAGGAAATCCCGGAAGACGACGTTTTGAGATCACTCGCAGTTTCAGTCCCCCGGAAGGGACCGCGGGATGCGGCCCTGCTCTGCAAGGCGGAGCCGGGGAGGCGGTGAGCTTCCGGGGCCTGCACTGGATGGTGGAGACGGTGAGCGGCGGGGAGTTCTGCGGGGCTCACATTTACCAGGCGGGGCTGACGTTGGAGCCAATCCTGCAGGAGGCTGGCTCCTGTCCCGCAAAGAGGCCAACCCAATAACATCAAATATGTCCCGCTTGAAAAATCTGCTGTATTTTTTAAATTGAAGAGTCCGGAGGACAGGGAGATGGAGAGGGACAGGCGTGAAAAAGCGCGGCGGATTCTTCTTTCCGAACTGAGCCAGCAGCGGACCGATGGAACGCCGGTCTCCCACCGAAGGCTTGAAAGCCTGATGCTGGCAGCAGGAACAGAGAAACGGGAGACGGTGCGTCTGCTGCGGGCCATTGGAGCCCGCCCGTCCAAGCGGAACGGAGGAGCCATGTGGACGCTCAAACCGAAAGTCTGAGCCAAGCCTGTTTGCCCGGTGACTGGAAGAGCAGGACAAGCTCAAATCCCCCTTTCTGCTTCATTTTCTCCCCGCTGTGCAGCCGTTCCAATAATAAACCTTATTGTGTCCGGAAATCCATTCCTGCCCGGTTGCGACCGTGAGGTAGGGAGCGGGTTTGCCGCATCACATGGTTGGACCACTCAATCATCCCCTCCAAACAGCCTTGCCGACGCCCCACGCCACCAATCCGATGATGCCGGCGAAAAGAACCGCCCAAAGAGGAACGAACATAAAAGCCACCGCTGAGGTGGAGGAGCCGGTTGCGGTTCCACCCCAGTCGAAAAGCCAGGCGAGATGAAAGAGCGCAACCAGAAGCGTGATGGAGACCGCAAACGCGATGCAGCCGGCCGCCATCGCGCGGCGGGAACTCAACCCGGCCTGAAGCGCGCCGAAACCCATTCCAACGGGCAGCGCGTTCCAAAGAGCGGTTCCGCTGAATGAACCCGAGACATGGACAACGAGCGCGGCCACCAGCAGGAAGGGAACGGCGGAGATTGTTTTCATGCGCGCGGAGACGGGCCGGTTATTCAACCGCTGACGGGTCCGGGGGGATGAGCCGACCGCCGGGTGATGCGGATTCATGGGTATGTGGCGGATTTTGCCGCTGACCGCAAGCAGTGAGAGCGCGAGCCCGCAGCGCGTTCATGCGGCCAATCCCCTTTCCTGTTGGCCCTCTGCCGGGTGAGGACGGAGAGGGAGATCACCCAAAACGACAATTCCGCGCTTTGGGCACCACCGGCCCGCGCCCGCCGGGGACAAATGGCGGGTGATTTTGAGCGAACGGCGGCCCACCATGCGGAGCCGTCCGCAGGTAAGCTCCCCTTCCCCGCCCCTTTTTCCGCACCCGGCTGGCGTTCCAATAATAAACGTTATTAGCTTGGATCCGGAGCTGAAGGGGAAATTGCGGCATTATTGTGTTTTTCAGTGAATTTCTGAATTTTCTGCCCCCAGCGTGGTTGGCTGCGGATTTTTCGCCGGCGCGAGCGGCAAAATTCGTCACGGCCGGAGGAAGCCAGCGTAAATAATTTGGCCGGAATTCTCTGGCTGCCACGTGTGGCATGGTGTGGTGACCAGCTCCGGGCGGTTATCCGCCCGGAGTTCGGGCCGTCATCCGCAGACTCAAACCCGGCGGCGGCCTCCTTGGTCTCTCATGCTTCCGCGATGCGGACGGGGGTTCCAGCGGACAGAAACGGAGCACAATTTTCACGGCGTTGGAAAGTCCGTCCGGCTTTGGAGTGGGATTTCCGGAGGACGTCGAGCATTTGAAGGGCTTTTCATGCTCCTCCCCATGCAGGCAGACACGGACAGTTATGAGCTGGGGCAGGCTTTGGGCGGGCGAGTTGATGAGGATGGAACACTTTGCCGGCCTAAAAACACCTGCTCTCAATGGGATATATTATTTAAAAGAAATAATATTTCTTTATTTCTTCCACGTTCCACGGCCATCCAACTGCTCCACTTCAGCGCTTATTTCAGGCAAGGTCTTGTCGGAGCCGAAAGCTCGGAGGGCAATTCGGATCGTTTCCGAAATACTCACGGTGGGTTTGCCTGTTTCCTCCATGACCCTGAAACGGATTTTTTGAAGGATGGCTATATCTTCCGTGTACAAGGTCACAGATAAATTTCGAACGGCTTTACCGGTGACCTTTTCAGCTGGAATTTCCTTTTCTAGGGCGACCGATTGAATTGGGACGGGCGCAGGTGCTTCAGCAGCACTGGCCGCCGGGGGCACTGCGGCGGCTTTGACAGCGGATTCCGCCTGTTTGGCCCCGGGGAAAGTAGTGACAGCAGGGAAATCCCGCATTTGCTGCCCCAATCGGCCCAGCAGTTCGTCGGTTTTATTGCCTTTCTTCATAGGATGAGGTCACAGAGAGGTGATTTCGAGGACAAGCTGGAGGACCTCCTCACGGGCCGGGGCATCCAAGCCTTTCCAACCCAAAACAACCGCGTGCTGGTAACACTGGCGACGGGTAAGTTGATTAGAGAGAGCTGGCAGGCCAATATCCTGCGCGATTTTGGCAACGTGGGAGGTGAGGGTGGTTCCCTTTTGGAGCATGTTAAAGCACACGGCGGCTTTTGCGCCGGGCTTCATAACGCGTCGGACCACCGCAGCAGTGGCTTTTCCCGCCACCATGTCTGCCGGACTTGGGGTGCAAGGAATGATGATGCGGTCCGCTTCCCGGATTGTTTGGATTACGGCTGGGTCGTCGAGACGTGGGGGCAGGTCGATGACTTCGATTTCACACAGAGTTGAGTCGCTACCCTGCCCTATAATTTCGCCACAGTCTCCGGCAGACTGTGCCCAGCCGGTCACAGACTCTTGGGGATCGAGGTCCCGGATACCAATTTTCCGACCAGCTTTGGAAAGAGCAGCGGACAAAAGCAGAGTGAGAGTGGATTTTCCAACCCCCCCTTTCCCGGAGCAAAAAGCTATTTTCATGAAGCAAAGAGATAATATTTCTTCGAAATAAAGAAGAACCTCGGGCAAGGTCTCCTTAAAACCAGAGATTTCAAGAGATTTCAGCATTTTCAAGAAATATTATTTCTTTGAAGTAATGCTTACAGGGTAACCCTCGGAATTTAAACATCGGTGAAAAATTTCAAAGCAACTCAAATAAATATTATTTCTTTAAATTAAAGAAAAGCGAGGTCTCGGATACCAATTTTTCGGCCTGCTTTGCAAAGAGCAGCGGACAAAGGCAGAGGGAGAGTGGATTTTCCAACCCTCTTCCCCGGAGCAAAAAGCTATTTTCATGAAGCAAAGAGATAATATTTCTTTGAAGTAATGAAGAATTTTATGGAAAATTCTTCTTAACGCAGGAATCTCAAGTGATTTTAGTATTTTCAAGAAATATTATTTCTTTGAAGTAATGCTTGCGAGAGCAACTCCGAGGGCTAGCCCAATGCAAATTTCAAAGTAATTCAAATAAATATTATTTCTTTAAATTAAAGAAAAGCTACTTAAAAAGGGAAGTGAAGAAGCGAAAAATTCCGGTCTTTGACCTTTCCCAAAATGCCGTACTGCTAATTTGAAATCCCATCGATATTTCCAACTGGCCCGCATTTAAGCGGAAACGGCTCTAAAAACCGCCGGAAGAAGTTGTTGAGGGTGAAGGTGACGGAGGACCAGTCCAAACGGGCAGAATGGAGTAAAAATGCGTTTGCGGCTTAACTTGAGGACAAGTGGTCAAAATCAATTGCTGAAAACGGGCAAGATGAAGGCGGGAAGCTTAAACCTAGGCGGGCTGACACGTGCAAAACCGCTCAAATTCGTCGAAACCAAGGCGACCCGTGCGAAATCCTCGGATCGTTTCGACGAAATACAGAGGTTTTTCCGGGTGATTTTTCGATGATTGACTTGTGTTTCTGTTAAATCTCATCAGAATTCGACAAATGACTTGTGAACGGTCTATTTTTACGACGAATGACATTGGAAAACACGACGAATGACTTGTGAAAATCACCAAAAACACGACGAATGACTTGTGAAAACACGACGAATGACTTGGATTTTGAGCCATAACTCATTGAAAATCAATTAGTTACGCCCCTCTAAATTAAGAAATATGATGCAGAAATAACACCACCATGCGCGCATGCGCGCGCGTGATGATGCTTTCAATTTATCATGATCCAGAAACCCACCACTACGCCGGCTCCGGAATGCAGCCCAGATTCATTTGATGGCCGGGACGAGCTCAATTTAGCCGAGTTCCCACTTTCCGTGCTGTGCAAACGTTCGGGAGGAGATTCCAAGGTCCTCGTTTTCGAAGACCAGATATGGGACAGTCGAGCCCGTGCAATGGTGGCGCGGAAAGTTACAGTTTCTGGTTCTGCCGCCTATGGCCTACCCACCGCTCTGGACGAAGACGTGCTGTTGGCATTAATCCAGTTGACGAAGCATCAGGCATTTTCAGCAAAACGGGTGTATTTCTCCAGAAGTCAGTTGATTCGAATGCTGGGCTGGGAGGAGAATGGCCAGAGTTATGCCCGGATTCTGTCCGCTCTGAATAAATGGCTGGGCGTCAACGTGATGTGGAACAAGGCATGGAGGGACTACACGAGGGAAGATGCAGTTTGGGAGGACAACGGCATCGTGCTGATACAGGATTTTCAGGTCAAGCGTGGGGCGAATGCGTGCCACATCACGTGGGCTGACCAAATGTTCGAAAGCTTTTTGTCCGGCAGTGTGAAGGCGTTGGACTTTGGACTTTACCGCAGACTGGGTACTGCGACCGCAAAGCGGATGTACCGGTTTCTCGACAAGCGTTTTTACACGCGGTCAGCCTTGGTGTTTGACTTGGCCACGTTTGCCCATGAGAAAATCGGAATTAAACGGACTTGTGCGGTTTACAATCTGAAGGGAATGCTGAAGCCAGCGATAAAGGAGTTGGTGGCCGTGGGATTTCTGAAAGACGCCAGCGACAAGGAACGGTATCGAAAGCGGGAACCCGGAAAATGGGATGTTTGTTTCGAGCTGGCTGTGGCGGACAACCGGAAAGACCCAATCCCTTTGGTGGAAGAAGAGACGGGGAACATTCCTTCCCTAGAAAGGGAACTGATCAGCCGAGGTGTGACCAAGTCACGGGCGCGAAGGCTGGTCGGCAAGTGTTCAGAGGAGCTGGTAAAGGCTAAGATCGAGGAATTTGATTTTTTGATGTCCCGGAAAGGGAAAGAAGCCGAACGTCCGCAGAATCCAGGTGGCTGGTTGGCCCAATCCATTCAGGAAGGTTATGAAACTCCTACAGGGTATGAGTCCGCGGAGCAGCGTCAGAGGCGTGAGAAGGCCATCGCCGCCAAAGCTGAAAAAGCTGCCGCAAAAGCTCGAAAGGAGCAGCAGACCGCCTCCTTCTCCCAACAGGGGGCCAACGCCATCGCCGCCCGAGTCCAAGTGTTCCTTGACCGCCTGCCGACAGCGGCCCGCGAAGCCATCGAGGCGGAGGCCCTTGCCGCCTCGCCACTGGGCAGCGGGGCCATCCAGCGCCCCTACATGCGCGAGGCCATCATCCGGAATCACGTGGAGACACTCTTGGGGGCCTCACTCTGAAACTTGGCGGGAGAGTCCGCCGGCGGGTCCAAGCCTGCGGAGACAGGCGGCGGGACTCCGGACGGCGATCCGCCCTGACCACCGCCCGGAGCTGGTCACCACACCATGCCACACGTGGCAGCCGGAGAACTCCGGCCGGAATCAATTACGCCGGGGACCCCGTGAGTGGATGAACGGGCGGCGCGTGAAAGCCCGTCGGTGCGTCGGCAGGGCAGGGGAGCGCCGCATCCCGCGTTGAAACACAATAATATTCAATTCCCCCGGGGAAACCCGGAACGGGCACAATAAACTATATTATTGGGTTGCCAGCTAAACGGAAGAAAGCAGGGCGGAGTGTGAATTCCGAAATAACGTAAGCCTTTGACGGATGACCGTTGGGTATGGCAGGCACGGCTGCTGCGCTGTGCCACGGTTGGGCATGACGCAAACAGAAGGACGGGAACGGCGCGCGGCACTGCTGCGCGAGTTTGAGATCAGCGGACTTTCGCTGGCGGAGTTCTGCCGGCGGACTGGCCTGGCTTACAGCACGGTGCAGATATGGAGAAGGAAAGCCCGTGAGGCGGGGACGCCGTCCGCGCCGGTGTTTGTGGAGGTGGAGGCTTTGGAGCCTGAGGCCGGGCCACGGGCCTGTCCGGGCGGGAGTGCGGGTGCGGCTGAACGGGATGACTGTTGCGGAGGGACTGTCGCCATGGAGCGGGACGGCGCTGAGCAGGTGCCGCGGGACCGGAGGCCGCAGGCGGCGGACGGCGGAGCACCTCCGCCGTGGCGGGTGGAGCTGGAGTTGCCGGGAGGCCTGACGCTGCGGATCTGCGGGGACTTCCTGGACAGGGGCGGAGGCGGGTTCCATCAGCGGGAGCCTGCCGGGAAAGGAGGCGCGCCATGATCTTCACCCGCGGGCTCAAAGTCTGCCTTGCCGCGCAGCCGGTGGATCTGCGCCGGAGCTTTGAGGGGCTGGCGCTGCTGGTGCGGGGGGCTTTGAGGGAGGATGAGCGCTCCAGTCAGATTTTCGTTTTCACCAACCGGCGGAAGGACCGGGTGCGGCTGCTTTACTGGGATGGAACCGGCCTGTGGCTAATGACAAATAAACTTGAGTCCGGAGTTTTCGCGTGGCCGAAGGTGCCGGACGGAGCGGCGAAGATCCAGCTGCGGGCCGAGGCGCTGGAGATGCTGCTGAGCGGTATCGATCTCAAAGGCGCGCGGATGCGCTCCTGGTATGAGGATCCGTCGGCATCGCCGCCGCGGGCATGAGTCCCGGCATCTGTTTTATCCCCGCGGATCACATTTTCCTGGCGTCCCCGCGCGGCATGTTATAAACCTGCGGCGTGACTGAGCTGGAGGCTGCCCGCAAACGAATCGCCGAGCTTGAGGAGGAGCTCGCGGCGATGGCCCGGCAGCTGGCGGCGCTGACCCGTTATGTGTTTGGAAAGCGCAGTGAGCAGACCCCGCCGCCCTCCTGCCCGGGTCAGCTGGACCTGGCTTTGGAGACTCAACAGGAAAGCCCTCCGCCCGCGCCGCCGGCAAAGCCCGGCAGGCCCAAAGGCGGAAGCCGCAAGGGCCGCCAGACCCGCGCCGGGGTTCTGCCCGGCCACCTTCCCGTGGAGGAGACCATCCTCGTGGATCCGCGCCTGCCCGCCGATCCCGGCGGCTGGCGGGAGATCAGCCGCGTGTCCACCGACCGCCTGGAGCGCGGGCCCAGACGACTGATCATTCTGCGTGTCA
>JAQGPJ010000050.1 GCA_028293125.1 Verrucomicrobiales bacterium | reverse complement strand
TGGACTCGCTTGGTGGTTCCGGGACTGCTTTGCAAATTTTAGTGCCACGGCGGATTTTCTCCGGAATTCCCGGGGAAATTCACCTCCAAAAGTCGGAAAAATTACCTCGTGGCTGCTCAGCAGCTCTTTAGCGTACGATTTATTCCGTTTTCCCTGAGGACCCCCTGATGTCAAAGCCCACCGCGCGGGCGGACTGCTCGCTGATGTGGGTGAAGGCCTTAGTGAATCCGGTGCGGGCGGTGATTTCCAGAAGCACCTCCGGCAGATCCACACGCGGCATCCGCGCAGCGACGGCTGCCCGCAAAGCCAGCAGGGAGGCGGGTTCCTCCATTTTATCCAGCGGACTCAAAATGAGCTCCTCCCTGCCTGGCGGTCCCTCAAAACGGACGGCGGGGTTTTCGGGAAGACGCGCAAGCACCGTGCGGTAAGCACGGTCGAGCTCCTCCCTCAGATCCACCAGCGCCGGGACGGGATTCGGATCCCAGCCCAGAGTGCGGCAGATCAAGGGGCGGGCCGATTCCCATTCCATGCCGGAAAGCAAACCGGTGCGCCGGTCCGAATAACGCCAGCCGGGCGTTACAAAAACATCCCGCCGCTTCAACGCCGCGCGGAGCTGATCGAGCACACAGAAGATATAAGCTCGAAAATCCATCTCCGCTTTTCCGGCATCCGGAATCACATGCCGCCGCCATGCTTTACTGATGATTTCCACCGGCGCGTCACTGTCCAGCTCACTGCGAGTGGGCTGTTTTCGGAGGTAGTCCCACGCGGCCACCACGGCTTCCGCTCCCGGCACGGCCTCAAAACGGATGTGCTCCAGCAGTGCCGGCAGAAAGAGCCGGACCCGGCGGTAACGCTCCTGAAGCTCATCATGGAACACATTGTCCGGCGGGCGGACCAAAACCTGCGCCTCCTTCACCATCCGGGCCAGAGTCTCCCGTGGAAAGCGTCCAAAAATCCGGGCTCTCACCTCAGCGTCCGGCAGTCCGGAATCCAGAAGCAATGAACACACTTCCGCCATCGCGGTTGCCGCCGCATCCAGATCCCGGAGGCTGCGCAGACGCTCCCTGCGGTCGGCTTTTTCCGCGTGCATGAAAATCTCCCGCAGAAGGGACTCCAGCATATCCAGCACATCATCGTGGGCCGAGGCTTCCAGAGTTCTTAATTCTACTGTGTTATAAAATATCCTCCAAAGTCACAGGGTTGCGATTTTTTCTGGAATCGATGTCTGTTTGCCGTCTCCGGTGGCGGCGCGCCAGGGCTTTCCGCACCTCCTCCTCCGTGGCATGGGGACGCGGGAGGTAATATTCGATCATCCACACGATGTCCTCGGCGGTCAGCAGGGGCAATTCCTCCGCCAGCAGCACCCGCTCCCGGAGCATGAAGATCATGGCCAGCATGACCATGGCCATGTGGTGGTGCCAGCCCGTCCAGCCGCGCATCTGATACTCGCCCATGCCCGCCGCGCCTTTGGCGTCCTGCAGCGCCCGCTCCACCCAAAACCGGGACGAGGCCATGCGCGCGAGGTCGATCAGCGGAATATCCGCGGCGGCGTTGCTCAAAACGTATTTGATATCGCCTGACTTTTCGTCGCGCCGCCAGGCGAGGAGATGCCAGCAGCGGGCGCACTCCTCCTTTCCATCCCATAAATACACCCGCTGATGGATGAATTCGCCGCGCAGGGCTCCATTGAGTCCCTCCCCTTCGTTTAAACCTGATCCAGGCCTCCGGCGGCTGCGCGGCGGCCCATTGCCGCGCCTCCACTCCGGACGTGAAAACCCTGGTTTTCGCGCCTGCGGGACGGCTGCCGCGCAGCACCGGCGGGCCGGGCATGGGATCCTCCGTCCAGAGGCGCTGACAGGCCTGGACGTCACTGACAAAGGTCTCGCCGTCCGCCTCCAGGGCGCGCAGAAAGGCAGGATCCCTCCCGTATCCCGCATCGGTGCTGACCCATTGAAACTCAACGCCCCGCGCCCGCTGGGCGCGGACCATTTCCAAAAGGATCACCGCTTTGGTTTTGAAGGTCCGGGCGGATTCGGGGATTTTGGCTTTGGCGCAGCGCGCGGGGTCCCCGCACCATGCCTCCGGCAGGTAAAGGCGGCCCTCCAGAAGCGTGGCGCGGCGGCCCGCGGCCAGCGCCACGAAGACGCCCGCCTGACAGTTGTCCACCTTGCCCAGGCGGCCGTTGTGCTGCCGGGCCACGCCGGCCGAGCCGGACCCTTTTTTACTGAATGCGCTTTCATCCCCTATCAGACAGCTCATGGGGGTTCCGCCCAGCAGGCCGTTGGCCCGGCGGCTGACCTCGGCAAGCACTTTGCCATCGTCCCAGGGCGTGTCGGAAATGAAATGCTGCACCCGCTGATGGTCGCCGCCCGGAACGGTTTCGGCGATGTCCTCAAAATTGCGGTCCCCGGTTTTGGCCTCCATCAGGCCGCGCAGATAAATGCCCGCCTGCACGGCGGCGGCGGAGGTCCGGGGCGCGGAGCAACCGCCATCGGCGTCCCCGTCCGGAGCGGGGCCGGGCCTCTTGAGCCTGCGTCCGGAGACCGCACTCTCAAAAAGTTCGGCGACACCGCTGATAAAAGTCATGAGGCGTCGGCCCAGCGCGAAGTTGGGAGGAGAGTCATTTTTTATTAGGCCGGTCCGCTGTCCGGGCAGCATCGCCCGGCCCTCAGAACTCAAACCGGCACAATTTGCCGCAGCCCTTCAAAATCGCAATCAATTTTTAAAACATAGTAGAATTAAAAATGCCACCATCACCGCCAGCCTGCGGGCTTCCGGAAGGCGGCTGACAGCCGTTGCCCGCGCCCGTGAGGCAAAACGCGCCAAAGCCGCCAGACGGCTGGCCGGAATGGCTGCGGCGGTTGCCGGCAGCACGACGCCATGGCTTCGGATCCGGCGGAGCCGGTCCAAAGCGCGCAGCAGCGAGGGGCCGCCCACCGTGACCGGACCTTTGCGCAACCCGTCAAACCAGGATTGCCGCTGGTTTTCCGGAACCGTGAGCAAAGCCTCCATTTTCGTCCGGCTCTCCGGACTCACTCCTTGTCCCAGCAGACGCCACACACGCTGCTCAACCCGCTGACGAAGGCGGGCCACAAAACGCTCCAGCCTACTGGCTCCGGGCAGAAGAACTTTATGCACGAGCATCCACGTGGTCGCTCTTTCAAACAGGACCGACGGCTGATCCGTGCCAGTCCAGCACTGCGCATACAGCCATCGGGACAGTCTGAGTCCCACAACCCGTGAATGAAATTCACGATATCCATAAAGCTTGGAGATTTCCTCCACATGCCGGAGCCGCTGGCGCTGCCCCCAGTAGCTCCCCAGACCGTCGGCTGAGGAGGGAAGACCCATCTCCCACGCCATGAAACGGATCACACCCGGAGGAATTTCCCGCTCCTCCTCCGGAAACCGTCCCAAAAACCGGACGGTGGCCAGCTGCAGCGCAAATCCCAGACGGCTGGCGTTTCCACGTTTTCCAGCCAGATGCTGATGGTCGGCATCATCCAGATGGAAGCAGCGCGCCAGCTCCACCGCCGTTGGCTCGTTCGTGTAATGCCCGTAATCCGCCCGCTGCCCGGCAGTCAGAAACTCAACCGGCATGTGCGGGAAGTCCCGGAGCGGGACAGCTGTTAAAGTGGGAGGAGGTCATTTCCCGCCTTCTTCCGCAGTTCCGGCCCGCTGGAAGGGGGAAAATTCCTCAGCAGCTCCGGAGTCTCCAAATCCACATGCTGAAAAACATGTTCAAAATTCCAAAATCCCCCGTGGAAATCCTCCTTAAGTGCACTAACGGTTCCATTGCTCCCCGAACCCCACATCCCCGAAGGCACCGCTTCCCGCCGGGCCTGGGAGAGGGAAGGAGGATCCGCGGCAGGACATCGGGATCAACAGGAGCAGCCAGCGGGGCCATGCGGATTTCAGGCGGATCATGGGATGACAAAAAGGCGGAAACATCCCTCCATCCCGCAAAATCCGTTATGCTGCAATTTAATTTCACAGGGGTGTTAATTCCCGGATTATCCGGCGTGGTTCCGCCCACAAGTGCGCGGAAAGAATGCCGTCGGCGTCAAAATGGCCGGAGGGGACACCCCGGTCCCTTCCTCCACCCGCCCAAACCATTACAATAATGGGGTATTATTGAATTATCCGGTGAGGTTCCCGCGCATGATCCGGGCGCGAAGCTGCCGTGAAATCCCGGCCCGCGCTGCCTGGCAGAGTGTGGGTAGGAAAATCACCGGCTTTCGCCCCATCCGGGCAGGCGCTCAGGGATTGAGGATGTTGGGCTCCTGACTGGCCCGCAGGCGGAAATATCTCCGGGGCTCCGGTCCTGGGGGGACCGTGAAACTGTGAGGAAACTTAAGGAACTGGGGATCTCTTATCGGCGCTCCCTTCGTGTAGGAGATTCCCGGCGCTAAGCGCGTGAGGGAATCGGAGTAGGCACTGATTGTCGCCAGCCGGGTCCAGACGATGTCTGTCAGGGAATCCGAGGATTCCAGGTGGACAGTCGTGTCCCTATCGAACTCCACTGCGGTGTTGAAACTGAGAACCCATGCCACGCCGTTCCAACTGAGCCGCAGGGGGTCCACGGAATCAGCCACGACCGGATTTCCTCCAAGCACATACTCCAGCAGATCTGCCGTGCCGTCCTCGTCCTCATCCATGTCCGGCATGCCCGCGGAATAGAAGGAACCGTTTCCAAAGACCGCCGCCCGCCAAATATCGTAAGAGCGGCTTGGATGCACAGTGATACCTACGTTGGCCGTATTGGACCAGCCGTCCTTGTCCCGGACGCGGTAGGTGAAGCCTGTGGTTCCATAATAATTTTTGGGAGCCGCGAGCCGGAAATGGCCGGTGTCTTTTTCAAACGTGACGCCGCCGGCCGCGTCTCCGCCGATCTCCACCTCCAGAATGGGATCATACGGCAGGCCGTCATCCCCCAGCAGTCCGTCATTCCAGTAAACGCTGCTCCGCATCAGGCGTGAATCCAGCACCGGGGCGTTCCATGGGCCGGCGCCCGGCGCGTACACATCGTCCCGGATCACGGGAGGCGCGCCTGAATCGGCCACCTCCATGGTGACCCAGGTCGGAGTCGAGAAATTGCCCGGCGTCAGCCCGGTCACTTTCAGCCCCAGATCGGAGGAGGAAATGCTGCCATTGTGCAGGGAGACGGCGAAAACATTCTCTCCCGCTTTGAACCGGGCGGAGGGGAAATACAGACGCCGGATCTGATTCTCCTCACTGTCAGCAAAGGCTCCGGGAGCCAGCAGCGTGAAAGTGTCAGGCGCGGTGGCGAAGGCTCCGATGGGGGCTTTGGCAAAGCGCCCGATCTCCTCCCCGTTCAGATAAAAAACCGCGCCGTCATCACAGATGAACTCCACCGCCACTCCCTCCGCAGGCTGTTCATTGAAAGTCAGCGAGGTGCGGAAATACGCCGTGTACCGGCCTGAGGAAGGTGTTTTGATGTCCGTGTCCGTGGCCACCGCGCCCGCTCCTTGGCCAATGCCGCCGTAGGCCATCAGCCCCTTCCCGTCCTGCCAGGAGGAGGCGTCAAAGCCGGGTTTCATCCAGTTGGTCTGGAAACCGGCCACCGTCTCCCCGGGATCGCGCCCGTTCTGCGGATTAAGCCATTTCCAGACCGTGTCCGCCGGAAGCACGAACCTCTGGGAGGTATAGGCGAAGCGGTCGGTTCCGGTGAAATTGGCCGTCGGCAGGTAGCAGAAGGTGCCGTCATCCCGCCAGGTGACGGTGCCATGCGACGGCCCCCGCGAGGGAAGCACCACAGTGTGGCCTGAAGTGTCATTGGCCAGCACGTTCCGGCTGGAGTCGAAATCAATTCCGCTGTTCTGCGGCACGGTGAAATGATCCGGCTCACTGCCGCCGGAGGCGCGGTCATCGATGGTGACCTCAAAACTCAGAGGCGTGCCGGGAACCGGCCCCAGAGTCTGAAGCGTGACCCGGACGGTTTCCGGGCCCTCAGTCAGGGAGTCGGCGTAAACGGTCAGGGGAATCAGAACGGTCTGCATTCCCGGTGGAATGGTTATTGCGCCCTCCTGAGTCATCAGGGCATCCGCGGCGGATGCCGTGCCCGGCGTTATTCTGTAGGTGGCGGCGACCTCCGTTGAGGAGGCCGGGGCGAAATGAACCGGAAGCTGGTAAACCGCCTCCCCGGAGGCGGGTTCCGGAACAAAGGCGGCGGGCCGGGTGGAAGGGACGATGGGGAAGGAGCCAATGGTCACTGTGACATTTGAGACCGTGAGCCGGCCGAATTCGGGGGCGCTGAGATTCACCTGGATGGTTTCATTCCCCTCCGGGATGGCGTCCGGCAGAATGGGAATGGCAAAACCTCCGCTTCTCGCACCCGCCCGGATGATGACCGTGCCCTTCACCGGGCGGTAGTCCAAATCCGGCGTGGCGGTGCCTCCGGCGACGGTTTCGAAAGTGATTGGAATGTCCACCGGCGCGGCCTCCTCCGTCTCGATCCACACCAACGCGCCGGTCGCCGCGTAACGGGGCTCGGGAAGGTCAACCCCAATGGGAATGAGCTTGAAAGTCTCCCGGTCCTCAATGGTGAATCCCATACCGGCCTCCATGATTCTCAACGTCGAGCGGGAATAGTCGTTGCGGCTGACAATCACTCCGGCATTGAATTCAAATCCGGATTCCTCGATCAGATTGTAGGAAAAACCCACCGCCTGCCAGCGCGCCTCCGGCGGACCGACATCGGCATAAACAGCCGAGCTGCCAATAATCACCCCCCGGTCCATGCCCACCACAATGTCCGGCATGGTCTGCTGCGGAACCCACTCCCCGTTATCCTTCCGGACATGAATTTTTTTGTCGATCACGAGCAGGTTGCCGGAGGTCCAGAACCGGTAATCCGAAACCCCGGCCGGCAACTCGATCCTGGATTCCGCATTCAGCCGCCATGGCGAGGGACCCCTTCCCACACGCTCCAGGAAACGGACCGTGGCGGGGTATCCGACGGCGCGGGGCACCAGCGCCACCCGGCCGGCGCTCATGGAAAGCAGCACATCGGAGAACGGGGAGTTGGCGAAATCCACACTCTGGCGTCCGCTCCAGTCTCCGCCCCCCCGGTTGATGAATAAAAGGCGGGTTCGGGAGGAGCCAAAAACGAGGGATTCCCCGTCAAAGTCCATGGGAAGCCAGCTGCCGGTGGAGTTGCCCGGAACTTGGTCCAGCGCCGCCTCCAGCACCCATTTTCGGTCCGCCGCGCCCTCCGGCCCCGGATGGAAAATCCTGGCGGTGCCCGCCGATTTTGAATACAGCACCAGCCGCTCCCCCCGCAGCTTCAGCGACATGCCCGCCACCTCCCCCTCAATGAAAGGGACCGCGAAAGTGGTCCACAGGGTCCATGGCTGGTCCTGAGCCCCGCCTCTGCGGTAGATGACCACGGAAAGAGCCTGGGATTTATACCGGAGCGCTGCCGCCCATTTTCCGTCAGTGGTCGGGGATTCGTAGATGAGATAGTTTTCCGGGGTCGTGGGGGCCTTCTCCACCAGTCTTTCACTGAAACCCGCGCCCACCGCGCCTTCCGGCAGCTCAAACCTCAGGAGTCCCCGGCGGCTGCCATCCTCGGTGCTGTCCGACGTGCCGGTCAGAGGCAGAAGGCCGACTACGGAGGTGCCGGGAGCGGCGTTGAACACAGCCGGTGCGCCCGCCCAGTCCACACCCGGTACCGCATAGCCAAAATCCGTGACCGGCCCGGCATGATCCACGATCACCGGCGTGAAAGCCCTCACCGCAACCTCCAGCGGCTCCGCGGCGGCATACAGTCTCACCGCCGCGTTGACCGGAATTCCCCCCTCGGCGCACACGATGTCGTCGGCCCGGACCACCGCCGGGCGGTCAGTGTCGAGGATGCTCCATGGGGCCTGGGATTCAGCGAGCCGGGCTCCGGTGATCCGTGTCACGCTCACCTTCAGGGTCTCCGTGCTCTCCGTCAGAGCGTCCGGCAAAATCGTAACCGTCAAAGGCGCTGACAGCGAGCCCGCCGGAATTGTGACCTCGCCTGAGGCCGCCATATAGTCCACGCCGCTGCGCGCCGTGCCATCCGAGGTTTGCCATGTGAAGGTGACCGGCTCCGTGGATTCCTGCGCCAGAACCAGATTTCCCCGCACTGTCACCGGACCGTCGGCAGGCTCGAAAACGGCGGGCAGCTCCAGCGAGGCCAAAGGCGCATCGTCGTCCATGACGGTCACCGTGGCTCCTGGAAAGCTGGCACCCCAGCCCTTGTCGTCTCCAAAACCAATTGGAGGGGCCACCGTGAGCAGATCCCGCCCTCCCAGGGCTAGACCCTGACCAAGACGGCCCTCCTCTCCCGGCTGGGGCTTGGAAAATCCTCCCGCATAACTCCAAGCATTTCCGTCCGCACTCCGCAGGAAGGTGTGGATTTTCCCTGTGTAGGGCCCCACGACCTCCCATTCAGGCACCAGCAGCATCCCGCCGTTCATCGCCATGCCGGTGTAACCGCTGATCACCGCCGGGGCCGGTGCCCGCAGCACCCCGCCAGCACCCCAATGATCTGTCCCGCCCTCGTTGCGGGTGAAAATGCTGACACTGTCCCCGGCCCCGTCAAGAAGAGGGCGGGCCACCACCGTGTCACCCTCCGCCAGCAGGGGGCCGGCGGCGTCCGGAATCACAGCTTTCACCCCCCAGGCCGAGCCGGCGGAATCCGAGGGCTCATAAATGCGGATTTCGGATTTTTCCTCCTCATTGTGCCTGGTCCCCACCGCCACGGCCAGCAGCCCCCCGGTGAAGGCCAGTCCGCTGACCTCCGGCACCGGATAGTCCGGGGGTTTCCGGGCCAGAGCGGGCAGCATGACGGACACCCGGCCGACAATGGCCGGCGGCTGGTGGCGGAACAGGCGGACCAGCGTCACCTCCCAGTCATTGTAAACCGCCGCCAAATCCCCCGCGATGGCGCTGAAACGCTGGGAATCGGAGTATGAGAAATTCAGCACCAGACGGTCCTGGCTCTCCCATCCTTCCAGACCTCCGCTCTGCCGGCGCGCAAAGTTCAAAAATGCGCTCCCTTGGGTTCCCGACTGCCAGACAAGCCACGGCCCTTTCAGGACGGCGGCAACCGCATCGTTCGCAAAGGGGAGAAAACCTTCCGCTCCCCAGCCTGCGGATGAATAGTGCCCCAGCACATTCTGATGAAACCAGTTTCCCTCACTAACCCCTCCTTCACGGTGCAGCCATTGGAAAGCCGGCCCGGAGGAGGGCTGGGGGCGGGGGATCTCCGTGAAAACCGGAACCGGCGCCTCCCCGTCCGGCCAGACGATGAGGGAAAAATGCTCCGGACCCTCGTGCTCCGTGTCCGCCACCAGCCGAACACTTACCCTGCCCTCCCTCTGACCGGCGGGAATCGTCAGCTCCCCCCGCGTGGCCTCATAATCCGTTCCCTCCCGCGCCGTGTCCGAAGCCGTGGTGTAACGCACCCTCGTCTCCGTGTCCGCCGGCTCCGACAGACGGACGACAAATTCCGCCCGGTTCGGCGAAGCCGGATCATCCCCCTCGGCCACAGGGTCCACCGTGACTGTCAGCGCCGCCCGGCTGGCCGGGACAACCGCCGGGGAAAACGCCAGCATGGCCCCCAGCAAAAGTTTTTTCACGTTCCCGGGACGGATGGAGCACCTCAAAAGCATACTTGATAAGCGGCAAAATTTTACAGGCTCATAGATTCCGCAATCTAACATCCCGCAAATCCAAAATCAGGGTTTCCGCTTTAACGCAGCGCCCGGATAATCCCCGGACCGGTCACCGAATTCCGGGGAACCTCCTGTCCTGCCCCGCTTTTCCGTCCAGCCGGCACAATAATGTATTTTATTGTGTCTGGCTGTGGCTTGCACCGAACGCTGGGGGGAAGGTTTGGAAACGCTCAATGCCGCGGCCAGCCGCGCTAAAAAGGGGCATTGCTCACACTGATACACCCATCCATTCCAACAGTCCTCCGTCAGCCGTTTACACGCTTAGGAGTCTCCGTAGAACAAACTGCCTGATTTTGAGTCATTTTTCTGGGGAAATTTGAGGGGAAGTTCCACAGTTTATTTTCCGGAGGGTCCTTATCGTGCAATTTTCTCTTTTTCCCCAAGGTCCCGGGGCTGGCTCAGGGCCGCGAAACAGCCACCCGGTAGAAGGCGCGGCCGGCGGGGGCCTGGGGGTCCGTCAGGGTGACCGGACCCTCCGCCGCGGCGGGACCCTGGGTCACAATGGATTCCCATGAGACGGCGGAGGGATCGGAGCCGCGCAGGAGCTGATAACTGCGCTCCGCCTTTCCCGGCAGAGTGACTATGAAGGCGGCCCCTGATCGAGCCACTGAAGTGATGCGCAGCACATCCGAAGCATCCGTCGGCAGCGTGCCCGCGGTGAATTCATCGAGATTGGCACTGCCGTCCCCGTCCGGATCGCCGCTGTCGGCGACCGCGCCGGTATCGTAGGGCGTCTGGAAATGGGTGATCCTCCACTGCTGTATCGGGGAAAGGATGATGGAGCGGTATCCCTCCCAATCGGGAAAGCTGAATCCACTGCTTCCGGGGAAGGTCATGACCGTGAAATTTGGGGCGGCCAAGGAAAATGTGTCCACTCCCACGGAGGGCGCGTTTCCTTTGAAAATAACATTTTGCAGGTTATCGCATCTGTAAAAAGCATAGTCGTCGATGGAGGTGACGCTGTCGGGGATGATGATACTGGTCAGGCCCGTGCAGGCGGCGAAGGTGCCGCTGCCAATGGAGGTGACACCGTCAGAAATGGTGAGGCTGGTCAGGCCGGTGCAGCCTTGGAAGGCGCTTTCACCCATGGAGGTGAGGCTGCCGGGAATGGCGACACTGGTCAGGCCCGTGCAGCCGTAGAAGGAGTAGTCTCCAATGGAGGTGACACTGCCGGGGATGGTGACGCCGGTCAGGCCCGTGCAGCGGAAGAAGGCTTCATCTCCGATGGAGGTGACGCTGCCGGGAATGGTGACACTGGCCAGGCGGGTGCAGCCGTAGAAGGTTCCATTTCCGATTGAAGTGACGCTGCCGGGAATGGTGACGCCGGTCAGGCCCGTGCAGCCCCAGAAGACGCTTTCACCCATGGAGGTGACGCTGCCGGCAATAGTGAGGCTGGTCAGGCCGTTGCAGGAGGCGAAGGTGCCCTCGCCGAGCGAGGTGACGCCGTCAGGAATGGTAAGGCTGGTCAGGCCGATGCACCCGATGAAGGAGTAGTCGCCGATGGAGGTGACGCTACCGGGAATCGTGACGCTGGTCAGGCCGGTGCAGCTGCCAAAAGCATGGTCGCCGATGGAGGTGACGCTACTGGGAATGGCGACACTGGTCAGGCCGGTGCAGCGGGCGAAGGTGCCCCACATGATGGAGGTGACCCCTTCAGGAAGGGTGACACTGGTCAGGCCGGTGCAACCGCGGAAGGCTTCATCTCCGATGGAGGTGACACTGTCGGGAATGGTGACCCCGGTCAGGCCGCTGCAGCCCGAGAAGCTGGCGTAGCCGATGGCGGTGACACTGCCGGGAATGGTGACACTGGTCAGGCCCGTGCAGCCGGAGAAGGTGCCGCTGCCGATGAAGGTGACACCGTCAGGAATAGTGAGGCTGGTCAAGCCGGTGCAGCCGAGGAAGGAGTAGTTGCCTATGGGGGTGAGACTGCGGGGAATAGTGAGGCTGGTCAGGCCGGTGCAGCCGCGGAAGGCTTCATCCCCGATGGAGGTGACACTGTCGGGAATGGCGACACTGGTCAGGCCCGTGCAGCCGGAGAAGGCTTCATCTCCGATGGAGGTGACGCTGCCGGGAATGGTAAGGCTGGTCAGCCCGGTGCAGCCGTAGAAGGAGTAGTCGCCGATGGAGGTGACGCTGCCGGGAATGGCGACGCCGGTCAGGCCCGTGCAGCGGAAGAAGGCTTCGTTTCCGATGGCGGTGACGCTGCCAGGAATGGTGACACTGGTCAGACCGGTGCAACCGGAGAAGGCTTCATTTCCGATGGAGGTGACGCTGCCGGGGATGAGGTAAGGCCCCGTTCTACCTGCAGGATACTTCAGGAGGATGGTCTCTCCCAGGTTGAACAACACACCTCCAACACTTTTGTAAGCCGGGTTGCCCGGGGCCACGTGCATATTCAACAAAGCGGTGCAGTTGGAGAACGCCTGGCGTCCGATGTAAGTGACACCGTCAGGGATGGTAAAGCTGGTCAGGCCGGTGCAGCCGTAGAAGGAGTAGTCGCCGATGGAGGTGACGCCGCCGGGGATGATAATGCTGGTCAGGCCGGTGCAGCCCGAGAAGGCTTCATATCCGATGGAAGTGAGGCTGCCGGGAATGGTTACACTGGTCAGACCGGTGCAGCCGGAGAAGGTGCTGTATCCCATGGAGGTGACGCTGCCGGGAATAGTGACGCCGGTCAGGCCGGTGCAGCCGAGGAAGGCTTCATCTCGGATGGAGGTGACGCTGCCGGGAATGGTGACGCTGGTCAGGCCGGTGCAGCCAAAGAAGGAGCGGGCACCGATGGAGGTGACCGGCAGATCCCCGATTTTACCGGGAATCGTCACCCCGGCTTCGGAACCGGAATAGAAAGTAATGGTGACAGCCGAGCCGTTGCTGGAATAGGAGAAATCGCCGAATTGCTCAGCCTTCGCGTCCACGGCCAGGCTGAGGAGAAGGAGAAGAAGCAGAACGACCGCGCTGCGGGGACCAGGGGCCGCAAGGGCGGAATTTTCCTTCGTGCGGATTAAGTGGGGCATGGGGGAGCGGAACGTTGAGGAAAACAAAACAGAGTCAATAGCGGGAAAACCAATAAAGGGATAAGTGCGGATGCGAGTCGTAACCACCCGGAAGGAACCGCCTGACCTGCTTCACTTTCCTCCAGGAGGGCTTCCCAGGATGACTGCACACGCAGTCAGGACAGGTGACAAATAACCCGCCCAGAAACAGGATAAATGATCCGGGAATTTACATTTTCAGGGCGGCGTGCCGGGGAATGGGGCCGGCCCAATAATGTATTTTATTGTGTTGGATCAGGGAAAAGGGATGATTTTGAGGGCACGGAAAACCTGAGGGCTGATACAGTAACCGGCGGTTGCCATCAGATCTTGTTCGCCCTTGGTTGCTTATTGTGCATTGTCGGCGGGTGGCTCGGTGAATAGTCCGTGGTCGATACCGTAGCGAGTCAAAATTGCGCCTAAACCGTCTGGTTCAGCCAAATACTCCTTGTCCAAGCATGCCAGCTCATCTGCCCAAGTCACTGGAGGATCAGTTGGGGCGTCGGGCCACCATGGTAAGATCGCGCATCGTTCCTGCCTGTCCGTGGGCGGGGCATCCATGCCTGGAAACAAGAACTCGCACGAGCGAATTACTATTCGGCGAGCATGGGTTGCTCCCAACTGCTGCAGGGCATCAAGGGTCTCTGAGTAACGGTCACCTGCGGAATTCGAGTAGAACTGATGTAACCCACCGTTGTAAATCTCACCGTTCACTACGCAGCAAAGATAATAGACTCGCTCAACCGGAGCAATGCCGCCGTAACCAGCCTCTGTGTGGTAAATACGATTCACCAAAGCACTCCAATAGTCACGTTCGGGGTTCGGAAGGCGCTGCTTCCGATAGAACTCCTTCGCTCTCTCAAGGTTCGCTCTTATACCTTGCTTGCAGGCCATGCAAACACCGCCGGTTGCGGCTGCTGTAGTGGGAAGAATAATTGCACCGCACTCCTTGCATGGCACTCGATCAGACATGGGGTGCTTGGGCTTGGGCGAACTACTGGATCACTGACACGGCTGCGGGTGATTACGCCCCTTTATATCCAGCGGAACTGTCGGGGGAATACGGATTCATGGAAAATTCGCGAAATTGGGTGTGGGTTTGTCCGCAGTGTGCGCGCAAACCCACAGTTTCGCAAGAAGAGCGCTTTCATCCGGCAAAAAACCGCATGCGGGATATTCCGACGGTGCCGCCGGAAATGCCAACGGACCGCGCCGCCGTTCGGGAACGCGTCCGCCGCCGCTCTCATCCTTGTGCGGGAAAAAATGGCAGAAATCAGGCTCCACTCAACGGGCAAACCCCGGTACCGAATAATAAACCTTATTGTGCCGGATTAAGAGACAACGGGCTCCCGGGGAGGACGATGTTTCAACAAATCCGCCTCCGGAGCATCCCACAGAGCATGCGATTTTTAAAATGGGCCGGGTGGCTGAGCTTTGCGTTGGGGCTGGTGCTGTTTATTCACGGCCAGTCGATGCCGGTTTACACCGATCCGTCCGCGCCGGAGAGACTGTCGCTGGAATTGCAGGCCCTCCCCCGGGAAGTGAGGTCCGGGCAATGGCATCTCAAGCTCCGGAGTTTTGAAACCGGGCACAAATGGTTTTCCGATTTCGGCCGGGGTCTCATGGCCGCGGCGGCGGGCTGGTGGCTGGCCCGTCTGATCTGGCGGAGGGCTCCGACCAGGAAATGGCTGATGATCTCATGGATAGGTCTCTGGGTGCTGAGAGTGCCCTTCACGTGGTGGTATTACGGAGTGAGGCAGGAGCGGTTCGATTATCCGCCGTGGGGGGATTCCATTGGAATTCCCATTGTCTCCGAATGGATCGCCTGGCTGGCTGGCGGCGTGGTGACTTCGCTGATCCTGCGGGCCCTGCTGTCAGGCCGGGCGGTGCCGGAGTCATTCCGGATTTCCCAGCCTGCCGCTCCGGGAGGCTGGCTCCGCTCCGCCTTCCTGTGGCTTTGGATTGCCGCACTGGGGTGGCTGGTGGGTGAAGGCGTTTATTTTGGAGATGAGGGCATGGTGATTTCCGGCTTTGGCGCGGTGGCTGTCCTGCTGCGGGTGCTGTCGTCCGTGCGGATTCCCGAAGCGGTGGAGATTTCCGCAGGGTGAGGATGACGCGTTCAGCCGGGCTGGCCCGCCAATGGCGGGGAGGAATGAGAAGGGCGCCTCAGCCTTTCGAGGATTTCTTCGGAGCCCGCGGGCATGGGAGAGTGGAAAACCGCCTTTTCAGGCTGGCGCTTCGAGGAAATCCGGCAACCCAATAATAAAAGTTATTGTGCCGGATTTCAATTTCCCCGACGAAATTGAATATTATTGTGTTTCAGCGCGGAGTGCTGTGCTCCCCTGCCTCGGCGGGCGCTCCGGCGGGGGCCCGTAGCTTTTTCACATGCGGGGAATGGCAAAAGTTGCGGCCCGCCGGTCGGAATCCGCGTAATGGATTCTGGCCGGCGTGTCCGGCCACCACTCGTGGGCTGGTGTGTAGTGGGCGGTGATCCAATGGGATTGCCGCTTGGAGTTTGGCCACGTGGGCTCAAACCCGCCAGAGGGCTCTGCCGTCTTGGGCACGGGCGGATTCCCCCGCCCCTGCGGACGCGCTGCCGGATTTCAGAGAGAGGCTCCCAGCAGCGTCTCCAAGTGGTTCCTTGGTGATGGCCTCCCGGATACAGGAGCACTGACACGGGCCTGAAACCCACAAGCGGCTTCTGTATTCCTGCGTAGTGAGGCGCTTAACCATCTCCGCACCCACGCTCTCCCCGGTGCGCGCTGAGATGATTTTCACCGCTTCAACTCTCGAACACTCTAAACTGTCTGTCTCCAAGATTAAGCTGGTGCAAACTAGTATCATGCTATGTTATGGAAAATATTGAAAATGTCCGAAATTTTCCTTCGTAAAGGGGATTTGTCTCCATTTGTTCAATCATAGCATGGTACTATGATTAAACGGACTCAGCTGAATCGCGTTTTAGTGGCAGCCACCTTTCCCCATGCCATGAATGCCGTTTTGAAGCGCTCTGAACAAAGGGCAATTGCATGGCCAATTACGGTATTGCTGCTGCTTGCGGGGTTCATCTCCCGCAAAACTACGGGAATGGCTCCGGTAAATCGCCCAAATACCGTAAACGGACGTTCAAAAGCATTTTCAACCTCTCCAAGGCCGTTCCAACTACCGTAATTTTCAATATTTTTTCAATTAGAAGTCCCAATTTGGGACTTGGGCTGGAATCTTTTCCCAATACCATAGTTGGACGTTCATTTTTCGTAAAATTTACCGTAGATTTCAGTTCATTTTACCGTAGTTGGAGATGTATTTTTTGATGGGTTACCGTAAACGGACGTTCATTTTACCGTAGTTGGACGTTCATTTTTTGTCGTAACTCGTTGATTATCAACGCGTTTTTCCAGCATAAACTTCTAAATATGATGTTTAGAAACTTCTAAACCACATCCGTTGAGGATGACCAAAATTTGCTTATGCATTCACCAAGACCCAAAAATGAAGACGTCCAACCGGACTTTTTCCCAAATGAAGAGCGCATTCCTCCCATTTCTTATCCATCCAGCCATGTTGAAGGTCGGGATGAACTCAATCTGGCGGAATTCCCCTTGGCAGCACTGTCTAATCGGGTTTCCGAAGGCCAAAAAACCTTGGAGTTCCGCGATACTATCTACGACCGGCAGTCCAAGCGGCTCGTCG
This sequence comes from Verrucomicrobiales bacterium, assembly GCA_028293125.1. Taxonomy (GTDB): domain Bacteria; phylum Verrucomicrobiota; class Verrucomicrobiia; order Verrucomicrobiales; family V1-33; genus CAIZWU01. The sequence continues at coordinate 5,212 of JAQGPJ010000050.1, read as the reverse complement.
AGCGGCGGCTCACAGTCACTGCCGCTGATAAATTTGGGCTTCCCAATGCCATAGATGACGAGATCATCCTCGGCCTAATCCAGCTGAGCAAAAAGCAGGGCTTCACGAGTAAAACTGTCCCCTTCAGCCGGTATGAAATCATTAAAATCCTTGGCTGGGATGACCAAACTTGGAACTACCAGCGGATTCTCAAAGCTTTGGACCGCTGGACTGGGGTGACCCTGAAATATGAAAATGCTTGGTGGGACCCCGAGCGGAAAGCTTGGGCCAATGAAACCTTCCACATTTTGGAGCGCCTTACGGAAATCAAGGACTGTGAAGGCCGGGAAAGAGCCGCCTTTGTCTGGAGCGATGTCATCTTCAGCAATCTTCAGAAGGGGCATCTCAAGATCCTGGACTTGAACATTTACCGCCGCCTGAAGAACCCGGTCGCCAAACGCCTTTACCGCCTTCTGGACAAGCGCTTCTACCATCGCCGGCGGGTGGAGTTCGACCTTGTCGAGCTTGCTTTTCACAAGCTCGGGGTCGCGAAGACCTACCTTGTGAACAATATCAAGCAGCGTCTCCATCCGGCCATTGAGGAACTGGAGACAGCAGGAATCATCAAGCCCATTGACCGCAGACACCGTTACGAGAAGCATGGTGTCGGAAAATGGCACGTGGTCTTTGACAAGGCGGACTCGCTCTCTGTGGCCGATGAAGGAGAGGAAGTCGAGCCACTCCCGGTGGAGGCTGTGCCGGAGGTGGAAAAGCTCCTGATGGCGGAGGGCGTGACCGCCAAAAAAGCACGGCGGCTGGCCACTACCATGCCGGAGGATTACCTGAGGGCGAAAATGGACGAAATCCGTTTTTTAAGGAGCCGCAGTGAGAAAAAGATGACCAATCCTGCTGGCTACTTGGTGAGAGCCATCGAAGAAAACTACCCTGCCCCGCAGGACTTCAAATCAGCCGTCCAGCAGGCGCAGGAGCTTAAGGAGAAAGCAGAGAAGCGCGCCGCCAAACGCAGGCAAAACGAAACCGCTGAGGCGCGGGCCAAGGAAAAAGCCCTCAAGGAGGCTGACGCCAAGGCTCTACGGGCTAATCAAGTGGAGGATTATTTGAATTCGATGCCTCAGGAAAAACGTGAAGCCCTGATTGGGAAAATCACTCAACAGGAACAAAAACGGGGGCTGTTCCGGAAATCCCCGAAGCTTCAGGAGCTGCATATCCAGCAAGTCATCGAAGACCATGTAGCCGGCCTGATAAGTGAAAAATGAGGCAATTTTGGTAAACCCTTTCACCATACTAGGAATAACTTCCCAGCAGCTGCGCAATCCAATAGCCACCAAAAGCCTAAAATTTTAAAAGGGGGGCCGCAAAGGCTTCGGTCTTGCGGGTATCCCACTAAGAAAATCTTGATTGGTTCAAGAGGTCTTCAGCAGCCCTCCAAAATGAAATCCGAATCGCGATCAAATCTATTATGCTGGCATCATAGTAGTTTAGCATGATGCTATTCTAGTTGTTTCAACAGGCTGTCGTCAGAGAGGTTGATCAGTTCTAATCACCACAGCCCGGAATTTTCAAAAAGTGAAATCAAACCTTGACCAAACGAATAAACCTAATACCATACCATGATATTACAGTGTTATACTAGTCCATTAATGGGACGAAACTTTGGGAAGACAAAATGCTGAAAATTGCGCTCATCCAGAAAAAAGGCGGCGTTGGAAAGACCACGCTCACGGTCCTGCTACGGGAGGCCATCCAAAAAACCGGTCAAGCGGTCGCCATCAGGGATTACGATTCTCAGGGGTCGGCCAGCAAAGTTCTGGAAAAGCTCGGGGGCATCAAGGAAACACCCGGTCAGATATACAGCATTCTGCTCATCGATACTCCCCCTTCACTGATTCTGCCCGCCACTGCCGCCGCAGTCAAGGATGCGGACATCATTCTCATTCCAACCAGCCCCTCACCGGTGGACATTTGGGAGGCGGATGAGGCAGCACGGTTTGTGGCTTCCAGAAACAGCAAAGCACTAGTGCGGATTGTGCTCAACCGAACGAAGTCCGGAACTCTTTTGACTGATGCAGCGGGTGAAAACCTTTCAGGGCTATCAGTTCCTGTGCTTCCCGTGTCCTTGGCTGACCGCCAAAGCTACCAGCATGCCCTGCTTGGTGGCTGGAATGCCCTCGACTCCAAGGCCCAGAAAGAATTGCTTCAATTCACAGTGGCTGTGACTTCACTCCGATGAACCTAATAAGATATTAGGATAATATCATGCTCAAAAAGAAAGATTTGATTTCTCGCATGGCGGCCCCCTTCAAGGAGCCCGTCCAAGAAGAGGGTGATCCCGCCACATCGCCCGCTCCTGAAGTGGTTGATCCGGTCGAGAACCAATCGGAAAATGAGACGCCTCCGCCAAAAGGAGCGACACGAAACCCTCAGACTTCAAACGGAAAGCCCACTGGATTTCGGCTGGAGGAAAGTGATCGCGGGATTTTTCAGCAAAAGTGCCGGGATTTGGATGACTGTGGGGTCCATGCCAGCCATAATCTCATTGCCAGAGCGTCGCTCCGGCTTGTTCCTCGCGATCATCGCCTTGTGGAAATGGTGAGGGAACTGATTGCGGCGGATGGAAGAACGCTGCGGCACAAGAAGCCCTAAAATTCCATGATGTTAAAATAATACCATATTAGGATAATACGATGGAAAAAAGGCAAACGCAGGATCTCATCGCGGAACTTACGAAGAATTTAGAAAATGCTCGCTCCCTGTCTGTGCCGGAAACACCGCAGCCTGCAGTAGACAGAACTTTGGAGGCGGAAGCTTTACCCGCTGCTTCCTCTGAAGAAAACCAGCTTGGCAAGGGGGTCCGCCATTCGGCATTTTGGCTTTTCGATGAGGACCGGGCACTTCTGCATGAAATAAGCATGCACCTTTACTCTCAAGGCATCAAGCCCACCAACAACCTGATTCTGCGGGCAGCCATTCGTCTTCTCCCTGAAACGCCGGTTCTGGCGCACACCGTCCGCGAATTAATTGCGGCAGACGGAAGAACGACGCGGCACAAATAAAGGAGTATCATAGTACCATGCTATGATAACCTGAAATGAGATTGAGCCCATTCTCCAGAAGATTTCACGGAAAACTTTTGGCGATGCGAGCATTGCTGGGGGGCTTGAGGTCTCTTGCAAAGCCGTGAGCATCAGGCTCGCCACTCCAAGCTAAGAGAAAATCTGGCATAACTCGCTTCGCTCAGCCTGCGGCACTTATTCCGGTTTTCCCTGGCCTTCTGCTCTGAACCTGATGGGACGTCAGTATTGGATTTCACGCGGTAAAATGCCCTTCTGAAGGTCCTTTCAGACAATTTCCTGCTGACCCCCACTCTCACCACCCCGGTTCAGCCTCCCCAGCAATGCCCATTACGCCAAAGTTTTAAAATGACCGATACTATAGCATCATACTAGTTTTCAACTTGGCGGGAAACACTGAAAGCCTTCCAAGAACGCCTGAGGAATGAAGTCATCGCAGCTGAGGCCCTTCCGAGGGCAAAGGGACGCTGGGCACTTTTAGCACGCGGGGAGTCTATCAAAAAGCGCTTGGGATTTGGCGTGCCCCGCAGAGCAGGGGGATGCGCTGCTCCGCACCAGATTACAATTATGTCCATTTTTCCCCTTCATCCACGATTCCGACACAATAACTTTTATTATTGGAAGGGCTTAGGGTCAGAGAAAAATGGATTTTTCCGTCCCCCGGATCCGTCCCCGTCCCCCTCAGAATGTGCGCACCAAGCCCACCAGAAACCCCAGGGAATCCAGCCCGCGGTTGCGGTCAGCCAGGTCGGCGTTGGAGATGTGGCGGTAGCCTCCCTCCAGCGTCACTCCCCAGCGGGAATTGATCTGCCGGCGCAGGCCCACCGTGGCCTGAAGGTTGAACTCAAAGGACTGACCGATCAGCTCCTGGGACTTGTCCTTGTAAATGTCGTTCCAAAGTCCTCCGGCACCGATCTGAAAATAAGGAATCCATTTCGCCTCCGGCTGGACAAAGTTGTAACGCAGCTGCAGCGCTCCCCCCGCCAGCCAGTCGCCGGGGCCTGTGACCACCGATCCGTAAAACCCCTCCAGCAGAAACTCTGTGTTTCCCCGCAGCCAGCCACTGCCATGAATATCGCTCAGCATGATCCCCAGACGGTAGGTGGACAGGGTGTAATCCAAGTCCGGGCGCTCGGAACCGTCAGGAATGAAGGACCAGTAGGCTCCCGCGCCGCTCTGAAGCTCAATCCTTCCCGCCTCAAAGATGGAGTCGGTCCGGGACGGAGAAACGGCGGCTGACGGCGCAGTCAATGCCGGCATACTCCGGCCCGCCAGCGCGTCGGAAATGATGGACAGAAGACAGCACAGGGCGGGCAGGATCGGCAGGCGGACGGCTTGAATTTTCATGCTTGATGCGGAAATGGAGGCCGCGCGGGGAGTTCAGGGCGGCGGACAAAGATTCCGAAAACTTCCTGAGTGCGATGGGTTTTTGAACCAGTAGGCTCCATTATTGGGCCGGTGGCTTTTCGCGGCGCGGCACCCGGAAAAAGCAGCTTTTCCGCCATCCCTGTCCCCGATCCTGCCACTCCGGACGGTATTCACATTGCGGGCACCCGTTCTCCCCGGAGCCTGCGGCGCGCCAATGCTCTCATTCATCATTCCAGCCCATAACGAGCAGGCCTGGCTTGGCCGTTGCCTGCCGGCCATCCGGGAGGCGATGGCGGAGGTGGGAGCCCCTCACGAAATAATCGTCGTGGACGACGCCTCCCCGGACGCGACAGCCTCCGTTGCCCGCAGTCATGGGGCGCGGGCCATAAGAGTGGATCACCGGCAGATCTCCCTCACGAGGAATGCGGGTGCCAAGGAGGCGCGGGGCGACATTCTCGTTTTCGTGGACGCGGACACGCTGGTGACCGGGGAGGTGGTCCGCTCCGCGCTCCTCGCCCTCGGCGATGGAGCGGCCGGAGGCGGGTGCGTGCCGCGCTTCGAGGGGCAATTGCCGTTCTGGTTCCGGGCTCTGTATCCCGCCATGGTCCTCGCGATGCGCCGGGTCCTGCACCGGACCGGCGGGGCCTTCCTGTTCTGCACCCGCCGGGGATTTGAGGCCACGGGCGGATTCAGCGCGGCGCACTATGCGGCGGAGGAGGACGTCTGGGTCAAAGCCCTCAAACGCCATGGAAAGTTCACCGTGCTGGCGGAGC
>JAQGPJ010000101.1 GCA_028293125.1 Verrucomicrobiales bacterium | reverse complement strand
GCGCTCAGAAATTTGAACGGTTTCCGGAGGGAACCAGCGGGAAATCCGCCGGTCCTCCTTGGTTGAAACCATAGCACCAATTAAAAAATCCACACGAACATTTTGATTGCTTTTCAATGTCCCGTGGAGAGTGGCATCACGGATAGGAGAAGCGTGTGGGGATTGACCCGTTTCATTAATTTTTTAACCTAAAATCTTAAGCAGCTTTACAAGGACGGGAGGCCGGTCCCAAGGTCACCGGCACTGTCGCAACCGCCATGTCCTCCTTTCTCAAAAGGCTCCTGGTGCTGTTCAGCCCGGAAAGTCCCGGGAACAGGGCGGCAAGGAGGGACAGGACTGAAAGGCGTGAAGGGTCCTGCTTGCCGAACTCCGGCAGCAGGGGACCGACGGAGCCCCGGTTTTCCAACGCAGGCTTGAAAGCCTGATGCTGGCCTCCGGCATTGGCCGGCGGGAGACGGTGCGCCTGCTGCGCGTCATCGGAGCCCGCCCGTCCCGGGACCTTGGGGCGGCAGTGTGGACGCTGAAGGGGAAATCCTGAAAAACGGACATGCGCCCTTCATCGGGCATGCCCCGTGAGGAGCAATTCCAGCGCTTTTTTTCAGTTCACCCGGTTCAGCAGAGCGCGGCATCGTTGAATCTCCTCCCGGGAGAATTTCAGCCTGAATTCCCACATGATCCTGGCCTCCGGAAGGCGGGCAAGCGGAGCGGGGCCACCCTGGGGGAAAGACTCCATAAAGCGCTTCAGGGCGTCAGGCTCCTCCATAAACTCCTCATGGAAGAGGGCTGCGGAACCGGTGCGTGCGAGTTCATCCCAGAGGAAGGTCATCATTGGCAGACTCCCGCACCGTTCTGGTTCTGTGCTCAACGCATATTCATTTGAATTTAATCTTTTATGGAGATGTGTGCGGCAGATTTTTCAGGACCAGGTCCCTCAGAATGGCGCGGTGCCAGTGTTGCTCCTCTTCACAGAAGCACCCCACACTCACAGGAGCGGTGAGTGAGAAAGCTTCCAGCAGACGGATGAGCTGAAGACATTCCGGGCGTTTCATTCCCGTCCGGTAACGTCTGCTGAACACGGCAAAGGAAATACGGTGTTTTAAGTAATCACCCACGGGCGGGGCGGAGGGAGCGAGAAGCGGCAGCCAGGAGTCAAACCAGCCTTCCGCCGCCCAGGCTTCCCGCCGCACGCCCCGGGGAACATGCCGGGAGACACCAATCCCCAGTTCCTCCCCGGGCTGCCCGACCGAAGCGTAGCGGTAGAGGTAAACAGACATGCGGATGAATCATGGACCCGGTGGACGGGTGACGGAACCGGGGTCATGATCCCAAAAATTGAATCCTGCCATGAGATCGCATTGCGAGGTATTTTGTCAAGCTCCACCACCGTGACCAAAACCGACTACGAAAAACTGGCCGCCTTCCGTTATGAACTGCGGAAATTCCTACATTTCAGCGAACAGGCCGCCAAACAGCATGGACTGGCCACCAAACAATACCTCGCGATGCTGGCGATAGAGGGATTTCCGGGACGCAACGAGGTGACCATGAATGAGCTTTCCGAAAGGCTTCAGATCGCCGCCCATACAGCGGTGGAGCTGACAGACAGGCTGGAAGCCGCCGGGCTGGCAAAACGCACCCCGTCGACCGGGGACAAAAGACAGGTTCTTGTGCGGCTGACACGCCTGGGCCGCTCAAAACTCGAAAAGCTGGCCGGACTTCATAATCAGGAACTGGCCTCAAAAGGCGCTTTGCTCCTCAAGGAACTTACCCGGATTCTTCATCCCTGAGGACCGGATTACCCAGGAGTGGTTTCCACCGCAGTGAAGAGCAGGATGCAGCGGGGGCAGCCTGAACCGGAGGGACCTTTGGCGATCCGGTTCAAGCGGACCAATGGAGTGCGGCCGACAGCACCGGTGATATCCTGATAAGCTGACATAAAGGAATGGAGAGGTTCCCGCCCCGCGGAACTCGGGAGGGCGGCTGTGCCGCCGTGAAAGAAACCGCGGATTGCCCTTGTTATCTCGCTTTGCGAGATAAGTGTCAACCCCTCCGGCCGCACTTAATCAAACCCTTCCCCAAACTCCTTCATGAATGCGGAATTTGATGTTATCGTGATCGGCGGCGGCCCGGCGGGCAGTGCCTCCGCCGCCATTCTGGCGGAATATGGTCATCGGGTCCTCGTGCTGGAGCGCGAGGAATTTCCCCGTTATCACATCGGAGAGTCCCTGCTGCCCTTCGCGTTCAAGCCTCTCGAGCGCCTCGGCATGATTCCCAGGATGAGGGCCTCACCGTTCGTTAAAAAGTACAGCGGAACCTTCGTCCAGCCGGACGGGCAGTCCTCCCAGCCATTCTATTTTTTTAACCGCTACGATCGGGAGACGGTCGCCCAGACCTGGCAGGTGGTGCGCTCGGAATTCGATCTGATGCTTCTGGACAATGCGCGGGAAAAAGGGGCGCAGGTGCGGGAGAGGACCTCGGTGAGCCGCCTGTTGATTGAGGACGGCCGCGTTCGGGGAGTGGAGGCCGTGGACCGTCGTTCCGGAGCGGTCAGCCAGCTTCATGCCTCCATGGTTCTCGACTGCACGGGCAAAGAGGCACTTGCCGCCAAAGCCCTGGGCTGGCGGCTGAACGATCCCTATCTGAACAAGATCGCGGTCTGGACGTACTACCGGGGCTCGAAACGCGGCACAGGCATTGATGAGGGCACCACCACGGTGGCCTATGTCTCCGGGAAAGGCTGGTTCTGGCACATTCCCCAGCATGGGGACATGGTCAGCGTGGGGGTGGTCGCTGAAGGGAAATATCTCATGCGGGATGGCCTGCGGGATCCGGAACAGATTTTCCAGCGCGAGGTGGGACAGAACCGCTGGATTCAGGATCAGCTCTCCACCGGCGAGTCCACCGGTAAATACCATGTCACCAGCGAATACAGCCGCCATTCACAATTCTGCGCGGCTCCCGGGCTGGTGCTGGTGGGGGATGCCCTCGTTTTTCTGGATCCCGTTTTCAGCAGCGGCGTCATGATGGCTCTGAAAAGCGGACAGATGGCGGGAGAGGCCGTTCATGAGGCCTTGAGCACGGGGGATTTTTCCACGGAACTTTTTGACGATTATGGCCGCGTGATCCGGGAGGGCGTGGAAAATATGCGCAGGCTCATTTACGCTTTTTACAATCCGGCCTTCTCCTTCGGCAAAATAGTCCGCGAGCACCCTGAAGCCGGAGATATGATCACAGACTGCCTCTCCGGCGACGTGAATCGGGATTTCACCCGGCTCTGGAAATGGATCGGCGAAACGGTGCCTCTTCCTGAAGCCTTGCCTTACGGGGTTCCTTTCCCTGAAAGCAAGCTCCCGCCGGGTGCTGCGGTTCCTCACCTCAGCATCCCGAAAGCCTCCTGAAGGACTGCCCTTTTATTCCATGCCCGTTCTGAACAAACTGCCCGTTATTCTTCTATTTGCCTCCGTGGTTGCCGTCCCGACGGGACAGTCTCAGGAGCCGGCCCCGGCGGCAAAACCACTTCCGGCACTGAAGGAGGCCAAAACGCGGGCACGGCTTCTCCACACCTCCTTCAGCGGAGCCCTGAGTGTGATGCACCGCGACTTTTTCAGAAAAAATGAGAGCCGGGTTATTCCTTCGGAATCACTGGAGGATGTTTTCAAAGTGATGCAGCAGGAATGGGGTATCACCCTCCGCTGGCTGGCCGCCGACGCGACCGTCATGAATGTCGATAACAAGGCCAAGGACGAATTTCAGAAGGCGGCGATTCTGAAAATCACAGAGGGGCAAAAGGAGGTTATGGCCGTGGAAAACGGAATGCTGCGGTTTGCGGGCACGATCATCCTTCGGAACGAATGCCTCAAGTGCCACGTCAAGGACCGGCAGAGCCTGGAGGACCGCTTTGCCGCGCTCGAAATCCGCGTCCCCATTCAAAGCGCGCCCCCGCCAAAGGTGCCTTGATGCTGTTCCCTCCCCCCGGGACGGCAGGAGCGCGGCGCCTCCACGCGCTGGCTCTTCACTTCCACCGTGAACTCCGTGCCGTCCCATTCCATTCCAATCCAAGCCGATCAAACCATGAACAACCTTCATCTCGCCGTACAGTTTTTTCTGCAGATTGCGGTAATTCTCTTGTTTTGCCGTCTGGTGGGGGCTGTCGCCGCCCGGTGCGGCCAGCCACAGGTGGTTGCTGAAATGCTTGCTGGGGTGCTTTTGGGACCATCCCTTTTCGGCTTGCTCGCCCCGGAGGCCCAGCAGGCTCTGTTTCCCTGGGACAACGCACAGCAGGCCCGTGACACCCAGAGTTATCTCTTCCCGGCCTCGCAGCTCGGTTTGGCGCTCTACATGTTCATCGTCGGCATGGAGTTCCGTGTCGACATCGTCCGGAAACGGTTCGCGAGTTCGGTGGCGGTTTCCATTGCGGGAATGGTCACCCCCTTCGCGCTGGGCGCGGGACTCGCGTGGATCCTGTTTTACCACAGCCACCTGTTCCCGGCGCGGACTTCCCTGATGGAGGCCATGCTTTTCCTCGGAGCCTCCATGTGCATCACCGCGTTTCCGATGCTGGCGCGCATTATTCACTTCAAGAAACTGACCGGCACCACCATGGGCACGGTGGCCCTGGGAGCCGGTGCCTTGGACGATGCGGCCGCATGGTGCCTGCTGGCGGTGGTGCTGGCCAGTTTCGACGGGGATTTCTCCCACGCTTTCATCAACATCGGCTGCGGTGTCGGTTTTGTGGTCTTTACTTTTCTGGTGGTGGGGCCGCTTCTGCAACGCTTCCAACGGTGGATGGAAAAGGACGGCAGTCTGACGGAGGCGGGCATGGTGGTCAGCCTTTCAATCATGGCCCTTGCCGCATGGTTTACCGATAAGATCGGCCTTCATGCCGTCTTCGGCGCATTCATTACCGGTGCCGTGATCCCCAGAAAGGTGATGGCCCGCGATCTGATCGACCGGATCCAGCCTCTCACTGTGACGCTGCTCCTGCCGCTCTTCTTCACCTATTCGGGCCTCAACACCAAAATCGGTCTTCTGAATTCCTGGTATCTCTGGGGCATCTGCGCGGCGGTGCTCCTGGCGGCGGCAGTCGGTAAAGGTGTCGCCTGCTGGCTGGCGGCACGGGCCACCGGAATTCCCAACAGGGAGGCCTTGGGCATCGGCCTGCTGATGAACGCCAGAGGTCTTATGGAACTGATCATCATCAACATCGGGCTTCAGAGAGGCATCATCACGGAGGGGCTTTTCGCCACTCTCGTGATCATGGCGGTTACCACCACCCTTATGGCCTCCCCACTTTTTGAAAGGCTCATGGCCCGCAGCCGGCCCGAAATGGAACCCATCACTCCGGGCAAACTGCCCGGGCCAGTGCCGGTCTCCTGAAAATTACGTTCACGGCGGCGGTGATTCCCCGGGATGAACTTCCCCTATGGCCGGGGACGGGGTGCTGCCCAATAAGGTCAGACGCATCGCTTCGAGGTGTGGCCCTTCCACCAGATCCTTTAAAGAGTGCCGGTCAAGACTTCGGTAGAAGTCCAAAATGGCCTCCGCAAGAAAGCCTTTAAGACGGCAGCTTCCGGCCACCGGGCAGCGGTTGGCCGCAGGATCAAAGCATTCCACGAAAACGGGCTGATCCTCTGTTTTGCGCAGGAGCTGGCCAATCCGGATTGAGGCCGGGTCCAGTGAGAGGCGGATGCCTCCGCCCCGCCCCCGCTGGGTGTCCAGATATCCGAGCCGGGCAAGCCGGTTCACCACTTTACCCAGATGATGGCGCGAAATCGTATAAGCGTCCGTCACCTCATCCAGCTGGAAAGGAGCGCCTTTCAACGCGGCGTACATCAGGACGCGAAGCGAGTAATCGCTGAAAAGGCTTAATTTCATTCGCAGGGGTTGCCGCCGGGGTTCTCCGCCCCATTCAGGCGGAACCCCGGCGATTGCAAGCTCGGCAGTGCGACCGCTCAGAATGCGGTTTTCTGAAAGATGTATTGGAAATGCATCTTTAAAGCATTGTCTCTCTTCTCATCGGCCTGCGCCATCAGAACCAACCACATGAACCGCATCTCAATCCTTATCATCCCCTGTTTCGTCCTTAGTCTCGCACCCCTCGCCAGCACCGCTGCGGATACCTCCTCCAATGTTCCCGCAGTGAATTCCCCAAAGGTTGAAAAGCCCGCCATTAACACCATCTGCCCGGTTACGGGAAAACCTGCCGATCCTAAAATCACGGTCATCTATGAGGACCGGACTTACGCGTTCGCTGATGAGGCCAGCCGCACTAAGTGGAATGCGGACCGGGCCAACAGCCTGTATCAAAAACTTGGAGGCAAAGCGGCCATGAACGCCGCCATCGATCTATTTTATGTGAAAGTTCTGGCTGATGACCGCATCAACGGCTTCTTCGAGGACATCAACATGAACAAACAGCGCCGGAAACAGAATGAGTTTCTCTCCGCCGCCTTCGGAGGCCCGTTGCCATGGACAGGCAAAAATCTGCGCGAGGCGCATGAGAACATTCCTGGCCTGAGTGAGGTTCACTTCAACGCTGTGGCGGAGCATCTTCAGAAAACCCTCGAGGAACTTAAGATTAAAAAGGAACTTATTGATCAGGTCATGGCCATCGCGGCCAGCACCAAAGATCAGGTTCTCAATCATAAGCCATCTGTGAAGTGAAGCCGGCAAACGACTCCCGTGACCGCCACGGCACCAGCTGGGTCCAATCCCATGGCTTCCGCATTGGAAAAATCCTTGATCGGGCTTACTAAAATCCGGCGGACTCCACGCGTATATCAAAAACCATGGACGCGTAAAGCGCCTGAAACTCCTCCCGGGTTCCCGCTTTGGAGCCCTCCGGCCAGGCAACGTCCACATATCCCAGAAGGGGCCTTTCCGTGAGGAAGGTCACCGGTGAGTTTGTCTGCGGCCCCGGGCCGGTTCCCGTGGCCTCCCCCCTGCCGGAAAAGGCAATGCTGCAGGTCGTTCCCACGCACTCCGCCGGTTGAAAATCCAAGGCTGTTGTCAGTCGGTAATCCGTCACGGTGCCCTCAATGCCGTGGTCATGGATGAGGGCTCCGAGCACCTGCTGGCGGATGGCCTCCACGACCTCCGAGAGAAAAGCGGGATGGTGCACCAGCTGGGAGATGAGAGGCATAATGCTTCATACGCTCCGCCGCCTTCATGGGAAACGCCCTTCCGGTGGACTTCCTCATTCCCTGACCACCGCTTTGGCGGGCTTGTCGTCCCGCAAGCCTGCAAAGCTGACGTGGCGCAACCGTCCACGGTCTGTCCATGAGGCGAAGGCGGCCTGGCAGACCAGCTCCGGTCTCACCCACCGGCACTCCCTCATTTTTGCGGCGGTCATGCGGACAGTCTCAGCGGCGGCGCTCCTAGGCTCCGGAAGATTTGCGAAAGGGCATTCGGCAGTGCCTAGCGTTTGAAGCCGGGCGAAAATCTCCTCCCGGACGCGGGGGACAAATCCATTGCGCAGCTTGGCGCAGTACATCAGTTCCCGGCCCTCAAACACTCCGATCAGAAGGGAGTCAAACCCGCGCGCTCCAGGCACGTATCCGCCAATCACAAATTCCTGTCCGGGGCTCGTCCGGCACTTGACCCAGGCCCCGGTGCGCTCCCCCGCCTCATAAACCGAGTTCAGCCGTTTCGCCACTACTCCCTCAAGACCGAGCTGCCGGACCGCTTGGAGAACCTGTGCCGCCTTGCCGGGCAGGATCGCGGAAAGCCGGACAGGATCATCGGGGATCCCAAGAAATGCCTCCAGCCGCGCGCGGCGCTCGGAAAGCGTCAGCTCCGCCAAGGGCTGGCCGTTGGCATGCGGCAGGTCGAAAGCATAGAAAAAGACTGCCGCATGCTTTCCGCGACTGTTCTGAAGCAGCTGGAATGAGGGACGGCCCTCCGCGTCCAACGCCACCACCTCCCCGTCGATCATGAACCCGCCCTCAAGGGCACGGATGGCTTTCACCAAGGCCGGAAAGCGCACATTGAGGGATTTCCCATTCCTTGAGATGAGACTGGCGCGGCGTCCGGTTTTAACGGCCAGACAGCGGTATCCATCAAACTTGACCTCATAGGTCCACTCCTCCCCCTCCGGCAGGGCGGTCACCGGTTGGCACTGCATGGGTTCGATAAAGCTGGGGGATGGGGCCTTTTTCCGCGCCGTCCGCTTCTTCGGCGGCGGACTCTGAACGACACCGCCGCTCTCCCACTGGGCATCACCGTCAACCGCGATCCGGCGCATGGACCGGCCACTGATCACGGAGGTGTCATCCTGTTTGGCGGAGAGCGGAGCCATGGATTCCCCGGCCTTGATCAGCAGCCAGCGGTTTCCCTCCCCGTCCCGCCGGTCCTTCACGAGGATCCACTCCCCGTTCAGCTTCTTTCCAGTAAGGGTCAGGTGCAGCTTTCCGGCATGAAAAGCCCCCGCCGGGTCGCCGGTCTGGTCCTCATAGGTCCCCCGGTCCCAGACCATCACCGTTCCGGCCCCATAATTGCCCTTGGGGATGGTTCCCTCAAAGTTCTCATACGCCAGAGGATGATCTTCCACATGCATGGCCAGCCGCGTCTGCCTCAGTTCAGCGGGCGGTCCCTTGGGCACCGCCCATGAACGGAGCACTCCCTCCATTTCCAGACGGAAATCATAGTGGGTGTGGCTGGCCTCGTGCTTTTGAATGACGAAACGGTGGGCTCCCCGGCCTGCGATCCTGTCCGGGGGCGTGGTTTCCGCCTCCGGCTCCGGTGTCCGCGCATGGTCGCGTTTGGATTCGTATTCCCGGAGGCTTTTATCCTTTACCCTTTTGGCTCCGCGCGGCTTCTTCAGGGGTGCGGCGCCGAGGGCGGCAGTAAAGGCTTCGGGCAGTTCCTGACGGAGGATGAGCACCGGCCCGAAGAGGTCACCCATGCGGCCGATCCGGGCGATGGCCGCTTTGGGTGTGAAGAGAAGGCCTTTGGTTTTTCCGCTTTTGGCGGCGCGGGCCACCTCCTCCCATGTGACCGGCATGGAGATGAACGGCTCCCCGTGTTTGGCCCTCATGGCGTAGACACATACCGTGGTTTTGAAGTCCGAGTTCTGGCTCCAGTCGATGAGGACTTTCCCGCGCCGGAGAGTTTTGGCCATATCGCTGACCACGCTTTCCGGAAGCTGCTGCGTGACCAGCCGGGCCACGGTTTCAGCGAAGGGCTGGACAACCCCGTAACTTGCGGGCGTGTTCAGGGGCACAGTCAGGTGCAGTCCCCTGGAGCCCGAAACCTTGGGAAAACATTCCAGGCCCAAGGTTTCAAACAGGCCCTTCAGATGCAGCCCGGTGCGGCAGCAGTCGAGGAGGGTGGCGGGCTCTCCGGGGTCGAGGTCGAACACCATGGAGGTCGGACAGTCCAGATCGGGGACCCGGGCCGGAAGGACGTGTTTTTCGATATCCCCCAGATTGGTGGCCCAGAGCAGTGTGGCGCGGTCATTGCAAAGAATATAATCGGTGACCGCCTCCCCGCCGCTGCGGGTGGCGGTGAACCGCTCCACCCAGTCCGGAGTATGAGACGGCGCATTCCTTTCATAAAAAAATTCCCCCGCGACGCCGTCGGGGAAGCGTTTCAGGGTCAGCGGGCGGCCCGCGAGGTGCGGCAGAATGGTCTCCGCGGCGGCGGAGTAATAGCCAATCACCTCCCCCTTGGTGAATCCGCACTCCGGAAAAAGGACCTTGTCCAGATTCGACAGGACCAGCTCCCTGCCGTCCACCGTGACTGATTGCTTCTTTGACATCCGTCAGGGCTGGGCGCTTGGGTGAATGCCGGTGTCCTTAACTGTCCGCATTCAGATGCGGCGGGGGCCGGTGGCTTCAGCCAGCCTTCCGCTTTGCAGCCGTTTTAGCCTTGGTTTTTTTGGCGGCAACCTTTTTGTCGGGAGTCTTCTGGGGGGACTTGCCCGTCTTGAGGCTCTCCTGCAGGACGGAAAGAAGATCGATAATCTTCGTGGCGGGCCTGGCTTTGGCTTTGGCGGCGGGTCTTTTGTCCCCCTGTTTGATTTTCTCCTGGACCATCTTTTCCAAATCCTCATGATACTCATCCTTCCAAGCGTCGGGATCCCATTTCTCCGTCATGCTGGCAATCAGATCCTTGGCCATGGCCATCTCCCTCCTGCCGGCAGTGGTCTGTCTGGGAACGCGGAATTCCGAAAGCTCCAGCAGCTCCTCCGCGAAGTGCATCAGCTCCAGCATGAGGCCGTCCCCCTGCGGCTTGACCGCCGCCAGATACTCCCGCGTCTTGATGACGACCTTTGAAATCCCGATCTTCCCCGACGCCTCCAATGCCTCCCGCAGCAGGACATAGGCATGGTCAGCCCCCTTCTGAGGCTCCATGAAATACGGTTTGTAAAAAAGCAGCGGGTTCACCTCATCCAGACTCACGAAGGCTTGGATCACCACCGACTGCGTGGCCTCAATATCCACCCTCTCGAAATCCTCGGGCTTGAGCACCACGTATTTGCCCTTTTCATACTCGTAGCCCTTCACAATATTCTCCCAAGGCACCTCTTTTCCATCGGCCTCGGCCACGCGTTTGTAGTTGATGGGGCTGAGGTCCGAATCCCGCAGCTGATGGAACTTCAGCTCCTCCCGTTTCGTCGCCGGAAAGAGTGTGATTGGAATGTTCACCAAGCCGAAGCTGACGGAGCCTTTCCAGATGGGTCTCATGCCTGTGTAACGCTTTGCGGAGAGCCGAAGCCGCAAAAATTGACGGGCCTCTCTCCGCGGGCAGAACCTTATGATCTTTCGAATATTCTGCGTCTTTGAACTGGTGGCCACCATCTTGGTGGAAATTTATCTTTGGAGGAATTTGAGCGCCTTTTGGCAGGAGCGGGCTGCTGCCGGGCAAATGTCAGGGCTCCTCTCCGGAATACTGGTGCCGGGCGAGGATGTGTCCGGCCGAGGATGCCATTCAGAAGATGATTGAGCATTGCCCGTGTGAAGGCGGAGGGATTGCGCCGGTTGTTTTCCCAGCAGATCAGCGTGTTAAGCGGCACTCCCCCATGTTTTGGCGGCTCCTGCCTGGCTGAGATCCAGTTTCCTTCGGGCTTCCTTCTCAACAACTTGTCACTGCTGATGATCGACTGTCCCGTAATTTTTTAAAATTTTAATTCAATGCGCAATCAGAAGGCCGCCTCTGCGGCATGGCGGGAGGGAAATAATCACTTTTGTCCTGCTGCTGAAATCCGGCATCAGGTGGAAAACGCCTTTGCCATGCCCCCAATACAGGCTTTTTGTAAAGCTCCGTACGGGGCCCGCCCGGCCGTCAAGGCGATTTCCCAGAAGAACTTTGGAAAGCGTCCCGCGGTGCTTTTGAAAATCCATCCTGCAGTTCAGGATTTTTGGGCATCCATCATCCCGGCCTGTTGGTTATCATTATAAATCTCTAGGCGGCGGTTTGGCACAGCCGGTCTGAATTATTTACTCCTCCAACGCTGCGGATCCTTATTTCACCAGAGGATGGTATGCGGAGCACCTCGTCAATCCAGCACTCCCGACAGGGCTAGGAGCCATCGGGCCCAGCGATCCAACTCAACCCCCCAATCGATCCCATGAAACTGAAGGAGTCCGGTGACAGCAAATATCTCCCTGTAACCTCAATCTCAAGCGGCAATCTGGAGCAGCAGGTGAGCACTGGCGTTCATCTGTACACCAATCAGATCGTGAACGTTGTTTTCATAGAGTCCCCCTCCGGCTGGGTGCTGGTGGACACCGGAATGCCGAAATGCGGCGGGGAAATCCTTTCCACCGCCGAAAAGCTGTTCGGCAAAGGCGCTAGGCCGAAAGCGGTCATTCTGACCCATGGACACTTTGACCATGTCGGCGGCATTGTTCATCTGCTTGAGCAATGGGCAGTTCCCGTTTACGCCCACCCGCTGGAGTTTCCCTTTCTGACCGGTAAACAGAGCTATCCGGAGCCCGACACCTCTGTGGAGGGGGGGCTGCTGGCGAAGCTTTCATCCCTTTACCCCATTGAGCCGGTCGATATATCCCCGGCGCTCGAACCATTGCCCGAGGGTGGAGCGGTTCCGGGCCTGCCTGAATGGAGATGGCTGCACGTCCCAGGGCATTCGCCCGGCCAGATTGCCCTGTTCCGGGCCGGTGACCGGACGCTTGTCCCGGGGGATGCGGTCATCACCGTGAGGCAGGACTCCCTCTACCGGGTTCTCTTTCAGAAAAGGGAGGTTTGCGGGCCGCCGGTTTACCTGACCACGGATTGGACAGCTGCGGAGACCTCCGTAAGAACCCTCCAGGAGCTCCAGCCTCAGGTGCTCGTCCCGGGCCATGGGCATGCCATGCAGGGGGAGGAGCTGACCCGCGGGCTTCAGCGGCTTGTGGACAGTTTCGCCGAAGTGGCGGTTCCGGACCATGGCAGATTCGTTTAAAGCCCGCCCAAGCGGCAGAGCAGGCCATTTCCGGAGACTCCCCAGGGCTCTGCCAAAAAGTGGTTATCCGACGACTTTTTCCCCAGGCCCATGCCGGGTCTATGGTGTCTCCTGGGTTTTACCCAAGCTGCGGGATGCTTAAAACGGGCCTTTGAAAAATCGGGGTCCAGCTCTGTAACAGAAACAAGGATGCACGGTCCCAAAGGGTCCTGCCCGGCGGCAACCCCATTCTATAGGGACAGTCCGCGCCTCCGGCACTCCTCACCGGCATTCCGCGCGGCCTGAGGGCCGGGATCCTGCATTGTGCGCCACTGGAGCCGCTCCTGACGCCGACACTCTCCGGCAAACCTTCCGGCCCTTCCCATGCTGCTGTTATAACCGGCCTGCGGGCCACCGGAATCCAACTTACAGTAACCTTTAGAAAGTATGAGCACCAATCTGGAAACTATTACGGACTGGTTCCGCGATGCCTACGCCATGGAGCGCGGTCTTGAAATTGCCCTCGGCAAACAAGCAGAGAACAAAAATCTTCACCCGGCTGTGCGTGGAATGGCGGCCCGCCATCTGACAGAAACCCGCCAGCATGCCGAGGCGGTGAAAACCTGCCTTGAAACCCTTGGGGCAGGCACCTCCATGCTTAAAACCGGTCTTGCCGAAGCGGGGGAAACCGTCAAGTGGATGAGCACGAAGTTTGCCCAGGATGAGCGTGTCAAGGACCTGCTGGCAACATACGCCAAGGAGCATTTTGAAATCGCCTGCTACCGCGCCATTGAGACCGCGGCGAGGGAGATCGATGAGCCCCAGGTGGCGGAGGTCTGCCGAAGAATCATCCGTGATGAGGAGCGGATGGCGGCGTGGATAAGGGACAATCTGCCCTCGGTGGTCGTGTCCTATATCCAAAACCCTGATGCGGTCCCGGCATAGGAGCACCGGTGCCCGCCTTTCCGCGCTCCTGCCGCGCGGTTCCACCCAGTCCAGATACATTCCCATGGCCACAGGCCTCCACAAAAGAGTTTCCGGCCGTCCTGCCCGCGCGGCGGCTGTTGAAAAGAATCTTCATGCCGCTGACCGGAATCCCAGGCGGAGGATACGCTGGCAGGATTCCTTCCTCCGCAATGCCCGCATGACGTGGATGTTGGGTGCAGCCGCATTTGTCCTGCCCGGCAGCATCGCATCCTGCACCTGGAAGCGCACCGCCCGGCCGGCGGCTGCGGCTATGGGCCGGGAATTGATCATTTCTGTTCCGCACGCAATCAGTGCACCGGCCCCGGAAACAGATGGCGGCCCGTGATGATCCGTCACCCGCCGCCCGCGGCTTTCCCCGATCATTCAGCCGCTATAGCCCCGAAGCCGGCGGGGCACTCGAACACGCAGGATGACGCAATGGATGCATCCGCGTTTTTCATGTCCCGAAGGCTCGCAGGCCCGGGAAAGGCAGCTTTCCATATCCTGCCGGACGTGATGGTCCCGGTAGTGTGGATGGTAGTAATGCCGGCTCCGGGGAACCAGCAGTGATGCTGCCCGGAGCCGGCCCGCCTCCCCTCCGGCAACACCAGCCCCGATGCCGGCAGCTTTGAGCGGCGGTGAAAAGGATGCGGTGGGCAATGGCGGGAGATCGCAGGCGTCTGACCCTGCTTCACGGGAAAGCGGGTCAGCTCTCATGAAATTCCATAAGATACAACACTGCCAAATTACAATTTATGCTGGATGTGCATCCGGGGGAATCATAGAGGCTTTCATGCCCCTCCTTATCCCTCTTTCATATCCTCCGCGGAAATGGCTCCCTTTCAGAACCGCACCGCACAGGCTTTCCGTGCCGGAGCCTGGCAGCCGGTGAACTCGATCCTGAAGCTGTGTGTGTGGCTGGAAGGGACACCGGGCCGGCTTTCGCTCAGCAGGTGCGCCGGGGCGCTGGGTTTCATCCTCTTTTCCACATATGATCCATATCATTTACATGAGCTCCCAGACCGTTGAGTTTTCCAAGGCGCAGCTGCGCGTCCTGCTTAAGGGCGGTTTTGAAAACAATACCCGCCCGGGATGACTGGCATTCTGCTTTACGGGAACGGGAATTTCCTTCAGCTGATCGAGAGGGAGGCGGCGGTGGTTGACAGCCTGCTTCAGAAAATCAGGCGTGATCCCCGCCATAAAAATATCATGATTTTCCTGCGGGAAGAGATTCCGCACGGCAGTTCGGCGGATGGTCGATGGCTTTCAGGGATCTCAGCATGGACGCAGCCCGCTTTGAGGGATTCAACAGGCTTTTGAACCAGGATAAATCCGATATCTCCCAGCTTCCCTGCAAAGCCAGGGCGTTCATGAGGATTTTCACGCTTTAATACGCTGTAAAGCACGAAAGCCACTGACGGCAGCAGCAAGAGGGCAGAGCGCGGGTCCACCCAGCGCCCGCGTGGACTCCATGCTTCACACTGGGCCTGGGGGGCGGAAATTTTCAGAGATCCCCTGTCCGAAAATGGTTTTTTACCGGCATCTGTCAGGCGGCTGCCGCCAAGCCGCCGGCAAAACGAGCGCTGCTGCAATGCGCTCCCTATCACTTGGATTGAGTTTACGGCTTCGGCGTTGCCGGAATGCCATTTCCAAGTGAAGCGGGGCACATGGCCGGCCGGGCGCCTTTTATTTTCGCCAGCGCCGGTTGCTGCCGCAGTGGAGGCTGCCGGCTCCATGGACCCGGACAGGAAAGCCTGTTTCCGCAGCGGATTGCAAAGCGTTACACGGCCAGAATGAATATTATTGTGCGACTTCTTTCCCACGACCCCTTCCTTGAGCATGTGGCCCGCAGTATTGTCCAAAAAGCGGAGGGCATGATGGTCCCGGTGCCCACGGAACACGGCGACGCGGAAGGACGCATCAAGGTCTTCCAACTGCTGGGGCCGCCGGTCTTTTCCGGTGAAAACTGTGACTGCATCGGAAACACCTGTATCCTGCCTTTTTCCGGCCAGGCGAAAATCGCCGGCCATGCGGAACCGGATCAGGGAGGACATTCCATCCCCTTTGCCGGAGAGGAGGAGTATTCCGGCCATGTGGCTCTAAGGTGGCCGGACAGGGAGCATGCCGAGTCCAATTCGGATTTTGCGGCCTTGTATCCCCGGATCGCCATCGAAACGGTGGTGGACTCCGTCACCAAAGGCAATGTGCCGCCGCGCTCCGGCCCCGTGCCGGGCGTTTCGGCACCGCAGATGGCAAAGTGAAGTGGCAGTGGCAGTGGCAGTGGTAAATAACCGGATGGGAATATCCGCGGCAGCCTTCCTGTTCCCGGGAGCGTTTTCAAAGCATGGCCAACGATCCGACCCCTGACATTTCCCCTCCTGAAAAAGCCGATGTGGCCGTGGCCGAAGCGGTGGCTCCCTACCGCCACACTTTGCCGGTCCGCGCTCTCTCCTTTCTTGGGAAACTCGGAGACCAGCCTCCGATGTTCACCATCTCGGGGGTAGTGCTTGGCGCTGGTCTCCTCACCGGCAACAAACGGCTGGCACGCGCCGGACTGCGCATGGTTGCAGCCAATTCCGTGGCCACTCTGACAAAGAACTTTGTGAAGCATCGAATAAACCGGACACGTCCCGAACTCCTGACGCAGGAAGGGAGGTATGAAATGCATCCGGGAAACAGTGAGGACCATGATGAAACCAGTTTTCCCTCCGGCCACAGTGCCGGAGCGGTGGCCACGGCGCGGGCTTTCGCCCGGGAATATCCGGAATACGGAGCGCCGGCCCACGCCGCCGCCTCACTGATTGCCCTGAGCCAGATTCCGCGCGGAGCCCATTACCCCACGGATGTGGCGGCCGGGAGCGCCATCGGTCTTCTTGCGGAATGGGCGGTTTCCAAAGTGATAAACCTTTCCGGCGGGAGGAAGCGGAAATAAGCGCGGCTCGGCGCACCGCTTCAGCAGTTCCCGGATCAGGCTTTGACCGGGCTGGCAGTGTTCTGCACAGGCTGGGGGTCCACTGGAGGCGGGGTGCTCAGATCCTTTATCCCTTGGGAGGACAGCAGCACCTTCAAAGTCACTGCCTCATCCCCCTCGGTGACCGCGGAGCTGCCGTCACTGTAATTGGCCTGAAGCACTGCACGGGTGCGGGGATGGGAGTCGTTTCCGGGCGGGCTGAAAGCGAAGGAGACAATGTCTGTGATCTCCTTGGTGGTGGTGCCGATTCTGACGGGGGACATGAGTTTGAGAAGGCTGGGATGAATTGACGTTCCGCTCCCGTGCGGCCCCGGGACCATTAAGGGGGGTCAGGCACCGGCGGCGTGCACGGGGCGGAACCGGCGGAAATTGCAGTTCCGCATAAATCCGGCCAGCCTTTTTCCCTGAAGCAGCTTTGGGAAAGATGGCGGAGGAATGGCAGAATGTTTCAAAAGCCTGACGGTCTGTGAGCATTTTGCCCGCCGGGCGTTTTGGACAGGCCCGGTGCTGTACCGCGTGCAAAGACCTGTCCATATATCAACATCCGACTTTTACTGGCGGTCGTTTGACCCCATATATCAGCGGAACGTGGTGTTCCGCCATT
Source organism: Verrucomicrobiales bacterium (assembly GCA_028293125.1). Lineage (GTDB taxonomy): Bacteria > Verrucomicrobiota > Verrucomicrobiia > Verrucomicrobiales > V1-33 > CAIZWU01. Next base: position 30,656 of record JAQGPJ010000101.1, on the reverse strand, counting down.
TACCCCTTATGAAACTCTGCCCCCCTGTGGAATCCATTATCTGCGGCAAGGACGATGCGCCTGGCTACACCTCCCTCCTGGTTCCTGTGCAACTGGCCGAAACCTTCCGGTCCTACCTCAAAACCGGCCATGTGAGATCCGGTGAGGCCGCTCCAATCCCGGAGGACGAAGGCGTTGTGGCTGAGGCCCTGATCAGCGTGAAGGGAACCGTGGATGAAGTCTCGCCCCTGATCGACCTGTGGTTCAAAAAGCGCAAATGGCGCGAAAACCGCATTGAGGTGGACGACGCGGTCAAATGGGAGTTTGAGGCTGTCAAAATGACCAATGCGCTTGAGAGGAAAGCCGTGGTTCAAAAACGTCTTTCCGGGCATCAGCCGGCTCTCTCCGCCTGATGACAACACGGCGGACAGCAGGCAAAACCGGTTTTTTGGACTCTCCGGCACTGTGCTGATTTGTCGGCACTTTTCCCGGCCTCTTTGGAAACCGGGTATCGGGAGGCCGCAGGCCTGTGGAAAGACACGGGTCCCGCGTGGCCATGCAGGGTGCGGCGACTGATGGCATAATGCAAGGCCATGCCCTCGTTCCATCTTCTTCCTGCGGGCAAATTCAGCCGGCATATCCTCTGCACCTACGGAAATTCGGCACCGGATTGCACGTCCTCCTACGCCTCAATCAACTTTCCCGTCAAATATCATGAAAATGAGATCAGTTATTCCCGCCCTCCTGCTGATGATGGTTCTGACCGGATGCGGCAGAAATTCAGAAGGCAACAAGTACGGTGGAGCAGGAGCGCCGTCCGACGGTCCTTCGGACAAAAAAGCCGATGGATCCAAGGAGACAGGACACCGCGGCGGCGGCTGGGGGCCCTGAAAATGGCCTGTCCAGCTGTGGATACGCCGGATTGACAGGCAGTGGCTGATTCATGAGGTGCATCCTCCATCCGCCAACTGCGGAAATTTGCTGTAGTTTTCCGGACCGCCCGCAGGATGGGCCTAAAAGGTGGCCAGTTCTGGGAGTTTAGTGAAACAGGCTCGTACTGTCCAATATCCTGATGGAAAGCGGCACCAGGAATCCACAAAACGGATCCAATCCGCCGGATTACCTCCCCGCTGGTCGGAACCGGCTGAGGGAAGCCTTGCAGGGCCATGATGCCGGCTGCGGTAAAGTATAAAATTCAGCCTGTTTATAATCACATGGGGAGGACCGTCAGCGTTTATCCAGACAGCATCACCGCCCTTCCGCCCCAGCTTCAGGCTGAAAATGAAAGTCATTTACAAAAAAGATATCCTCCGCCCCGTCCGTATCATACCACCCGCCGAAGGGAAGGAGTGGGAACTGATCACCGTTACGGAGGTATTCGATGGAGAGACGGTGGAGTTTGAGGGACAGGCTTACGTGGTGCGCTCCGCGGCCATGGGAGAGTATTATGGAGCCCGCATTTACAGATTGAAACTTCTGCGGACTCTGGCCTCAGCCGCTAATCCGGCTGTGGAATCCTGAGCTGCCCGGCATTTCTTTTTCTTTGCGCGGTGCAGAGGACTTCATGAAGGCAGCGGGATTCTGATCTGCCGCTTTGGCGGGAGGCCTTTTCCCGCAGGTTGGCATCCGTTTCAGCAGCACGGAAATTGCAAGCCGGAGCATAATCAGTCAGGGTAATTTGCACTGGGTTCACATCAGCGCGGCGGCCTGCACCCGGGGGGGCGGGCAGTTCCGTCCTTGGCCATTCCGCTGCACTTATGAAATCAGAAACTCAAAAAATGGTCCGTTGTCTTCCGGCTCCAGGCTTCATGCCCCCCTCCGCCGAAAGGGAATGGTGGCGGAATTCCTTATGAGCCATGTGCTGAACGGTCGTAATTACCCCTGAAGGATCCCTCTCCGGCCCTGATGGAGGGGCTAAGGGAGACCGATCCCTGGAACGCGGCTGAGGCTGTCAGGGAGGCGGTGAGAGAGAGACCCTTCGCACTGAGCGCGAATGCCCGGCAGTCCCTGCTGCCCCTGATCCCTGCTTCGGAACGTGGCCCTCTCATCCTTGAGGCGGCCCGGAAGCGGGCTTTCGCCCCGGACCAACCCCGCTATTCCAGACCGGACACCGCACTCCAGTGGGCGGCGGAGCTGCCCGACGCCACTGTCCGTGATCCCTTGGTTTACGCCATTACCCGGCAATGGCTGCGGCAACACCAAAGCGGGGAGCTCAAAAACGATCCCGCCCAGTGGCAGGAGGCGGCCGGCCTGCCTCCGGAAGTCCGCCAACGGATGCGGGACGCTCAACGGGATTTTGAAGCGGGAGGGAAACCATGATCAGAAAAACCGGAACTGGAACCCCATTCACTTCCGTGATTTCATTTCCCGGACTGAAAAGCGTTCTCCATACCATGCCATTTCTGCTGGCGGGGGGCACCATTGGATTCGCCTCCGTAGTGCTGTTTGCCAAACTCGCCGCCTCTCGCGGTTCAAGTGCCGGCAGCGCATCTGTCCAATCCGGCAGGGCTTCCCTGCTTTCCGGCCCGGCATCCGCAAAGCAGGCGGCCTCCCTCCCCGCCGCCGGGGATTTCCAGAAGATGGACGCCCGTGGCAGGCTGGCCTGCGCCCTCCGGCTCCGCGCAATCTCCCCGGAAACAGCGCCAAGCCTTTCTTCAGGATTGCCTTCAGCGCTCCGGACCGGAGCGGACAGCCCTGCTCTCTCTGCTCCTTTCAGAATGGGCGGAGTCTGAACCATCCATGGCGGCGGCATGGATTCTCAGCCATCTGCAAGGGGCAGACTCTCAGAAATGCTTGGACGACGTCCTGCGAACATGGGCCTCACGGGATGGAGGGGATCTGGCGCGGTGGGCTGATGCGGAGTTCCCGAAGCATGGCCACAGCCTGATCTCCCGCACCATGCGGGCATTGGGAGGGTATGCTCCCGTATGGTTTGCCCGCATGAGTGAGATGGAGTGCAACCGCGGCACAGTCTGGAGCAATACGGAATTCCTGGGTCTGCGCGCGCCCGGAGCCGCCAAAGCCATCAGTTCCGAACTCCAGGGACATGTGGCCTACACCAGTGATCCGGCTGAAATGCGCCGCGCTCTGAACACGGATTCCTCAGGACGGCACGCGATGGGGAAATGGGGCTGGAATGAACTTTTTGAAACTACGGCGGTCCGCTGGCATGCAGAGAATCCGGCGGCCTGTGATCAATGGCTGGCCACTTGGCCGGAGAATGCCCAAGCCGCCGCCCGGCATTTTATCAACCAGTCGGAGGCACCCGCCAAAGCCCCGCCGGAAACAGCGCAGGCTTCCGATGCCAAGTCCACCACTGCCGCACCACAGGCCCAGCCTCTGCCGCTGCCAGATGCCGCCGCCCCGTCCACCGGAACGGCGGATCAGCAGGTCCGGGCGTGGGGTCAGTGGTGGCACAGGGATACCGCCGGGGCGGAGGCTTTTCTCAACACCGCCAGCTGGCCGGAAGGGCTGAAATTCACCGCCCTCGCTCAGACTTATGCCGGCATGCCCTGAAAGCGGGAGCCTCAGATGCAGTTGCCAGAAATTCTAATCAGGCGGCTCCGAAGTCAGGCGGCGGCGGGCCTGACTGCACAGCAGACCAATGGGGGCTTGAAAGTGCAGATCATGTGACCACCGTGATCGCTATGAATGCCGGGCACCGTTGCAAACCGGCCCGGCTGAATGTCCCACGCACCTGCTCCAAGTCTTTGTGCCTTCCCCTGCGGTGATACTGCAGGGCCACCGGCTCTGAAGGTTCGGCCTCCTTTTTCCGGGGCCGGCAAGTGAGCCGCCAGTGTTATGTATTGCTTTTGCAGACTGAGGATTCCATGATCAGATTCCATGGTCAGCCACCTCTTCCGCAACACCATCACCATGCTGGCTGGGGCTGTGGCATGCACCGCGTTTGGCTATTATCTGGGCGGCGGGACGCATGAGTTCAATAGAACCGCGAGCGGTCCCGCATCCACAGCCCTTCGGCATGGAGCCGGAGCTTTCCAATCCCCGCCGCCGGATCCTTTCCCACCGCTTCCGCCCGGGAGTCCATTGGTGAAAATTCTGCAGCAGGCCGGAAAGCTGGACCGCATACGGAGCTTTGCCGCCTGGCTGGCCGGCGTGGATGCCCAAAACTGGAAAGCCCGCTGGGAATCCTTCGCGCAGTTCATTCAGGGACGGGAGGACGATTATGAGGGGGAACTCCGGCTTTTCCTGCAATGCCTTGCAGAGGTGGACGCAGCCGGGGCCTCGGCAGATTTCGCCGCTCTGGAGGCGGAAGCGGAGCATCCCCTGAAAACGGCTGTGGTGCTCTCCACCTGGGCAGCCAGGAATCCGCAAAGGGCGGCGGATTTCATGTGTGGTCTCCTGACTATGAAAAACGCGGAAGAGCTGGTGCCGGGCATGATTCTGGGCACAGCCCGGCACGGAGCCGACAGTTTGATCAGGCTGTCCCTCGATCCCCGGTTCCGAGCCTATGATTTTCCCACCTCCAAACCGCAGGAGCTCATACAGGCCCTGAAACGCCACGGGCAGCCGGAGGACGGCGAAAAGCTCTGGCGCGCGCATCAGGCTGTCAGCGATCAGCAGCAGGGCGGCGGGGTGTCTTACATTTCCCATCCAAAGCTTTTCAATGCCCTGCTCCGGTGGAAAACAGACGCGGCGGACACGGCGGAAAGCGCCGCTGGAGTCTGCCGGTGGCTGTCCGGCGTCATCGACGGGGGTTATGTGGACAACTCGTGGTCAAACGCCGGGCTGGCAGCCGGGCATTATGCCAAACTGGACCCCGCCGCCGCTTTTGAGTGGGTGCGCGAATATTCAGTGAAAGCCGGTGCCCGAACCGATCAGATCGCGAGCATGGCCAATCAGATTGGCTACGGGCCGGCTCTGGAATGGGCGAAAAAAGACCCTGCCGCCCTCAGCCAGTGGCTGACCGCCAACTCCGGGAAGCCAGGTTTTGAGGCGGGAGCCGCCGCTCTTTACACAGAGCTCAGGCAGTCCGATCCGGAGGCTTCCGCCGCTTGGGGGGAAGTGGTGAAATTCGACTGGCTGCGCCGGGCGGCAGGGCTGCCGCCGTGAGTTCGAAAGAGTCCGGAAACAGAGTGCTCTCTCATTTTCGGAAGGGCCTGAAAGCTTTTTCTCCGGTTCCTGGGAATGCCGCTGTGCCTGTGCGGTGATTGACAGCCGTATGGTATAAGCCAACAGTGGTGCCCCATCCTTTTTGTCTGTCAAAACCGGCTGGAAATTAATACTTCACCGCTGTTATGGCAATACCTGCACCCTCCATTGAAACCGCTCCGGAAGCCGCTTTGACACCCGGGTTTCTGGAGGCCGGTCAGGCTGACGCGCTGTTCGGAGCCTTGGTCTCCGGTATTGTGTGGGATGAGCGGATGAAAGCCTGGAAAAAAGCGTGCTTCGGGCAGACATATAACGACTCCGGCGTGGATTACGCAGTCGTGCCCATGCATCCGCTGCTGCTGCCGCTCTGCAGCGCGGTGGAGGCGCATCAGGGATTCCAGCCCACCAACTGCCTGATCAACTATTATGAAAATGGCCGGTGTTCCATGGGATTCCACTCCGACGCGGTCCACAATCTGGCAGCCGGCACCGGCGTGGCAATCATCTCCCTGGGTTCGGAACGGAGCCTGACCTTCCGCAGCAAGGCGGATCCCTCTTTGTTGGTGGACTATGCAATGCCGCACGGATCGCTGTTTTATATGACGCGGCGCACACAGGAATATTGGGCCCACTCCGTCCGGAAAACGGATTCGGACGGTGCCCGTATCAGCCTGACCTTCCGTCGGATCCTGTCACCGGACCAACTGACGCACCGTGCCGGGGCAGTATTATGAGCAGGCATTCGTGATGGCCTGCTCACTCATGGGGGTTCATAAGCGGCCGGCCCGCCCGTTCGCCGATGAATTTTCCGCGTGTTGTGGAGCAGACCGGCTTTGCACAGTTGCTTTTCCCTTCGCCGTTATTTTTCCGGATGTGTTTTAGTGGAGACATATTCCCCAAGCTCTTCCCCCAACGGAGGGGACGGTGGCGGAGACTCTGTTCCGGGCGGGTCCTCCTCAGGACGGTATGTGTTGAGGGTGGGCTCTCCATTTTTCGTGGCCGGATTTGAATCAGCCCTTCCTGCAGGTGGCTTGTCCGGTGTGGAATCTTTGGAATCGCTTGTTTTCATATGGTTTTCACTTCAGTTTTTGGCTTTCGCCCTCCGGTCCTGCGGAGACTGCAGAGCGCCGTCGCTTGTGTACCACGGCATGGTGAGCCTGTAATTGAACGTGCAGGACTGACCTGCCGGATGTTGCTTCCGGCCATTAATCCACTGGCTTCAATGCCGCTTCCTGGAGGTATGGCTCCAAGGTCTTGCACAGCACTCTATAAAGACCCTATTTATGAGATTACAGTTATTTCAAAACAAGTGGTTGAGGACTCCGGAAGATTCCATCACAAGCTTCTGTTTTTTGAAAAACCTGTCATGGATCATCCCTGCACCGCTGTCCGCGTCTTGCCGGATACGTGCAATGCCAAAGCCCTCCAGCTGCACCCGTTGGCGCAACTGGAGGTAAGTTGACAAATACCGGTGGCTAAAAGGGTGAAAGCCGGTATCAGCGGGCAGTTTTCCCGGAGCCACTTGTGCTGCCGGACCCAGTGCCACTGGAGCTGCCCGAACCACTGCCACTGGAGCTGCCCGAACCACTGCTGCCGGAGCCACTGCCACTGCTAGGACGGCCAGGCTGGACTTCCGAGCTGCCGGAGCCGCTGGGCTGGACCTCGGAGCTTCCCGACGAGGCGCTGTTTGTCAGCGCGGCAATCTCCTCTTTGGAAACCCGGCCATCGTTGTTTTTGTCCAGTGCATGCAGCGTGGCTCCGATGGCGGCAATCTCTTCGCGTGAGAACTCGCCGTTCCGATCCTTGTCCAGAAGGGCAACCACTGAAAGCATAGCGCGGGAATTGGCGGCGGCTCCTGCGCTTCCGGCCTGCCCACCGCCTTGGGTGGTGTCCGTGCCGCCGGAGCCGGAGGCTCCCGCCTGAGCACCAGTGCCGTTCTGGCCGGGGGCTCCCCCTGATGCTGATCCTCCGCCCTGGGCACCGGTTCCGGGACGTGCGGGCGTTTCCTGAGCGAACAGAGTGGCGGTGAGAAGGAGTGATGGAATAATAAATTTCATAAGTTTATATGGTTGTTTTTGAGTATATGGGGTGTTGCCTTGCGGCTGCCATCCCACTGCGCAGAATGAATGCCGCCATACCAAAGGGGCGGTCCATTATTTGGCATCCTCCGGCTACCAGTCGGCATGCTCGGTGGCACAGCGGGGAAAATTGACGCTGTTTGCCTTTGTATCCTATTTATGACGGCAGACTGCCCATTTCAAAACGGTGCTTTCTGCAATGGACATTTGCATTGCCTGCCGCAGAATGCCTCCCAAGCCGGTTGGTTTTCCACAAATTCGGGGTCCCGGATTTTTGAATCCGGGTCCTCAGGTGCTGATGGCCTGTCCACGGTTTACACGCCGGCCACAGGCCCGCACTAAGCCCTGCTCACTTGCAAAGGCTCCCGAGAACCACCGCCCAGCCACTCCGAGGCGGTCTCTTGCCAAAGAGCCGTCCGGCTGGGATTCATTCTGCCTGCCCAAAGACAATATTATTTAACATTCTCCGGTCTTGGCCCCGCCCATTTGGGAAGAGCCAGGCCGGAGATGAGCAGGCAGATCTCCCCCTTGGCGGGATGGGCCTCATAATGGGCGGCGACTTCAGTGGCGGTGCCGCGGCGATACTCCTCGAATTTTTTGGTCAGCTCCCGCGCCACGCAGATGAGGCGGTCGGGCCGGAGCCGGCGCAGCAGGTCCAAGGTGGTGGGAAGACGATGCGGGCTCTCGAAATAGATGCTGGTTTCGTCCGCCTCCAGGGCGGCGGTCAGGGCGCGTTCCCGCTGGCCGCTTTTCACCGGCAGAAAGCCTCCGAAATAAAAGGCGTCCGCAGGAAACCCGCTGCCCACCAGGGCGGTGAGCACGGCGCTGGGGCCGGGCAGCACCTCCACAGGCAGGTCCGCCTGACGGCAGGCGGCCACAAGGCGCGCCCCGGGGTCGGACACGCCGGGCATGCCGGCGTCGGAGATGTAGGCGATGCTTTTGCCCTCCCGCAGATCGGTCAAAAAACCGGCGGTGCGCATGGCCTCATTGTGCTGGTGCAGGCTGATCAGAGGCTTGCGGATCTCCAAATGCTGCAGCAGCACCCCGGAGTGCCGGGTGTCCTCGCAGGCGATCAGGTCCACGGAGGCCAGCGTGTCCCGCGCGCGCAGGGTGATATCCCGCAGATTTCCAATCGGCGTGGCAATGATGTAAAGGTGGCCAGGAAGTGCGGACATGGGGCTTCAGGTCCGGGAAATTCCGGAACGGCGCAAGGTGGAATGCTGGGGTGCCACCGTTTGGAAAAGCAGTTTTCGCCCAGAAGCTGGCGTTCTGTTCCAACCCCGGACTGGCGGTTCATAAAACCGATGCTCTGTCCGCGGTTTTCACAAGACCTGCTCCGGCATCGCTGCAGGACTGGACATGCGTTCCTGCGGCGGGATTTGGCGTTTGACCGCAGCGCGGGCGCGGTGAGGAAGGAAAGGGAGGGAATTTCACAATTCCATCCCACTCCCCGGTCCCTCATTTCTGCCCTGTCCCCCTGCCCCGGCCTGATCCCTGGCCATCCGCCCCTCCTTCTTACCCCGCCATGCGACCGCTGCTTTTAATCCTGACTATCCTGATCACCTGGGGCGCCATCTTCCTGCCGGGGCTGGGCAACACGGAGCTGAAGGGAGAGGAGGGCCGGCGCATCCTGCCGGCGCGGCGCATGATGCAGACGGGGGACTATGTGCTGCCGTGGTCCGAGGGCAAACCCTACCACCGCAAGCCGCCGCTGGTGAATTGGGCCATCGCCGGCAGCTTCCGGCTGCATGGCGGGGAAAGCGAGTGGGCGGCCCGCCTGCCGTCCGCGCTGGCGGTGCTGATGCTGGCGCTGACCGCCGCCTGGGCCGGACGGGTGATTGTGGGGCCGCAGGGGGCGTGGTGGCTGCCGCTGGCCATTTTGACCACCATCGGCACCATCGAGAAAGGGAGGCTGGCGGAGATTGAGGCCATTTTCCTCAGCCTGTCCGGCATTGGTATGCTGGGCTGGCTGGGGGGCTGGCACCGGGGCGGAGCCCCTTGGGGACGCTGGCTGTGGGCAGGGATGTGGTTCGGCCTGGCATCGCTGGCCAAGGGGCCGGTTTTCCTGCCGCTGTTCTACGGCTTTGCTATCATCATTCTCCAGCGCAGCCGGCAGCTGAAGGAGCTGCTGCACCCGGCGCACTGGGCCGGACTGGTGCTCAGTTTGCTGCTGCCGCTGCCTTGGGCACTGGCGGCGGCGGAGCGGATGAAGGCCCTGCCGCCTGCCTCCGGTGATGGACAGGCCCAGGTGTGGGTCAACCAGATCGTGAAGCGGCTCGATCCCTCCGCCATCGACTGGAAAAGCTATCCTCTGGGCCCCTTGGAAACGCTGCTGCTGCTGTGCCCGTGGGCGCTGGTGTCCCTGTATCTGTGGCGGCGCGCCCGGCGGCGGTGGTGGCCGGAGCTTTCGGTGAAGGACCGCGCCCTGATCCTGGGGCTGGGCTGGGGCATGCTGGGCATGGGGCTGATCTATTCCCTGCTGCCGGAAGCCCGCGCCCGGTTCCAGCTGCCACTGGTGGCGCCGAACGCCCTGATGGCGGTGGTGATGCTGGCGCACTGGCAGCGCCACGCGGGCGCGGAGGCGGTGGACTCCACAGCATCGCGCTGGGCAGGCACGGCGGTGCGGCTGCTGCTGCTGGCCATCACGCTGGCGGGGGTAACGCTCCCGTGGTGGAAGGCGCCGGGGAGCATGCTGGCCTCCATGGCGTGGATGCTGGGCTTGGCACCCGTTGTCTGGCTGACCGCCATGCGGCTGGCGCGGCTGTCCCCTCCGGGGCGGTCCTTCGCGGAGGCGGGCCTGCTGGCCGCCTGGGGCATGATCTTTTTCGGCGTGGTCATCACCCCCATCATGCGGCTGCACGAGGACATCCGGCCACCCGCAGAGCGTATTCTGGAAGTGGCGGGCCCCGAACCCCGGATCGCGGCGCTGTATCCCGGCCCTCAGCCCTTTCTGTTCTATCTGGGGAAAAACTGCGTGGAGATTGCCTCCCCGGGCCAGGTGGCTCCCGACGCCACCCACCTGGTGACACCGAAGGACAAATGGGAGGACAAAAAACTGAACTCCCGGCTGGCCCGACAGGGCTTCAGCGAAAAACTCCTGGAGGTTAGGGACGACGATGGCACCCCCTATGTTCTGCTGAAGCGGAGCGCTCAGGCTCCCTGATCTACCGCCGGCCAGAGGCGCCGCCTATTCCCCGCCGTCCAATTACCCCGATTGCCCCGGGCCTCTCATCCTATTTTATATCCTTCTTTCTCTCCCGCCATCGGTTTGTCTGGCCGCTTTTCCCTCATGCCCCCAGCTCCCCAGCTTATTCAGGAACAGGGCTTCCTGCCCACCGCTCCGCCCGCAGCCATGGACTACCTCTGGAGCCAGGGATGGCGGCATTTTGGCTGCGGGTTCTTTCGCTACAATGTAACGCTCTCGGAGACCGGCGGGCTGCTGCACATCCAGCCCCTGCGCATTGTGCTGGATGAATTCACGCCCAGCCGCAGCCAACGCCGCGTGATGCGGAAAAACACGGACCTGACCATCGAGTCGGGTCCGGCGGTGGTGGACAGCGCGCGCGAGGCCATGTTCCTGCGGCACCGGGAGCGGTTCACCCACAATATCCCCGACTCCCTGCAGGTCTTCCTCCCCGAGCCCAACACGGCGACCACTCCCTGCGAGTGCCGGGAAATCCGCCTGCTGGACAAAGACCGTCTGCTGGCGGTGAGCTACCTGGACTGCGGGGCGGAGGCGGTGTCCAGTCTCTATGCCATGTTCGAGCCCGATGCCGCCCCCCGCAGCCCCGGCGTGCTTACCCTGCTCGAGGAGATCGCCTTCGCGCGCCGCACGGGCCGCCGCTTCCTCTATCCCGGTTACGCCACGCTGGAGCCCAGCCACTACGATTATAAAAAAGCCTTCAGTGGCCTTCAGACCTACGATTGGGAAACCGGCAGCTGGATCCCCTGCCCCCGGTCCTCCGATTGATCGACTGATTGATCGACTGATTGATCCGCCGGGTTGCCGGGCTGGCTCTGCTCAATCAGCCTCCGGTCAGCTCCCTGCCGCCCGCCTCCGCTTCCCCATCCATGAACCACTGGCTCTTCAAATCCGAACCGGACACCTTCTCCTTCGATGACCTCAAAAACCGGCCCCGCCGCACCGAGCCGTGGACCGGCGTGCGGAACTATCAGGCGCGGAACTTCATGCGCGATCTGATGCGTCCCGGCGATCTGGCGCTCTTCTACCACAGCAGCTGCCCACAGCCGGGCGTGGCCGGTATTGTCCGTGTGGCCTCGGAGCCCTATGCCGATCCCACGCAGTTCGTTCCGGGGGATGATTATTTCGATCCCAAATCCACACTGGAAAAACCCATTTGGATCCTGGTGGACGTCACTTGGGAACGTGATCTGGCGCGGTTCATCCCCTTGGACACCCTGCGCACCGATCCTGCCCTGGCCGGCATGCGCCTGCTCCAGCGCGGCAACCGCCTGTCCATCACGCCGGTCACGGAAGCGGAATTCCGCCACATCCTCAGCCTGGGCGGCGCGGCTGGCGGAATGCCGTTATAATGGCTGCGGCGACTTTCCCAATCCTGGGTGAACCGGCATTTCCGTTGCCGCATGAATGGCCGGCCATGCCATTATTTGGCCGGCAGCATCAGGTCCTGATTTTGAGAACCGGCACATGCTGCAATGAACGTAAATTCATCAATTGCGGATTACATCCAAAGCCAAAGCCAAAAGGCATAGCCGGAAAACCGGCAAAACCTCTTTTACAGGGACAACTCCCCCGGCACACGGCGCTCCCTGCGGAAATGGGCTTCCGCCGGTGCGGTGAAACCGCCGGCAGGGTAGCCGGACCGATTTACGGTTGTCATTTTTTGCCAGCCCCTCCACAATTTACGTTCCCCGAATTTTCATCCCTCCGCGCACGTTCCGCCATGCTGCAATTGATTCTCCGTAAAATCGTCGGCTCCAAAAACCAGCGCGAGCTGAAGAAGCTTTGGCCAATCGTGCAGCAGATCAACCGCATTGAGGAGGAACTGCAGAAACAGCCTGAGTCCGTGCTGCATGAGAAGGTGGCCAAGTGGAGGGGTGACCTCGCCAAGCTCGAGAAATTCTCGGAGGTGCAGGCCTACCTGAACAAAATTCTGCCTGAAGCCTTTGCGGTGGTGAAGAACGCCGCCCGCCGCCTTTGCGGCACCAAACTGATCGTCTGCGAGCAGGAAATGACTTGGGAAATGGTGCATTTCGATGTGCAGCTGATCGGCGGCATGACCCTGCACAACGGGAAGATCGCGGAAATGGCCACCGGCGAGGGCAAGACGCTCGTCGCCACCCTGCCCCTTTTCCTCAATGGCCTGACCGGCCGCGGCGTTCATCTGATCACGGTGAATGATTACCTGGCCCGCCGCGACTCGGAGTGGATGGGCTACCTGCTGCGCTACCTGGGCCTGACTGTCGGCGTCATCCAGCACGACCAGTCCCCCTCCGTCCGTCGCGAGCAGTATGCCCGCGACGTGACCTACGGCACGAACGCCGAGTTCGGTTTTGACTACCTGCGCGACAACGGTCTGGCCCAAAGCGTGGACGAGCAGGTGCAACGGGGCTATTGGTTCGCCATTGTGGACGAGGTGGACTCGGTGCTCATCGACGAGGCCCGCACGCCACTGATCATTTCCGGTCCCGTCACGGTGGACACCCACCAGTACGACCGCTTCAAGCCCTATGTGGAGCGCCTGGTGCGCGAGCAGTCCACCTGGCTGAACCAGATCGCTGGCGAGGCCAAGGAGCAGGCGGAGAAAAAGGACTTCGAGGGTCTGGGCCGCAGCCTCTTCAAGCTGAAGCTGGGCCAGCCCCGCCACCGCGCCCTCATGCGCATGTCCGAGGAGCCGGAATACCGCCGCGCCCTGGAGAGGGAGGAGCTAAGCCACTACGCCGATCCCCAGAAGAAGTCTCTCTTCGCCCTTAAGGAGGAGCTTTACTACAGCATCGACGAAAAGTCCCACGAGACCGACCTGACCGAGAAGGGCCGCAAGTTCCTCAACCCGGACGAACCCGACGCCTTCGTGCTGCCGGACCTGGCCACGCTGTTCGCGGAAATCGACGGTTCCAGCGAAACCGTGGAGGAGCGCATGGCCCGCAAGGAGGCCGTGCAGCAGCAGATGGACTCGCAGGCGCAGCGCATGCACAACATTTCCCAGCTGCTGCGCGCCTATTGCCTCTATGAGAAGGACGTGCAGTACGTGGTGGAGGACAACAAGGTCCTCATTGTGGACGAGCACACGGGCCGCAAGATGCCCGGCCGCCGCTGGAGTGACGGCCTGCACCAAGCCGTGGAGGCCAAGGAGGGTGTGCAGATCGACAAGGAGACCCAGACCCTGGCCACGATCACCATTCAAAACTACTTCCGTCTTTATAAGAAGCTGGCCGGCATGACCGGCACCGCGGAGACCGAGGCCTCGGAGTTCCACGATATTTACAAACTGGACCTGCTGGTGGTGCCCACCAACCGCAAGGTGAGCCGCAACGACTCCAACGACAAGATCTACAAGACCCGCCGCGAAAAGTACAATGCCGTGGTAAACTTCATCAAGGAGCGGCACGCCAAAGGCCAGCCCATTCTGGTCGGCACCGCCAGCGTGGAGTCGTCGGAAACCCTGTCCCGTCTGATGAAGCGGGAAAAAATCCCGCATCAGGTGCTGAACGCCAAATTCCACCGTCAGGAAGCGGAGATCGTGGCCCAGGCAGGCCGTCTGGGCGCGGTCACCGTCTCCACCAACATGGCCGGCCGCGGCACGGACATCAAGCTGGGGCCCGGCGTCGCTGAACTCGGAGGCCTGCTGGTGGTGGCCACGGAGCGCCATGAGTCCCGCCGCATCGACCGCCAGCTGCGCGGACGCTGCGCCCGCCAGGGGGACCCCGGTGAGAGCATCTTCTTCCTCAGCTTCGAGGATCAGCTGATGCTGAACTTCGGCGCCGCCGAGCGCATGACCAAGCTGATGGAGCGCATGGGCCTGGAGGACGGGCAGGAGTTGGAGCATCCCTGGCTGAACCGCTCCGTGGAAAGCGCCCAGAAACGCGTGGAGCAGCGGAACTACACCTACCGCAAGCGCACGCTGGAGTTTGACGACGTGCTGAACAAGCAGCGCACGGTCATTTACGACTTCCGAAACGAAACCCTCTCGAGCGAGGATCCCCATGCCCTGATCCTGGAGACCATCGACGAGGCCTTGCCGGAGAGAATCGCACCCTTCCTCACCACCGAGGACGGTCCTGCGGACTACGATGGGCTGCTCCAATGGCTGAACGTCACCTTCCCCCTGCGCCTCACCCGCGAGACCGCCGCTTTGGAGACCCGCGATGCCAAGGGCAACACCGAGTGGATCACCGCCAAGGTCAAGGAGGCTTACGAGCTGAAGAGCAACACGGAGTATCCGGAGGCTCTGAAGGGTCTGGAACGCTACGTCCTGCTGCAGGCCATTGACCGCCTGTGGATGGAGCACCTCTACAGCATGGACGCCCTCCGCGACGGGGTGCACCTGCGCCAGTTCGCCCAGAAGGATCCCTTGGTGGAGTATAAAACGGAGGCCTACACACTCTTCTCGACCCTCATGGAGACCATCCGGGGCGAGATCCTGAACAACCTCTTCCGCAGCACCACCAACCTGCGCGCCTTCGAGGACCTGCTGGCCAGCCTGCCGCAGCAGCTCAGCGGCGGCGGCAGCGAGGACGATCCCGATCTGAGCCCCCCCCGCCCCCCTCTGGCCGCCCCCGCCCCGCGTCAGCAGTCGCAGCGCCGTCCCGCCATCCCGGCGACTGGCGGCCTGAATCCCGCCCAGCCGCAGGGTCAAGGTCAGGGCCAGCCGGCTCCGCAGGACCGTCCGCCCTCCATCCAGCTCAGCACCAGCGGCACTATCACCTTCAGCGGCGGCATCGTTCCCGCCAACCCCAAGTCCAAACCGCAGCAGCCGCCCACAGAGGGCTGAAACCGCGCGGCTGTGCTGAGACCCGGGCCTGACTCTGATTTAAAATAAATAAACTCTGCCGGTATTCAAACACCGGCGGAGTTTTTGATTTTTGTCCTTGGATGGGAAACGGGGTGCCGGTCTCTTGGTGAGGTTTCACGGGGTCCTTGCCAAACGCTTTCCTGATCCCCTGCCCAAACCTGATCCTGAATGCATGGAGGCGTGGATCCCCAAGCCATGGTGCCTGGCCTGTCAATCCGCCTCCCGCACTCTTTCCCAGCGCCACCCCGGGCCGTCATCGGGATCGATGACCTCTCCAGTGTTCTGAAAGCCGCATTTGGTCAGGATCCGCGTGGAGGCGTTCCGTTCCGGAAGGGTGTAGGCCCGCACCGTGCGCAGGTCCGGGTGGCCCAAGGCGTAATCCGTGAGGGCGCGGGCCGCCTGCGTGGCGTATCCCCTGCCCTGATGAGATCTCCACCATGCAGGCGATCTCCACCATGATTCGCGAACAGGGAAAAAGCAAAACTCCGATCCATGCCAAGCCATAACCAAGCCCACTGATTCCAAACCTGTCTCCTCCACTCCGCCAGCCGCTCAAAGCCGGTGCTTTGATGCAACCTTCAGCTGGACGCCGTCCAGCTGCGCGGGCAGACCGGCCCGTCCCGCCGGCACCGTGCGCTTTTGCATCCACCCGGCGAAGGTCTGGTAACACACTCCATCCGTTTCAGCGAGTTTGGGTCCGCTCAGTCCTCTGTGCTCAAATTCGTCCATCAAAGCTTCGCGCTGCCGGGCGCTGGTGCGCACGGGCCCCATCACGTCCCACTTTGAGGATATCGATATCAGTTGTGTCATAGGCACTGCCGGCCATGGCTGCTACACTACAACCAGGGGGGCCTATGACTGCCTTCAACCAGGGCACTTGGTTTGACGCTTACTCATCGGGAGACTTTCACGCGCAAAAACCTCCTTGACCCCTGCCCGGCGGGGGCGGGGGCCACGGGCTCGATGATGGTGACTTTGCGGGCGGCGGCACCGGGCACCTCACCCTCAATTCCCGCGGTGCCGGCAAACGGGCCGCCGCCTGCACTCAAGGCAACCGGAGTCCAGTTCAGAAGATCGCTGCTGTCCTCCACCGTAAGGGTGATGTCGGTTTTTGCCGGGTCGCGCAGCAGGGAGATCACCATCAGCATGGAGCCGTCCGGGCCGGAGCGGGCGGTCACGCCCGGCGGAGTGCTGAAAGCTCCGGGGTCGGTGCTTAAGCCATACTCCACCAGGTTTACCAGCCCGTCACCGTCGGGGTCGTCAAGATCGCCGCCCCCACCGGAGCCCGGAAGGGCCTTGCCGGCGGGGCCGGCATCGAAGATGGCGGCAATCTCCGCATCCTCAAGCGCCCGGCTGTAAATGGCCGGCTCGTCAACGGCTCCGCTCACAAACCACCGCGCCTCCCCGTGCTCCGTGTCGCGCCCGAGGAGCACCGGCTGGGTGTCATAAGCCATCTCGATGCTCACCGGACCGGACGCGGCGCGAACGCCGTCCAGGTAAAGACTCTGCTGCCGGCTGGCGGCGTCAAAGGCAAACGCCACATGATACCAGCGGCCGAGTTCCGGGTTCCACGGAGCACCGAGGTCCGCGAAGGTGCCCGCATTGCCGATGCCGCCGTGGAGACCGCGATTCCAGTAGTACAGGCCCCAGGAGTTGCTGATGGCGCCACCAACGGGCTTGGTAAAAATCACCTGAATGTCGGGGAGCGATGTCATCATGACCCATGCCTCAAGGGTGACGGATTCCGGGCGCAGGGAGGGGGCATCCGGAATTTGGATGGAATCACTGAAGCCGTTCAGGGAGAACGCGCTTCCGACTTTGCCGGCCCGGTAGCCTGAGGGACCGGCCGCAACCCCGTGATTGCCGCCGATGGCATCCTGCGCATTATTCTCCGCACGCCACCAGCTGATCAGCCCCGGCGGACGGCTCGCGCTTAACACAACACGGAGGGAGCAGATCCGCGTCTGGATCAGCCCGCCGGCGTCCTTCGCCCGCACGGTGAAGGTAAAGCTGCCGCCCGCGGCACCGGCTCCGCTCAGCACGCCGCCGGAGGTCAGGGCGAAGCCCGGCGGCAGTGCGCCGGAAATCACAAAGACGGCGGTCTGCGGCCTCCCGCTCAGGGAACTGAAGTCATACGAGAACGGCTGACCGGCCGCCACGGTTCCGAGGTCCATGGTGAACGGCCCGGAGAGGGACTTTCCCGCCACGCCGGCGTTTGCAATCGCCAGCACTTCGGGCTCAGTTAAAGCACGGTCATAGACACTCACTTCATCCACGCGGCCAACGAGAGAGCCGATCGTCACCGGGTTTCCCCCCTGATCATACAGCAGCGGAGGCCGGCCGGACTCGGAGGCGACCGGCGCGCCGTTGATGTATAACACCTTTTGCCCGTTCTCAAAGGTGCCCGCCACGTGCGTCCACTCATAGAGTGGCAGCGGGTTGGGAGAATAAATCCCGATGCCCTGCAGCGGGAACCCGTGATTGGTTGCAAAGGTGACCCGCCCGTCATACAGGTAGAGGTTCCAGTCACTCCCGTGGCCCGCGATGCCATAGGGGGTGCTCGTATACCAGGTCGGATAAACCCACCCCTCCACGGTCACCTCCGGCGGATGCAGCGCGAGGGAATCGGGCACACGCACGTGAAGCGATCCGTCAAAGTCAAAGCCACTGCCGACCTTGCCTTCGGGAATGTAGGCGGGGTCTGCCGCGGTGGAGCCGCGGTAAAACGTCCCGTCGTGGCCGGCGATCCAGTCCCTTTCCAGTCCGCTCCCGTCGCCTTCCCCCCGCCACCACGCGAGCATGCCCAAGGGAGGCACGATCCGTTCGGCGACGCGCAGGGAATAGAGCTGCTGATTGAAACGGTTCGCGCCATCCCTGACCGCGACCGTGAACCGGTAGTCACCGGCATGCGCCGGCACGCCGCTGAGCACGCCCGATTCACTAAGCGCCAGACCGGGCGGCAGCGAATCCGCAGATACGGTGAAGGAGACCGGGGAGCTGGCGATCGCCGTCCCAATGCTCCCGCTGTAGCTCTCCCCGGCGACACCATCCCGCAGTTGCGCCGGCGTGGTGAAATAAGGCTGGGTCACGCACTTGCCGCCCCGTCCGGCGCCAAGGACGGCGCCAATCTCCGCCGGCGTCAGCGCCCGGCCGTAGAGCGACACTTCATCGATGAGGCCCGTGAAGCGGTCCGCGCTTGTGTTCGCCCTCCATTCCGACCCGATCGTCATCGGCACGGGAGCGGGATCATAGACCGGCGGGCCGCGGCGCACGGCGCGCTGTTCCTCCGCGCCGTTTACGTAGAGGATGCGGACATCCCCGTCGTAGGCTACCGCCAAGTGCGTCCACTGGTTGAGCGGGATTGTAGAAAAGGACTGGATGAACTCCGGCGGGTTCCCGAGGTCCTGCGAGGCAAAGCGCGCCCTGCCATCCACAAGGCTCAGCGACCACGCCTTCAGATCAGCCGTGGCGGAGCCCCGCGCGATGATCGTCTGTGGGGCGGCGGACTGCACCGCCGGAAACACCCAAGCTTCCACCGTGTAGCGCGGCGGCTGCAGCTCACTTGCGTCCGGCACGCGGATATAATTTGAGCCATCGAAGTTGAACGCGCCCCCGGCCAGCCCCGAAGGCGTGACCGACGGAGCAGCCACGGTGTCCCCGGCGTAGAAGGCACCGTGATGCCCGGCAATCAGATCGCTTGCATCCGCCTCCCCGCGCAACCAGGCCAGGAGCCCCGGCGGCGGGGGCACATACACGAAATTGGCGGTCGCACTCGTGTGCCCGTTCAGCACGAGCGTGCCGGGATTGACAGCTCCGGTGAGAGCGCCGCTCCAGCCCGCAAAGCTGTAGGGCGCCAAGGGAACCGCCGTGAGCGTGACAGTTTCGCCGATGGCGTAGTTCTCGCGGAGGGGCGAGAACTCCACCGTGCCGCTGCCCATGGTCGCAACACTCAGGCGGACCCGCAGCGAGGCATTGTTGTTCGGGTCCGTCCCCTGCAGAAACTCGTCAATGTTGGAAACGCCATCGCCGTCGAAGTCTCCCGTGGCCGCCTGGCTCAGGCTGCCGAAACCGGCGAGCTCCCATGAGTCAGCCAGACTGTCTCCGTCGCTGTCGATCGTTAAGGCTGCCGAAGCACTCGTCACGGAGCCGAAGCTGTTCGTCACCACCACCGAATACTGACCCTCGTCGGCTGCTGAGACATTCGTCAGCACCAAGCTGTCGCCCCTCGCACCCGGGACATTTGTTTCCTTGAACCTCCACTGGAACGTGACCCCGCTCGCATTCGCAACCACCGCCGACAAGGACGCGCCAGCGCCCGGGTCAACAACTTGGCTGCTAGGCTGCCCGATGATCTGTGGCGGACCGCCACTACCTGCTGTCCGGCTTACAACGTTCCCGTCGGCATCATAGGCATACTGAACCGTGGCTGATGCCCCGACCATCAACCCTAATAGCAGCGCCAAAGACCCAAATCCCACACTAAGCCCCAAGCTCCTGTATATGCGACTGTATTGCATAGTTACATTCCCCTCTTTTCAAAGCTAAGTGTTTGGTCAAATCGAACGTTGAGCCTAGTCGCGCGTATCTGGAATGTCAGGGGGCTTGGGCTTGGGCTTGGGCTTGGGTTTGGGTTTGGGTTTGGGTTTGGGTTTGGGTTTGGGCTTGGGTTTGCACGACGGTTCGACGCATCCCAAGCGCCTGCAGTCCACTAAAGCGTCGATGGCATCCATCAACTCGTTGTATCTGTCGGAGCACAGCTCGACGCTTCTTATAGGCGAAATTCCAGGATTTTCCTTTTCCACCATCAACCTGCATTCACCTAGTGTATTAGAAGCTTTCTCAAGTGCATCAATTTTGTCCTCACAACATAGCCCCAACGAGTCAGTTGAATTGATAGGATCGTTTTGAATATAAGCGTAAAGATTTGGTCCTTGGCGGCGCTCTGCATCCTGTAAGGGATCGCGGGACAGCCAACGTGCAATTGAGGGATCGTAAGCTCGAAACAACGCTAGATTGAGACCTACCTCTGGAGACCAAAATAGACCAGCGAACCCAAAGTCAGCGTCCAAATCCCCCGAAACGCGGGTCTGCCGTCCGAAGGGGTCATAGGAGAATCGCGCCCGAACGTTTCCAGTGGCATCAGTCATCTCACGGATCGAGTCCAAGTGATCTCGCGTATAGAAATAAAGCTCAGGTGTTGCTTGTGCTGTCAGTTGCACCCCTTCATCGAAGAAGCGCTTGATCAAGACGCCCGCAGCAGAGCGTTCCTCGCAAATGTTTTCATCACACCAGACAAATCGCCGGTTCGAGAGTTCGGAACCGTTGACGAAGTGGCGGATTCCGACCCGGCGACCGAAACCATCATATGCAAACTCAGTTCTTTCGCTCCCCGAAACGACAGAGACCAACCTATTCTCGGCATCCCACTGAAAATTGGCTGCCTGAGTGGTTCCGTCGTCCGATGTTGATAGCTCATTGAGGGCGTTATAAGAGGCTCTCCTAGTAACGGAGTTAACCTCCTCCGTAAGGCGATTGCTGGCCGGATCATAGGTGTAACTGAATTTTTTCAGGATATTAGCGTCTGTGGAGACAGAGGCCGCGTTGAGTTGGTCCACTGCGTCATACGTGAGGGTCCAGATGGAAGGCGGTTGCGTGCCCGTCTGCTGTGACCATGAAATGATACGTCCTGTAGGTACGTTACGTGAATAGATGAACTCGGAAATGGGAGTATTTCCACGTTTGTGGGTAATCTTCTGAAGGTATTTGTCTTTATCAACGGCTGCGTAATTGAATTCTGCGGCCTGTCCGCTCGGGTAAGATTGGGACGTTCTTCGAAATGATCCGCCCTCATATGTGTAGTTGAAAGTTCCAAGCACGTTAGTAGTGCTCATCAATCGTCCCGCAGCGTCGAACACGTGCGTTTTAGATACTCCATTTACAGCGGTCGAAATACGCCGGCCAAGCTTATCGTAAGAATAAGTGATTGTGTCATTGGGCATAGGACCATCCACACTCCCAAGTTGCCCGGCTCCGAGCGTGGCTCCTCCCGTGATCGGCAGAAAGCTGAACAGCGTCGTGCCGGTGCCATCGCTCATGGAAGTCAACCGTGGATAATCCGGATCATAGGCAAGGGTGACAGCGGGCGTTGCCATCGAAGTATTCGAGTAAGTAATACCGCTCGCCAAATTATCGGAGCGGTATGTGTAGTTGGTCACTTGACCTTTTTCGTCGATCCGTTGGTTCAGGCGGCTGGTGCTATTCTCGAACCGATAGATTATCCTAGAACCATCGGCAAACCGTTTTCCTACTATCCTAGCTTGGATGTCGTGCATCCAAGTGGTAGTTCGCCCCATCGGATCAGTCAGGCTTTTGAGATCACCACATTTGCACCACTCGAACAGCGTGATGCGCTCAAGCGGGTCGGTCCGTTTCCTCATGTTCCGGACCCCATCGTGTTCAAAGGATGTGGTGCGACCGGCTCGATCCCGGAACACGGTAAGGTCTAGCCGGGTGAAGGTGGATTGGTCGTAAGTGCCATCCGGATACGTAATCTTTGTAAGACGGTCAAGCGCGTCGTGATCGAAGGTCAGGGTGTATCCGCTTTCGTCCGTTCTGGTGCGAATCCGCCCGATTGCGTCGTAAGTCCACGTGTTCAAATCGAGGGCGTCAGGAAGCGGGCCGTCCAGTGAAGTGCGGTACCCGTTGGCATCGTAGTTGGACGTCGTGGTCTCATTCTTTGCATTGCTCTCGGTGATCATCTGCCCTCGGGAGTTGTAATTGTAGGCCGTCGTCTCGCCCGCAGCATCGGTGACCGTTAATGGCAGGTGTCGAGAGTCGTAGATTGTCTTGGAGAGAAGCTCGTTTGCGCCGTTGCGGGTCATCCGCGTTTCGAGAAGGTCCTGCCCATTGGCGGCGTAGATGTAGGAAAAGGTCCGACCCACGGGGTCGACCATCTTCGTCACGTTGCCGAAATCATTGTATTCGTAAGAGTAAAGCTGCGTGCTGCCGTCATCGAGCACACGTCCAATGTGCGAAGGCTTGTTGGTGGTGCCGGCGGCGATCGGGCTTGACTGGCCCGTGTAATCATACCAGACGCGGCCCTCAAGCGGCTCCTTCTCGCTTTCCAGGATGCGGGCGCCGGAGGAGAAGTCTGCGCTGTGCAGCCAGTGATAGACTTTTGCCTTCGTGTAGTCCCCGTAGCCTGCGGCGGAGGCAATCTTGCTCCAAAAATACGTATTCCGATACCAGAGGAATTCATTCCGGGCCGCCATCCCGGCGGGGACTGAAGCGGGCGGGTCCGAGTTGGGAATTCCGAGATTCTGCGACTGGTTGAACTCAACGCGTTCCCGGTTGCCGTCAGGATAGAGGGTTTCCAGTGAGCGCGTTGTGCCGCTTTCCGCCTTAGTAAACGCCGTGGTGCCATATGGAGTAACCAGCGCATTAATGAAGTCACTGTCGCCTTCGTAAAGAAACTCCGAGGTGAGGCCGATGACGTCCGTGATCCTGCTGAGCCGGTTGGACGCATCGTATTTGAAGGTGGCGGACCGTCCGAAGGGATCGGTGACTTTCGTGATCTTGTAGATGTCACCCGGAAGCTCGTAGGAAAGAGTGCTGACCTGACCGATGGCGTCGCTGACAGCCGCAATCCTCAGGTTTGAGTCGTAAGTGAGGGTGACGGCGTTTCCGAATCGATCGATGATCTGTTTGAGGAAGATCTTGCGCGAGGTGCCGCTGGAACCATCAGATTGG
This sequence comes from Verrucomicrobiales bacterium, assembly GCA_028293125.1. Classification (GTDB taxonomy): domain Bacteria; phylum Verrucomicrobiota; class Verrucomicrobiia; order Verrucomicrobiales; family V1-33; genus CAIZWU01. The sequence continues at coordinate 7,744 of JAQGPJ010000101.1, read as the reverse complement.
CTGAAGAGGAGCTTTGAGCCGTCGCCGGAGGCCATCTCATAGCCCGTGGGCGCAGTGCGGGTGAGCTTGGTCTGGTCAAGTTGCTGCGCGGCGTAGCTTTGGGTTGATGGGTCAAAGCCGGTGAAATTGCGGATGAAACCGCCCATCCGGTAATACTGGACGCCAGCGCCTGGATTGGACGGGTCGTCCCTGATGTAGGAGAGCCAGTCGAAGGTCCATTTCGCGCCGAAATTGGAATACGTGAAGTTGGCGGGCTGAAAGGCGTCGCGCTGGTTGTAGCGGACCAGGAAACGGACGGACGGCCCTACCGGTGGCGAGTAGCCCACGGGCTCGTCCGAGAGGCCAAGGCTCACAAACAGAAGGTCCACGCTCGGCACTGCCATGCCCGGACATGGTCCGGGAGGTCCCGGTCCCCCGCCACCGCCGCCAGGATCAGGGCCAGGGACGGTGCCCTTGCCCCGGATTGAGGCGCCTTCCTTTGCTTCAACGGTCCGCCAGCCAGCCGGAAGGTCACCCGGAGGAACGGCGAAATAGCCGCTCGCTTCGCTTTGCAGCGCATCCTTCGTAATCCAGACATCATTCCTGAATGTCGGATCCTCAAGAAGATAGCGCCCGCCCTCCCGCCGGACAATGGCGGCATAGTGGCCGACTTTCCAATGCACGACACATGGCATGATGATGGCGGCGCCCTCCCCGCGGAACGCCATTTGGTAGTTTATTCCGAGCTTTTGTGAAAGATCGGCCACCTGCGGGAGGGAGAACCCCTCCTGTGTGGATGCGGAAGCGTGGATGAGTTCTCCGCCGGCGTTCTTTGGATCGGTGAGCAGCTTGATCCGATGCAGGGCCAGCGGACCGCAGCGGAAGGAAATACCCGGCTCGTTCTGCATGCTCCAGAGGCCCGCGCGCGCCCCGGAGATTCGTTCGCTGCCGGGTCCATTGAAGACGCGGCCCTCGACGGACTTCAGCAGCGCTTCGAGTTCCGCCATGCGCCCGAGGCGGGCGAGCATGTAGGCAAGCTCGCCCGCGGCGCGGTCTGCGATCGCCTTCCCGCTGGCCTCAGTGGCGTCTTTCCCAAGCCGCCACGCCTCGCTCCACGCCGGCATCGTGAGGGAATAGTGTGCAGTGTTGTAGTATTCCAAGCCAAGATTGGTCAGCAGCGCCGCACGCCAAGGGGAGCCGGGATGCTTTTCCAGAAAGCCGTTGAGGCTTGAAAAGTCGTCCGGGCCGGAACGTTTCGCGTAGCCGAGGAGCGCTGCAGCGAGAGCGGCGTTTTCCGCGGCAGAGGGCACGCCCCCGACCGGCACCAGCGGCTCCTCAAAGAGGCGGGCCCGGAAAATCTCCTGTGCAGTGGGATTTTGGGAAAACTCCAGCCCCGCCCGGGGCGGATCAACCGCCGGGACTGTCCGGTTTGCCTTCTGCGGCGGAGCATCCGCTTGCCCGCCCGCCGCGGCAACAGCAGCAGCGGCCGGTATCACCCGCGGGGGGAGGGAAAAGGCCCCCGGTGCCGCCGCCGGGAGCGGTGCCCCGCACTCATCCGCCACCCGGAGCTGCTGTCCATTAATGGCGAGCGGGAAAAAAAGCAGCGCCGAAATCACCTGCTGCAGAAATCTCCAACGCCTGAGAACAGCAGCCTTTTTCATAATAAGAGATTAAGGGAAATACAGGCGCTGTCGAGCTTTTGTTTCCGCTTCTCCGCCCTAACTTCCCGCCATCCGCGACCCCGGTAATGCTGCTTATCTTTCCCCCTTGTCTCAACCATTCCCGGCGCGGCCAGTTTTGTAAAGGGTCTACAGGCTGCGTGGTTTGCCTGCCGGCTTCATCCGTAATAAGCTGGCTGACCATGAAGGGCATCTGAGGGAAACGATCGCTGATCCGCTGGCAAAATCCGGCTGGCTCACTGTCATTTTACTTCTACTCCTCATCCCGGCTTACGGCGATGAGTTCCGAGAATGACCGATCCTGCACAGCAGGGCATGCCCGCTGTCCCAGTCCTGGAGCACTCTTCAGCCCAGCCCGCCGGGAAGGTGGCGGGCATTCACGTCGGCGGCACCATCACCGTTTATCCCGGCAACCATAAACTGCAGATCAAAGTCCGCTTGGCCGGAATCGATGCCCTGAAATTGAAGCAGGCCTACGGCAACGCGGCCAGGGAAGCTGAGGCGGAACTGAAGTGATCTTTCGGAAGGGGATGCGACCTCATTTTCCGAAAATTCTTCGCGGGCAAGATTTTAAATATTTCTGCAAATTCATACTGTCGGAATAATTTACAGATTCGCGCAAATGTACAGGCAAAACATCGCTCTGAATCAATTGATTTAAATATTTTTTCCTCAGGCAACAATATCAATATCAACATTTTAGGTGTTTTGTGACCCTGCGTGCTGTGTCGATGGCATCAATGATGCTTAGCCATTTCCCCATCCATGAAAATCACCATCATGCGGCGTCAGGATCAACCCTTTTCACCGTTATCTGGAAAAATAACAAATTTTTAAGGATGTACTATCTCAATTCCATCATTGGCGAACCGGTCTGCAGCATCGACGCAGCCGGCGGCGGCTGCCCGGCGGTGCTGACGGAAAAGGGGTTTGCGATGTGCGACCCGCTGACCTTCGACACAGGCTCAAAGGTGTCCGATGATGAGGATCCCTCCGAACGCTGTGAATTCCGACGGGGGCAGATTCATATCCGGACCGGCTCCCAAACCTGGAAGGGAGATCCTGGCCTGTGCTGGAATCTGAATCCGGTCCCCGACTGGATCGTGATCCTGCCCTTTGAAAGCCTTCCCCCTGAATCGCGGAAAGTTATCGCCGATGCCCTGCCGGAGGGATTCAGGGTGCCGTCCGCCTCCGTTGCCCTCCTGCGGCGTGTGCTGGAGGCATACAGGAAGGAGCAAAGACGGCTTCTGAGGCTGCGGGACGCGCTGGCGGATGCCGGTTATCCCAGCCCGGTCACGCTTCAGCCCACGGGCCTGCACAGCACTCCGCTGCGGATTTATGCCAGAAACGAGCTCCGCCCGCTGCCGCTGCCCAAAGACCAGCGGCTCGAAGCCATCCTGATGCACTGGAGCGGTGGCAGGGAGACGGTGGAGTTTATAAGCCGGCGCGCCGGGCCCGCCGGGAATGCTTTCCCAGCCGGGCAGGCCAGTATGCTGACCCGGAGCGCCTGAGGGCTGTGAGGTGGACCCCGGAAATCGGGCCGGGAGCTAAGCTATGATTGTGGTGTGGAGGTGCGGACGTTACACCGAACCAAACACACATCCCATGAAGGCAAAACGCAGAAGACACGGTCCCGAATTCAAAGCCCGCGTGGCGCTTGAAGCGCTCAAGGGCATCAAAACCATCCAACAAACCGCCCACGGTTTCGACATTCATCCGGTGCAGGTTTCCGAGTGGAAAAAGACCATGGCCGTCGGTGCGCCCGGAGTTTTCGGACCGGGTGGAGGCAGGGCCAAATCGGAGGACTTCGAAGCGGAGCGCCCGCGGCTCCACGCGAAGACCGGAGAGCAGGCCGTGGCTCTGGATTACCTGACAAAAAAGTCCAAACAACCCGGTCTGTGAGGGAGCGGGCCGGGTTGGTTGAAAAAACACATCCTAAACTGAGCATGGGAAAACAATGCGAACTGCTCGGAGTGGCGCGCTCGACGGTGGACTGCGAAGCCGTGGCGGAGAGCGCGGAGGACAACCGGATCAAGCGTCTGTTGGACGGTATCCATCTGATCGATCCCTGCCTCGGCAGCCGTCGTCCGGTGACGGTGCTGGAACGCGATCACGGTGTGTCCATCAACCGCAGGCGGCTTCAGAGGCTTCGCTCATTGTGTTGTCAGCTTCAGCAGAATCGAATCCAAGGGTGAACGGAAAAGGCGCGCCCAGCAGCTGGCCATCAGGGCAGCGGAACGCGGGTGTCTGTTCACAGCATAAAACGGCTGAACCGGAAATGCTGACGGCAAGGCGGCTGGATTGACCGAAGACCCCAGCAGCGCTCTCCTCGTCATCACTCCGGGGTGGCCATTTTCTGCCAGTATCGATGCTTCAGCCTGAGGATGGCATAAAGGATCAGGGCGATCCCCACCATCACACCTGACAGGATAACACCCTCCGTGAGGGTGGTCAGGAAGGTCGGAACGAAGGATTCCATGCCGCCGATCCAAACCGACTGGGCGCGCTGCACAGGGTCCGGACCCAGCATTGCAATCCGCAGTTCCCGCACCCATCCTATCCTTCCCAGGTTTGTCACAATCCCTGTGGCCATCAGCCCGGCCATCACTTCGATCCATATCAGATTACCAAGCTGGGGGATTTTGGTGACCAAGGCCATGATGGCCAGCCCCGAGATAACAGCCCTGGCATTGGTGGCCCACCGGAACGCCCTGCCAAACAGGCCGGATCCGACTCTGTGGCGGAGCCAGGGACGGGCGGTTGCAAAGGTATAGGCCCCAATGAAGCAGGCGACGGCGCACACAATCGCCAGAATCCGCAGGGGAGGCATCCGGTCCCTGCCTGTGTCCAGCAGAATCAGAAAACTCGGAACCGCGTTCAGCGTCACATGAAACGCCCAGTAGTAAAAATTCCGGAGAAAGGAAAAGGATGGGTCCACGGATCACTTTGTGGCACAAAGTGAAGCAGACAAGTCCGAAAATTTTCCCAAGGCCCGCTGTCATGCAGGGCCGGAGATTTGCCAGTGGAGGAGCCGGCAATGAAGGCGGTCACCTCACGGACGCAGGCGAAAAGAGGCGCTTGGCATTTCAGAAAACCGCCTGCCGGCCATGACAGGTGAGGGGAGGTGCTGCCAAAGTTTTTTCACACCGCTTCCACAAATCCCTGGATGGATTCAGCATCCGGCCCGGCTGCCGGGCGGAGCCCTGCCGCGGCAACTTGTGTGCCGGGGAAGCCAACCCTTGAGATGTCTGATTCAGGCTCCACGGACTGCGGGAACCTCTTTTTGGCGTGGATCGGGTTTCCTGAGAGCAACCCGCCTTTCCATGGTGCCTGAATCAGACATTCCAAAAAAGGAGGGGATGCCCATAGGAGAATGTCCTATACGGCTGAGGATGGCAAAATTTATTTCAAAAAATGCATCCACCCCCTGAACTCACGGCGCAAACCTCCGAAAAGCCAGGGCACCGGCAGGGCACAGGCACAGGCACAGGCACAGGCACAGGCACAGGCACGACCCCGTCGGTCCGCTCAGACCGGGCAGCGGACAGCGGTCGGCAGGCGGCGGTGCCCTTCCGGCTGCCGTTAACGGTTCGGGAGGGTTACTTCTCCAGACGCAGCTCCGAGAACGCGGGTTCGAACGCCTTGGCCGAGGTGCTGATCCCCGCCACCCCGGTGTGCAAGGTTTTGGGCCAGGTGCCGGGGATTTCCTTGGGTTCCAAGGCGTCCCATTTTTCGCCGTCCGCGCTCACGGCGCCGGTCACTTGGGAGCCGCGCCGCTCCAGCCTCAGCCACAGGGGGCCGTCCACCGTCAGCGGTTTGGTGGCGGCCGATCCCATGTCCAGCAGCCGGCCCTGCGAGCGGATCTCAAAATTCGCATACGGCGTGGGCTCCAAGGCTCCCCGCTGCATCACTGCGCGGGCCAGAGTGATCACGTTTTCGGGATCCGCCATCACGATCAGGGCCGCGCCGTTGTAGGCCACACGCTCGTTGGAGGTGGTTTCGCCGCCCGGCTGGTAGCCGCCCCCGACCTTCACGCGGATGCTGAAATCACCCTCCACCGCCTGCAGCACGCGCGGGGCATTGGTCACCCCGATCTCGGGAGCCAGATCGTGCGGCCCGGTGGGCGGGACCGTGATTTTCAGCACCTTGCCCTGCAGGGTGACCCCGCAGTCCCCGCCCGGATCCGTGACTTTCCCCCAGCCCTCGATGGTGAAGCCCGGCGCTTTGGTGGTCGCCGCGTCACTGGCCGGAGCCGGTGCAGCCGGTGCAGTAAAGGGAACAGGAACAGGAACCGGTGCCTCCGCAGGAGCTTTCGGCGCGTCCTCCGCCAAGGCCCGAACCAGCGCCGCCGCCTGGAATGAGACCGCCGCCGCCAAAAGAGTGGGAAGATAGATTCTGCTCATAAATCAAGGACTGCTGAGTTGGTTGGCTGAGTTGAGTTCGGCTGAATTGGATAGAGCGCGGTGCGATTCGATGCGACACGACGAGAGGCCATGAGGAGCGGAATCCTGTCAGCGCGCCTTGCCGGCTGCTGCCGGAGTTGGACCGCGTTTTCTGCGGTTTGTTCACAGGAAACGGCTGTTTCCGACATGAAGTATCCGTATTTTTCACTCTCCATCCCCATGTTATCCCTCCCGCTCATGCAATCCCGGTCACTTCCTCGCCAAGGGGCACTGACACCGCCGCCGCCAGCGGCCACAGCCGGACCGTTCTCCGGAATGCGAAAGCCACCCTCATGAAAAACGCGCTTGGAGCTGTCCTCTCCTTGCTCATTTGGGCCGGCGCGCGGCCTGTCACTCTTTTCGCCTTCTTTTGCATGGTGATGGCCGCCATTTACACCGCTGACAACCTCTGGTGATCAATTTCGACAATCCCTGGTGGGAATTGATAAATCGAAATAGCATAAAACTTATTAAAAAAGATCCCGCGCAGATGCCTTCCAATGCAATGAGAAAGCGAAGAAAAAAGGTGGACTTGCGATACCACGGCAATTGCAACGCTGAAGCATGATGCAATGGTGACGATAGCAAAGGTGGCGGGGTGAACAAATATCAGATGAAAGTTCCAGCCTCCGGGGCCGGACCCTGCGGCAACAGATCCTGAATAGCTGAAATGAATGGCGATTAGACAGCTGAGCATAAACCCGCCGGCCGCGGATAAACATGTTAACCATGAAGGCCATTTGGAGGATTTTTTCTTTGGTTCCATTTGCCATGGGAATTTGAATAACCCGAACGATCAAGCTGTGTTGACCGCCGGGGCGGCGGGTGGCGTGGAAACGGCGGTGCAGGTGTGAATCATAAAAGGAGCAACATCAGGGAGGCCCCGATGGCTGGCGCCAGCGCCTTGTCCGGCGTGGATGGTTCGACTGGAATAACGACCCTGCAACAAAAAACGGCTCACGGCATGCGTGGTCGAAGCATGAGGCCCGAAACATCGGCTGAGCAGGCGGGGCGGAAACCATAATGCGCAAACGTCAGGCAACGGTATGGCGGATTCGAGTCACGGAAAACGCCGACGACATCGGATTTATTTCCATCACGGTTTCAACAGATTTCCCGGTCCGGGGTTTCCGGTCCGATCCGCAGCCTGATGTGAACCACGCGGGGCCCTCCCGTCCTTCAAACTGGCTTGGCGCAGCTTTATCCCCTTTCCATCAGGACCCATCCGACTGAATGACTATTTCGTCGTTTCCGGGCTCTTGTTTTGCGTTTGCAGGCTGGATGAAGCTGGCATAACTTCAAAGTGGTCCTTTTTGATCCGCTTTGTCAGCTATGCCACTTTTCTCTGCGGGTGGGGATTTTTTGTTCGATAGGACCCCGGGGTCCTCCCGCGGCTGGATTCCCCCTTAAGAGAATGCCCAAGCAATTTAAGATTTAAGGTAATGCCCCCTTCAACGTCAACCCACTTCATGAATATCCGCCTGCGGTGCCTCACGCTTCTTTTATGGAGCATTTTCGCCCCGTGCGGCCAGGCGGGCAGCCTGGCTGGCAGAACGCAGCAACTTGCTTCACCCGATGAGGTGCCCGAAGGGTTGGCCCAATCAGACTGGCAGGGGATACGCGCCGCCTATGAGGCCGGGCGTC
>JAQGPJ010000046.1 GCA_028293125.1 Verrucomicrobiales bacterium | reverse complement strand
TTGCCCTGACCGCCAATGCCCAGGGAAGCGACCGGGACGAGTGCCTGGAGGCGGGCATGAATGACTATCTCTCCAAGCCGGTCCGGGGTGAAAGCCTGCGGCAGGCGCTTTGCAGAGCCTTTGAGGAAACTCTCAAATGAAGCGCTTCAGTGATGGCCCGGGACCATGGTGGAAACAGGCCGGGGAACGCCCATGACACAAGCCGGCTGACCGGCGTCGAATCCCCGGCCGTTGTCCCGCAGTTCCAAGCTGAATTTGCCCGGGTCCCCGCCCACCCGCACCTCAGGGAGGCGTGTTAATTCCCGAATTATTTGGCGCGGATTTTTCCCAATTATTTGGCCTGCCCGCTGAAAATAGTGTTTTTGTGCGGCTTGCTGAAAATCCGTGCAACTCGTTGGGTATCAGCTTTTCCTCTCTAAAATCATCCGGAGGCCGATCGTTACTGGACTACTCAACCGCAACCGCGCAGTGCGCACGCCAAATAATTCGACCAGAAGCACGCCATTTAATTCGGGAATTCACATTTTCAGAGTGCTTTGCCGGGTCCGGCGACCGACCCAATAATAAACGTTATTGTGCCGGATTCAGGTTTGCCCGATGAATTTGAATATTATTGTGTTTCAGCGCGGAGTGGGATGCTCCCCTGCCTCTCGCGCTGGTTTCCGGGGGATTTCACGGGCTTCCTGCCCCGCAGACCCGCCCCACCGTCGGAAACGCCTCAATTCGCGCCGGAAACGCGTCTCCGGCGTGCCGAAACCCCTTTCCCGCACCCGCCACCCTCCGGCGATCCCGGACAGGCCATCCCGGGGCTTAAAACGCGTTTTCGGCTGAAGGGCCGCCGGAAGGGCAGGCAGCGCAATTCCCCTCCCGACCGGCGGACGCCTGGGGACGGCTCTCAGGGGGCGGCTCCCAGGAGGGTCTCCACATGGTTCCGGATGATGGCCTCCCGCATGTAGGGGCGCTGGATGGCTCCCGCACCCAAAGGGGAGGCGGCGAGGGCCTCGGCCTCAATGGCTTCCCGCGCCGCTGGTGACAGGCGGTCCAAGAACGCCTGGACGCGGGCGGCTGTGGCGTCGGCTCCCTGCCGGGCGGCGACGACGGTCCGCTCCTCCCGGCTGGCTTTGGCAGCCACCTTCCCGGCTCTGGCGGCGGCGGCCTTCTCGCGTTTCCTTCTTTGCTCGGCGGACTCATACCCCGCCGGCGGAGCATATTTCTCGCGGATAGATTCGGCGAGGTAGCCACCGGGGTTTTTGGGCCGCTGTGTCTCATTTCCCTTCGCCGACATGAGGAAATCGAAGGCCTCCAGCTGCCCGCGGATGTGCTCCTCGGGATACCGCCCGGCCAGCCTTTTGGCCCGGCCACGGCTGACGCCCCGGCGGACAAGCTCCTGCTCAGTGGACGGAACCACCTCCACCTCCACATCCTCCGCCGGAAGCGGGGCTTTGCCTTTCTGGCGGTCGGCGGCGGCCTCGAAGAGCACATCCCACTCGCCCGCCCGCCTTTTGTGGTAGCGGTCCTGGTCACTGGCCCCCTTCAGGAAACCCACCGCCACCAGCTCCTCAATGGCGGATCTGAGCTGCTGCTTGACGTTGTTCAGCCCGCAGGTGCGCTTGATGCCGATTTTCTCGTAGGCGAAAGTGGCGAGGTCAAATTTCAGGGACGCGCGGCCATAGAACCGCTTGTCCAGAAAGCGGTACATGCGCTTGGAGATGGGGGTGGGCAGGGTGCGGTAAAGGCGGAAATCCAGCGTTTTCAGGTTCCCGGCGGTGAAGCTGGCGAACATGTGATCGGACCAGGTGACGTGGCAGCTGTCGGCCCCCCGCTCGATATGGAAATCCTGAATCAGAACGACACCATGGTCCTTCCATGCCGACTGCTGGGCGTAGTCGCGCCAAGCCTGAGTCCACCTGATGTTCACCCCCAGCCATTTGCTCAACGATTTCAGGAGCCGGGCATAGGTCTGGCCGTTCACGTCCCAGCCCAGCAGCTGGATGATCTGGGCCCGGGAAAACTGCACGCGGCGGGATCTGAACCCCTGCTGGCGTGTGAGCTGGATGAGCGCCAGCAGCACGTCCTCATCCGTGGGGGTGGGCAGCCCGCAGTCGGCGGAGGATGAGACCGTGACTTTCCGGAAAACCATTGCGGAATTCCCGCTGTCCCATACCCGGTCCTCAAAGACGAGCACCTTGGTGTCCTGATCCGTGTGGCGGGCAGACAGGACCGAGAGTGGAAATTCGGCCAAATTCAGTTCATCCCTGCCATCCGAGACGGCGGAGTCGAAATCCATTTCCGGCAGCTCCAGCGGTATTTTCAGCGGTTTTCCAGGCATTTTTCAGCGATTTTCAGCGGTTTTCTGAACAAATTCACAGGCTCGAAAAGCACCACCACGCGCGCGTATGCGCGAATGGTGATGTCCTTTGTACACCATATTTTACTATTTTAGAGGGCCGTAACTCGTTGATAATCAACGAGTTAGAAAGAAAAAAATATGTCAACCGTCAAACTTTTGAAGGTCAACCGTCAAGAAATTCGGAATTTTTGAAGGTCGACCGTCAAAAAAAAGTAGGTCAACCGTCAAAAAAAGCCTCATTTTGCATGTCATCAGTCAAATTGGGGGACCCGATGGGTGAAAATGCAAGTCAAAAGTCAAAACCGGGCAAAAATGCATGTGAGGAATCTGGAAAAAAGTGAACAGAATTGAATGCGGACCGTCAAGAACCGAAAATCGCCCGGAAACACGTCTCATTTGGTCTGAGTGTGAAAGTCCGCTGTGGTCATACTTCCGGAGGGATTGGATTGAAAAGAGGGCGGTTTCCGTGCGAAATTCGGCCATCCGCAGGGTGGTTCCGCACCAGCCAGTTTAAGTTTTCAAGCTGAGGGGATGGGGTGCGGGGGAGCACTGGAGTTGTCCAAAGGTAAAAACCCGGTCGGGAGGGACGTATCCACTTAAACATGTATACATGTATGCGATTTTTCGATGACGGGGGTCTGAAAACCCGCCGTGCCCCCGGTGGCGCGGAAGGCGGCGGCCATGCGGTGCCGCGCCCTAGGGGCCGGCGGGCACTTTTGGAGGAGGGGTGATTCTCGGAGGGGTGTTCCGGAGGCTGGCCGCCCGCTTCCCGATGACCAAACACGGATACAGACTAAAGTGTATACACGTATGCACGCTTTCAATGAATCCCCGCGCCGCACAAGCCCGCACAGGCAAGGGAGGCGCGGCCATCCGCAAGCGGCCTGAAACCCGGCGGTGAGGCCGGGGGGAAGAAGGGTGATTCCCCCCATGCCATGTTCCGGAGGCCGGCCATCCATTGAGGGTTGACCAAACGTGGATACAAGTTGAGGTGTATACACGTAAACTTTTCGGATGAAGACTCTTGCCATTATTTCCCAGAAGGGCGGGGTGGGTAAAACCACACTCGCGACGGCTCTTGCGGTGGCCGCCGAAGCGGACGGAAAGCGGACCGCTGTTTTTGATCTTGATCCCCAGGCCAGCGCCAGCTTCTGGAGCGACACGCGGGAGGCGAGCACTCCGGCAGTGGCGGCGGTGCCCCCCTCCCGGCTGGGGCACCTGCTGAAGGCGGCGGCCAAAACGGGCTGTGATCTGGCCATCATCGATGCGCCGCCGTTCGCCAAGGATGTGGCCTATGAGTCCGCACAGCATGCGGACTTCGTCCTGATCCCGACACGGCCCGCCGTGCTGGACATCATGGCGATGACCAAAACGACGGAGCTGGTGCGGCACCACAAGACGCCCTGCGCCGTGGTGCTGACCTTCTGCCCGCCGGCGGGGAGGGAGCTGGCGGACACCATCGAAACGGTGAGCGCCATGGGGGTGACGCTGTGCCCGGTGCGGATCGGGCAGCGGATCGCCTTTTCCCGAGCGCAGCAGACCGGACAGGCGGCGCAGGAGGTGGAGCCGGACGGAAAAGCCGCCGAGGAGATCAAACAACTTTACAAGTATACGTGTATACAGTTAAACTTGTCCGATGAATCTGAAAAAGCCTAAGAATGCGCTGCAGGCCGTCCTGGACGCCCAGGCCGCCTCCCCGCCGCGGGGGGAATCCGCGCCTCCGGAGAAGGAGGACGCCATGGCTGAAAGTCCAGCCGCGCCGGCGGCCAAGGGGGCGGCAAAATTCGCCCGGCCCTCACGGGAGGGGACGCGTCTGATCGCCGGCCACTTCCCGCCGACTGTGGCCAAGCAGCTGAAGATTCTGGCGGCGGAGGAGGAGACCTCGGTGCAGGACCTTCTCCATGAGGCGCTGGACCTGCTCTTCATCAAAAAAGGGAAAAGCACCATCCAGAAGATTCTGCGCGATTGAAACAGGTATGCATGTATACGCTGAAACAGGTATAATTTTAAACTTGTATAAGTGTGATTTTTGGAGGGCCGGGTGTCATCCGCTTCCTCACGGGGCAGATGCGGCGCTTGCGGGTAAGACCGGTCATGCATACGGCACCGGCCCATGAACAGTAACAACTCCTCCTCCGGCTTTGGCCCCTTCAGCCTTGAAACGCGTGCGGAGATCGCGCGTCGCTTCGGCGAGAGGATGGCGGATGTGGTACCAGGAGCGGTGGCGCGAGCTTTGGGCGAGGTTGCCGCCGAAGCGGAGAGCGCTGGGCTCCTGCCCGAGGAGGCGGTGGCGGGTTTTCTGCACCTCTGCCGGGATATGCATGAATCCCTCAGTGGAGGAATGGGGAAGGGGGGCCGGCTGAACTGAGGCGGGGGGCGGCGGCGCCAGGGCGATCGGAAATATTTTCACCGGCGGACTTTTTTCCTGCATTCGGCGGGCCGAACCGGACCGTTCACCTGGTATGAACTCCCCCCAAAATCCTTCCCATTCATCCGGCAAAGACGCATCCGACACCGTGCAATCCCTCCGCGATGAGGACTGGGAGAGTGCAAATTCAGGTCACGGGGAAAAGCGGCACCCCGACGGCGGAACGCCCCTGGAAAGCATCTCTCTTTTCGACGATGCGGCGGACTGGACGAGGCGCACTCCGGCCGGCACACCTGAAAAGCCCGGAACGGAGAACCCCGCCACTTACAAGTAGCGGGGCCTGACAAACACGCGGGCGCTCCCTTTGCTGAGGACGGCGCACGCGCCGGGCTGTCTCCGCCCACCCGCGCTGAACTGCCGGCGTGATGGGCGTATCCCCTGCTGAACATCTTGGAACCGGCATTTTCACCATGAGCCGACGGGGCAGCCATCCCTCCCACAACCGCCAGCCTCGGAAGGGCAAAAAATGCGGGAACATCCCCGGCTGTCTCAAGTGTTTTGGCTGTCCCGCCGGAACCGAAAAAAGCATCGGGCGGCCTGCGGGCCGGGAAATGGCTAAAGGTCTTTCACTCCGCTCTGGCATCATTGCCGCTGCCGTTTCCTCCCATGAACAGCAATTTCTGGCACACCTACCCGGTCATCGCCGCCATGACCCTTGGCGCGTCCGGCGCGAGCCTGCTGCTCAACGGATTTTATCTGATGGAGGGGGTGGCGGGGACTCCTGATCAGATATTCAAATACCAGCTGCGCATCGGCGCGGCGCTGGTGCTCTGGGTGGTAGGCTGCGGCATGGCCTCCCGCACCCGGCACGGATCGTGGACCCGCGGCCTGCTCTGCGGACTGCTTTTCGTGCCGGGCCTCCTCATCGTGCTTCTGACCACCGGTCGCAGGACCCGGCAGGAACTCTGGCAGGAGGAGATGGCCAGACGGGAGCAAAAGCGTCAGGCCCGCAATGTAAAGCCCCGTTACTGAAATTTTCCGAAGGCTGCCGGGGCCGAAAGGGCTCCCAGTCAAAAAAGGTGGATTTTTCCGGTCCGCAGGTTCGCCCCCGCCCCTCCCACGCGGAACCGATCAGAACGTGCGCACCAGGCCCACCAGAAACCCAAGGGAATCCAGCCCGCGGTTGCGGTCAGCCAGATCGGCGTTGGAAATGTGGCGGTAGCCTCCCTCCAGCGTCACCCCCCAGCGGGAATTGATCTGGCGGCGCAGCCCCAGCGTGGCCTGAAGGTTGAATTCAAAAGACTGGCCGATGAGCTCCTGGGATTTGTCCTTGTGAATATCATTCCAGAGGCCTCCGGCTCCGATCTGAAAGTAGGGAATCCACTTCGCCTCCGGCTGCACGAAGTTGTAGCGCAGCTGCAGTGCTCCTCCCGCCAGCCAGTCGCCGGGTCCCGTGATCACCGATCCATAAAACCCCTCCAGCAGAAACTCCGTGTTTCCCCGCAGCCAGCCATCGCCATGAACATCGCTCAGCATGATCCCCAGACGGTAGGTGGACAGGGTGTAATCTAGGTCAGGACGCTCGGAGCCGTCAGGGATAAAGGACCAGTAGGCTCCCATGCCGCTTTGAAGCTCGATGGTTCCCGCCTCAAAAATGGAGCCGGTCCGGGCCGGCAGGCTGGGAGCCGCCTGGGCCGGCGCCGGCATATCCTGGCCCGCCCGCGCGGCGGGCATGATGGACAGAAAACAGCACAGGACGGGCAGGCGGATGGCGGGAATTTTCATACTTGATGCGGGAATGGGGCCGCGCAGGGAGGTTCAGGGCGGCGGACAAAGATTCCGAAAACTTCCTGAGTGCGATGGGTTTTTGAACCAGTAAGCTCCATCATTGGGCCGGTGGCTTTTCGCGGCGCGGCACCTTGGAAAAAGCAGCTTTTCCGCCATCCCTGTCCCCGATCCTGCCACTCCGGCCGGTATTCACATTGCGGGCACCCGTTCTTCCCGGAGCCTGCGGCACGCCAATGCTCTCATTCATCATTCCAGCCCATAATGAGCAGGCTTGGCTTGGCCGTTGCCTCCCGGCCATCCGCGCGGCGATGGCGGAGATTGAAGCCTCCCATGAAATAATCGTCGTGGACGACGCCTCCACGGACGCGACAGCCTCCATCGCCCGCAGTCATGGGGCGCGGGTCATAAGAGTGGAGCACCGGCAGATCTCCGTCACGAGGAATGCGGGTGCTAAAGAGGCGCACGGGGACATTTTCCTTTTCGTGGACGCGGACACGCTGGTGACAGGGGAGGTGATCCGCTCCGTGCTCCGCGCCCTCGGCGATGGAGCGGCCGGAGGCGGGTGCGTGCCGCGCTTCGAGGGGCGACTGCCGTTCTGGTTCCGGGTGCTGTATCCCGCCATGGTCCTCGCGATGCGGCGGGTCCTGCATCGGACCGGCGGGGCATTCCTGTTCTGCACCCGCCGGGGATTTGAGGCCACGGGCGGATTCAGCGCGGCGCACTATGCGGCGGAGGAGGACGTCTGGGTCAAAGCCCTCAAACGCCATGGAAAGTTCACCGTGCTGGCGGAGC
>JAQGPJ010000117.1 GCA_028293125.1 Verrucomicrobiales bacterium | reverse complement strand
CGCATGGGCATGCACCTTCACATGGCTGGCGTCAATCATCAGCCACTCGTAATCAGGATCCTTCATCAGCTGTGCCAGCAGTTTTTCCCAATGTCCCCTGTCCCGCCAGCGGCAGAAGCGGCGGTGGATGTTTTTCCAATCCCCGCAATCCCTTGGCAAATCCCGCCACGGGGAACCGGTGCGCAGAATCCACATCACGGCATTGAGGAAAAGGCGGTTGTCACGGGCCACTTCGCCCCGGCTTCCCGCCCCTCTTGGAAGAAGCGGCTCCAGAACATTCCAGATTCGGTCCGGCAGATCATGACGATGATAATTCTCAGACATCAAGTCAGAATTTCCTTGTCTGAAGTATCAAGTCAAGCGAATCTTGTGACGACACCCTCTAAGAGACCTCCGCAAATAAGATATACAACTCTTGGTTTAATAAAGTAATTTCATTCCCCATGGAAATCGGAGCACTATGGCGGTGGACAGTAAATGTTTGTCCACGCACATCTTTCCATATGCCAAGTCCGGTGCGGCGGACCGGGCAGATATGGCAGCCTGTAGCACAAGGCGCATGCCGGACTGGAGCGCAGCAGGGTCCGGCATGCGGCGGAACCTGAGAGCTCCCAATTTCGGGGTCAGGGGAGGGACGGTTTAAGTTGGCAGCAGGAGGCCCCTCATGCCGCATTTTCCCTGCTGCAGCTTTCCTGCCTCCCCGCCCCGGACTCTTTGGCAATCTCCTGGATGTTTCACCCCTTGAGTGCTTCCAGCGGCACTTTGGCTTTGAACTGAGGATCATGTCTTCTGCGTTTGGCTTTCACCTTGGCTGTTGTTGGTTCAGTGCTCCCACAAGGTCCGTCCACCAAAACTACAGCTTAACCGGTGGTCCAAATTATTGGGACCACCTTAAAGTGTCGGGTTCGCTTACAACCTGAAATTCAATCAATTTCGGAAAACGACAGAAATTATTTATTAATTTTCTCGTAATTCTTTTATTATCAATGATTTACAAAATATTTTCAAAACACTTATCGAATTAGTGGCATGAATTAAGCTTACGGTTACCCCGCATGCAAACACTCTCATCACTCAACTTCTGGCGGGCGCTCTCGCCGGCACCAGTCTTGCCGTCGGCTTTGACGCCAACACGGCCTTTGCCGCCTCCCAGTCGGCCAACACCACTAACTCCACCTTCGGCAATTTCACCGTAGGATATTTGGACAGTGTAAGCAATACCTTCAACTTTCCCAGAGTGGGTCATAGGCTGCCCATCCTTTTTTGCCGGTCGGTCTGAATAAGCCATGGATGGGCAGTGAGGTAGGCCCCGGACTTCGGTCATTTTGGTGCTGGTTTAGAGAATTTTAAATTAATTTTGTGGCTTTTCTCAAAAGTGACACAAAAATTCCCGGATGAAAGCCTTAAAGACCCTGTCCCTTGACCTGCGTGAGCGCATCGTGGCCTGCTGCGATGCCAAGGAGGGCACGCAGGCGCAGATCGCCTCCCGCTTCATGGTGTCCCTGGGCATGGTCAAAAAACTGCTGCTCCAGCGCCGCCGCACCGGAACGCTGGAGAACCGTTACTTTCTCTGTGGACGCAAGCCTGTCATCCTGGAGAGCCACCGTCAGGCCTTGGCGGAGCTTGTGGCCAAAGAGCCGGACCTGACGCTGGCCGCGCTGAGGGAGCGCCTGGGCCTGGAATGCACCCTGCCGGCCATCCATTATGTCCTGAAGGATATGGGCCTGACATATAAAAAAAGACGCTCCGGGCCAGTGGACAGGACCGCGCGGACGTCGCCCGGGCGCGGACCGGGTGGGCGGAGCGCCAGCCGGAGCTGAATCCGGAAAAGCTGGTGTTCATCGACGAGTCCTTCGCCAAAACCAACATGGTGCGGCTGTATGGCCGCGCTCCGCGCGGCCGGCGCCTGCATGCCTATGCCCCAGCCGGGCGCTGGAACACCACCACCCATGATATCCTCCGTCCGGCTGGACGGAACCACCGCGTGCATGACCATCAAAGGCGCCGCGGGCACGGAGGTTTTCCGGACGTATGTCCGGGAGATTCTCCTGCCCACCCTGCGTCCCGGCGATGTCGTGTTCATGGACAACCTGCGGGCCCATAAAAGCGCGCCCGCCATCGCCCTGATTCAAAGCGCGGGGGCGGAGGCGGGGTTCCTGCCGCCGTATTCCCCGGACTTCAATCCCATTGAAAAGATATGGAGCAAGGTGAAGACCTCCCTTCGCACAACCGCGGCCCGCACTCACGAAAAGCTGTTGGAGACCATTGCCTCGGCGCTGGATGCGGTGACTCCACAGAATGCCAAAGGCTGGTTCGGTTCCTGCGGCTATAAAATTATTTAAAATACTCTAAGCCAAGGCAGGAGGTCGCTGGCCCCGTCACTCAGACCGGTGTATGTGGTGCCCGGATAGCGGGCTTTGACGGTGGCCACCTCCTTCACCATGGTGTTCCAAAAGGCGGTTTTTCCCTGATTTTTATCCTCACCATCCCCACGCGCCGTTCGCAGGTGCAGCCTTTGCGCCCCCATCGGTGGCCTGTGGACTCTCCGCCTCCGCTTCGGCGGGCATGCCCATGCGAAGGCAGGCCCCGTCGACGCGATGGACACGGAGGCCACCTTCTCCGGCCCAAGGAGCGTGGCCGCTCCGGCCACCGGGATCACGCTTTGGGCAAGAGCTCCAACCAAGCCTGTGAGCCGCTGCACGAAGTCCGCGGTCACGGCCCGGGCGTGGTTTTCCCGGAGGTCGCGCACCGCCTCCGCCACGGGGAGCCCCACCATTTTACGGCTGAGCATCTGCGCGAATTTCGGAGTGGCGGCTCCGATGGGACTGGCGGCTCCGTACAGAGGACAGTGGCAGGCTCCGCCCTTGCTGGACTGGTACCCCAGCGCTCCACCACCACGCAGCCATAAGGAGTTTGGACATGGCGCTTCTCCCTGGCGCGTTTGGCGGTGAGAGTCCGGCCTTCCCCGCTCACAAGCGCCCGGCCATCGGCGTCAAGGGAGCTGAGGAGGTGCCCGGTGAGCCCGGCTCCCGCCCCGTTGACGGCGGCCATGAGTTGGTCCTCCGCCTCCAGCATGGAGGCGCCCCGCTGGCAAGCGGACGGAGACTTCCGTGTGCAGGGTGATGCTGCCGTCGGAGTGGCGCTGGAGGCGGGTCATGACCGCCGGGGGCGGAAAGTAAAGCGCTTTTCCTGACTTCCAATTATGGAAATCCGGATCCCGTCACAAGCCTGGCACCCACGGCGAGCTTACCGGTTACATGCTTTGGCGGTCGCACCCGTCCAGAAATCTACCGCACCTCAAATCCTTGACGAAAGTCCGGTGCCGGGTAAAAAAGTGTTTCGTGAAACGAGACAGGAATTCCCCGTGCTTTGAGACAGGTTTCGTCCGTGAACTGAAACATGGTGCTGGATTGTGTAATGAGATCCGACCTTCCGTGAAACGAGACATGGTTCTCCGTGTAATGAGACATGGTTCTCCGTGTAATGAGACATGGTTTCGGCTTTCAACTTGTTGAATATCAACGCTTTATTTTGCGGCAACTCTTAAACTCTGATCAAACTCAAGAACAAACAAACAAGGGAAACTGCTGCTGTTCTTTTTGGGAGCCTTGAAATATTATGCATGACCTTTTTCCCGATACTGTCCCTTTGGAACAAGCGCTGCCGCCCCCCCTCCTGATCGATGGGAAAGATGAGCTAAATCTCGCAGAATTCCCCCTATCGTCCATTTCCGACCGGCTGGACCCCGATCAGAAGACCATGGTTTTCGAAGATCGGATTTATGACGAGCGTCGCGGTGAAGTCATCACGAGGAAACTTACCATTACGGCCTCCGACCAGTATGGCCTGCCTACGGCTCTTGATGACGAAGTCATGCTCGCCTTGGTTCAGGTAAGCAAGCTCCAGAAGTTTACAGGCCGCAAAATGAGCTTTAGCCGCTCACAAATCATTGCAATGCTTGGATGGGGTGACTCCGGCCGAAGCTACGAACGGCTGGAAACTGCGCTTAACCGCTGGGTCGGAGTAACGCTCTATTACGAAAAAGCGTGGTGGGACAAAGCAAACAAATGCTGGCGCGACGAAAAATTCCACATCCTCGACAACGTGTCGATCATCAGCCGGGATTCGAAAAACGGAACCTCTCCGCAACTGGAGTTGCCGTTGTGTTTCTTCACTTGGAACGACGTGATTTGGCGCAGTTTTGACGCCGGAAACCTCAAAAGCATCGACTTTTCCTTCTTCGTCGAATTGAGCAGTGCCATTGCCAAACGGCTCTACCGCTTCCTCGACAAAAGGTTCTTTCTCCGGGGGGAGTGGAAGTTTGAAATCAAGGAACTTTGCTTTGAACACATCGGGCTGTCCCGGAACTACGACGTTTCGAACCTGAAGCGTAAGCTAAAGCCCGCCCTTGATGAACTTGAAGCGAAGGGATTTATCGTGCCGCTGCCGACCTCAGAGCGGTTCCGCAGGACAGCTCAGGGTATTTGGCATATTTTTTTCCATAAGGCCCGTCAAAACACTCCCGATGCCCTCAGGGAGGCAGGGGCGGCGTCACCCTTGGTCCTGGCCCTAAAAGAGCGTGGAGTAGCCTTGGAGGCAGCAGAATCACTTGTTTCGCAGTACCCGGCGGACCTGATTGCTCAGCAGATGATGTCGTTCGATTTCCTCATGGCTCAAAAGGATCGAAAAATCATCCGAAACCCGGCGGGATACCTCGTCAGCGCCATCCGAGCTGAATACGCGAAACCTCCGGACCTTAGTTCCGAGGAGGACAGGCAACGGAAGGAAGTGGAAGCGGCCACCCGCAAAACCAAACGCGAAGCCAAGAAGAGAGAAGCAGCGGAACTCGAAAAAACTAAGGAGGCCGCCCGCCAGCGGGCCATTGATGGATTTTGGAGAGATCTTCCCGAAGGGCTCCGTGCGACCTACGAGAAACAAGCACTGGACGAAGCGGACGCCATTACAAACCGCTTCCTCAAACGCGACGACGAGGTTGGACGTTTGGTGCGCCAGGATTTGCTCGATAAGTTCGTGCTTAAAATGATGTCTGCTGGGTAATTACTCGATAGGCTGCCAGACGGTGAAGGCGGCTTTTGAGGGCTGCACCATGTCCCCGCCGTCAGTGAGGGCGGTGTAGGCTGCGGGAGTCAAGGTGTGCACCGTCCGGTTGGTGGCGGCGGGCACGGCGCTGGCGCAGGAGGGCGCGCTCCTCCTGCATTGAGCGCCTTTGGTCCGGGCGTCCGTTTCAACGCGGTATAACACATTGATGATTTTGAGCAGCTGCGCGGCGATGGGGCATCCGGCTTTGGCGGCCTCGAAAAACTTCCGCCGGATGTGCGCCCGGCAGGCGGCGCGCCGGATGCCCGGCGGCGGTTTGAAGCGGCCTTTGCCGCCCTTTAAAAAGCAGAGCAGCTCCGCGCCGTCGTCGCTCTGGAGGATGCCTGCATAGCCGGAAGGGATAATACCTTCGGCGACAGTGGCGGCTTTGCTTTGGCTCCATGTGTACAGCACGTCGCCGCCGGGCACGGCGCAGACCCATATCTGTCCCATGAAGGAGCCGCCGGTGTGCTCCCGGCTCAGGCAGCGGACCGGCGTGGGATCGAACTGCACACAGGGCGCGCGCCACAGTTCCTCCGTCATCGCGCGGACCACGGGCTCCACCGCCTCCGCGATGCGGCCGATGGTCTGGCACAGGGTGGCGGCGGAAAGAATGACGCCGCGTTCCCATTCCAGGGCTTTGGCCTGCCGGTGAAGCGGCTGGTGGTAAAGATATTTGCCCAGCACCAGATCCGCCATGAGCTGCGGTCCAAAAAAGCCGCCGGGCACCAGCTGCGCGGGCGTGGGCGCGGTCACCGGCGCGGCGAAGGGCTGGTCGCGCAGGACATGAACAGGCCGGGTGACACGCAGAATGATCAGTCGTCTGGGCCCGCGCTCCAGGCGGTCGGTGGACACGCGGCTGATCTCCCGCC
Organism: Verrucomicrobiales bacterium; assembly: GCA_028293125.1. GTDB lineage: Bacteria > Verrucomicrobiota > Verrucomicrobiia > Verrucomicrobiales > V1-33 > CAIZWU01. The sequence continues at coordinate 33 of JAQGPJ010000117.1, read as the reverse complement.
AGCCGCCGGGATCGGCGGGCAGGCGCGGATCCA
>JAQGPJ010000111.1 GCA_028293125.1 Verrucomicrobiales bacterium | reverse complement strand
CCACCCGGCCCCCGCCGGGGGAGCCATGGCTGGGGCCACGGAACTCCCCGATCAGCTGTTTGAGGAACCCGCGCAGCGTCCCCGGCATGAAACTGTGAAAGTCAGTCATAAGTCAGACTGCAAAAATTCAATCCCCGCACCGCCATTTCAAGCCTTCGCTTGTTCAAAAGAGCAACTGGAGGCAATGTCGACAAGCCCTAGCGCCCTTGGCTGGCCAATGCGCGCTCCGGGGTAGTTTTACATCGGGGAGCGTTATTATGGCGGTGACTACGGTGTGTTGGAGCAGCTGGCATAGAAAGGCTGCGGCTTTTCGGTGCGTCTGTGCCGCACCGCCGCCATGGAGGTGCAGGGAACACAGGAGACGGAGCTGAAAGCTTTGACGCAGGACGTGGAGTGTAACGTCACCGGCCGGCCGGGCCATGGCAAAGCTGGATATTACAGCCCGTGGCACGTGATCCGTTTCCAAAAATTTGGCATGGACGAGCCGGTCATCCTGGTAGCCAGCGGTGAGTGAGGGGATCCGGGCGCCACTGAAATCATGGAGCTTTACCGGCAGTGCTGGCTGGTGAGGAATGCTTTTCCGCTGGCTCAAGTGCCTTGTGCCCTGCCGGCACTGGTTTACCGAGAGTCAAAACGGGGTGCGGATGCAGATCTGTCTGTGCCTCATTTAGGCCCCTGCCGCTGGCGGAGATGACCGGGCAGCGCCCCAGCCGGCGCATGATGGAGCTTCTGCGCTGGCACCAGCTGGACTGGGCCACCGACGCGAAACTGGTGGAGGGCCTGGCGCGGATTGCCGGGGAGCAGGCCGCTGTAAACGCCCGTCTGTCGGCCCAAAAAGCCGCCGCGCTGAAAAAACCATAGGTATTCACCGGGGCAGCCACCGTTCCGAAGCTTCCCGGTCCTGTCATGCCCATGCGCCGCCGGCAAACCGGCGGGTGTTGCCGGAATGCATGATAACAAATACCCCGCCGGCAGTTCCGCAGGAATATGCGGCCCTGCCGGATTCTCATACGGCCCGTTCTCGGAACAGAACTGCCGAGAATGCTGTCTGCTACCTCATCTGAATCCGAGCTCGGGAGGCTCCGCTCTGCCAAACAGGGCATCTCCCGACCTCCCGTCTACAACTCATTATGAATTTCAACTACTTCGGCTTCTCCCAGCGAAGCATCCACCCGAAAAGCACCGAAGACTCCCGGTCATCTTCCGTAAAGTATCCCGTTAGAGTTTTCGCTCCCAGCGAAGCATCCACCCGAAAAGCACCGAAGACTCCCGGTCATCTTTCATGAAATCTTCCGTTAAGGGGTTTTCCTCCCAGTGAAACATCCAGCCGAAAGGTGGTGAAGACTTCCGGTCATCCTCCGTAAAGTCTTCCGTTAAGGGTTTTTCCTCCCAGTGAAACGGCACTGAAGAGAATTAAGCCTGTGTCCTTGGTCCGCAGCTATCGCGGCTCCTGGTGAAGCACCCAACCGACAGGCCTTGAAGACTTTCGGTCATTCTCCATAAAGTCTTTCGTTAAGGGTTTTCCCTTCCAGCGAAGCATCCACCCGAAAGGCACTGAAGACTTCCGGTCATCTTCCGTAAAGTTTTTAGTTAGTAATTTTCCCGCAAAGCGAAGCATTCCGCCGAAAGACAATGAAGACTTCCGGTCATCATCGGTAAAGCCTTTCGTTAAGTTGGAATAAATAAAAGTTGCGTCCTTGCGAGGAGGAACTATTATCGTCCCGAGCGTTTTATCGGGCGAATTTCCCAAACGGGGCTTGGCTGGTTCCATATTAGCCAGTCCGGTCTTTCCGGAAAGGGTCCGTTACTATGAGAGCTAGCGGATAATTTCAAATAAGGCAGCAGGTTTCGGAACCGGAAACGGATCCCAACGAACCAAGGGCGGCAGCATGAAAAATTGGATAAACAGGTTCCCATGAATGAGTCTCAATTCCTCGCAGTGGACGTTAAGTTGGGGGAAAATGTAAAGAATTAGCCCGTCCGGTCTTTCCGGAAAAGAGTCCGTTACCATGGACTAGCAGACAATTTCAAAGAAGGCAGCAGGTTTCGGAACCGGAAACGGATCCCAACGAACCAAGGGCGGCAGCATGAAAAATTGGATAAACAGGTTCCCATGAATGAGTCTCAATTCCTTGCAGCGGACGTTAAGCTGGGGAAAGATGTAAAGATTCACCACTTTGTGAATCTTTACGGGTGCGAGGTCGGAGATGAAACGCGGATAGGAACTTTCGTGGAAATTCAAAAAGGGGTCCGCATTGGAGAACGCTGCAAGATTTCCAGTCATACGTTCATCTGCCAAGGAGTAACTCTGGAGGCGGAAGTCTTTGTGGGGCATGGAGTGACATTTATCAACGATCTTTGGCCCCGGGCCACCCGGGCGAATGGTCTTCCTCAAAGCGAGGCCGATTGGAAATGTGAACCTATCCTCGTCAGGAGAGGGGCATCCATCGGCTCCGGCGCCACCATTCTAGGGGGGGTCACCATTGGAGAAAGAGCCATGGTGGGGGCCGGGAGTGTGGTGACCCGGGATGTCCCCGATGGAGCCACTGTGGCAGGCAATCCGGCCAAAAGCCTCGCGGCGGGCGGATAGAAGAATCAAAGACAACGTACTGACACCGTTCCGGACGCTGCACCGGAGTTCTGAGATGAATATCCTGACCGCCATGTCTTCCCGCCTGACAGTTCCCTTTCTGGATTTGAAATCCCAGTATCGCCAGCATCAGGCAGCCTTTGACGGTGCCATGGGGGCGGTGATCGCGGAGGCTGCTTTCGCCGGCGGGCCATGGGTGGAGCGGTTCGAAGCGGAGTTCGCAGCCTACTGCGGCACAACTTACGCCGTGGGGGTGGCGAATGGCACGGTGGCCCTCTGGATGGTGCTGCTGGCGATGGGAATCGGCCCCGGGGATGAGGTTATCACCGTTCCCAGCAGTTTTATCGCCACCGCGGAGGCCATCAGCTTCTGTGGCGCCAAACCGGTATTCGTGGATATCCAGGAGGCTGACTGCAACATGGATCCAGGCTTACTGAAGGCGGCCATCTCCTCCCGGACCAAAGCCATCATCCCGGTCCACTTGTTTGGACACCCGGCGAATATGGAGGCGATCCTTGCGATAGCGCAGGAGCATGGGCTCCCCGTCGTGGAGGATGCCGCTCAGGCCCATGGCGCGCGGTACGATGGAAAAATGGCGGGATCCATGGGCCTCGCAGGGTGTTTCAGCTTTCATCCGGTCAAAAATCTGGGAGCCTTTGGCGAGGCCGGAGCGGTAATCACAAACGATGGGGAATTGGCGCAGAAACTCCAAAGACTCCGCGACCACGGGCAGTTCGAGAAGTATCAGCACGAAGTGATCGGCTGGAATGGCCGGATGGACGGGTTGCAGGCAGCCGTGCTCAGCACCAAGTTGCCATTCCTTGAAGAGCGCAACGCCCAACGCCGCCAGCGGGCCGGCTGGTATTTCGAGCAGCTTGGCGGCATCCCGGATTTGGTTTTACCCGCTTCCCTTCCAGAGGTGGAGCACGCATGGCATCAGTTTCCCGTGCGGATTCCCTGCCGGGATGCCGTTTTTGCAGCGATGCAGGGTGCCGGCATCGGGTGCAGTATTCATTATCCGGTTCCGATTCACCGCCAGAAGGCCTATCATTTCCTTGGGCTCCCGGAAGGTTCCTTCCCGGTTGCGGAGCGCTGCTCCCGCGAATTTCTTTCCCTTCCCATTTTCCCTGAACTGACTGAAGAGCAGGTCCGCACCGTTACCAGAGTTTTAAAGCTTTGGATTACCCGCAACCACAGAGTGAAAAATATTGCGTTTTCTGGAAAATTGGCTGTATAGCTCAAGTCAATTTGCTGGAAAACAGGATGAAAATCCGCAACCGGACCGCAATGACCACAGCCGCGCCTTCTCCCGTCCGGAAAGCGGTGATCCTGACGGCTGGGCTGATGCGAAGGCGTCGCTGTCCCGCCAAAATGCGGCCTCCGCCATACCGCACCCCGGCGATTGCCAGACTTGGAGGCTGGCTGGCGCGGGCCGGGATGGGCCGCCGGGAAACATGGTGATCCGGCTGGCGGCGACTGGAGGATATTTTATTGGGCTTTAAAATTTATGAGTAATCGAAAGAATTTTATGGCAGGTGCTGCGTGGCCTGTAAGGAGGATGGCCGGCTTTGCTTTGGCGGCTTGACCGCCCTGTCTCATGGAATTGCTGGATCCGCTTGGCTCACCTGGAACATGGGAGGACTGTCTTGCGCAATATCCCGAAGCGACTCCTTTCCACTCCTCCGCATGGGCGCGGGTGCTGCACAGGACTTACGGGCACCAGCCTTTCCATCTGCGGATCGTGGCGGAGAATTCGCCTTCCGTTTCCTCTTCCTTCCGTCCTGCCTCCCTCATCCCGCTGGGTGAAGTGCGCAGCCGCTGCACCGGATACCGGGGAGTCGGTCTTCCCTTTGCGGATCTCGCACCGCCGCTGCTGCTTCCGGGTCATAACTCCGGTTCTTGTCAGGACGCCTTGATCCACCTTGCCCGCCAAAGAAACTGGGACTGGCTGGAACTCCGCGGTGTATCGCGGGAAATGCTGCCTGATCCGTCCGCGCCGCCCGCTTTTCTGGGGCACTGTCTGGACCTGACTCCCGACCCCGGAATCCTGTTCGGACAATTGGCCGGTTCGGTGCGCCGGGCTCTTCGAAAAGCTGCCGCGAGCGACCTGACCTTCCGAATTTCCCAAGACAGGGAGGGCATCCGGCAGTACATGCAGCTTCACGCACTGACCCGCCGAAGGCACGGGCTGCCTCCTCAGCCCCGTGCTTTTTTTGAGAACCTCCAGGAGGAGTGCCTGAGCAAAGCAGACATCGGCTTTGTAGCTCTCGCGGAAGGGCAGGGGCGGGCGGTCGCTGCTGCGGTTTTTTTACGGCTGGGCCGGCAGGCCGTTTACAAGTTCGGAGCCTCGGATGAGCGAACTTGGGATTGCCGACCCAATCAGTTTGTCATGTGGGAATCCATCCGGCATCTTGCTGAAAGCGGCGTCAGGTCGTTGCACTTTGGCCGCACCACTCCTGGACAGGAGGGGCTTTTACGGTATAAACGCTCGTGGGGTGCGGTGGAAAGGCCTATCCATTATCTTCGCTGGCGGAAAAAGACCGGTCTGTGGCAGTCGGTCGCTCCTGCCGCCGCGCCTGGCCTTAGTCGTTCAGCCAGCCTTCGCTCCGCTTTTTTCAAATCGCTTCCAGCACCGCTCACGCGGCTGGCTGGCAGGGCGCTCTATCCTCACCTCGACTGACAAGTATTTCGGGGTTTCCGGAATTTCGGATCATCCGGCCAACCGCCATTCCGATCCGCACCCCCAACCCACCAATCCGCTATGAATCCCCCGCCGTCAGATGCTCCCGTCACTGTGGAACCGCGGACTCCCGGCAATGTCCGGCTGCGGCATGTCTCCCGCAAAGGGGGGGTCAGTCTGAAAGATATGCTGGTTATTTTCTTCCGGCACAAAAAGAAAATTATCTTCCTGACTCTTCTCGGATTGGCGGGAGGAGTGTCGGTGTATTTTCAAAAGCCGATCATTTATCAGTCGCAGGCCAAACTGCTGGTCAAGTATGTGATCAGCCGGAATGCCCTTGATGCATATGAATCCGAAGTGGGCACGACCACAGGCCGCTACATGAAAGCCACCCTGGATGCGGAACTGCAGATTCTGACCAGCTGGGATATTTTCACCAAGGTTGCGGAAATCGTAGGGCCGGAAAAAATTCTCCCGGCAGATGCCCAGGGAAAGAGCATTGTGGCCGCGGCGGCGGCCATCCAAAAGAACCTAGTGGTGGAGAACGGCCGGGACAGCCAAGTCATCACCCTGTCGTATTCCAATGCCAGAGCGGACGTTCCCACAGAGGTCCTCAAGGAGTTCGTCCGGCAGTATTTCATCCGGCATTTGGCAATCCATCGTCCCGGCAGCGCCATTGCAGCCGCTAACGAGCGGAGCGACAAGGCCAAGAGGGACATGGAAACAGCAGAAGACGAACTGATGAAGTTGCAGACGCAACTTGGGGTTACCGCCTTGTCCGAGGCTCTCTCCTCCTTGGAGACCCAACGTATCAAAGCTCACGAAGCGTTGATGCTCGCGGAAGCGGAATTGCTGGCGATGCAGGCCAATGTCACGGCTCTGGAACCCGCCACTAAAGGATCCACCGGAAAGAAGGAGCCCTCCCTGACGGCTGAACCCAGTTTTGCCGATGTCGAGGCATACCGGACCCAGCTGCTCCGCAAGGAATCCCTGCTTGCGGAACAAAACCGGATTCTTCAGTCTTACACGCCAACCAGTGAGCGAGCCCGGAATATCCGGGAGAGAATTGACGCCGCGGAGGCCGTGCGCTTGGAATTGCTGAAAAAAAATCCATCGCTGATCCGGGCCGGTGCTGCCGGGTCCAGCGTCACCGCGGGTGCTATGCCGCCATGGGAAGAGGCCAGATCACAGGTCCCAGGTATGTCAGCCCGAGTGGATTTCCTCAAGAAGGAGGCCGCCGGTTTGGACGACCGCCTGAAAGTGCTAACGTCAAAAGTTCCGGAATATGAACGCTTGCAGCGGACGAAAAAAATTAATGAAGACAAATACACCCTGAACCAGCGGGAAAAAGATAAAGCCATGGTGGATGAGAAACTGGACAACGCTCTGGACAAAACCGATGTGACCCTCGGCACCGATATGCCGAATATTGACATCATTCAGCAGCCCACTGTGCCAGTCCTCGTGCCGGATAAACAGACAACGATACTCGCCTTGGGACTGCCTTTGGGCGGACTGGCCCTGGGAATGGGACTGGCCTTGCTGATTGAACTTCTCTTGGATCAGAGCGTAAAACGTCCGCAGGAGATCGAAAGCAGTTTGCAACTGCCTCTGATGCTTTCCATTCCCCTGCTAAAAGCCCCGTCATCCACCGCTTTGAAGGCGCGTCGTCAACTAGAGGCGGGGGCAACCGGGGAAGGGGTGGTGGTGCGCGGGGCGGGGGAGGCTCCCGTTTCATGGGACGAGGATCACTTCATGCGGCCTTTCGCCGACGCCATCCGCGACCGCTTGGGATACTATTTCAATCATAACGGTCTGACCCACAAACCCAAGCTGATCGGATTGACCGGATTTTCCGATGATGCCGGCACCTCCACCCTCGCCTCCAGCCTGGCCGCTTCCTTTGCCGAAACCGTGGAAGGCAGGGTGCTGTTTGTGGATTTGACCGGAGGCCATTCAGAATCCATCAGTCTGGAGCAGCCGCCACCTTTTCCTGTGGAATCTCATTCCGCTGACGGGGCGAATGGGGTTAAGGAGCAGGGGGGGGATTTTGGAGTGCGGCAGCAAAAGGAGAACTTGTTTGTAGCCAAAGTTCCGCCCCGAAATGGAAAAACGTTCACTCCCCGCAAATTGTTTGAACTTCTTCCCAAGTTCCGGGCCAGCAGTTTTGAATACATCATTTGTGATATGCCTCCGATGGGAACCACCAGCCCCACCCTGGCCATGGCCGGTATGATGGATAAACTGCTTCTCATCGTGGATGCCGGTAAAACCAGCCGGGAAGTCATTAGGCGGGGCTTTCAGGAACTGTCGGCCACCCGTGCTGATATCTCCACGATTTTGAATAAAACTGAGGAAAATCTTCCCTCATGGCTCCAAGGTTGAGATTGAGGGGCGGCCACTCCGACTGCCTGCCTTGCGTTGCTTTGTCCGATTTCATGCCGCCCATCGATGAGTTTCACCCGGCTCTATTACAACTGGAAACCCTTCATTCCCAAAAGTATCCGGATGGCTGTGCGGCAGTGGCGGACCCGCAGAATCAGGGAAGCCAGCGGAGCTCTCTGGCCGGTACTCCCCTCCGCCGGTCAGAAACCGGAAAATTGGCCCGGGTGGCCCGGGGGCAAGGATTTTGCTCTGGTTCTGACCCACGACGTTGAGGGGCCGGCAGGGCTGGCGCAGGTCAGGGAACTGGCCCTGCTGGAAAAAAAGCTTGGTTTCCGGTCCTCTTTTAATTTAATTCCGGAAGGCTCCTATGAGGTCCCCGGGGAACTCCGGCAATGGTTGGGGGAAAACGGCTTTGAGGTTGGCGTCCACGATCTGAAACACGACGGGCACCTCTACGCCAGCAGAAGGGAATTTTCTATCAATGCGGAACGAATCAGGCAGTATCTGTCGGATTGGGAAGCAGTGGGCTTCCGTTCCGGATTTATGCTGCGACGGCTGGAATGGCTGCATGAACTGAACATCAGCTATGACGCCTCCACCTTTGACACGGATCCGTTTGAACCGCAGCCGGAAGGAGCCCGCACCATTTTCCCTTTTCTCCTCAGGCCAGCCCGCCCCGCGGACCTCCCGAAGCCATGTTCCGGATATGTTGAATTACCCTACACTTTACCGCAGGATTCCACCCTGTTTCTCGTGCTTCGGGAAAAGGATAATCGCATCTGGAAGGAAAAACTGGACTGGATCGCCCGGCAGGGAGGGATGGTTCTGCTGAACACCCATCCAGACTACATGGGGATGAACGGGCAGGCGCCCAGCCCGGATCATTTTCCTGTGAGCTGGTACCGGGAACTGCTGGAATATGTCAGGGAACGCTACCCGGGCCAGTATTGGCACGCCCTTCCACGGGAAGTGGCCGGGTTTGTCACGGAGAAGAACCTCCTGCCGGCAGCGGGTTTTCCGGGTTCCGCAGTGCACAGTCCGGGAGACTCCCTCCCGGGCAATCCCTCCCGGCCGAAAATTTGGATTGATCTCGATAATACCCCTCACATCCCCTTCTTCGATCCCATTATCCGTGAACTGGAAAAACGGGGATACTCCCTGCTCCTCACCGCACGGGATGCTTTCCAAGTTCTCGAACTGTGCGACCGGTATCAGCTTCCTGTCTTCCGGGTGGGCCGGCATCATGGCAAAGGAACCCTGCGCAAAGGCTTAGGCCTGGTGCAACGGGCCGCCCAGCTGGCGGAGATGGTCATTTCCTATCATCCCGTCCTCGCGCTCTCCCACGGTTCCCGCGCCCAGCTTTTGCTGGCCAATGCCCTGCGGATTCCCTCGCTCCTGATTGATGATTATGAGCACTCCCGCTATCCCCGAGGCATGCGGCCGGACTGGATGCTAGTCCCCGAAGTGATTCCGCCGGATCTTCTCCCCGTCCCTCCGGACCGCGTCCACACCTATCCCGGCATCAAGGAGAACGTGTATGTGACCAGCGGTCAGGCGGTGACTCCCCTGCCGGAAACATGGGGCCTCCGTCCGGAGGACATTCTGGTGGTGGCCCGCCCTCCCGCCAGCGAAGCCCACTATCATTTGCCGGAAAGCGAAACCCTTTTTGCCGCCTTTATGGACCGGTCGGTTGGCGCTCCCGGCGTGCGCATCATCCTGCTTCCCCGGCATCCCCGCCAGAAAGCTGAACTCGAAAGCCGACATCCCGACTGGTTCCGCGACCGGCGCACCGTCATTCCCGAAGAAGCCATTGATGGCCTGAATCTCCTTCGTCAGGCCGATCTCATGGTGAGCGGGGGAGGCACCATGAACCGCGAAGCCGCCGTACTGGGAATCCCTGTGTATAGTGTCTTCCGCGGAGCCACTGGAGCCGTAGACCGCCATCTTGCAGCCGAAGGAAAGTTGACGTTCATCACCTCACCGGAGGAAGTCGCGGTCATCCCCCTGCGCAAACATTCCCGCTTCTCCCCAGTGCCTTCCTTGGAACCACCCTCCTTGGTCAGTGTTGTGGACCGCATTGAGCAGATCGCTGCCACCGTCCTCGCCGCCCGCTGACTTCCTCCGCTCCAAGACCCAGTGTCAAAAACGGACCTGCTGCCTGACAGACTCACCCTGAACGCTGACACCTTCTCCTCATGCCGCTCCCCCCGCTTAAACTCCTCCTCATTGCCGGGGCCCGTCCCAACTTCATGAAAATCGCCCCCCTAATCAAAGCGGTGGAGGCACACAACCGGACCGGCAACGGGAACACTAGGGCCGTGGAGTTCTGTCTGGTGCACACCGGCCAGCATTATGACGAAAAGATGTCCAATATCTTTTTCCGGGAGCTGGGCATCCCGGCACCGCACCACAATCTGGAAATCGGTTCCGGCTCCCACGCCGTCCAGACCGCCAACATCATGATCCGGTTCGAGCCCGTCTGTCTGGAGGAAAAACCGGACTGGGTCATTGTGGTGGGCGATGTCAACTCCACAGTGGCCTGCACTCTTGTGGCCACCAAGCTGGGCATCAGAGTCGCCCATGTAGAGGCCGGGCTGCGCAGTTACGATCGCGGCATGCCCGAGGAAATAAACCGGCTCGTCACCGACGCCATCGCCGATCTGCTGCTCACGCCGTCGGAGGATGCCGATCAGAATTTGCTCCGGGAGGGGGTCGCCCCGAAGCGCATCCGCACGGTGGGGAACATCATGATTGACTCCATCATTGGCCGCACTCTGCCGGAGAATCCCACCGCCATTCTCGACCGGCTTGGCCTGAAGAAGGAGGGGTTTCTGTTTGTCACGCTGCACCGTCCCTCCAATGTGGACGACCGCGCCACCCTGGAGGTGATCGTCCGGGAGCTTTCCGCCATCGCCAACGAGTGGCCGGTGGTCTTCCCTATCCATCCGCGCACCCTGAAAAATATGGAGACCTTCGGCCTTTCCTTTGCGGACTCTCCCCATCTTCAGCTCATCGAGCCGGTGGGGTACCACGACTCCCTCGCTCTCACGGAAAACGCGCGTTGCCTGCTGACGGATTCAGGCGGCCTCCAGGAGGAAAGCACTTTCTTCCGCACCCCCTGTCTCACCCTTCGCCCCAATACTGAGCGTCCTGTCACCGTCATCCTCGGCAGCAACCGCCTCACTACCCCGGCTCGGCTCCGGGAGGACCTGCGTAGCACCCTCCAAGGCCCCGCCCGCACCGGAATCATTCCTCCCTACTGGGACGGCAAAACCGCGGAGCGGATTGTCGCGGAACTGCTCCGGGCAGGATAGCGCCGGGCGATGCGGACAGACCGGATTATACGTGCGGCGCAGCAGACTGCCGCACGGTGCCGTTTTGAATGAACCGTTCCATACCGCTAACCGGACGGACTGAAACCGCCGCTCGAGCGGGCACTTGGCACTTTCTCTTTTCATGTCCCTGCGCGTCTTAGCCGTCGTCCTCTGCGTCCTGTTTCTAATGGCCTACGCGTGGTCCCCCGGATGGCGCAAGCTGCGGCCGGGCTGGTTGTTTTCGACCTGCGGAGCGATCATAATGATGGCCGTGCTTGAGCACCCCGACATGCCGCGAAAAATCGGAATTCCGGGTATCAACCTGTGGAACCTGCTCATGATTAACACCGTCACGGCCTGGTTGGCACGGCGGCAGGCGGAGGGATTTGCCTGGGATCTGCCGCTGCAAATCAAAAAACGTGGCCTGCTTTTCTGTGCCGTGATGCTGGTCGCTTTCCTGCGGGTTGTCTTTGCCGACAGCCCACCCGCCCTCCTCACCGGATTCAGCGCCTTTGCGGCCTACTTCGTCAATTGTTTTAAGTGGCTGCTCCCGGCTATCATCCTGTTTGACGGGTGCCGAAGTAAGGAACAAACGATTACCTCTTTATTACTCATTCTTTCGACTTATGTCCTGATTGCTTTGCTGACCATCAGAGTTATGCCGGTGGGCGGAATCGGTTCCGGCGAGGATTTGAGTGTCCAGGCCGCGAGGAGACTCGAACGGAACGTCGGCTACCATCGCGTGGATGTTTCGATGATGCTGGCCGGAGCGACATGGGCGATCTATTGCTGTTCAGGGTTGTTCTCCGCACTGTGGCAGCGAGTTGCGGTGTGGGGGGTTTGCGGGATCACGCTGCTGGGCCAGGCGTTGACGGGCGGCCGGATGGGATATGTCGCAATGTTGGGGGTTGGGGTGATTTTCGCTCTGACGAAGTGGCGCAAGCTGCTGTTTTTGGGACCGGTGGGACTCATCGCTGTGGTGGCCCTTGTGCCCAGTGTCCGCGAGCGGATGCTGATGGGGTTTGGCGGAAATGAAGGGGCGATCGTGGTGGAGCAGAACGCTGATGAAATGACTTCGGGCCGGGTGCTGATCTGGCCTTTGGCGGTCGAGGGTATTCTCCAAAGGCCATTAGTCGGATGGGGGCGGACCGGTTTTCAGCTCTCCGGCATCGCGGAACGCGCGAAATCCGAGCTGGGAGAAGACTGGCCCCACCCTCATAACGCGTATCTGGAGTATCTTCTGGATACGGGATTGCTCGGAATGCTCCTCACCTTGCCGATTTATTTGACCCTAGTAGCGTGGAGTTTCCGCTTGCTCCGTATGCCGGATCCCTTTTTCACTGCGGTGGGAGGCGTGGCTTTTTCCCTGTTCATGTCCTTTCTGCTCTCGGCGATGGGTGCGCAAACTTTGTACACCCGCGAGAGTGTGGTGATGATGTGGGCAGTCTCCGGCCTTCTGGTAAGAGTCTGGCTTGAATACCATCGGGATGAGAATGGGGAGGAAACCGGATTTTTTGGTACGGAACCTGAAGAGGTCATTTTTGACAGGCAGGAATTCGCTCGTCCCAAGCCAGGTGGCGTTTTGGTGTAGACCGGACCCGAATGGATATAGACCCCGGCCGGTGTCCGTTGCGGCTGTGAGTTCCGTGGTAAGTCCGATTTGTTATTGAGCTGCCGGTGCCGGCGCTTCAAACGGGGCTGCCATCAACATTCAATCAAGCAGAATCTCCCATCTTCGTCGATGCAAAACTTTCCGACTCCTCCTCCGTCAGGCTCCCGCTTAGGTAGCGATCCGGACCTGCGCGTTCTTCATCCTCTGACCATCGGACTGATTATCGCCACAATCGGGGGAATCCTGTTTGCCTGCTTCTGCGCGCCCGGGACTCTGGGGATCCTGGGCAGCGACGACTCATTTTACTACTATCTTACCGCCCGCAACTTCGTTCTGGGAAACGGAGTGAGCTTCGACGGCATCAATCCCACCAACGGATTCCACCCGCTGTGGATGCTGGCACTGATCCCCCTCTATGCCGTAACCGGAGGGGATCACGACCTTTCCCTGCGACTCGTCTACATCCTATTGCTGCTGCTCTTCAGCGGGTCGATCGCCCTGACTTTCAGGCTGCTTCAAGCAGGCACCGGCAAAGTTCCGGCCCTCTTGACTTTACTGGTGTTTATAAACCCCGTCGTTTTTAATCTTTTCTTCAACGGGCTGGAAAGCGCTCTACTGATCTTCCTGCTGCTTCTCCTACTGAATGTCGCACAGCGCAGAGACCTTGTTTCACCCGGGATGGGCTTTGGGAATCAGGCTTTGGCAGGATTGTTGTTCGGACTCCTCTTTTTAAGCCGCCTCGACTGCGCGTTTCACCTGATGGCCCTGGGTTTGGTGGCGCTGGTGGTATATCGCCTCCCGCTATGGAACCCGAAAGAACTGCCGTCACTGATTCGCTCCTATGGACTGCTTCTTTTGGTGTTCGCGCTCGTCGTGGCTCCTTATTTTGCTTGGAACCTTACGGCCAATGGACATCTCTCCCCGCTCAGCGGTGCACTGAAGTCGTCCTTTCCCCATCCCGAGCCGAGGTTTCGCACTCTGATCGCGGCGTCACGGGCTCCCTATTCCGCTTTCGTAATCATCAGCCTGATTCTCGCGGGGATCTGGATACTGCAACCGAATTCGAAATTACGGCGCCTCTTTGCCACCCGTGGGGCCGATCAACCTTGGAACGTGCTTCTGCTCAGTCTGTGGCTGGGGTGCCTCCTCCACTACGGGTATACTCTGTTTTTCACGACCTGGGGGACCCATCAGTGGCATTTTGCCAGCTACGTTCCGCTCATCCTGCTTAGCGGCGGCTGGCTGCTCTCGGGGCTTGAGTCGAGAGCGCGCTGGCTTGCCGTCAGCTTGTCCGTGCTGGTGCTTCTGGTCAGCTGCGCAATGCTTGTCTTCTCGCTGGCCTTGAAGACGAAGCAGCACAGGAACTGGCATGTTGCCGCAGAGTGGGCCCGGAACAATACTGCGCCTGACAGCATCTTTGGCATGACCGATGCCGGATACTTCTCTTATTTCAGCCGACGGAACACCGTGAACCTCGACGGCTTGATCAACGGGTATGAATACCAGGAAGCGCTTTTGGGACCTGCGCTGGAAACCTATTTCAAGAAGTGCGGAATTGACTACATCTGTGACTACGAGGTGCCGGCTTCGCGCACGGGCTCCCATGCCATCCGCCTAAACCGCATCCCTTACGCGGAAAAACAGAACGGCAAGCGGGGCTATGACTTTGCTTTTCCGGTGGAAAAGGCGGTCTACGCTTCCGCGCCCTTCGCTCCCTACAGTCTGAGACCCGCCCGTTCAGCAAAGGATCAGATCGTCTTCTATATCTGGCCCTATGAAGCAGGACTTCTGACACCCGCTTTGCAATCGTTTGATCCTTGGCAAAGTGATGCAGTTTCCAGAGCCGAATGAGGGTCCGGTAATCAACAGGCAGATCAAATCCAGAATGAAGGAAAAAGATTCCAAGGATGGCCGGGAGCATTTGACGGCAGGACTCCTCGTCAGCTGGGTCTCTCAGCTGCTGGCAATTGCATCGGGATTCCTTGTGCCCCGGCTGATTGACAGCGGAATGGGACCCGTGACTCTGGGCGTCTGGGATTTCGGCTGGTCTATGGTGGGTTACTTCGGCCTGCTTCAGATGGGGATCAGTGGTTCGGTGAACCGCTTTGTGGCCTTGGAACGGGGAAAGGATGACCTCGCCGGTGTGAACCGGGTATCAAGTTCTGCCGCCCTGCTGCAGCGTGGCATCGGCGGACTGATCCTGTTGATCACCCTGGTGGTGGCCTGGGCCATTCCTTATGACCTCAAAAGCGTGGGGCCGGAACTCGAGCAACAAACCCGATGGCTGGTTTTCCTTCTGGGATGTTCCATGGGACTCTCGTGCTTTGGTTCGGTCTTCACAGGGGTCCTGACAGGGTGCCATAACTGGGCGACTCATCACCTGATTTACGCGGTCACCAACATTCTCTCGGTCATCGGCATGGTGACCGTCCTCAGCCTTGGTTTTGGGATTGTGACTCTTGGGCTGGTTTACTTCTCATGCGAACTGAGCGGCCGGATCCTGCGGGGTATTTATGCCTACCGGGCCTGTCCGGGACTCCGGATCTCAATGAAACTGGCCGACAAAGCGACCCTGCGCAGCATGGCGGGCTTTGGGGGACGGATGGCCCTCGGTAGAATCAGCCGGATTATTCTGGCTCAGACCTCCAGCCTTCTGATCCTGACTTTTTTGGGACCGGCGGCACTGGCCATGTTTGTCCGGCCCCGGGCGCTGCTCCTGCAGGCAGCCGTGTTCCCCCAGAAATACTCCTTTATGCTGACTCCCACCGTGGCCTCCATGTTTGGCTCGGGCTGCAGGGAAAAAGTGAACGACTTCGTGATCTCGTCCAGCCGCACCGGGCTGTACCTGTCCCTCCCAATCATTGTTTTTATGGCTACCGGCGGCGTTTCCCTGATGAGGTTGTGGATGGGATACGACTATGCCAATCCGTGGTTGATCGGCCTGCTGACCTTCGCCATGGCATCCGAAATCATTTATCAGCCGCTGGATAATCTGCTCATCGGGCTGAACCTTCACGGCCGTCCGGCCCTCATAATGCTGGGAGCCGCGATTCTTGCCCTTCTGCTGGTCTGGATCGTGCTTGCCCATGGCGGGGGCTTGCCGGTGGTCGCGCTGGCCATCGGGATTCCCTGGACCTTCGCCCACGGCGTCTATCTTCCTCTCTACACCTGCCGGCGTCTGGGTATCCGCCCGGGTAAATTTTTCCGTGAGGTCTGGGGTGGCCCGCTGCTGCACGCCATTCCGTTTGGACTGATTCTTGCAGCGGCCCGAGTCATTTTCCACGACCAGCCGCTTAATTCGCTCCTGAGTGGCGGAATTTTCGGAGGATGTCTGATTGCCGTTTCATATTGGTTCAGGGTCCTTCCCGACTCGTTGAAACGCAAAGTGTTTTCAAAAATCAAATTCACCCGATCAGGCAAATTAGAGTCAGCGGTTCCGTGATCAACAGGAATGGACTTGGCTGCCAGTGAGTAACACTCCTATGAAAGGGTGAGGCTCCGGGTTTGATTCAAATTTTGTGTGACTTTGACTGCATTTGCAGCAGACCCTGAAATTCCCTGTTTAATCGATTTTGCTTAATCCAACTGCCTTTTAGTCGTGTCCAAGAGATCATTTACCTATATTCTTTCAGCGAGCTTTTCCGGCTCGACACTACTAACGCTTTTGATGTCAACGCATCCTTCCATTGCGACAATCGGAGAACTCAAGGCCACGGCCCTCGGTGTGATCTCGGAGTATTCATGTTCCTGTGGTGAACTGATTCTTGATTGTTCCTTTTGGAGACGGATAGCAGAATCAATGCAGTCACGGGGCCACGAATTCTCTCCGGAATCCTTCGACACGACATTCCGTGGGCGTGACTGGCTGTCCGACCGGGTGATGCGCACCAGCCTTCGCGGACCCGTCCTCGAAACATTGCGGCAGACGGCCATCCACCTGTTTCCCCCTGCGCGACACCGCTACCGTGCCTTGCTCACAAGAAACCTTGCCATGATTGAAAGTATCTGTGAAATCACCGGAGGAACACACTTTCTGGATGGTTCCAAGGATGCTGTCCGGCTGCGTTATCTCTTGGAATCAGCTTTTCCAGATGCCCGCGTGATTTTCCTGCTTCGGGATGGCCGGGGGCAAGCCTGTTCCTATATGCGGCACTACAACGTGCCCATGAAAATCGCAGCCAAGGAGTGGGTTCATACTCAACTGGAATGCAGACGGGTACTGGCGGCAATACCGGAATCTCAGTGTTTACGGGTGATATACGAGGACCTGTGCCGCGATCCCGAGCGAATCATGGGGGAAATCTATGATTTTCTTGGACTCGATTCCCAATTGGGAAGCTTAACTTATAGTGCAAAGGATCATCATATTCTAGGGAATTCAATGCGTCTTCGTGAGATCAAGGGAGTCAGACAGGACGAAAGATGGAGGAAGGATCTAAACCGTGAAGACTTGGCTGCCTTTGAAGCGATTGCCGGGGATCACAATCGTTCGCTGGGTTATCACCAGTCGGAATGGGGGAATTGCAGCGAATCCCAGGCGCACGACTGGGCCGGCGACAACCAAGGCAATGTCCGAAACGCGAGTTCCCAGTAGCCACCAAATGCAGCGGTGCGCCCGTGACTTGATTCCCTTAATTGTATGAATCGTCAAAATCAAAAATCTTCAATCTGCATTGTTTGTCACAAAGCCTATGGCGCCCTCTCCGGAGGGTTTTCCGGGCATGTGGGGGGGATCGAGCGACAGCTCAGTATTCTTGCCCGATGGCTGGTTGATCAAGGTCATGAGGTCAGCGTTCTGACTTGGGATGAGGGCGGCGACCCCATTGAGTGGATCAACGGGGTGCGGGTGATCAAGATTTGCCGGCAGAAAGCGGGCCTGCCAGGGTTGCGATTTGTGCACCCCAAATGGACAGGACTGGTCAGGGCGATGCGTCTGGCCGATGCGGATGTGTATTACCAGAGTGGTGCGGAATGCGTAACCGGGCAGGTGGCAATGTGGTGCAAGTCCAACAAACGGAAATTCATTTTTTCCACTGCCTGTGATTCCAATTGTTCGGCTGCATTGCCCGCGCTGCATACCTGGCGGGAGCGGTTTTTATATCGATACGGCCTTCGCAATGCGGATCACATCGTCACGCAGACGGAAAAGCAGCGTAAGGATTTGATGAGGAACCTCGGTGCGGAATCCGGGGTGATCCGGTATGCTTGTCCGAAGCCAAGCGGCTCAACAAGGCCTCGTGACCTCGCTTATGAAAACAAACGCATTCTGTGGCTCGCGCGCGTTTGCAGGCAGAAGCGGCCAGACCGGCTTCTCGAACTGGCGGTGCTTTGTCCCGAATTTATTTTTGATTTGGTGGGGCCGGTATATCCGGATGCATATTCTCAGGATGTCATTGCCCGGGCGAAAAAATTAAAGAATGTCATCGTTCATGGCTCAGCCAGCCGGGAGATGGTGTCGGCCTACTATGAGAAGGCATTCTGTCTCTGCTGCACCTCCGACAACGAGGGGTTTCCCAATACATTTCTTGAAGCCTGGAGCAACGGACTGCCGGTGGTTTCGACCTTTGATCCCGACTCGCTGATTGCCAAGAGGGAACTTGGCTTCTCTGTGGAAAATGTCGAACAAATGGCCTCCATGCTTCATCACTTGGCTGATTCAAAGGATCTATATTGCGAAATAAGTTCGCGAGCCCGTGATTACTTTCTGGCCCACCATACCCCGGAAGTTGTGCTCCCTCAATATGAGGAGGTGTTCCGTTCTGTTTCCGTTGATCAGGGGAGGCTCGGAAATCACGCGGCCGGGCGCAAAGAGTTCGTTTGAACCGGAACGGGACCTCCTGCTTGAGTGCGTTGTTGTTTATGAATTACGCTCGAACTTTCCTGGTAAAAGTTAGAAATAAATTATTATATTATTTACTTATACCGTTCTCCGATGTGACGTATTCCAAGGCTGTGTACCGATTAAGAAACGGGCGCAAGCTGAACCTCAAGGATCCAAAATTGTTTTCTGAAAAGCTTCAATATTTGAAGCTGCGTGAAAAAAACTCCGAATACGGTCAATATGTTGACAAGCATGAGGGGCGGGAAATAGTCAAGCGCCTTATAGGTGGGCAAGTCCTGAATGAACAGTACTTTTCAACTGAAAGCCCCGACGAAATTGATTTTAATTCTTTGCCGGATTCTTTTGTGTTAAAGCTGACTCACGGATCCGGATTCAATGTAATATGCCAAAACAAGGATGAGCTTGATTGGGAGTCTACCCGCAAGTTGCTGTGGCGGTGGCTCCGGACCAACTATGCCAAGGAGAAGAGGGAATGGCAGTACTTGAATGTTAAACCCAGAATTGTCTGTGAACGTTTTCTGGCTGATGAATCCGGCTCCCTGAGAGATTTTAAATTTTTATGTTTTCATGGGGTGCCGCGGTTGATTTGGGTAGACATTGACCGGGCAGGCAACCATTCCAGGGCTTTTTTTGATGCGGGCTGGAACCGGGTTGCCGTCGAATTCGGCCGTTATTCCCAATATGGCGGCGAAGTTCCCCGTCCGGATAATTTGGAGGAGATGTTGGATTACGCCGCAGCCATGGCAGTGGGGTTTCCTTTTGTAAGAGTGGACTTCTACTCTATCTCTGGCAGGACGATTTTTGGAGAGGTGACCCTGCATCCGGCTTCGGGATTCGGCGAGTTCCGGCCACTGGAGTATGGTCTTGAAGTGGGATCGTGGATTGATCTGAATAAAACAAAATTCAGTGAGCAACGCTAATCTTGATCCGGGTTGTCCCGGGAGAGCCACTGATATGAATGTGGTTCAGAATTCCCAGGCCCTCCGGGTCTGTCTGCTGATTGGAAGCCTTGAGTTCGGTGGAGCCGAACGCCAGGTCATTGAGATGGCCCGCAGCTTTGATCGCCGGCGGATTAACCCCGTTATTTGCACCCTTTCCGACAAGGTTCCGCTTGTGGAAAATGATCCCGAAACCCGCAGAATTCTTCATACCATATCCAAGCGAGGACGGTTTGATCTAAGTGCCGTAACCCGGCTTGCCGGATTCCTGCGGCGCAGGAAAATTAATGTGGTACACGCTTTTCTTTTCGACTGTGAAATCGCGGCGCGGCTGGCCGCACCTCTGGCCGGAGTGCAGGTGGTCATCGCTTCGGAGCGGAATGCCGACTATCGACGATCCCGCCTCCATCAGTGTGCCCAGCTCGTGACGAAGCCGCTGTTTGACGTCATGATTGCGAATTCCCATGCCGGTGCGCGCTTCAACGTAAGTACTCTGGGCTTGGATGAATCCCGGTTGCGTGTGGTTCACAACGGAGTGGACACCCAGCGCTTTAAACCGGATCCCGCTGCCGGACCCGCCTTCCGGGCCAAATTCGGAATCGGGGCGGAAGAGCCTGTTGTGGGAATGGCTGGCAGTTTCAAACGCCAAAAGGATCATGGCACTTTTCTGCGCATGGCCGCGAAAGTGCTGGAAAGCCGGCCTGACTGCCGCTTCCTGATTGCCGGGGATCTGGTCAGTGACAGCGTTGATTCACCGGTCTACGCCACCGAAATTCGCGAACTCGCCCGGGAGCTGAAACTTGGGGACCGCTGTCTTTTTATCGGGAATCAATTGGATATTCCGGGGTTCTTTAATGCCTGCGACCTGACCGCCCTGCTTTCGCTGCGGGAGGGCACCCCCAATGTCGCTCTCGAATCCATGGCTTGCGGCAGGCCGGTCATCGCCACCGACATCGCTGATAACTCAATTATCATCCGGGACGGAGAAGTGGGGCACATTGTGCCTACAGGGGACTGGGCTGGGGCTGCCAACCATACATTACGCCTTCTGGGAAATCCTGTCGAGCTGCAGCGGATCGGTGCAGCGGCGCGGGAGCACGTTTGCCGTGAATTTACTCCGGCCCGCGCCGCCGCGAAACTCGCAGAAATCTATCTTGAGCGGTATCGGGCGAAATGTCGTCCGCGTCAGATGTCCCTTCAACCTGAATGTTGGTAAAAAAAGCAGGTGTTGATTTCTCAGGCTGGAAGAGCCTTTGGGAAATACGAAGCAATTTGCGCGTTTGGCGCAGGGTTACCTTTGAAAAGCGGCCTGCTGATCGCCGGAACCAACTCTGCCGGTCTTCATTCCAGCGTTTGACTGAAGCGGAACCACCAAAATCATGGGCGTAAGGGAAATGAGCGGGGGCTCTGAATCCGGGTGGCGAGGGTGGGAGCCAGCAAGGAAGCGCCCGAAAAGCCCTTCAAAAGGGCATTTCACCGCTTGAAATCCGATAATGACGTCCCATCAGGCTCAAAGCGCAGGGCCAAGGGAAAACCGGAGTAATTCGCCTTTGGTAAATTAAGTCGTAACCATTTGATAATCAATGAGTTAAGTTTTCAGGATTGATTTTCGCAACTCGTTCATTCTGAACGCGCTACGAATTAATTTACCAAAGTCGAAATAAATGCCGGAGGATGAGCAAAGCGGGTTATGCCGGATTTTCCTTGGCTTGGAGCGGCGAGTCTGATACTCAGGGACTTACAAAAGCCAGCTCCAAGCCTCAAGAGCCCCGCGGCAATTCCCGTATCGCCAAATCATGACAATCAAATTGCGCAATTTACGCAGATTCATCTTCAATGCCAATCCCGCTCTTAAAGGGACTGGCACCTTGCTTTTCCTGCTGGGATTTGCCCCGGCAGGCCCTGCGATCGCTCAAGGGGTCAGCGACTGGACTCCGCCCGTGGGGATTCCGACGCCCTCATTCGGCATCAAGGAGGACGCAAAGACGCTGTACGGCGCGGCAAGCGGAGCCACCTACGACTATGCGGACGATGGTGCGACGGGCGCGGTCGCCTACCGGCTCACACCGGGGGGCGATCCCTACACCCACTACATTGATCCATCGAGCCCCACGGCGACGGACGCGAACAATCCCAATGGCACGGCAGGCCGGCCGCGGCGCACCCTTCCCAGCGCCGACTTGGGAGGTGGAAAACTCTCATCCGGAACAGACATTGCCCGGGTGAGGCTCAAACCCGG
>JAQGPJ010000118.1 GCA_028293125.1 Verrucomicrobiales bacterium | reverse complement strand
TCATGGCCATCGTGTGCGCGTACACACTGGACCGCTGGGACGACATCGTCGCCGCCGTGAAGAGCCTGCGCGCACAGACGACCCCCGTGGACGAGGTCATCCTGGTCTGCGACCACAACTCCGAGCTCCTCGATCGCGCGACGACCGCGTTCCCCGACATTCGGTGCCTACCCAGCACCGGCCAGAAGGGGCTCTCCGGTGCCCGCAACACCGGCGTGGAGGCCGCCACCGGCGACATCGTCGCCTTCCTGGACGACGATGCCGCCGCCGCGCCCGACTGGGCCGCACACCTGCTGGACGCTTATCAAGAGGACGACGTCCTCGGGGTCGGCGGCACCGTGCTGCCCGCCTGGCGAGCTCCGCAACCGGACTGGTTCCCCGATGAGTTCCTCTGGGTCGTCGGGTGCAGCTACGAAGGCCTGCCAACCACCCGGGCGGAGATCCGCAATCCCATCGGGGCCAACATGAGCTTCCGCCGCAGCGCCTTCACCCTGGCCGGGGGCTTCGACCCGATGATGGGCCGCCTCGGGAAGGACGCCGCCGGCTGCGAGGAGACGGAGTTCTCCATCCGCGCCCGTGCGGCGGTCGACGGCGCACGCATCCTGCTCGAACCCCGCGCCGTCTGCTGGCACAACGTCCCCGCGGATCGAGTGACACGGGCCTACTTCCGTCGGCGGTGCCGTGCTGAGGGCCGCTCCAAGGCACTGGTCGGTCAGCTGACCGGTACTCAGTCCGCATTAAAGAGCGAGCGCCGGTACGTCCGGCGGACCTTGCCGATTGGACTGCTGAGCGGCCTGCGGTCCGGCAGCCGCGCAGGCGCGGCCCGCGCGTGGACCATCCTCGAGGGCACCGCGCTGACCACCTTTAGCTACCTCGCCGCTCGGCTGCGCACGCGGAGGCCGTCCGCTCAGACGTGAGATTTACCACAACACCGGCCGAAGGCCCGCCCTACCGAGACCCGCGGCGTCACCATCGACCGGCCCCCGCGCCGCATTAGAGCCTTGGTTGGCTACCCCGTCAGGTTCGGCTGGGCGGACGTTCCCACCGACCGGGATCACATGCGCCTCCACCGACCGAGCACGCCTACCCGCGGGTTGCGACTATGTGTAGCTGACGCTACGCCGAACAGTGGTGTCCGGCCACAGTGCGACACGATCGACGCCCGGTGCGGCCGACCTTCCACCCGCCGTCGACCCCGCGCTCCCTCTGCGCAGACGAGCAAGGCGGCGACACCGGGACGTCACGGGACGTCGAGGGACGGGCTTTACAGAATTGAGACCACTCCGGTAGGAATGCCGCGGGGACGATGACCACGCAATGTAGCGGTCGGGCGATTCCGGGAGCAGCCGATCACCCGACCGGCGGCCTCGATCGAGGGAGCCGACGCCGGCTCCGTCCTGCCCTACCTGAATCGAACGCAGTTGCAACGGGAAAGCGATGACCCGCCGGGCGTTGTCTGGTCGCCCTAGCCCGGCGGAGAGCAGAGGCGAAACCGGCCCGTTCTCTTACCTGGAGGAATCGGGCATGCGCCGTCGCACCGTCACCGAGCTGAAGCACCCGTCGCGCGACATCGATAGCACACCACGCGTGAGCGTGGTGGTGCCGACGTACAACGAGGCCAAGAACCTCCCCCATGTCTTCTCGCTGATGCCCGAGGACGTGCACGAGGTCATCGTGGTCGACGGATGCAGCGTCGACGACACCGTCGAGGTCGCGAAGTCGCTGCGCCCAGACGTCCGCATCGTGCTGCAGAACCGCCGGGGCAAGGGCAACGCCATGGCCTGCGGCTTCGAGGCCGTCACCGGCGACATCGTCGTCATGCTCGACGCCGACGGCTCCGCCGACCCGCGCGAGATTCCGTTGTTCGTCAAGGCGCTGACCTCGGGCGCCGACTTCGCCAAAGGAACCCGGTTCGCCAACGGCGGCGGCAGCTCGGACATTACCCGCGTGCGCGCCTGGGGTAACCGTTGGCTCAACCGCGCGGCAAACGTGCTGTTCGGGACCAGCCATACCGACCTCTGCTATGGCTACAACGCCTTTTGGACCCACTGCCTTGAGTTCCTGGAACTGGACGCCGCCGACCGCGTGCACAGTGAGCGCAGCTGGGGCGACGGCTTCGAGATCGAGACGCTGATCAACACCCGCGTCGCGAAGGCCAAACTGCGCATCATCGAGGTGCCCAGCTTCGAGTTCGAGCGCCGGCACGGCACCAGCAACCTCAACACCTGGCGCGACGGCATGCGCGTCCTGCGCGCCCTGGTAATCGAGCGGCTCAACCACAAGGGCGAGGCCACGCGGGACCTGTCGCTGCAGAGTGCGACGGCTGACTCTGTCCGTCTCGTCGCGGCCGACGCGCCGGTCAACCAGGTCGGGGGCGCGCGCTCCGCGTGACTTAAGTCCGCGCGCCCAGACCGCCAGGCTCAGCGGAGAGGGCGCCCCAACCGGGCGAGCAGCGAACGGTAACGGCGGCCGGCGACGAGACGATCCTCAGGCGCGCATCAGGGACAGCCGCCGGCTGTGCGGGCCGCGAAAGCTGGCGCACTCACAGAATGCGCAATCAGATCCGGACCGATAGTGCTCATGTGCCTCGTATCCGTGCGCGCACGAGCACACTTGGTCACCGTCGACACCATGTAGGGACGGTTCCCCACCCCACTCGACCCCGTTGTGGTCGGACTCGGCGACGAGGTCCGGAACGACGTGCAGATGACGAGCGCGCGATACGCCCTGTTCGCTGGATCGACGCCGGGAGTACACGCGAAATCATCTCCTCTTTCGAGTGAGGTGTTATCAACAGTTATTACCAGCCGCATCGGTCGCCAAACACGCGTGACGCTCCACTTAGAGCGGTGCGCGTGCTGACGCTCGCCTCTCGGGCTGACTGGCATCCGAGGCGCGCCTGAGAGTGCAGCGGGACGGACCGGCCGTCAGCTGTTTCAGACCGGTAGTTCCGCGATGCCCACGTTGCGGGTGGTCCCGCTGACCGTCGTGACGACGAGCCGCAGGGTGGTCACCGACCAGGGACTGAAGGTGACGGTGACGCCGCCGCCGACCTTGATCAGCGCCGGGACCCTTTCCGTCGATCCGTTCGAGAAGGTGAGCGTCGCAGCCGTCATCTGGTCATCGGCGTTGTGCCATCGCACAGCACCACCCGGCCCGCGTTGACCGCTTGCGCCCAGGTCAGCTGGACCCACGCACCCGCCCCCTGCGCCTGCATTGCCCACTCCGCGACGAGTCGCCCGGGTACCCGTCGATGACGCCGTCGACGACCTTGCTCGCCTCTGCCCCTCTGCCCGTCGGTCGCGTTCTGCGAGAACGCTGTCGCTGTCGATCCCAGACTCGTCGCAGGCGGTTGCGTCGTGGGCGGGACCGTCGTCGTCGAGTCGGACGTCCACTTCTCGATCTCGGCCAGCCCGACGTTCAGGTCGCTTGGCTACGCCGGAGATGGTGAACCTCAGGCTGGTCGTCGCGCGAACAGCGAAGCTGACCTCAAGACCGCGTTGCCGTTCGGCAACGCCGACACCGCGACCGCCGAGTCGTCGGAGAACGCCAGGGTGCCCGCAGTGATCTGATCGGAGCCAATCGGCCGGTCGTGCAATACCACCCGATTCAACGTCGCCGGCGCTGGCCATGTCAGCCGGATCCAGCTCGCCGTGCCGCCGCGCGCTCGGCCGTGTAGTCGCCGGGATAGCCGTCGATGGCTTTCGCCCGGCACCGCGCAGGACCTGATGGCCGGATGGTGGCAGCTGATCGCCTCACTCGGCGCGGTGCCGCGGGTACTGGCCTGGGAGAGGGAGGGCGCGGTCGGCCGCTGGCGCGGCGGGGGCAGCGAGTGTCCCGCCCCGGTTTCAGTGGAGGCTCGGAACTGACGCGGTGACG
>JAQGPJ010000024.1 GCA_028293125.1 Verrucomicrobiales bacterium | reverse complement strand
CTCATGGTTCCTCAGCCACTCGTATTTGGTCTTTTTGAGAACGTTCGATCCGGCCGCCCCCGGCTCCCGGTTCTCACTTTTGCGCACCCTGTCCACGGCCTCGTTGAAATGCTTTTTGATATGGAATCTGTCGAAGACGATGGAGGCCTCCGGCAGTAGCTCCCCCACCGTTCCAATGAAGGCCGGCCACATGTCCATGGCCACGGCCTCAATGCCGGCGGGGCTGCGCTCCGGCAGTTTGGTCAGGAGCCCCGCGGCGGCCTCCCGGGTGCGGTCCTCCGCCACGTCAATGACCGCGCCGCTGTCAAGGTCCGTCAGGATGGTGGCGTATTTGTGCCCTTTGCGGATGGCCTTCTCATCCAGTCCGATGTTTTTGAGCTCCGCGATGGCGCGCCGGGACAGCCCGCGCTCCACGGCCCGTTTGAGCACGCCCTCCACCGAGTCCTCCGTGATGCCCGCCAGGCGGGCCGCTCCCTTCACGGTGCGGCACTGGGTCAGCAGCTCAATGATGTGCCCCTCGAAGCTCCGGGTGAAGCGTCCTCCGGCCTCCGCCCACGGCACGCTCACCATCATGGTCCGCCCGCCGCTCAGAATGATGCGGGGCACGCTGGCGCTGATCACCGTCTCATACTCGCAGGTGTCAAGGTGCCGCCAGGTCCGCTCCTGCCAGTCCTTGATCGCCGCCCGCTCATGGGTTTCCGGATCCGCCCACGGCACGCCCCGCGCGCACTCCACCCGCACCCGCACCTGACGGCTGCCGCTGTCGATGCTCACATCGGTGACCTTCCATGGAGTTTTCACTCCAAGGGACTGACCGTAAAATTCCTTGATGTTGAGGAGGCTCATGCGGTAAACTCCGGACTCAACTTTTCAATTTTCAACTCTTCCACACCCCACTCATTCCCGTAGCACCTTAAAATTCGGGTAATTGATCCTCTCTCTTCATAAATGGATCAAACCCGGCCTGATCCGATGCTTTTCAATCAACGGCCATGCTTTTGAGCTTGCGCAGGATCGAAAATTCACCGGGATGGCTTATATGCACTGTGATGCCCTCGCCGGGCCGCAGCGCGGGAATGCCGTCCGGAGACACCGCGCGCGCGGAGGAGGGGAAAGCGACCGTGATGCGGCGGCCGGGTTTATAGGCTCCATTGCCGGCCTTGCTGCTGAGCGGCAGGCGCTCGGCGTCGGGGGCGGCCCGGATGACTGTGGATTCGTGAATGGACCACTCCCGGCTGTGCGCGGGTGTGACCCATACACGGTCGCCCGGCTGCAAAGCGGCAGCCTCGTCCGTGCTGAGAAAAGCCGTGATGTGTCGGGGCTGACCGGCCATTTCGATCACATGGTCACCGGGCTCCAGGTAGTCGCCTGGCGTTTTGACCACTTTGTCCACTGTGCCGCCGATGGCGCTGGCGATGCGGCAGTGCGAGCGGCCGTCCAGCAGCTCCTGGAACTGGATGCGCTCCTCCTCCGGAAACAGGGCCAGCAGCGACTCCCGGTCATCCTCCACGGAGGCGGCGGCGGTTTCCGCAGCTTTAGAACGGAGCCGGGCCATCTCCACGTCCAGTTTCGCCATGCCGGCCTCCAGTTCGGGGACCATGCGGCGGGTGGTTTCCAAACGTGCGCGGACCTCGCCGGCCTGGGCCTGCAGATCTCCCTGCGCTTTTTGCTCTTTGACCAGCAGCGGGCGGTCCGGCCCGGCGGGGGCGGCTGTCAAGGCCGCCAGACGGCCTTCATCGGCGGCGATGGACTCTTTTAAAGTGCCGAGCTGCAGGCTGAGGCTGCTGCGCTCCCGCTCCATGGGCAGCAGTTTGTCGTTATGCCTGGTGGACAGCGCGAGAAGGAGTCCGCGCATCTGGTGGTTCCACGGTTCGGGATCCAGTTCCGCCACCATGCCGCCAGGCTCCACATGGTCCCCCGGCTTCACATGGATTTTCAGCAGGCGGCCTCCCTGTACGGGGGCGATATACTGATAATCCTCCTCCACCTGGCCGTTCATGCGCTCAAACACCTGGCCGCGGGAGACGCTCCAGAGGACCACGCCGCCCACCAGCAGCCAGATCAGCAGCGGCCATTCCTGCCGCAGACGGTTCAGGCGGATGCGCATCCAGCGCTGGCGGTGGCCGGCGGTTCGAGCCTGCTCCCCGGCGGCGGTGGCGGCCGCAGGGGCGGAAGTGGCGGTGAAATCCGAGGGCATGGGGAAAGGTATCAATCGGTTTGCGGACGATGCAGGCGCAGGCTGCGGGGGCCGCCGTCCTGCGCACCGTCAAATAGAACGAGGACATCCACATAATTTTTTTGATCCTCCAGCACCAGCAGAGCCTCCGCTTTGCCGGCGAAGGGGGGCAGGGTGCCGACGCTCGATACTGTCTCCGTTTTGCCCGGCTGCCAGTGCAGCACCTCAAAACGGCCATCGCCCGAACGGGACAGGGAGACAGGAAATTTTTCCGAAGCCTCGGCGCTGGCGTTGCCGGTGAGGATCAGAAACCCGCCCTCCACTGCCGCGATCTCCCGGATGCCGCGTCCCTCACCCAGCGGCAGCCTGTGCAGGCGGCATTCCGGCATGCCGTCGCTGAAAAGCGAATCCGGATCCGCCTCGATCACAAAGCCGGTGCCGGAGACATTGGGACCCCTCACCCCGAAGTAAAGTTTGCCCCCGGAAAAGGTCAGACCCTCGATATTGAAGCCGTTCTGTTGGAGCGGCTGGCGGAGGAAAGCATTCAGCTCCGCGTTTTTCTCCAGCCAAGGCAGGAGGCTGGCTTGGCGGATTTGGTCCGGCCGGACTTCCGCGGTGGCGGGATCCACGCTTAGTTCGAAGACGCTGCAGCGGCTGGGCTGGAAGTCACCCTTTTTCTTGCCGGTGCCGTGTGAGCCGGTGATGTAGTAGCGGTTATCCTTGGGCGAGACAGCGATGCCCTCGATGTCGATTTCCTTTTTCTTTTTGCCTTTTCCGACGGTCAGCAGAGGGACGAGCCCACCGCCGGAAATGCGCCGGGTGGCGGTGTCAATGGTGCCGTTCTGCACGCTGAACAGTTCATCACTGCCTACCAGGCACCGAGTGTCGTTCACGGCGGCGATGGCGCTGAGGTCGAGTGATTCCGCGAAACCCGTCACCTGCCACACGGGGGAAAGCGGCTCCATCCGCCAGGAGGCGGGGGCGGCAAGGGCAGCGGGCAGGGCGGACAGGAGGAGCGTGGACAGGAGGAGCGTGGGTTTCATGGAGGAGCAGCTGGTGGCTGGGGGGTTAAGGAAAATGGAATGAGGGATTCGCCGCCTGTCCGCCGGGCTGCCAAGAGAGGCGGCCCTGTGGCTGACAGGCGGCAGGGGTTCATTTCCTCCATCCTCCCACAGGAACATTACGTGGCGGTTACGTGTCGGAAAATGAACCGGAAAAGCATCAAGGGATTCCTCCCGGGCTCATGGGAGCCCGCCTTTTGCAGGCTGAAGATCCACCGTCATGGATAACACACCATCAGTCCCGAGTTCCGCCGTCAGGGAATGCCCCAGCAGGCCGGCGAGCGAGTGGGCGAGGGCCAGCCCGAGGCCGGAGTGCCCGTAACCGGAACGGGCGGTATCCTTGCGCCAGAAGCGCCCGAACAGCAGCGGCACATCCTCCGGGGTGAGCAGTGGGGCCTGATTCGACACTTGGAAAGAGGCGGAGGTCAGGCTGACTGCCACCGTGGATCCGGAGAGGGCATGATGCACGGCGTTTCCGATAAGATTGGCAGCGATCATCCGCCACAGGCCGGCATCCGTCAGCAGCTCCACCGGAGCCGCCTCCGTGCGCAGCGCCAAGCCGCGCTCCTCCGCGAGGGCGGCAAGACGGGATACGGTTTCCTGGACAACATCCCCCAAGGCCACGGTGTTGAGGATTACCGGCTGGGTGCCCTCTTCGGCACGGGCCAGAAAGCGCAGGCGCTCCACTACGGTCTCCATCTCCCCGGCGATGGCAAGCACCTCGGCGAAGGCCTCGGGAGTGGCCTCCTCCGGCCATTGGGTGGCCAGTTCCGCCAGACTTTTCAGTTCCGCCACCGGGGTGCGCAGCTCGTGGGCGACATTGCTGCTGAACCGCCGCTCGCGGGCGAAGGAGTCGTGCAAGCGTTCCAGCAGGCCATTCAAAGTGATGACCACCGGACGCAGTTCCTCGGGGCTGCCCCCCGTGGGCAGCCGGGTGTCCAGATGGCGGGCGTCGATGGCGGCGGTGCGCTCCGCCAGCTGGCTCAGGGGCTGAAGACCATGCCGCAGGCTGTGGCGGATGAGCGGCACCATCAGCGCCAGGGTGGCCCCCCCGGTCGCGGCCAGCAGCCAGCGCAGCAGGCGCACGGTGGACTCGAACTCATCACTGCGGCGGGCGGTGATAAGGGTGATGCCGCGGAACAGTCCTTTTTTGTCATCCGCGGCATCGATCACCGAGGCCACGGCACGGGCGGGTCCCCCGTCGGGCAGGGTCAGGTTGTAATACAGGTCTTCCAGCCTTCCTCCCTTCAGGGCCGGCAGGTGGTCATTCTGAAGCGAGGCGGACCGCAGCAGGGAGGTGCCGGAGGGGGAGCGGACCTCGAAAAAGAACTGGCCGGAGTCGGCGTCAAAACCGTGCTGCTTTTCCAGTTTGATCTCCATCTCCAACTCTCCGTCGTCCTCCTCCACGCCCGCGCGGATGATGTGCGACTTGGCCTCCAGGGTGAGGTCGAACTGCTCCAGCAGGGCTTCCCTCGCCAGCGCCCATACTGTGATGCCGCAGGCCGTGAGCAGCACGGCCATGGCCATGGCAAGCCGCCGGACGAGGTGGCCGCGGATGGATTTCATGCCGTGGGGTCCAGCGTGTAGCCGAGCCCGCGCCGGGTGTGGATCAGGGAGAGTGAGCCGTCGGGCGAAAGCTTACGGCGGAGCTGGCAGATGGCGGAATCCACGGCATTGCTTGCCGGCGAGCCCCCGTCCGGATACAGGTGGGCCTCGATCTGCTCGCGGGACAGGATGCGGCGGGGGCGGAGGGCAAAGTACTCCAGCAGGGCGTACTCGCGGGCGGTCAGCTGGATTTCCTTCTCCTCCACGCGCACCTGCCGGGCTCCGGTGTTGATCTCCACGGGGCCGACCTTCACCACCGGCTGGGCGATGCCATGCCGGCGGCGGTGCAGGGCCTCCAGCCGGGCGGCCAGCTCCGCCAAGGAGAAGGGTTTCACCAAGTAGTCATCGGCACCCGCCGCCAGTCCGCCCACGCGGTCCTCGATGCTGTCCCTCGCGGTGAGCATCAGGACCGGCGTGGTGTCGCCCCGGCCGCGCATCCGGCGCAGCAGTTCCAAGCCATCGATGCCCGGCAGCATGATATCCAGCACCACGGCGTCGTAGGCGTGATCGATCAGCAGGACTGCGGCCTCCGCTCCATCCGGTGCCAGATCCACCGTGTGGCCGATTTTATCCAGGGCCGTGCCCACGGTGGTCCGCAGGCGGGGCGCATCCTCAACGATGAGCAGCTTCATAAAGCGGAGCAGGGAAGCCCGGGGACCAGGTTTTGTCCACCTTGACCTTAGCGGCGGCGGTGGCCGGCGGAGTGCGGATCATTCACGGATGGATTATAGTCCAGGATGGAGGTGCGGTTCAGTCCAGTTCCTCTGTTTTTTCCAGAACGGCTCCCTGGGCATTCAGACGGATTTTGGTGTCCGGGCGTCTTTGCGGTCCAGCTCCGCCTGCCAGGTGACCTCCTGTCCTTTCGTCATTTTTTTCACGTCCTCAATGCGGGCCGTGGTTCCCGCCAGCTTTTCCAAGGCGGTGCGTATGGCTTCCGGAGTGGAGCTTAGGGCCACCTTCTCAATGGATTTCAGAATCTCCCCGTTGGCGGCGACGCGGAGGTCCAGATCGCGGTTATCCCCGAGTCCGATCTCCACCACGTAAATTTTCCCGCTGTCTCCGGAGGAATGAATAATTTTCACCTCATCGGCACGCCCTCCGTTGGCGGCTTTGACTGCCGAGGCCGCACGGCTTCGGGCAGGCTGCCCAGCAGCCGGGCGGATTTGGCTGGCGCGGCGCCAGGGATAAGCAGAGCGGGCAGTGTCAGCGTCGGCCTCAGCTTCAGGAGGGTTTTCATGGTTTTGCTTGATGGGGTTTGTGGGTTTGATATAAGCGGGCGGGAGTTCCGCCGCTTGGACACCAGTGCCCGCCCAACATGACGGAGGCATTACCGGACGGGGGAATGTCAGGTTTTTCATCGCTCTTTCAGTCTCCATGAGGCACCTTTTCCTGGACCGTGACAAAAAATTCGGATTTAAATCCGGGTTTACTTTCCACTTTCCTCCCGTTCCGATTCCGACCATGCGTTCCCTTTTCCTTTTCCCCCGACTCCTGCTGATGCCGCTGGCGGCGCTTGTGTGCCTGTCGGATCCCGCATGGGCCGGCAACCAGCCGGGTGCCGCGTGGGACCAAGCGAAAGTCAAGCCCGGCGGGAAAGCAAAGGTCAAAGCCAAAGTACAGGCTAAAACCAAAGTGCAGGCCAAAACGGAGGCCCGGACTGTTCCGGCCCCCCTTTCACCTCCGGAGGCTCCACCCGCCCGCCGCCGCAAGGGCGAACCGGCCCCGCCGCCCGCACGGCCCATCCCCGAGGAGGAGGAACTGATGCGCGAGGCTCCCTCAGTGGGACAGCTGGACGAGGACGCGCTGATCCGCATGGCCATCGCCAACAACACCGATCTCGCCCGCCGCCGCGACGAGGTGCTTATCGCCCGCGCCAAAATCCAGGGGGCGGGGGATTTTGAGAATCCGGAGCTTCGCATCGGTTACGCCTGGGACCACGATGACCGTCTGGACTCGGCGTTCATGGAAACCTCGCAGGAGGCTATTTTCTCCGACGAGCGGTATGCCAGCACTCAGAGCCGCACCAATCTCGCGCCGTTTCTTTCCCCCGGCTACGGGGATTCCCAATACCGCACCACGGCGGGCCGGAACATCACGTCACGCTATCAGACCATCGAAACCAAGGTCACGCCTGGCCGTTACGAGGATGTGGAGGTGACCAAGGTATATGAAACCCGCAATGAGTCCTCCAGTGAGCGGCAGCTCCGGGCCAAGCAGTCCGGAGGCACCATTGAGAACGAACCTCTGGATATTTCTGAAAACCAGAACCGCAGAATTGTGGAGGAGTCGCGGAAGGTGACGAAGCATGATGACGCCTACTCCCGGGACGACCAGCTCAGCCTGACGGTGCGCTTCCGGCTGCCCAACTGGTGGGAGCGCCGGGCCAAAATTCAGATCGCCGCCGCCGAGACGGCCCGCGCAGAGTCCGAATATCTGATCGAGGAGGACAAGGTGATTCTCAACGTGCGGGAGCTCTACGAGGAGCTGATCATGCTGGAGAGCACCTACCGCAGCAATGTTCAGCGCGGGGCCATGTACCAAGGTTTCCGCACCAAGTTTGAAGCGGCCAATTTGCCGGATCTGGCAGATGTGGCGGCGGACATCCGCCGCCAGCAGGGCGGAAACCGCTTGGACCAGCGGGAGCAGCGCAGTGACATTGCCCGCGTGCGTGAGGAACTGTCCTCCTTCTGCGGACTGGACCGGCCGGAGCGCATCAAAATCCTGGACCGTCCTCTGCGGCGCGTGGTGCCGGTCAAGGACTTGGATGTGGATTACCTGACGAGCATCGCGGAGCTGCACCGGTCCGATCTGCTGGATCTGCGCTCCCGCCATCAGCTGGCCAAAGCGGAGCTGATGGGGGCCAAGGCTATGCGCATCCCGTCCCTGACGTTTATCGATGCTGGCTGGAGCACCGCCCAGAGCACCGGGCGCACCGGGGAATCCGACGAATGGGCCATCCGCGCCGGGATCACCCTGCCGCTGTTTGAGTGGACGGGCATCAACAAAGCGCACAAAGAGTTTGAAAAAGCCACGGAGGTGTATTCCCGGCAGATCGAGAACCAGCAGCATCTTATCCGTGTGGCCATCATTCAGGCCATCAGCCGGATCAGGGAGGCCACGAATGAAGTGAGCACTTTTGAGAAGGATTTTGCCCAGACGAGGGCCGATTCTGAAGTTAGTTTAAAGGAGACCTCCATTGATTCATTCAAAGCACAGAAGACCGAATACCAAGTCAAGGAACTGCTTTCCCGCTTTGAATCGGAACGGCACGAAGTCTGGTCCGACTACCACAAGGCCGTGATGGCCTTGGAGCGCGCCGTGGGCACCCGCTTGGAGAAAGTCATGTCCCCGGTCGTTCCCGGTGCTCCTCCGCCTCTGGCGGAATAAACAAGCCAGACCAAGGCCGGAGGAGTCCTCCCAACACAGGGCGTAATTTTTGTGGAATATCGGATGATATTTCCACAGGCCTGCGCCTCCGCCATTTCTTGTGCCGCCTGTGT
This sequence comes from Verrucomicrobiales bacterium, assembly GCA_028293125.1. Lineage (GTDB taxonomy): Bacteria > Verrucomicrobiota > Verrucomicrobiia > Verrucomicrobiales > V1-33 > CAIZWU01. The sequence goes on along the minus strand of JAQGPJ010000024.1, from coordinate 49,128 downwards.
GGGCCAATGGTTCATTTTCTATGAACACCACCTTCACGACCTATTGGAATATTGTGCTGCGGTCACTGGTCCAGCTGTGCGGTCTCCCGCAGGAGGCCGCACGTCAGCGTGTGAGAGATTTACGCCGCCGCCTTCAGGAAACTCCATCCCATCTTAGACGGGATATGATTAACCGTCAGGAACCATACCGTCTCGCTTTGACTCTGGCAGGCAGTGAAGAGACGGAGCTAAGCGCGGAATTGGGAAAATATCACAGACTGGCGGCGGAGGCCTCCGTAACCGGCACGGATGAGGAGGTGCGTGAATATCAAGTGGCTTTGTGAAGGAAAAGTCGGGCGTGACATCATTTTTGCCATATCCAGTCAGGATTTTCTCCTGCCAGGGGGGGACCGCCCACTGGAAAAAGCAGAGGTGGTGGTTTGGCACTGGAGACAGCTCTTGTTTCTGGGCCCAGGATCAGGGAACCGTGGCGGGGAACTGATTGTCCGTGCGGACGTGCAGCCGGAGGAATCTCCGGGGATTGCCGGTACTGGGCGTGATGTTCAGCCGGAGGAGTTTCTCCGTGCCGTCCCCGATGGTGGAGCCGCCATTGTCTTCACGGGTCCACGTTTGGAGGTTGGCGCTGGAATACATCTGGTAGAACCGGTTGGCGACGGTGGGCACACGGACCTCCAAGGCCCCGGGATTGGGCCCTGAGGCAGGCTGCATGACAAGAGACCGGATGCGGAACACAGAGGCGGGATCATTGGGATTGGTGCCGGCGGTTAGTTCCGCGGCATCAAGGACACCGTCGCCGTCGGTGTCCGGGGCGGCGGCCCCACCGGCGGTGAAGCGCACATTCCGCACCGTGTAGAATTCGGAGGCGGAATTATTCAGCGCCGTCACGACCACGGAGGCGGAGGTGAAGCCGGCGGGAATCTGATAAGTCCACTGGAAAAATCCGGAGGGCAGGCCGGCGGAGTCCAGCCCATCGGGATTGAACTCATCACGGTCCAGATGGGTGTCATAATCCTGCACCGCGGTGACCGCCACGCCATTGACCGTGGTGGCCGCGCCTGTGAAGCCGTTGAGCACCCCGTTGGGCGGGCCATTGAGCGCGGCGGATGACGCTCCGTCCCCCGTATCCTGGGCGGAGGTGATCAGGGGGACCGTGGTGACGGCGCCGCCGGGGCCGGTGAGTTCAAGGTCGATGCGGAACGTGTCGTTGGATTCGAAATTGGTTCCGGTGCTGGTGTCGCGGGCCTCCAGCTCCGCGGAGAAGGTGACAGCTCCTCCGGCGGCGGTCAGATCCACGGGGGCGGAGCGCAGCGCATGCGGCACGGTGCCGCCACCGTTGTTCTGCTCGGAGGTCCAAGGCTCCGCACCGGCCCGCCAGGCCACGCTGGCGGCGGCATCCGTCAGGACATTCGGCAGGTCGCGGTCCGCGCCGCCAAAGCTCACCACGCCCACGATGGGGCGGGAGGGCGGATCCAGAGCCACAGCGCCGCTTTCCAGAGTGGAGTCCCCCAGATCCTGGAACACAAAACTCTGTGGGCCGTCGGAGACGGGGAACGATCCCAGATCCGCGGGAGTGCCGTAAAGTCCCGTGATCCCGGTGGTGGTCTCCACCCAGCCGGTGGAGGCCCCGGTGGCAGTGAGGTTCGCCCGCGCGGTCCAGACGTCATCCTCATAGGAGGAGGTGGCTCCCTCCTCCCGGCTCAGCACCGCTATTGTGCCTCCAAGCGTGGCGGCGGGGCGGTCAACGGTGAGCGTGTGGGTGACGGAGGGATCCGCCGCATCCTTGAGCAGAATGGTCCGCGGCGTGGCGCTGACCGGAAAAGGACCGAATACCACTCCGGCACCGTAGGGGCCGTTGACGCCCCCGTCGCCAGTCCAGCCCTGGGGCCGCAGCGGGTCCTGATTGGTCACCGTGACCGTGAAGGACCAAGTGTCATCCTCCGGATTGTTGTTGTTCTGGTTGTTGTAAGTGAAGGCGGAGGCGGTGGCCGTCACCGCGTTGCGCGGAATGTTGAACTCGATGTTGTCGAACAGCATGTTCTCGCTTGCCGAGTCATTGCCCCCCAGCAGCACCAGGCGGGCATACTGATGGGTGCCGGGCACCAACGAAATCCGGCGCTGCACCGTGAAGGGCAGGGGGTCCGGCAGGGAGGTGAAGGCCGCGGCAATGTCCTCGAAGTGATTCATTCCCGTCACATTGCCGCCGGCCTCGTCGATCAGTTTGGTGGCCTCGAACAGGGCTGGTCCGGTGGTGGCGGGATCGATCAGGGTTCCGCCGCCGTTCTGTGTCCAGGTGATGCCGTCGGTGCTCACCTCCACATAACATTGCAGGCGGTCGCTGTTGAGGATAGTGGGGGCGGTGGCGGCGTCCTCGAATCCCGTGGCGGAAGTGGTGTAGGAAGTGACGCCGATGCCCACGCTCACCGCCGCCAGCCCGGCGATGCGCACCGGCTCGGTGACCAGCGGCCCGGCGGCGGCGGTCAGCCGGGCACCGTTGAGGCGGAAATAATGGTTGGTGGCAATATTGTCCAGCCGGGCGCGCACGCCATTGCCGGCGCTGGCCGGCAGGCCGCTGGTCCAGCCCAGATCAGTGGTGGGATCGTTAAAATCACGCGTGAAGGAGACTGCTCCCAAGGCCGGGGTTTCAAAAGTGATGCGCAGCGGTCCGCTGGCGGCGGTCAGTTCGGCAGGCGGTGGCGGAATGGTGACGTTCAGGGTGCTCTGGGCGGAGGCGGTGGCCGCATCCCGGAACCCAAAGACCTGCGTGGCGGCATTCACCGGAATATTGGAAAAGGTGACCGCCGTCCCGTAGCCCCCGCTGGCCGGACCGGTCACGCCGGCGGGGGCGGAGGTCCGCGTCCATCCCGCCGGGCTCAGTGCGCCCAGACCGGTGATGGTGACAGAAAAGCTGACGGTGTCATCCGCTGGATTGGCTGTGCCTTTCGAGTCCCGCACCACATTGGCGGCGGTGGTATCCAGCGCGGTGGCGACCTGCTCATAGGTGATCTCCACATCATCAATGCCCAGATAGGCATCGGAGCCCCCGTCGTTGGCGTTGAGCCAGCGCAGGGCGATGAAGTTCCCCGCCGGAATGAGAATGGCCGAGGGCGGTGCCGCATTCACCTGCACCTCCCGGGCGGGATCGTTGACCTCGGCCGACACCCCGGAATGGTCAATGGTGACGGAAAGGGCTGGAATATCCGTGAAGCCGGTGCCCAGGCTGGAGATCAGCGCGCCCTCCGTGGCCGCCGCGCGGGTGCCGAACACCATGTGCTCCACAATGCCGGCGGTGGTGTTTTCCCGCCAGTTCTCCACCTTGTATTTCACATGGGTGATCCGCATCGGCGCGGCGGAGTTGTTCTGCAGGATCACGATGTGCCCGTAGTTGCCGACACTGGTGGTGGGGGAAGAGCCCAGCGCCCGGTCCGTGCCGTCCACGGAGCCCAGACTGTAAAGTCCGCCAGCCCAAGCCGCGAACGGATCATTGTCATTCACCATGATGGGGACCTCCACGGGCGCGGGGCTGTCCGCGACGGTGCGGAACAGATACCAGTCCGGCAGTGTGACGGCATTGGTCCAAGTGGAGCCGGCGGCGGGGGGCAGGGTGTCAAAATTCTGCCGGTAAACCGTGCCGCCGCCCAGCTTGACGCCGGCCATCAGGGGGAAGGTGCTCAGAGCCAGCAGCAGGACAGCCTGGGATTTCATAGGGAAGATGGGGAGAGGGAGGTGAACCGGAGCGGGAGGAGTCCGGAGACGGGGATCCCGGACCGCCGGAATAACGGCGGGAGACGCCATGGGTGGACCTTAACGGGAACAGGGGTTTTTCCGCTAGTAAAAAACATCCTGATCATCATTTTATTTACGGAAATTTTAAGAATGACGGGATGCCGGGGAGTGGATGACGCTCCCGGCTGCCGGATTCAGCCGCAACTTTTGCTTTGCAAGCCGCCGGGAACCGCGGTTTGGTCGGAGCCACTCAAATATGTCATCACTTTCAGGTTCCAGTGTATCGCGCCGGTCTTATAAACGAGTAGTCCTGAAATTGAGCGGGGAGGCGCTCCGGGCGGACGGCAGTCTGGACAATATTTCGCCTCCCATCGTGGAGGATATCGCCCTCCAAATCAAAGCCGCCTACCAGAGCGGCCTGGAGATCGGGATCGTGGTCGGCGGCGGCAACTTCTGGCGCGGCATCTCCGCCGCCAACAAGGGGATGGAGCGCACCACGGCGGACTACATGGGCATGCTGGCCACCATCATGAACTCCCTCGCCATCCAGTCCATGCTGGAGGGCATTGATGTCCCCACCCGCGTGCTCAGCGCTCTGGAGCTGAAGAATGTCGCCGAGCCCTTCATCCGCCGCCAGGCGGTGCGTCATCTGGAATTGGGCCGGGTGGTCATTTTCGCCGCCGGCACGGGGAATCCCTACTTCTCCACCGACACCACCGCCGCTCTGCGCGCCAGCGAGATCAACGCGGACGTGATTCTGAAAGCCACCAAGGTGGACGGCATCTACGACTGCGACCCCAAGAAAAATCCCGGCGCCAAACGCTTCACCCAGGTCAGCTATCAGGACGCTCTGGCCCGGCAGCTGAAGGTCATGGACTCCACCGCCTTCAGCCTGTGCCAGGACAACCTGAAGCCGATCATCGTCTTTGACATGCACCAGCCCGACAACATCCGGAAAGCGCTGGCCGGCGATCCGATCGGCACTCTTGTATGCCAAGGACCAACCCTGCCGGCGGAGCTTGCCACGGCGGGCTGACCAGGCGATAGTGCCGGCCCAACCCGACCCCGACCCTTTTATGGATACCGAACTCGCCCTGCTGGAACTGGAGGAGCACATGCAGAAGTCCCTCGACTACACCCTGCATGATTTCTCCAGCATCCGCACCGGCAAAGCCAACCCCGCCATGGTGGAGGGCGTGGAGATCCACGTCACCGCCTACGGGATGAACATGAAGCTGCGGCAGCTCGCCAACATCACCACCCCGGAGCCCCGGATGATCGTGGTCGAGCCCTTTGACAGCAGCAACCTCAAGGACATCGAGCGCGGCATCCGCGAGAGCCGGCTGGGGCTGAATCCGGTGACCTACGGCAAGATCCTGCGCCTGCCGGTCCCGGAGCTGACCCAGGAGCGCCGCAAGGAGATGGTGAAGGTGCTGAAGGAAAAGGCCGAGGAGGGCAAAGTCCGCCTGCGGGGCCACCGGCGCGACACCGTGGAGGCCGTCCGCAAAGCCGAGAAAGCCAGCGCCATCACGGAGGACGATCTCAAAAGCACGGAAAAAGCCATCCAAGAGATGACGGACAAATTCATCAAGGATCTCGAAGCCCACGCGATGAAAAAAGAGGCTGAGGTGATGCAGGTGTAGCGCCTGCCGGCGGCGGTTTTCCCAAGCCGGCCTCCAAGCGCCGGTTTGCCGTTCAGGCACGGGCCTGCCTTTGCCCGCCGTTCAATACTGGGCCTCAGGGCCGAATGAGGAATCAGTGAGGGATTTCCAACACAACTACCGCTGGCGGAAAAGGGCGGGGCGGCGTAGGTGGCCGACCCCCTTGTGACCCCTTTCAAACCTGTAACCCTCTCCGAGCGGGTTCTGCTGCTGCTGCTGGCGGCGGTGCAGTTCACGCACATCATGGACTTCATGATCATGATGCCGCTGGGCCCCCAGCTCATGCGGCAGTTGGCCATCCGACCGGATCAGTTCACCTGGCTCCTGTCCGCCTACACCTGGAGCGCCGGCATTGCCGGGCTGGTGGCCACCCTGTATGTGGACCGCTTTGACCGGCGGCCCCTGCTGCTGGTGATGTATGCGGGTTTCGCCGTGGGCACGCTGGCCTGCGCGTTGTCCCATTCCTATGAACAGCTGCTGGCCGCGCGCCTGGTCAGCGGAGCCTTCGGCGGAGTCTCCGCAGCCCTGGTGATGACCATTGTCAGCGATGTGATGCCCCCGTCCCGGCGTGCGGCGGGCATCGGCATTGTGATGACCGCCTTTTCCGCGGCTTCGGCGCTGGGAGTGCCCGCTGGGCTGAAACTGGCGGAATGGTTTGACTGGGAAAGTCCCTTTGTCTTTATCGCCATCGTCGCGGCGGTGATGTGGGTGGTGGCTCTCCTGGGCATGCCCGCCTTGCGCGGGCATCTGACCACAGGCGGCCCTTCCGGCAAATGGCGCAATCTGATCGCCCTGATCGGAAACCGGAACGTGCAGTGGGGCCTGCTGCTGATGATCTGCATGATGGCCGCGCATTTCACCGTTATTCCCTTTCTGTCGCCCTATCTGGTGTCCAACGTGGGCCTGCCGGAGAGCCAGCTGTTTCTGGTGTACATGACCGGCGGGGTGCTGACGGTTTTCACGGGACCGCTGGCGGGCCGATGGGCGGACCGCTTCGGGCGCTGGCGGGTGTACGCCATCATGACCGCGGTGGCGTCGGTGGTGATTCTGATGCTGACCAATGCCCCGCCGCTGTCGTTGTGGGCGGTGCTGATGCTGGCGGGATTCTTTTTTGTGTTTGCCAGCGGGCGGTTCGGGCCGGGACAGGCCATTGCCAGTTTGGCGGTGAAGCCAGCGCAGCGCGGAGCCTTCATGAGCCTGTCCTCCTGCGTCCGCGACCTCGCGTCCGGGGGGATTGGCGTCCTTGCCGGGGTGGTCGTGAAACGCGACGGCGACACCGGCCCCTATCACGGCTACCACCTGCTGGGCTGGATCGCCGTCGTCTGCGGATTGATCAGCCTGTGGGTGGCCCGACGGGTGAAGGTGGTGGGGTGAGGCGCCCGCCTTGAGAGGTGCGCCACATCCCATCGTCAGGTGGAGCGGCGTGGGACGGATTCAGCTTTCGCTGTATGCGGCGCGTGGATATATTGGCGGCATGACATTCCAAGCCATCATTCATGAGGCGGAGGAGGGGGGACTCTGGGCGGAGGTTCCGGGTTTGCCGGGCTGCTTTACGCAGGGGGAATCGCTTCAGGAGCTTGAAGCCAATCTGCACGAGGCGATTGAAGGATGGCTTCTGGCGGCTAAACCGGGGCAGAGTGTGACGTGTCAGGGAACCATTACCCTATTTGAATGATTTCGCAAAATCGTCGCTGGTGAGCTTTTTCACGCTGCGGGGCTTCCGGACATGGGTGCTGGAGGAGATGCGGTTATGGAGTTCCCTCTCGTACTGCAGGCTGTCCATGGGCAGGGGCACGGTGCGGTTTTTCCAAGTGGAGAGCAGGATGGCGTTCGCCAGCTCGATGGAGTGGATGCCCTCCGCCGCCGGAGCGATGAGCGGCACGCCGTGCAGGATGGCGTCCGTGAAGTTCTGCAGGACCTCGACATGGCTGGCGGTGCCGGGGGGCACTGGCATGTCAATGCTCCAGTTCTCCGGCTTGGCGAAGCCGGCGTCGGATTCCAGGCTGAACTCCGACATGGAGGTGCGGTTGCGCTGAAAGGTCACTTGGCGCCCGTTCACCGTGACCAGCCCATTCTCACCCGTGATCTGAAGCAGGTTTTTGCCGGGGGCCTCGCCGGTGCTGGTGATGAAGGTGGCGTGGGTGCCGTTTTTATAACGAAAATAGGCCGTGACGTCGTCCTCCACCTCGATATCGTGATAGCGCCCGAACTGGCAGAAGCCGGTGACCTCCGACGGCATGCCGAAAAGCCACTGGTAGAGGTCAAGATTGTGCGGGCACTGGTTCAGCAGCACGCCACCGCCCTCCCCCTTCCAGGTGGCGCGCCAGCCGCCGCTGGTGTAATAGGTCTCGGTGCGGAACCAGTCCGTGCAGTCCCACAGCACGCGGCGGATGGAGCCCAGCTCCCCCTGGCTGACGAGGCTTTTGAGCTGTTTGTAAAGCGGATCGGTCCGCAGCTGGAACATGGCCGCAAAGATTTGGCCAGATCCCTGATGGGCATTGATCAGACGCTCGCAGTCGGCCTTGTGGACGGAGAGGGGTTTCTCCACCATCACATGCAGGCCGGCTCTCAGCGCGGCGATGCCCACGGTGGTGTGGAAATAATGCGGGGTGGCGATCAGCAGGGCGTCCACACAGCCGGAGGCGATCATGGCCTCCACATCGGCGAACTGGGCCTCCCCCTCCTCCGGCGGGGGCAGGTTGGTGGTGCGGTCGCAGATGGCGGTCAGCTGCAGACCGCTGACTTTTCCCGCCCGCAGGCAGGCCCGGTGCGCTTTTCCCATGTTGCCAAGGCCGACGATGCCGATACGGACGTTTTCCATAGGCCCGATGAGAAAGGCCGGGCATGGATTTGTCAATTGCGCGGGTGCGTGGAGGCACGGGTTTCCGAAGGAAAACCAAGTCGCAGGATAAGATTGGGCTCCTTTTGTCAGCGCGGAACGGGAGCCGTGGGTTCCGGAACCGGAACCGGTTGCGGTTTAGGACGGGGATTGAGGCCCGGATTCGGATTGGGAACGGGAAGGGGTGCCGGCTCCGGGAGGGTGCCCGGCTCAGGAACCGGGAGTGGCTCAGGCTCAGGCTGGGATGGATCGGCGGGATCAACCACCGGGGGCGGCAGCGTGGGTGGGAGGACTTCCGGCGGCGTCAATGGAGCCGGGGGCAGGGTGCCCGGCGCTGGAGTGTTGGGAGGAATAGGTGCCGGCAGGGACGAGGGTGGTATGGCTGGCTCCAGCGGGAGCTTGGGAGGGCCCGGCCAGGCGCTGTCCACGATCCGCATGATTTCAGCTTCGGAATCGCGGTAATACCATATGGTGCGCAGCACTTTGCCCGAGGCGGCGGAGAGATCCACGTGGCCTACGATTTCATCGTCTGAATTGAGCAGCTGCACCGTCCAGAGGGCGTCATCCGAAAACTCGCGGGCTCGCAGGCGGAAATTCAGGGAGTCGAATCCCACTTTGGCCAGACCAGCCTCCCGGTCCGCGATGCGGAATGCCTTCTCGCTGTCCACCGCCACTTTCGGCAGGGCGAAAAACCCGATGGGAGGGACTTTGGGATAAAAGGTGTTGGTTTCCCCTCGCACCTCCACCCTGCGCCCCCGCACCACATACTCGGACAGACCTGAGGGGCTGCGGGAATCCCGCGTCACGATCGTCCACACATTGGGGATGGGATTGCCTTCTTGGCCGGAGATTTCCACAAAACGCTCAAAAGTCCGGTCCAGCACTTGGCGCTTCAATGTCTCCGCGGCCAGCAGGGCGCCCGGCGTCTGCGGACGGTAGGGTTCCTGTGCGTGAACCGTCAGCGGTGCGACGGGTGAAAGCAACAGGCGGATTATCACCGCGCCCGGTCCAGGCTTGGGATTCAGCAGCCGGCGTGGAGCCGCAAAAGGCAGGGTGCGGAGGAATTTCAGCTTCATAACCGGAAAAGGAGACAGGGCCGGTGCCGGACACCGGCTTCAAAAAGACAACGATCAAACCTGGCCCGGAGCCGCACCGGATTCCGCCGCGGCAAAAGCGGAGGGAACTCCGAAATGGTTGATATGGGCGAGGCTGAAGCCGGCGACGAGGGTGCGGCTGTCTCCCTGTCCCCGGTAAAATACAACCGCGCCGTCGCGGCACTCCGCCTCATCGGCCTGAATCCACATGATTTTGCCACTGGTGAGTTTGACTCCGAATGCTTCCATAAATTGAGTCGGGAAAAGGGGCGTTGGCTTTTTTACTTCCGGTGAATGGGTTTCCAGCGGAAAGGTTCCACAGGCAAGGCGCGCAATGTGGGCACGGACAGGCCAAAAGTCCAATTTCCGGACAAACAGCTTCGGATTCGGCAAACGAAAGCTCCTCAAATCCTGTCAGCGCCGAGGCAGCCGGCAGCCGGCGGCTTTCCCGTGCTGACCGGGAGGATAAAAGCATAAGGTCCTATTCAGGCCCGGCGGGCACGCTGGCCCTCCTCGATCAGCTTCCAGAAGTTTTTGGAATTGGCCAGCACCTCGTCCTCCGCGCCGTCGCGGCGGCTGCCATTTCGGAAAAGGAAATCCTTCAGCGAGTTCCTGTGCAGCACGCGGTGGACCCGGACTCCGCCGTCCACGACTTCGAAATAAATACGGTATCCCTTGGCACGGTAGCGGTAGAGCGCCTTGCCGTCACGCTCAATCCGGCCAAAGCGATCCCCGTGCGGGGCGCTCAGGTCCTCCGGCGTGACCTTGAACTCCGTGAGCAGCTCCAGCTGCAGGATGGTGTCCAACTGCGACATCTCGGCCGCGCTGATCTCATTGAAAATAACCTGAAACACCGGACCACCATCCCGCACCCTCCGGGGATTGCAACAGTGCCTTGACCGGAGCCGATGAAAGACCGCTCCTTTCCGGCGCGTGGACTGCCGCACCGCTTACTTTCCGTTGACAGGCCGGGGCAATCCTTCTGAACATCCGGCCCCATGCCCCCCCCCGGTCCTCTGCCGCTTATCGTCATCACTCTTCTGGCCTATATAGCCGGAGCCACGCCTTTCGGTTTCCTTGCCGCGCGGTGGAAGGGGGTGGATATCCGCCAGCATGGCAGCGGCAACATCGGAGCCACCAACGTGATCCGGGTGATGGGCAAAAAGATTGGCCTCCCAGTCTTCGCCCTCGACTGCCTGAAGGGTTTGCTGCCTGTCCTTTTCGCCAAATCCTGGTGCGCCGGTCACGGCCTTGACGGCACCTGGGCCTCCCTGCTGGCCGGCCTGGGCACCGTGCTGGGGCATAATTTCACCTTCTGGCTGAACTTCAAAGGCGGCAAGGGAATCGCTACTTCCGCAGGGGTCCTCCTGGCGCTGCTGCCGGTGGCTCTGGGAGTGGCGCTGCTGCTCTGGCTGATTTTGTTTTACACCACCCGCTATGTCGCGATGGCCTCTGTTGGAGCCGGGGCCGTGCTGCCAGTGACGGTGCTCGTGCAGCGCATTCTTACGGGTGGCCCGGCCCTGCCGCTGCTGGGATTCGCCACTGTCATCGGAGGGCTGGCCGTTTGGCGGCACCGGTCCAATTTGAAACGTCTGATGGCCGGAACGGAGAACCGTTTTGAGCGCCGCCCCAAACCCTCAGCCCCATGAGCAGCCGAATGCACGAAATCGCTGTCATCGGAACCGGCAGCTGGGGCACCGCCCTGGCCTTCACCGCCGCCCACAAAGCCGGCCGCGTCACTCTGAGGGGAAGGGACAGGGTGGAGTGCCGCAGTATTATGGCTTCGCGCCGCAATACGAGGTATCTGCCGGACTGTGAGCTGCCGGACAATGTCCTGGTGACGGCCTCGGTGCAGGAGACCGCGTCAGCCGATGCCATTCTGTTTGTGGTTCCATCGCGGGCGCTGCGGCAGGTGGCGGAGGAGATGCGCACCGCCGAAGCCGTAAAACCGGGCGCGGTGCTGATCTCCTGCGCCAAGGGCATCGAAAGCGGGACCGGCCTCCGCATGTCCGAAATCCTGCACGGTATTTTCCCGGAGAATCCTGTGGCCGTGCTCTCCGGCCCCAACCACGCCGAGGAGATCGGCCGGCGGCTGGCCGCCGCCGCCGTCATCGGCAGCCATGATGAGGAGGTGAGCGTGCGGGTCCAGCAATTTTTCACGCTGCCGTGGTTCCGCACCTACCGCAGCACCGATGTGGCCGGGATCGAGTGGGGGGGGGCGGCCAAGAACATCTTCGCCATCGCCAGTGGCATCTGTGAGGGCCTGGGGCTGGGCGACAACGCCCGTGCGGCGCTGGTCACCCGCAGTCTGGTGGAGCTGGCGCGTCTTGGCCAAGCGGCGGGTGGACGGTTCGAAACCTTTCAAGGCCTGAGCGGCGTGGGCGACCTGGTGGTCACCTGCTACAGCAGCCACAGCCGGAACCACCGCGTGGGCCGGCTGCTGGGGGCGGGCCAGAGCCTGGAGGAAATCACCGCCGGCATGAACATGGTCGCCGAGGGCGTGCCCAACACGGAAAGCATTTACACGGCCGCCCGCGCCTTCGGCGTGCGCACGCCGATCATCGATGTGGTTTACGCCGTGCTCTACCAAGAGAAATCCTGCTCGTCGGCCCTCACTGAACTGCTTTCCCGGGATCCCCGCGCGGAGGCGGATTAGAGGATTCTTCTGAACAGAAGCAGGTTTTTTCCTGCCATCGTCAGCCGGCACCTCCCCATCCGGGTCCGGATCAGCCGCCGGCTCCGCGTTTGTAGGGGCTTCCTGCCTGATTATAGACAGCCATCTGCTCCGGTGTCAGAATGGCGCTGAGAGCTTCCCGGCGGTCAGCCCAGCGGGCATTGACGGCCGCTTCGATGGCTTTGGCCTCCCTCTCCCCGCCGGGTTCCAGCACGGGCAGCGTGGACTCCTTTTCAGCGATTTCCGAGAAGATGGTAAAAACCTGATCCTTCTGCTCCTGCGAGAGATTCATCATCGACTGCAGATTCGAGAGCTCGCGGTTTGCGGCCGCCTCCAGGGTATTGGCCTTTTCCTCCGCACGGAAGGACTCGTATTCCGCCCGCTGGCCGGGATTGAGAGTGTCGCTGATGGCCTCCTCCATTTTCCGGATATCCTCCGCGGTGGCTTTGGAGACGATGACATTGGGTGGGGAGATTTTGATTTTGGACTGCCCGTATTCGAGCGCTTTGGCGGTTTCCGCCTCCTGCTCCGGTGTGAGCGACAGACGTGTCCGCAGAACAGCGAGCTTCTCCTTCAATTTTCCGCGGTTCATAGCGTCAAAATCCCTGAGGCCTTTATTCACTTCCGGGCCGGAGGGGCGGGAGCTTTCCGGTTCCGGGGTGGCGGGCAGGTCCCTGGGTTTAACAGCAACGGCACCGGCGGAAGTCCTTTCTTCCACAAGAACAGGGACAGGAGCCCTTTTAAACGCAGTAACAGGCGCGCTTTTCCTCAAGGACTGTATCTCCTCCTGCTGGGAGGTGATCCGCTGTTGCTGGTAAACAATAGAGGCGGTGGCGGCGATCACGATGGCGGCGATGGCGGCTTTTGTTTTAGTGGTCATGAGGGCGGTGGTTAGGACGGAGGAAAGGGAGGCTTGGGAGGCAGTGATGATTTTCAGCACGACGGCGGCGGACAGGTCATGGGGGACGGTGCCCGCCAGCACGGCCGAGAGCATCCCGGCAGTGCTGGTGATGCCGCGCCGGGCCAGAATGCGCCGCAGACGCTCCAGCGCGCGGCCCATGCGCTTCTGCGCAGCGTCGTCACTCAGTCCGAAAGCCCGTCCGATGCTGCGCCAGTCCTGCCGCTGCCAGAAGCGCATGATGAGCAGCTGGCTATCCTGCGGTGGAAGTCCGGTGAGCGCACTATCGATTTCCGTAATGAGTGGGTGCCCGCCCTCCCCGGCACCCGGCGTTGGAGGTTCCGGTGTGTGTGTCATTAGCTGCCGGGAAGTTTCCTCCTCCCGCCGCCGCCGTCGGGCCTCAGCACGCAGGGCATCCAGTGTGAGGCCGGTGGCCGCGGCGTGCAGCCAGGAGCCAAGCGCCCAGGCGTCCCTCACCTTTTCGGGCGTGGCGGCGAGCCGTGAGAAAACGGTCTGCGTGACATCCTCCGCCAGTGCCTCCTGGCCACGCGCGACCCGCAGGGTGGTGGCGTGGACCATCCCGGTCCAACCCGCCACGAGTTCCCCGAACGCGGTTGCGCAACGGGTGGCCGTGTAGGCGCGCAGCAGTTCCTGGGACCGTTCGGGAGAGATCATACTTTATCTTTCCAAGTAGTCGGCGCGGAGGATGCTGTTCCGACAGAAAAGTTTAGAGAGGAACGCAGGGAGGGAGGGGATGGAGCCACATGCCGGCCAGGCCTCACGCTGGACGGGTTGACTTCTTCTCCAAGACGGAGGACACTGCCGGTTTCCGCCGTTTATTTTTCATTTTTATAACCACTTTTCCTGATGAGTTCCGTTGGCCCATCCATAACATCCGGTGATGAATCCGCAGCCCGTCCTGATTCCGAACTCCAAAAGATGGAGATGGATATGGGCTTGCAGCCGTTGGACGCGCTGCTGGAGGCGGATGGCATGGACAACCACGCGCTGGTAGCCGTAGCGGTCGGGACCGGTCTCACCCACAAGGTGGTGCAGAAGGCTCGCAAGGGCCGTCAGTTGACCGCGCGGGCGCAGAAAAAGGTGCTTGCCGCCCTCAATGGAGCCCGCAAAACCCGTGATCTGCCTTCAGTCGGGCACAGCGGGGCATTCAATTACATCGGACGCTGACGGGATTGCCGGGATTCCGGCTTCCCGTGGAGACCGGACGGACAGGACAGGCGGGTTCAGCCTGGAGGAATGGAGAAAGTGCCCTCGACCTCCACCAGAAGGCAGGCCCGGCAGATATCGGCCCGTAAATAGAGCGTGGTGGCGGTGTCCTGCGGCCAAGCGTCCGTGAAGGCTTTTTGACAGGCGGCGAGGTCGTCAGCGTGGCGGAGAAACACCTTCCAGCGGGCGGAGGCATGGTCCGGAACGCCCATGTGGGCGCGCATGAGGCGGACATTGTCCAAGGTCAGACGCATCTGGTCATCGAAGTTGCCCCCCAGCGTCCGGTGGCCCTTGATGCTGGCCGTGCCGGATAGGAACCACTCGCGTCCCCCCTCCGGAGTGGTGACACTGGTGCCGCGGGCAAAGGCCGGAGGTCGGCGGCCATACTGCGCGGGATACTCGCAGGCAGGCACCTGTTCCGGATTTTCAAAGTTATCCGGCGCGGTGAATCCGGCGGCGAACAGGATGGCCATGCGATCCCCCTCAATGCCCAGCGCTGAGGCCGCCGGCAGATGGGGGCGCAGCGCGTCGGGGCCGAAGTGCTCAGTGAAAGCGGCATGGCGTCCGGCATTGAAGGCGCGGTAGTTCTCCTCGCCCTCCCCGTTGGAGTCATTGATGCGCGGAATCCAGTTCCAGACCCGATGCAGGTGGTGACCCGGAATTTCCCGCAGTAGGGCGGCGTAAAGCCGGTGCGCGGCGGCCTGAGGCGGCTCTCCTGGATGCCCCAGCGCGAGGCCATAACAGCCGCCGGACTGTCTGATCAGATGAAATTCCGGGTTCTCCCCACTGGCGGAAATTCCACGGCCCACCCACTCCGTCTCCGGTCCGGCAAGGCGGGGCATGGGAAGATCAAGAGTGACTGTGCCTTCGCCGGAGTGAATGGCCGGCTTTTCAGCCCCGGTGCGCACCTGAAGTTCCTGTCTTCCGCCGGGAATGACTGCGGGGTTCAAAGCCGTGGAGAGAGTGGATTCAGGGGGGCAAGCCTCAGGAAACAGGGACATTTCAGAAAATAGGGCAGGTATCCATCATTGGTGGTGGTTAACGCCGTCAGTCAACCGAACGGATGCACAGCAGTGGTCCCGCATCCGGGAGAAGACCCGGGGCACAGTCCGGAACTGATGTGGGATTTCTGCGGCATTGGAAACTTGTAATGACCAACCAATATGGACCAAGCCTGGCCAAGTGGCAAGATGCCTGTCACGCCGGCCAGCCGGCCCATCTGGTTCCGTTTCAACGCCATAAGCAAACCAAAGGCCAGCCTGAAATCCTGGTGAATAGGTTTTCATCCGCCGGTCTGGGCAGCATTATGGCGCAGGTGCAGGGCCGCAGGTGCCTGTGCGGCCCCGCGAGCCGGCATCAGGCAGCCAATTCTCCAAGGCGCTCAGATGTCCGACGGCTTGCCAACCGGCTTTCACACCGGAGGGGGACACTACTCCGCCGCCAAGGCGTTCCGCAGATAGGCGGCGGGCTGGAAATTCTCGATCAGAACCTCACGCTGCTCCCCGCGCCTCATACGGACCTGCCGGATATTGAAGTTCGGCGTCTTGTGGGGAGCGAAAAGGATGTCGTCATGCGTGGCGTTGCGCTTCTCCTTGAACAGATCGGGCGTGAGATGGCCCCCCAGATGGTCATCGCGTCCCGTGGCCATATGACAGGTGCCGAGGACCTTCTCATCCTGAATATCCGCTCCGGAGACCGGCAGCACTTGAGTGCCGAATCCCAGCTCCCCCAGCACGCCGGTCATGGGATCGGCGGTCAGCTTGGTGTTGTGGGCGGCGATAGTTTCGGGATTTCCCTCTATGAGGTCGGACTTAACGATGCGTCCGCCGGTGACTGTCAGCCGGCCCAGGGTTCCATCCTCATATTTCATGGGGAAGCTGCCTTCGGCTCCGGCGGGGACAAAATACACCTCTCCGGCAGGGAGATTGGCGATGTCCGGGGCTGTGCCGCGGCAAAGACCGTGACTCTTCTGCGCCTCCTGTCCTGCGAGGAAAAGCTGCGCGGTCAGGATTTCGCCGGTTTCGAGCTCGAAGTCGATCTCGATTTCATCCGCGCGGGTCACGGCCAAACGCAACTTCTCCGCATCGCGGCTGACCTCCTGGTAATCAACTGCCAAGCCGGTGCTGAGGATCACCTCGTTCACCCCGTGCAGGGTGGCGCCCCGGAAGTTGTATTTCTTCGCCATGGCCGTCAGCGGGGCCGTGGCGCTGAAGGTGGAGATGCAGAGGATGAGGTCGTAGTCCGGGTAAATATCCGTCTCCAGGCTGAGGATGTTGCCGGCGGCGTCGCGGCATTCGTCCTCCAGATCCAGATTGCTGCCATAGGTCATGGCATAGGCGTAGATTTCGCCTCCCTGCAGGCCGAGGGCGTCCATGACGCCGTTTTTCAGCGCTAGATAAAAGTGCTCATGGGCCCGGCGCTGGATGGCGAACTGCGGATCGCTGAGAAACGCCAAGTCCTTCATCAGCGAAAGATCCGGCAGGTCGATCAGCACGCACACCTTCCGGCCCTCCGTGGGCTCGAAAACCGTCCGCAGCAGGCGCTCCAGGCTGAAGGGAGGGAAAATGCGCTTCGAGGCGTTAACGGGCGGGAAGGAGGAGCAAGCAATGTCTGGCATGGTGGTGGTTATGAAAAACGATTGAGCGGGGACGTGGGACGTCCGCGGCAGAGGGATTTGGAAATTTTAATGAATAAATCAAGTGGCGGAGCCGGGCCGCTTCACCCAGCGGGCCCCTTGGATCCGTTTGCCCTCCTCCATCCATTGGCGCTCGAAGTCGGTGACGGCATAAAATTCCCCGGAATCCAGCCATGGCAGGCGGGAGAAGAGCGGGGATTCATCCACGGCGGCGGTGGCCTCGTCGAAGTAGTCCGGGTGGTCTGTTTTGAACAGAAACTCCCCGTCCGACGCCAGAACCCGGTGCAGGGTGGCAAGGTTCTCCCCATGCACAAAACGGTGTCGCGCATGCCTCTTTTTCGGCCACGGATCGGGGAAAAGCAGGTGCAGCCGCGTGGCGCAGCCCTCCGGCAGCAGCCAGCCGAGCGCATAAGAGCTTTCCAGCCCCAGCACCCGGGCATTGGCCAGCCCCAGCCGGGCGGCGCGCCGGGAGATTTTCCGGACGCGTCCCCCCAGGCGCTCTATGCCCAGGAAATTGCGTTCGGGAAACCGGGCCGCCATCTCCATCAGGAAGGTGCCGTCGCCGCAGCCGACATCCAGCTCCAACCGCCGTTCAAAGTTTGAAAAAATCTCCTCCCGCCGCAGCGCGCGGAAGTAATCCGCGGGCACCAGCTCCACCGTTTCCGGAGTGGGGCGGGTCATGGTCTGGCGGCGGGAGACGGAGAGGCGGGCGGGGAGGCCGGCTTGACGTTGCCGGGCGCCGCGGGAGCATCCACGGCTTTGGACGGAGCCGGCGCGGGGGCGGGGGCGGGGGGGCCGTCCGGAGTGATTGGAGAAGTCGGAACAGGGGAGGGCAGAGGAATGGCCTTGGGATCGGCTTGCGGGAGAGGCTCTGGTTTTTCCCGTGAGAAGGTGACGCTTAAATGCACGAATGCCGGGGAAACCGCATACTGGGTCTGGATGACGGTCATCAGCTTGTCCGGGGCCTCCGCCGCCGCTTCAATCACCAGCGGAATGGGTTCGTCCAGAGGCAGAGCCTCAAAGCTCTGATCCTTCACAAAGGACTGGATGGGCTGCCGGCCTTTGAGTTTGGCGAAGGGATTGAAGTCCCGGTAATAGAAGCCGGTCCCGGCGAACTTCACGTTCATCTCCACGATGTCCTTCATCTTTTTGGCATTGTCGCCGCCGGTGCTCATCTGCATCCGGCCATAATCCCGGCGGGTGAAGAGCATGGTGAATTCCTGCGCCGGCTCCGGACTGCTGTGCTTCAGCTGGTTCACCAGCTCATCCCCCGGCTGCCGCCAGCTCAGGGTCATGGTGGCGTAAACCGGATCCGCGAATTTGGCCGTGAACTTCTTCATGTCCATGCCCAGAGCCGACGCCAGATCCTCCGCCGTGGCCGGCACCCGCTCCACGCTGTCTGCGCGCAGGAGCGGCGTCGTCCCGCCCAGCAGGGCTGAAAGGAGCAGCAGGGATGCCAGAGGGCGGCGCGGACCGGGAGGAGGGAGGAACTTCATATAGGCAAACTTGGACCGCCTACCGGCGGGCTGCGAGAAGAAAAATCCCGTCCGCCGCCGGTTTGATGAACAGGGGGCGGAAATCCCGGATCAGGGGGAGGCGGAAAGTTTTGGTGAAATTCTGTCCGAGTGATGCGGCCGGCGGGTTCTTAAGGCAAAGATTCACCTCATCCTATGTCCACTTTTTCCATCGCTCCTTCCCATGCTCCGGCCAACGGCGGGGAAACCACCCTGCTACGGCGTTACCAGTCGGCTCCCTGTGGAGACACCTTCCGCCAGTTGGTGGTGAGGCATCTGCCGATGGTGTGGGCCACCGCGCGGAGGCTGGTGAACGGGGATGCCGCCTTGGCGGAGGATGTGGCGCAGATGGTTTTCGCCGATTTCGCCCGGAAAGCGCCGCAACTGCCCCCGGACACCGCCGCCGTGGGCTGGCTCCACCGCCACACCTGTTTCACGGCCCGGAAAGTGGTGCGCACAGAGGTCCGCCGCCGGAGCCGTGAGCGGCACGCCGCCCAAATTCAGCAGGACGAAGCCATGACTGATCATTCCGATCCCTTTCTCCAAACCGCATGGCTGGAGGCGGCGCCGCTCCTGGATGCCGCTTTGGACAGCCTTCCAAAGACCGAGCGTGAGGCCATTCTGATGCGCTTTTTCAGTGGCGAGGATCACCCTGTCATCGGCAGCGCGCTCGGTATCAGTGGCGAGGCCGCCCGCAAACGCATCACCCGCGGCTTGGAAAAACTGCGCCATGCCCTGCGCCGCCGGGGTGTCCTGCTCACGGCCGCCCTGCTGTCACAGATTTTGCTCCACCACGCCTCCGCAGCTCCGGGCGGGGTCCCCTCCGGCGTCATGGCCACCCTTCCCGGAGCCGCTTGGCGGCAGGCGATAGCCTCCGGTCCCATCAGGGCCGCGCGGGTTTCACGAAGCCGTGCGTATGTTGTCCCCGCCGCCGCCGCCCTGATCACGGCTGCCGGCTGCTGGTGGTGGGCCATAAAATACGGCTGGTTTTCGGATGCCGGAGGCCGTGCGCCGATGGTATCCGTCGTGGACAGCGGAGGACCGGGCCACCCGCCGGGAGCCCGGCCAAATGTTCACGTAGTCTGCACTATCCTCAATCTTCCGGCTAAAACAGCCGCAGCCCGGCTGCTCACCTTTCAGCCGGAAAGTGGGGATGCGGCGCTTTTTGCCGAATTCCGCCCTTTGGCGGAGGCTCAGGGCGGATTGCAGGAATTTGAGCTGGACACTTTCGCGGGCGAAGCCGGGCGTGTCAGGGAAATTCACGGTCACGATTATGCGGAAAGCTGGGCCTGGGACCGCGAAACCGGCCAGCGCAGTCACATTGGAACGGCGACGAAGGATGTGGGCACTGAGTTGCAGGTGGAGCCCTCAATCCAATCCTCCGACTCCATTCAGCTGGTCTGGCGGATATACCACCACTACGCCGCGCCTTCGGTCTTGAAATGGCCGCTGTCAATGATCGAGGCGGAGCGTCATCCGGAGCGGGTGATGGAGGCGGACACCTTCCACACCCTGCGCGCGGAGGGCTGTCTGGGGAATATCCGGGCGGGCGAACCCCGGCTGCTGATGTCCCAATATCTGGATGCCGGCACCCTGCCCGGGACAGAGCCGGAACCCCGCGTCGTGCTTCTTTTTGCCACCGTCACCATCCCCCAATGATCATGAAAATCCCTTTGATCTTGTTTTGCTTTTTATCGCTGGCACGGTGGTCCCCGGCTGAATCCGGCGTGGGACAGAAAGGCTGGCTGATTCCTCCCTTTGGAAACTCCGGGGACACTGCGGAGATCCGGGTGCGGACCACCATTTTCAAAGTGAAGGGCCGGGAGATTCCGATGTCGTTGCTGGAACAGCCGGCTCCGCAGGATGAGGCCCTTTTTCTCCGATTGGCCGCCATGGCTGCCAATGGGCAGGCGGAACTGGCGGCGGATCAGCATTTCTCCACCCCGCACGGCCGGGAGCTGCGGATGGAGGCCATGAAGGAGTTTCCCTATCCCACCGAATACGAGCGCCGGGGCACGGAGATGCTTCCGGCCAGCGTCGAATTCAGGTTAGTCGGCACCAGCCTGGTGGCTGAGCTTTACGCCGGCGACCGGTCAGGGACTTCAGGTCCATCCACGGGAACGGCTGGGCGGCTGATATTGGAAAATATCCGGGGGGACCAGCAGCGACGCGTGCCGGTCAGCCTGCCGGATTCCCCGGTGGATGGCGTGCTGCTGAGCCCGCGCTTTTTTACAGAGAAAACCACCACCGCCTGGCGCTCGGGGGACACGGCTCATCACCTGGTTTCCATGTTCCGCGCGGCGGAGACCCTGCACTCCCCGGAGGAGGCTCATTGTTTTGTTTTCGCGAACGCCTCTGTCCCCTCCACGGAAAAGCCAGTGGCCGGCCTTCCGTCGGACTGGCGGCTCCATGCACTCACTTTCCGCCTTCCTCGGGACGAGGGCCGGGCGCTGTTGGACAATCCGCAGAACCGGAACGATGCCGGGCTGCTCGCCTCACTGCTGGCATCGTCCACTGCAGACGGGAATACGCGTATGCACAATCACGCCATTCTGCGGATAAATGCCGGTCAGCGTCTGACCACACGCGAGCCAGCAGGCGAGCGGAATCCGTTTGACCAGCACCCCGCCTCCGGCACCGGGGAGGAAAGAACCGTCCCTCTGGGCAGTCAGGCTGAATCGATTGAGGAGTATGCTTATGCCACGGAGTCAGATCTTGATTTTACCCCTCAATCCTTTGAATACCGAAACCTTGGCCGCTCGTTCACCGCGACTGTCCTGGAGGCATCAAAATCCGGAACCGCTGTGGTGGAAATCCGGCTTCAGGAGAATTCCCTGGTGGAAAACAAGTTGTGGCCTGAGCCTGACGGAATCAGCAGATCCTTTGTAACCCGCCCTCAGTTTGTGGAAACCGCCTTCGAGGGCACGGTGAGGATCGCCCCCGGAAGCGTGGTCTGCCTGGGGGCCGCCACGCTGCCGGAGGAGATGACCGGACTTGACAGTTCCGGAGCTGAAATGGAGATCACCTTTTTAAAAGTGACAGGAAGCCCCGCACCGGGCATGGAGCCGACGCCGCCCCCTCGGACGGAATATGAAGTATTTACCCTGACAGCTGAGGATGCCGCCGCTCTGCGGCAGGTGCGCGGCGACTTCAGCAAAGTGGAGGTTTTGCTGGCCGACGCTTTGGAGGCCGGCACCGCGCATTCCATGGAGTGGGCTATGCTGGGGACGGAGGAGACCGGAAAAGCCTTCATCAAAGCCCGGATGGAACACTGTTTTCCCACTTCCGTTGAATGGACGCAACGCGGATGGCTGCGACCCCTGAGCTTTGACTTCCGCTTCTGCGGGCCTTCGCTGACGATCCTGCCGGATGGTGCCGCAGGGGGCCCGGCAACCAGTCCTCGCTCACCCTTGAACCCGGTGGATACAAGTCAGCCCGGCGAAACTCAAAAGCCCGTGACAGGGGTGGAATTCAGGCACGATGTCCTGCTCCGCATGCTCCCGGACACCGCCGCCCTCACCGCCGCCGCCGACAGTGGCGGGAAAGGGGGTCCGCTGAATGTCCCTGTTGCTACGATTGTGAACCGCGCTCCACCACCACCAGCGGTCGGCGGTCGGATTGTTTCCATCAGCGAATTTCATGCCCTGCCCGGAATCCCTGAGGAGCAGTGCTGGCTGGTTCAGGTCATCCGGCGGCGCTGAAGAATGAAGTGCGGTAAATTTCCGGACCAGGAACCTCCAGAGTACCACGGAGCAGAACACACACTAACCCTCCGGATTCAAAGCCCAGGATATGGAACCGCTGGCCACCGGAAAGCCCGTCCAGGAGCCCGCCAAGGAGCTGCCAAGGGCGGCCAGCTTGAGAGCCTGCAAACAGGTTTTGCGCCAGCCGTCGCGTTCGGCGTTGTGCCGTTCGTCGATGACAGCGGTCATCTCTGGCAGATCCAATGAAGTCTGATTCTGGTCATGCCGGATAATGCCAAATCAAATGCAAAATGTCACTTTGGAGTCTCCGTAGAACAAACTGGCTGATTTTGAGTCATTTTTCTGGGGGAATTTGAGGGAAAGTTCCACAGTTTATTTTCCGGAGGGCCCTTTGTTACTAAAAATAGTACCACACTTCACCAGTCCGCCAACACCGTCTTTCCATGGCTGGCCGGGGAAAACACTCCATCAAACAGGCCTTGGGCTTTGCAGGCGGCTTTGAGGTCATTGACAGGGTCATCCAAGCCCTCATCCGTGAGCTGCCACGTGCCATAGTGCATGCCCAGGGAGCGCTCCGCGCCCAGAGCCAGGTGGGCCTGCACGGCTTCGGCCGGGTTCATATGCATGCTGGCCATGAACCACCGTGGCTCGTAGGCGCCTATAGGCAGCAGGGCCAGCGACGGCTTGCCGAGTTTCCGCCGGATTTCTTGGAAATGACCATGCCAGCCGGTATCCCCGCCAAAGTATATTTTCTGATGATCCTGCTGGATGTAAAAAGATCCCCAGAGGGTTGTATTGCGGTTTCCGCCCCCCCGGTTGGACCAATGCCGTGCCGGACAAAAAACAATCCGGGCCCCGGAAACCTTTCCGCTGGTCTGCCACCAGTCCAGATCCTCTCCGCCAGGAATGCCCAGATGCTCCAGGAAAGCGGCGTTGCCAAGACCGCTGATGAATTGGGGCCTGAACCTCTTATGGAGCCGGCGCAGTGTGGGTGTGTCCCAGTGATCGTAGTGATTATGACTCAGCAGCACGGCGTCGATGCGGGGAAGATCATCCCACACAATGCCTGGCGGACGGATCCGCTTCGGCCCCGCCCAGCTCACAGGACTGACACGGTCCGACCAGACTGGATCGATTAAAATGTTCAATTGCGGCAGTTGGATCAGAAAGGTGGCATGATTCACAAAAGTAACGGCCGCCTGTCCGGCCCGCAGTTCCGTCGGGAGCTCCGGGGCATGCCCGTTGGCCACGTTGGCGGGCCATGGGGAAGCCTGTCCGTTCATTTTCCATTTAATCAATTCCCGGACTGACGTGGCACCCTCCACAATGCCGGGATTGAAAAAACGCCTGCCATCAAAGTGACTGCCGGGGGAGCCTGGCCAGCCCGGACCTGCGGATAGGACGGTGAATTTCACGGCTGATGGCAGCCTTAGGCCGACACGCGCCCTTTGGGCCAGCCGGCGCCACCAGCGGCAGGGGGCGGCGTTTCCGATCATCGGTGAAGGAGGGGGCATCATAATTTTTGATCACAATGCAATAATACCAATTATAGTCAAAAAGAGGTAAAATGACCAGCGAGGTATTTGTTTATTTTCTGCCGCAGCCGGTTGTTGCCGATGAGGGAACTCAGCCCCAGCGGATTCTCCCAGGACTCCCGGAGCCCGGGCAGCAGCCCTCAATGCTTTTAGAGACCCGGTTGCATACCGCGTCTTTGAACTGGTCCTAGACCTTCTCCACGGGATTTGAGCTCAGGCAGTAAGGCGGAGCCTTAGCACATGGACTTTGGCCGGATCCGCCCACCGGGGATCGCCGCTGTCCAACGGTTGGTGGAAGACCGCTCTGACTTTCCAAGCCAGTAATAGCATCCCGCCAGACTCAATTTTATATGATGAGCCTCCTCCAGCCACATCCGGAACTCACGGGCGCTGCGCCATGCACCCTGCGCCAGTTTCTCCGCCATTTGAGCCTGCACCTCAAAGCCCAGGGAGGGCATGCTGCCCGGCGACGGTGTGCGCTCCAGAAGCCCCTCCACACCGCCCGTGCGGAAGCGTTCCAGCCAGATCTGGATAGTGGAGCGGGAGCGGCCCGAAACCTGCGCCATCATGGCCAGCGTGTGCTGCCCGCTCATGGCCATGCGGGCCACGATGAGGCGCTCCTTGTCCCGTGCATCGGTGGTGGCGTGCAGCAGGCGCTCCACCTCCTCCGCGTCGGGACTGATGATTTCGGTGCGTTTACGGCTCATGCCCAAACTGTTGACCAGTGACGGCAGCATATCAATTAATTTACCGTTTCAATCATAAAATTGTTATCAATTATGATTTCATCACCAGAGTGATGCAGCTGTTTGATGGGGCCAGCGCCTCAGGGGCACCCCTGATCACGCAGAATGCCCGCTCCCGGACTGGAACTGAACCGGCTGCGCATGGCCAATGACAGCGGCGGCAATATTGCCCTCAGCAGCATCCTGGTGCAGACCTCCCCATTCCTGACGCCTCCACTTTTGGCTTTCCCCTCTTCGGGATCGGCATTCGGTTGATCCGCCCCAGACAGTGATCGGCACCTTTCCCATGTCCGTGTGGCGTTCCTGACCGTCCTTGGGCTGTGCTGAGCAAAAATCATATACGTCACCCACAATGGGGGAGCTTGAAAGACCTGCCGCAGTTCCCATGCGGAGCAGAGGACGGATCCGTTCCGCGTGGGATCCTGACAGCGCTATGCAGACTGGACTGTTGGGAAACCGTCTGGATACACTGTCCGCTCTGCATGGGGACTGCGGCGGTAAAAAATTCCCATTGATAAGAGTGTCTCCTTCCCCGTTTAATCAAAGGGCCATGCGCCCTGTCCTTCTTTTTTCCCTGGTATGTCTGACCGCTCCACTGCCAGCCCAGGTGGATTCCGATGGAAAACCCAAGCCGCTGGCGCCCCCCTCCGAAAACGGAACGGTCTGGCAGCCTGCCGCTCCGCTGTTTGATGGGAAATCGCTGGCCGGTTGGGAGGGGCGGACCGGCACGGTGTGGCGGGTGGTGGATGGAGTGATCACGGGCGGGTCCCTGGAGGGAAATCCGCAGAATGAGTTTCTGTCCACGGAGCGGGAATACCGGGATTTTGTCCTGACCTTGGAATACCGCCTGAAGGGAACTGAGGGGTTTGTGAATGCGGGGGTGCAGATCCGCAGCCAGCGCATCGCCGAGCCGGCCCATGAGATGAGCGGTTATCAGGCGGATATCGGCGCGGGCTACTCGGGCTGCCTCTATGATGAATCCCGGCGCAACCGTATGCTGGCGACGGCGGACAGGGAGACGATGCTCAAAGCCGAGAAGCCGGGGGAGTGGAATCGGTATGAAATCCGGTGCGAGGGCCCGCGGGTGCGCCTGAAGGTGAATGGCGTGACCACCGTGGACTACACGGAGGCGGAGCCCGGCATTCCGTTGTCCGGCAAAATCGCGCTTCAGATTCACGGCGGGTGCAAGGCCGTGGTGGAATACCGGAATTTAAAAATCCAGGAGGCGGTGATCAAATCCGATGCGCCGCGTCCCTTGGGGGACGCCGAAACCATGCAGCGGTTCGGGGATGGCAAAACGCGTCTGGAGCGGGGGCCGTTTCCGGATGGAAAGTTTACTTTGGAGAATGGCGAGACCGTGGTTTTTCTGGGTGGGGGCAGGGAAGCCCGGCAGGGGGAGCGGGGCTTTCTGGAGGCCCGGCTGGCGCGGGAGTTTTCGCGTCAGGCTCCACGGTTCCGCTGGATGGCGGTGCCGGGGGACACGGTTTATGAGCAGGCGCGGGAGATGAATTTCGGATCGTGGCCGGGTCAGCTGCAGTGGGCCGGCGCCACCGTGGCGGTATGCCGGTTCGGGCGCATGGAGTCGCTGGACGGCGCGGATCGCCTGCCGGAGTTCATCGCCGCCTATCACCGGCTGCTGGATCTGATCGCACCGGTCACCCGGCGCGTGGTGCTCATTGCTCCCACGGCGGCGGACAGCCCCCCGGGCGCGCCTGCCGAGGAAACCGCCCGGCGCGCCGGACTGGCGTCCCTGTATGCATCGGCGGTGCGGGAGATGGCCAGAGGCAGAGGGGCGGTTTACGGGCAGGCGGCGGAACTGCCGGAACTGACCATTCCGTCCGCTATCAAGGCGGAGGACGCGGCTTTTCCTGGAGAATCCGGCGAGGGGCTTTACCGGGATGCGGCGGCGGTGGCGGCGGGCTTGGGGATTTCCATCGCTGAAAACCCCTCCGCGGAACTGCTGGTGGATATCGCGGAGAAAAACCGGCTGTGGACCGACTGCTGGAGACCGGACAACTGGGCCTTCGCCTATGGCGACCGCATGCATGTGCTCTTTGGCAAACCGGCCCGCGATGGAGCGCCGTTTCTCAGGGAGGAGTATGAAATGCTCAAACCAAGAGTGGCGGAGCTGGACGCCCGGATCGCGGCCCGCGTGAGCTACCAGCCGCAGCCGCCGGTTTCCCCTCAGCCGGCAACGCCGCCGCCCTCCGCTCCGGCGATGACTCCGGAGCAACAGCAGGCGGCGTTCACCCTGGCGGACGGGTTTGAGGCGAATTTGTTCGCCTCCGAGAAGGAAGGGGTGGTCAAGCCCGTGCAGTTCTCCTGGGATGAACGCGGGCGGCTGTATGTGGCCTGCTCGCCCATGTATCCGCATCTGGAGCCGGGGGCCAAACCCGGTGACTACATTCTGGTCTGCGAGGACACGGACGGCGATGGCCGGGCGGACAAAAGCTGGAGATTCGCGGAGGGACTCACCATGGTGCAGGGCGTGGAGCCCGGCGATGGCGGGGTTTACGTCTGCGACTTCGACCGTCTGACGTTTTTCAAGGACACGGACGGGGATGGCCGGGCCGATACTCAGCGGGTCATTTACACCGGTTTTGGAACAGGGGACACCCATCAGCTGATCAACTCCATCAGCCACGGGGACGACGGCGCTCTGTGGTTCACCCAAGGCCTGCACAATCTGGCGCGGGTGGAGACTCCCTACGGCATCCGGCGGCTGGAGCGGGCCGGAGTGTGGCGGCTGGACCCTCGCACGCTGAAACTGGAGCGTTACTTCAACCGCCACGCGGCGGGCATGAACTGCTGGGGGGTGGCGTTCGATGATTTCGGACAGGTCTTCCACAAATCCGGGGACCGCCCCACCGGTTACTGGAGTGTGCCGGGGCTGATCCCGCTGGAGAATCCCGACGATTATGACGCCATCGGCGGCATCTTCCAGACCAATCCGAAAACCACGGCGCTGGAGTTCATTGGCACCGTTGCCATGCCGGACGATCTTCAGGGTTGCGCGCTCATCGCCGGATTCATGGGCAGCGTGGTGGAGGTCTTCCCAATGGCCGATGACGGAGCCGGCTATAAAACCGGCCCGGCCCGCCGGCTGCTGACCTCCTCCTCGGACTCCTTCCGTCCCGTGGATGTGAGTGTGGGACCGGACGGGGCCATCTACGCCTGCGATTTCTATAATCCCATCATCGGCCACTATCAGGCCAGCTACCGCGACCCGCAGCGCGACCACGGCCACGGCAGAATCTGGCGCATCACCGCCAAGGACCGGCCTATGGTCAAACAGCCCGACTTGGCGAAAATGAATGCGGATCAGTTGCTGGGACAGCTGGGATCCCGTGAGCGGTGGACGCGTGTCCAGGCCAAACGGCTGCTGGGGGATTTGCCGACCGATCAGGTGGTGCCCGCCCTGCGCGGATGGCTCGCCGGCTCCGTTGCGCGGCCGGAGACGGAGGTGAGGGAGGCGCTGTGCGTGGCCCAAGCCTGTCAGTGGCCGAAAGACTGCGGGGTGGAGGAGGCGGTGCGGCGGCTCAGCCAGTCGGCGGATTTCCGCCTGCGCGCTTATGCCGCCCGCCTGGCCGGGGATATGCCGGAGGGTAGTGCCCTGCTGGAAAAGCTGGCCGCCGACAGCCATCCCCGCGTGAGGCTCTGTGCGGTGGTGGCGCTGGCGCAGAAACCTTCAGCCGCCGCTGCCCAGGCTTTGGGGAGGGTGTTGGACCTGCCCCGCGACCGGTTTCTGGATTACTCCCTGACCCAGGCTTTCCGTTATATGGCGGAATCCGTGCCGCTGGCCGGTGTGGCCTTTGAGAAGGGGGACCATCGCGATTTCGCCCTCAATGCTGCGGGTGGAGCGCTGAAGGAGAAACCGCCCGGCCAGGTCATCTACGAAACCATCTGCCTGAACTGCCATCAGGCCGATGGCAAAGGTCTGCCCGGCATTTATCCGCCCATCACCTCCAATGCGCGGGTGAACGGCGACCCCGCAGGGCTGGCCAAAATTCTCATTCACGGCCTTGCCGGACCCGTTGACCGGTTTGTGCAGACGGTTCCGGTTCCCATGCCGCCCACCGGGCTGACCGACGGGCAGATCGCCGATGTTCTCACTTGGCTGCGGGGAAATCTGGGCAATCAGGCGGGTCCGGTCACTGCGGACCAGATCCGCGCCGTGCGGGAGGCGGCCAAGGGGCGGGAGCAGCCGTGGATGGCGGGGGAACTATGAGGATTCCCGCCGGAGCATACGGGGGGCAGGTGGAATGGGTGACGGAGGACCGCAAAATTGCCGTCACATTTCGATTTCCATGGATGACAGCCTGCTCTCTGCTGGCGCGTAGCGGATGAGTCCGGCCCCGCCGGAATCCTTATCACGCCCGCCCCCTCCCCCAGGAATCCATGAGTGAACGTCCCCTCCCTTCCGAGTCCCCCGAGCCCCGCGATGACCGCGCCAGGGTGCAGGAGCTGCACCGGGTGTACCAGCGGATGAAGGAGGAGCTGGGAAAGGTGATCGTCGGGCAGCACGAGGTCGTGGAGCAGATGCTCATCGCCATTTTCTGCCGCAGCCACGCGCTGCTGGAGGGGGTGCCGGGGCTGGCCAAGACCCTGCTGGTGTCCACCCTGAGCCGGGTGCTGGACCTGGGGTTCAAGCGCATTCAGTTCACGCCGGACCTCATGCCGGCGGACATCACCGGCACGGACATTCTGGAGGAGGACCATGCCACCGGCCGCCGGTCGTTCCGGTTCGTGCACGGCCCGCTGTTCTCCAACATGGTACTGGCGGACGAGATCAACCGCACCCCGCCCAAAACCCAGGCCGCGCTCCTGGAGGCCATGCAGGAACACTGCGTGACCGTGGGGGAGGTGACCTACCGCCTGCCGGAGCCCTTTTTTGTGCTGGCCACCCAGAACCCCATCGAGCAGGAGGGCACCTTCCCGCTGCCCGAGGCGCAGCTGGACCGGTTCATGTTCAACATCCGGGTGGGCTATCCCACGGAGGAGGAGGAGCAGCAGATCATTCGGCAGGTGACCGGGACGCACAAACCGCAGGTGGGCAAGCTGCTCACCGGCGACACCGTGCAGGAGCTTCAGGAGGTGGTGCGGCGCGTGCCGGTGGCGGACCACGTGGTGGCCTACGCTGCCAGCCTGGTGCGGGCCTCCCGCCCGAAAGAGAAGGAGGCTCCGGCTTTTGTGAAGGAAATGGTCGGCTGGGGCGCGGGACCGCGCGCGGGGATCTATCTGATCACCGCCGCCAAGGCGCGGGCCATTCTTCAGGGACGCTATCACGCCACCTCGGCGGATGTGAAGGCCGTGGCCCTGCCGGTGCTGCGCCACCGCATCGTCACCACCTTCAACGCCGAGGCCGCCGGGGTGAAAAGCGACCAGATTGTCAGCATGCTGCTGGATCACTTCAAACCGCGGACGGATCTGGATGTCTGAGCGCCCCACCCCCGTCCACCGGCGGACTGACTGACTGACTGACGGAACCGACGCCACGCCATGGCCGAGCCTCTCCCCTCCGATAATGATGACGACTGCATGCGCCTGCTGCCCGGCGGATCGTCCGGCATTCTGGCGCGCTTGGAGTTCCTGGCCCGCGCCAAAAAGCAGGGACCCATCAGCGGGCGGCATGTCAGCCCCAACAAGGGTTTCTCCGTGGTTTTCGCGGAGCACCGGCCCTACACGCCGGGGGACGATATCCGGGACCTCGACTGGCGGGTGTATGCCAAGGCGGACAAGTATTACATCCGCCAATACATTGAGGAGACCAACCTGCGGGCCACCATGGTCGTGGACTGCTCGGGCTCGATGAAATACCAAGGCAGCCTCGCCAGTCCTGTGGACGGGAAAATCCAGTCCAAATTCGAATACGCCCGGCATATGGCGGCGGCGCTGACTTATCTGATGGTCAAGCAGCAGGACGCCGTGGGGCTGGTGACCTTCGATGATAAAATCCGGTCCTTCATCCGCGCCGCCAGCCGTCCCAGCCAGGTGCGGCTGGTGCTGGATGGGCTGAACCGCTCGGTGACGGGCGGGGACACCCGGCTGGCGGGGGTGCTGCATGAGGTGGCGGAGCGCATCCCGCAGCGCGGCCTGGTCATGATTTTCAGCGACTGCTTTGATGCCGTGGAGGACATCGTCAACGCCTTCCACCATTTCAAATACCGCAGTCACGAGGTCATCCTGTTCCACATCATGGCCGAGGAGGAACTGACCTTCCCCTTCATCGGCAGTCAGGAATTCCGCGATCTGGAGGGGGAGGCCAAACGCCTGCGGGTGGACCCGGGATCGGTCCGCAACGCCTATCTGGAGCGCGTGCGTGCCCACATCGACCGGCTGGAGGCCGCCTGCGGCCAGCTTCAGGCCGACTACGTGCCGGTGAGCACCAAACAGTTCTATTTCGAGGCTCTGGCCAAATTTCTGGAAACCCGCCGACGTTGAGCCGCCGCCTCCCACCCTCACCGAATCCGCATGTCCTTCCTCAATTTCGCCCTCCTTGGCGGCTTGGCCGCAGTGGCGATTCCCGTCATTCTGCACCTGCTGAGCAGGCGGACGCCGAAGACGCTGGACTGGGGGGCCATGCTCTTTCTGCTGGAGTCCGTGCAGTCCCGGAAGCGCCGCATTCAGCTGGAGGAGGCGCTGCTGCTGGCCACCCGCTGCCTGCTGGCCGGCCTGCTGGCCCTGGCGGTGGCGCGGCCGTTTGTGCCGGCGGACGCTCCGGTGCCGTGGGTGGTGGTGCTGCCGGCGTTCCTGCTGGCGGTGGTGTGCCTGACCACGGCGCTGGTGCTGCGGGGCAGCCGGAAATGGTTCTGGATTCTGATGGGATGCGCCGTGCTGCTGCTGGCGGTGAGCGTGGTCTCGGTGATGTTTGAGAAAATATGGGGTCTGAAGCGCTTCGGCACCACCGGCGGGCGGGACATCGCGCTGATCATCGACGGCTCGGACTCCATGCGGCTGAAGAACAGCAAAGGCGGTCTGACCGTGTTCGAGGCCGCCGTGGCGGAGGCGCGGGAGATTGTGGACAAGGCCCCGGCGGGCAGCGCCTTCAGCCTGATCCTGGGCGGTCCGGTGCCGGTGGATAAAATCAGCGAGCCCGTGGTCAACCGGCTGGAGACCGTGGGCGCGCTCCGTAACCTGCAGCCCGCCGGGGGGGGCATGGCGGCCTTTGACGCGGTGGCTTCCGCCGCCCTGTCGCTGGCAAGGGGATCCAACGCCGCCAAGGAGATCATCATCCTGACGGACGGTCAGAACAAAGGCTGGGAAATCGACAACAAAGCCCGGTGGCAGGCACTGGTGGACGGGTTGGGGACCCTGACCTCCAGGCCGGAGGTCATTTTCCGCCGGTTTTCCCTGCCGGCCGCTTACCGCAATGCGGCGGTGGCCGGCATCCGTTATTCACGCGACACCATCGGCACGGACCGCCCGGTCTCCATCGAGGTCACCATCGAGAACACCGGCACCGAGGCCATCACGCCAGGCACCGTGGATTTGAGGGTGGACACGGAGGTGCTGCGCGGCACGCCCGCCGGCCAGCTGCCGCCGGGGGCCAAACAGACCGTCCGCTTCACCCACCGCTTCACCCGCGCCGGGAGCGCGGTGCTGAAGGCATCGCTGGAAGTGGAGGACGATCTGGCGGCGGACAACACCGCGGTCAGCGTCTGTGAGGTAAAGGAGCGGCTGGGCGTGCTGCTGGTGGATGGCAATCCCACCGCGCCCTTCATGCAGCGGGCGGCCTCCTTCACCGCGCTGGCCCTGGCTCCGGCTCCGGCGACGCTGGCGGCATCAGGCTCCGGTCCCGTCAGATCGGAGTCGTCGGAGGGATCGGACCAGTCCAATGTCTCAAAGGCGAAGCCCCAAAGCACCGGACCGCTGCTGGATCCGGAGGTGGTGCCGCTGGGCCGTCTGGGCACGGTGGCCTCGTTTGCCAAATATTCCGTGGTGGTGCTGGCGGACGTGGCCCGGCTGCCGGATTCCGCCGCCCGCCGCCTGGCGGCCTGGGTGCAGGGCGGGGGAGGGCTGCTGGTGCTGCCGGGACAGCAGGCGCTGCCGGATTTTTACAACCGCTGGCAGGAGGCCGGCGGCCAGCCGCTGCTGCCGGCGCGGCTGCGGGCCGAAACCATTTCGCGCGAATCCATCGGGTTGTCGCTGGCCAGCTTCACCCATCCGGCGGTGGCCATGGTGGCGGATGCCAAACAGAGCGATCTGGGCGGCACGCTGTTCACCCGCTGCTGGAAAATGGAGGTCTCGGACGCGGAGAGCAGCTTCGCCGGCGCGCTGCTGGGCAATGGCGATCCCTTCCTCACCGCCCGGCGGTCCGGCTTGGGATCGGTGGTCATGTGCTGCGCCAATTTTGATGCCTCCGGCTCGAATCTGCCCTCGCGCCAGGCGTTTGTGCCCTTGGTGCATCAGTTGGTTTACCACCTCGCCAGCCCCGATGGCCAGTCCTTGAACCGGTCACCCTCACGCCGGCTGAGCCTGCCTCTGGCCGCCCCGCTGAATGGCGGAGGAGGCCTGCGCGGGGAGTATTTCAAAGGCCGTCAGCTTCAGAATCCGGTGCTGGTGCGCATCGACAGCCGCATGGATGTGAACTGGGGCGGCGGCTCGCCGGGACCGGGGGTGCCGGAGGATTTCTCGGTGTGCTGGACGGGCTCCATCACACCGCGCCACTCGGAGGAGTATGCCTTCGATGGCTGGGGGGATGACGCCCTTTCGGTCTGGGTGAACGGACAACTGATGTTCGAGCGCGGCGGGGAGGGGAAAATCAAGCTGGAGGCCGGGCAGCCGTGCCCGATCCGGCTGGAGTTTGCGGACCGCAATGGCGGGGCCGCGTTCCAGCTCGCCTGGCGCAGCCAGAGCCAGAACCGCGAGATCATTCCTGCGGAGGTGCTGACTCCCTTCTCCACGGACGCGGCGCAGACGGAGGCGAAAATCGGCCAGTGGGAGGTCAACGCGCCGGACGGCTCCAAACACCAGGCGGACATGCTTTTCACCCGCGCCGGCTTGGTGGCCAGCATCGCCGGCGGGGTCACGCCGGGGCTTTACCGGCTGTCGGTGCCGAAGGAGAGCGCGGAATCCTGTGCCGGCCTGCTGGCGGAGGACGGGACCATTCCTTTCAGTATTGAAAGTGATATTTCGGAAAGCCGTCTGACTCCGCTGGGGGTGTCGGAGATGGACTGGCTGCGCAAACAGCTGGGGATTGTGGAGACATCCTCGATGGAGGAGGTGATGGCGGCCCTGACCGGAAAGAAATTCGGTGAGGAGCTGTGGAAATACCTGGCGGTGGGCGCGCTGTTCCTGATTCTGGCGGAAACGGCGCTCAGCCGCTGGATCGCCCTGTCGCGGCGCAGCGGTCAGGAGGAGACCGTGGATTTTGAACCCCGCGGAGGACCCTCCGCGTCCTTCCAGGAGCAGCTGCGCCGGGTGCGGGAAACCGCCGGGGCCTGAGAGACGGACCGTGAACGCATGAAGGAGACTCTTACAAGACCCGACCTGCTGGGCAGTGAAGTGCACACCGCCTTTGTATGGATGCTGGCCGCGGCGCTGATGGCGGTGTGGATAGCTTCCCATGCCGTCTGCCGGCGCCTGCTGAGCCGTTCCGCCGCCGCCCGCGTGGCCGGGGCGGTGATCCGGGTGGTGCTGGGCATGGCCGCCCTCTGGGCCTTCTGGCAGGCGGTGGCGCGGCATCTGGTGCTGGAGACCACCTGGCCGCTGACACTCAGCGGATTCATCGGTGCGCTGGCCATCGAGAGCGTGCTCGGGCTTTACCGCCTGGAGTTGAAAGTCGTGTCCCGCCGCGTGGGGCGCTGGCTGCTGGCGCTGCGCCTGACGGCAGTGGCGGCGGTGCTGGTGATGCTGGCGCAGCCGGTGTTCTCACGGAATGAAACGCGCCGTCTGGACCGGAATGTGGTGGTGATGCTGGATGAGTCGGACTCCATGCAGCTGGCGGACACGGGCATGCCGGTTCGGGAACGGCTGGCGCTGGCGGAGTTTCTGGGCGTGAAGGGCATCGGTCAGCGCCCGGCCATGGCGGGCCGGCTGAAGACAGGTCTGGCACTGGCGGGCCGGCTGGAGGCCGCCGCGGAATCCGTCAGGCCCCCGGATGGCACCGGAGAGTCCGCCTCCAGGGATCTGATTGAGCAGCACCAGGAGGAATTGCGGAAAACAGTGACCGAAGCCCAGGCTTGGGAGGAGGAGACCGCCCGTTCGCTGCATCCGCTGAATGGCGACGTGCGCGGACTGGATGAACTGCGGCGCGCGATCGGCGAGGGCCGGCAGCTGATTGAGGAGTCAGCCCGCGGCGCGCTTCAAAGCGCCTCCGAGGGCATTGCCCGCAGGGATGGCCGCAGGCTGCGGCCATCCCTGCGCGAGGCCGCGTCCGTGATGCGCCGGGGTATCGGGAAGCTGTCGCCGGCGGCCAGAGCCTTGGAGGAAAGATTCTATGAGGGCATTCCGGAGGATGTCAGGGAGCGGGTGGCGGCCGCCGCTTCGCGCACCCGCCGGGATCTGGCGCTGGAGGCGGTGACCGGCAGCCGGGAGGGCAAGCCCGGGCTACTGGAGGCTCTGGCGAAAAAATACACTCTCAAATTCATGCGTTTCGGACGCGGCGCGGCGGAGGCGGAGAATCTGTCAGGGCCGGCTCCGCAGGATGCGGTGTTCCGCTCCGGCACGGATTTGACCGCCGCCCTGGAGAAAGCCCGCTCCGCCTGGCCGGCAGAGAATCTGGCGGGGGTGGTGATGCTGTCCGACGCCCGCCACAACGGACCGGTGCCGCCCGATGACGCGGCCCGGAAGCTGGGGCTGCTGGGCGCGCCGCTGTGTCCGGTGGTGGCCGGCACGGAGGAGGGGGCGCGGGATGCGGCGGTGACCGGTGTGGTCCACGCCGACAGTGTGTTTCTGGGCGACCGGCTGCGGGTCTCCGCGGACCTCAAGCTGGACCGCATGCGTGGGGAGCAGGTGAAGGTGCGGCTGCTGAGGGGCACGGAATCCGTCAGCGAGCAGACCCTGACCGTGCCCGACGACGCCTGGCGCACGACGGTGAAGCTGGACGACCTGCCGGCGGAGAAGGGGATTTATTCCTGGAAGGTCAGCATCGATCCGGTGAAGGACGAGCTTTTTGCACAGAACAATGAATGGGCGTTCGAC
Source organism: Verrucomicrobiales bacterium (assembly GCA_028293125.1). Lineage (GTDB taxonomy): Bacteria > Verrucomicrobiota > Verrucomicrobiia > Verrucomicrobiales > V1-33 > CAIZWU01. Next base: position 13,736 of record JAQGPJ010000024.1, on the reverse strand, counting down.
GCCGCGGTGAGCGATGACCGCACGAACGTGCTGCTGATCGACGATGTGCCGCGCTGGGAATTCCGCTATCTGCGCAATCTTTTCGACAGGCGGGACAAATCCGTGCATCTCCAGTATGTGCTGCTGCATCCGGACACCGTGGAGGGCGCACCGCCTCCGCCGGCGGTCCCGGCTTCGGCGGGCCGGCCGTTCGGGGAATCCGAGGCCACCCGGCTGCCGGCGACGCCTGAGGAGTGGAGGAAGTTCGACGTCATCATTCTGGGGGATGTGCCGCCGGACCGCGTGGACGCGAAAACCTGGGCCATCATCCGGGACTGCGTGGGCAGCCGCGGAGCCATGCTGGTGCTGGTGGCGGGCCGGAATTTCCTGCCGCACGCTTTCAATGACGCAGCTGCGAGGGAGCTGATCCCCGTCAAATACAACACGGCGGCCAATACCTTCGCCGCTCCCGCCGAGCCGGCCTTCAAGCTGGCGCTGACGGCGGAGGGACGGAACAGTCCCGTCTTCGCCCAGTCACTCAGCGGTATGGAGAACGAGCGCATCTGGCGGGAGATGCCGGTCATGCGCTGGCGTCACGCGCATCTGGGAGCCAAGGAGGGCGCACAGGTGCTGGCCTGGGCGCAGCCGGTGCCGGTCGATGCCCAGGGCGTGGAGATGGATGTGGTGGAGGGCCCGCCGGACAATGCCGATCCCGCGGGCGAACTGGTGCACCGCCGGGCGATGGAGAACCGCAACGCGCTGGTGGTGGCCTCCCAGGTGGATCTGGGCAAGGTGGTGATGCTGACGTTCGACCAGACCTGGCGGTTCCGTTACGGCATCGGCGACACCGCGCACCACCGCTTTTGGGGCCAGCTGCTGCGCTGGGGCGCGGGTGAGAGCCTGCCCTCCGGCACCAAAGCGGTCCGGCTGGGCACGGACCGGCTTTCCTATTTGCCGGGGCAGTCGGTTATCGTGCGCTCACGGCTGACCCATCCGGACTCGGGACCGGTGCTGAAGGGGGATCTGACGGCCTCCATTTTTCAGGGTGGGAAGCTGGTGGCCTCCAAAAAGATGGAATACCGGAAGGATTCGCAGGGCATGTACGAGTCCTCGCTGGAGGGACTGCCGGAGCCGGGGGAATACCGCGTGGAGGTGTCCGGGCCGGATGCGGAAAAGCTGCTGGCCAAAGAGGGGGTGAAAGCCGTGGAGCAGAAAATCACGGTTGGCGCGGCGGGGAATGCCGTGGAGCTGGGGGAGGTGACAGCGGACCGGGGCATGGCGGCGCGGCTGGCGGGACTGACCGGGGGCGTGGTCACGGGGCTGACGGACACGGAGCGAATGCTGAATCTCTTCGGCCCGGAGACCAAGGAGGTGCAGGAAAGAAGGGAGACCAGCCTCTGGGACAACTGGATCCTGCTGGTCACCGCTGTTGCGGCGCTGACGGCGGAGTGGATTTTGCGCCGGAGAAACGCCCTGTCCTGAGCGGGACACCGCCGGCGGGGCGTATGGAGGGAATCAAATCATCAGTCAGAACTTCATGAAATCCGACGAACGCCTCCACCGGCTGCCTCAGCCGATCATTGACCGGCTGAAAGAGGTCATCTCCCGCATCCGGCGGCTGCAATGGGTGCGCGGCGGCCTGACCACGCTGGCGGCGGCCACCGGCAGTCTGCTGGCGGTGATGACGGGGGACGCGGCGTTTTCCTTGGAGTGGCTGCCGCTGCGGCTGGCTGCCTCGCTGGCCGCGCTGGGCCTGACGGCCTGGGTGGCGTGGACCTGCTGGTTCCGACCGCTGCTGCGGCGCATCAGCCTGACCAGCGTGGCGCTGTGGCTGGAGTCGCGGCATCCGGAGCTTCAGGAGCGCATCTCCACGGCGGTGGAGCTGATGGATGAACGCCACGGCCCGCCGGACGGGGAATCGAGGGAACTGCTGGAGGAAGTGGTGCGCGGCGCGGTGGCGGACGCCGCCGGTCTGGATCCGGCGGAGCATCTGGGACCGCAGCGCTCGCGGGCCGCAAAGCGTTGGGCCATTGCGGCGGCGGCGGTGCTGGTGGCGGTGCTGGCCGTGTGGCCGCATCAGGCCTCCCTGCTGCTGGTGCGGGCCATCGCCCCGCTGGCGGATGTGGGCAACGCGTGGGCGGGGAGCATTCGGGTGATCACTCAAAGCCAGGTGCTGGCGCGTGGCGAATCACTGGCCATTGAGGCGGCGGTCTCCGGAAAATCCGACCGCGTGGAGCTGCGGATGACGGACGCCAAAGGCCGGACCCTCGTGGAAACCCTGGGCGCGGACGCCGCGGTGGAGGTCAGGGAGGGGGAGAAAGGCTATGCGCTGCGGCTGCCCTCGGTGACGGAGGGATTCACCGCGCGGATTGTCAGCGGCAAAGCCGTGAGCCCCTCTTTCGCCATCACGGTGATGGACCGGCCCCAAACGGGCGGCATGACCCTGACCTATCATTTTCCGGAGTACATGAAGCGCCCGGACGAGGTGCGGGCCAATGCCTCCGGGGAGATCGGAGCCTTTGCCGGCACCGCCGTCTCCATCAGCGCGCTGCTGAACCGCGAAGTGGTCAAAGTGGAGATTTTCATCGGCGGCAAGCCGGTCCCTGACGTGAAGCTGACCGGAGGGCCGGAGCATCCGGCGCTGGCCTGGACCACGGTGCTGGCACCCGGTCTGGAGTCCGAGTGGCACAGTGTCCTGACGGATGCCAACGGCCTGACGAACCGCCAAGTGAAGTTGCCCATTCGGGCGCTTCAGGACCGGGCACCGGTGATCACACTGGAAAGCCCGGCGGATTCAGAGCTGGAGCTGCGGCCCACGGAGCATCTGCCGATGACCTACACCGTCACCGAGGACGCCGGCGTGGCCACGGTCAGAATGCGCATCCGCGCCCAGGGACAGCCGGATTCATTTCTGCCGACGGCCGCACTGCCGGAGCGGGAAGGGGAGAACAGCGATACCTGGCAGGGGCAGGCGGTGCTGAATCTGCGGGACGTGCCGGTGCCGGACGGTCAGGAATTCCGGGTGGCCCTGGTGGTGGAGGACAATCTGCCGCCAAATTTGAAGGGACCTCAGCGCGGGGAGAGCCGGGAACTGCTGGTGCGGGTCAGGCGTGAGGCGCGGTCCTTGACGGAGCAGGTGTTCGAAGCCCAGCATCAGGAGCTCAGAGAGCGCATGGACCATGTGCGAAACGAGCTTCAGAACGCCCGGGGCCGCCTTGATGACAAGCCGGACCGCCTGCGCCGCGAAGCCAGCCTTTCGGACCAAGTAATGAAGGATCTGGAGAGCACAGCGGCCCACTTGGAGGAGGCGCAGAAGCAGATGCAGTCCCTGACGGAGCGTATGAAGAACACAGCCTTCGCCAAACAGACGCCGGACCTGGCGCAGATCGCCCAGCACATGATGAAGCCGGCGGCCAACAACACGAAGGAGATTCCCCTGACGGACAAGCAGGAGGCGCGGGCGGAGCTGGCTCAGCAGGCCAAGGACCAGCTGGAGCAGGCCCTTCGGAAACTTGAGGAGCAGCAGCGGGAACTGGATGAAAAACGCGAGGATGTGAAAAAGCTGGCGCGCTTGGCCGATATCGCCGCCCAGCAGCGCGAACTGGCGCGCCTGGCTGCGGCTCCTGTGAAGCCTGACGCGGCCACGGCGGAAAATCCGGAAACGGAACCAGCATCAGCATCAGCGGACCAGCCGGCGGACACCGCGCCGCAGCCTGATCAGGTCAATCCCTCCGCTCCGGACAAAGGGCAGGCACAGGCGCAGGCCAAAGCACAGACTGAGGCCCAGCCCGCGGATGCCACCCAGCCACCCTCACCGCAGGCATCCGCCACCCCGGAACCCACGCCGGAGGAGCAGCGGCAATGGCTGGAGGCCCAGCGGAAGGTGGCGGACCGTGCCAAACAGCTGATGGATGAAAACCGGAACCGCAATCCGGAGGGACGTCAGCAGGACTTGAAAAAATCAGGAGCGCAGGCGGCGGAACTGGCCGCCACGGCCAAATCCTTGGCCAAAAAGCAGGAGGAAATGGAAGCCCGCATCGCCGCCGCCGGCACCGCCCAAGCGCGGTCCGAAGCAGCGGCGCAGCAGCAGACTCTGGCGGCGGAGGCGAAGGAGCTGCAGCAAAAGACATTCGAATTTCAAATCCAAGCCTCGCATCAGATCGAGCAGAGCGCGGGCTCGCAGGAGGCGGCCTATCAGGTGCAGAATCAGCTGGAGGCGGCGGTGGATCAGGCTAAATCCTCAGGAGACGAACTGGCCCAGGCGGCTGCCCGGGAAGCAAAACCCCGGGCTGGCGATCCCGCCACCGGCGAGCCCACCCACAGCGAATCCGCCGCCGCTCCCCATGCGGGAAATCCGAAGGAGCCGGGACCGGAGCAGAATCAGAATCAGAATCAGAATCAGAATCAATCACCGCCTTCCGCCGCTGGAGCGGGGCAGGCCGCTGCGCCCAAAACCAGCGGCGATCCAGCCATGGAGACAGCTTCGTCCCCTTCAGCAAGAGAGACTGCCGGCAAGGAGCCGGCGGAGATTCCGGGACAATCTGCCGCCACAGCCTCCAAGGAGGCGCTGGAGGCGGCCTCAGGGTCGTTCGAAGCGCTGGACGTGCAGCTTCAGGCATTGGCCGGCGTGATTGGAGATCACCGGCAGGCGCTGGAGGAGGGCACCCGCCAAGCTGGTCAGGCGGCGGAGCAGGCGGGCCAGTCTGAAAATCAGGGCGCTCAGCAGCCGTCCATGCGTCAGGGAGCGGGAGCCGCCCGGCTGGCGGCTGAAAAACTGTCAGCGGCGGCTGCTTCCGCCATGGCCGCAGCCGGGGTGCCGAAGAATGCCAACACCCCCCAGAGCGCCGGTCAGCGTTCCGAAGCCAAGGGCTCCAATGGCCGGCCCAACGAGTCCGGGCAGCCGGGCCGCGACGGCGGCGACATTCTCCAGGCGGACACCGCTACCGGAGCCATGCCGGCGGAGCTGGAGAAGCTGGGCCTGACTCCGGGCGATTGGGCGAAGTTGAAAGGTGTGCTGGGCGGTGTGGACAGCGCGGCCGGCGATCAGGTGCCTGCGGAATACCGGGATCTGGTGAAGGCGTATTTCGGAGCTCTGGCCAGGGAGGGAGGGAAAGCCAAATGAGGATGATTCGCAGACAGATTTCCGCCGGCTTCCGGCCATGGCTGCTCCTCCTCTTGCCGCTGTTGCTGATGGCGGGAATGGCCATGGAGTGCCGGGCGCAGGAGACAGGCGATGTGTTCCGCCAATATGAGGCGCGCGTCAGCAAAGCGGTGGAGCGCGGTTTTGAATACATGCTGAGCACTGAGCAGTCCGACGGCACTTTTCCGGACGCGCATGGCCGCAGCACCGGCATCTCATCGCTCGTCGGCATGGCCTTTCTGGCCCAGGGGCATCTGCCGGGGCTGGGAAAATACGGCGACGCCATCAACCGCCGGATCGATTACACACTGCTCCACAGCAGCCCTGAAGGCCTGCTGGATGCGGGGGACCACGGCAACGGACCCATGTACGCGCACAACATCAGCACCCTGTTTCTCAGCGAGGTGTCTGGCATGGTGGATCCCGCCCGTCAGCGCCGGATCGATGAGGTCCTGCCCAAGGCGATGAACATCATCCTGCGGGCGCAGGCGGTGCAGAAGTCCATCGAGCACCAGGGCGGCTGGCGTTACCAGCCGACTTCCCAGGACAGCGACCTGTCATGCAGCGGCTGGGCGCTGATGGCGCTGCGCTCGGCGCGGCTGAACGGCGCGCAGGTGCCGCAGCAGGCCATTGAGGCCGCAGTGGCCTACACCCAACGGCGATTCGACCGCCGGATCGGGCATTTCGGCTATATGGACACCGCCCAGCACAAGGATTCGCTGACCGGGGCGGGCCTGCTCTGCCTGGAGCTGTGCGGCCGGCACGGCACGCCCGAGAATCTGAAAGCCGGTGACTGGATTCTGGAAAATCACGAGTCCCTGCCGCGCGCCGAGTTTGAGTTCTACGGCAACTACTACAATGCCCAGGGTATGTTCCAGCTGGGCGGCAAATACTGGAGGCAATACGCCGAGTGGATGTACCCGCACTATCTGGAGGAGCAGAGCGGGGACGGATCGTGGCTGGGGGAGCGCTTCGGGCGCGTTTACGGCACCTCCATGATGATCCTGGCCTTCACCGTGCCCGCGCGGCAGCTGCCCATCTATCAGCGCGATGAGCGGGTGGATGAGCGGAAGTGACCGTGGGCGGGACTCGGTCCGGGACTTTTTTCAGGGTTTTTCCGACGCGGTCCCCGGAGCCGGCGACGGCTGGGGTTTGGCAGTATCCGGCTGGATGGGGACATCCAGCGAGGCATAGGCGGTGGCAGTGCCGGGGAGGAGGGACGCTCCCGGCATACCCGTGTGCAGCAGGCCACGCAGCCGGTTTTCCTCCTTTGGGGGGAAATCGGAGACGCTCAAGGAGACGGTGGCGGTGCCGTTGACGGTTTTCCATTCCTGGACGGGATGGGAGCAGATCAGATTGTCGGAGGAGAAAAACTGTGGTTTCTCCGGCAGCGGCACGCCGGCGGGCGGGGTGACGGTCAGGTTGACGGCCGGGCCGCTCCGTTGCGCGGTAAACACCCAGCCGGTTGCTGCCGGCGGCTGGCTGGCCAGCAGGGCGTCAAACCTGGGCTTCCATTCAGCGTCGGGGGAGGGGGCGGCCGCAGTCGGGAATGTGAGGGAAAGATCGGTGAATCCAGGATTGCAGGTGATATGGCAGCACATCCACGAAGCCTTGGCTTTGACCGTGACCGGGCCGGACAGCTGCTTCGGCGCGGTGACGGGCAGCGCCACGAGGATATCGCGCTCATACCCGTGCACGCTCAGGCCCGCCATTTTCACTTTATCCGGAGGGGGATAAATCATGCCGCCCGCCGTGAAGCCATCAGGGAGCTCCGGCGTCAGATTGGTGGGCACTCCGGCGATGCCGGGATTGCTCCAGTAGGTGTGGTAGCCTGGGTTGTGCTGAATCCACAGCCCCAAGTGAAAAGTTTGACCCGGCTGGAGGGCGGTGACATCCGACACCAGCCGCACCTGAAGTCCGGAGCCTTTGAAATGGGAAGGAAGCTTTTCCTGCGCCTTGGCCGGGACACAAAACACCCAGCCGCAGGCAGCGGCGCCCACGGCTGCGGCCAGCCGGATGCGGGGCGGAAAACGAAGGGGGGTGGAGAGGGGCATAAGGAATCAACTTATGGAAACCGCTCCGCCTGTCAAAAATTCCCAGACCGCAGACTCGGCACCGCCCCGGCAGCCCATAACCGGGACTTTTAAGATTGGCCCTTGAAGCACCCCTCCTCCCAGTCTGAAATCCTGCCGTCTGTCACCGTTTGCGGAAACACGCAGGGCTTTTCCAAGGTCTCTCCAGGATGGAACCGCACCAGGCGTGGAAGACCTTCGGCCTTCCTGTCCGTCCAGTCCCCGCCTATGAATTCACCGGGTTCAGGGATTTCCACTCCCAGGAGTTTAGTCCTCAACCTGCCGGAAAAACCGGCGCAGCCGCTCATTGACCGCTGCAGCCTGAAGAATGGGCACGCCGTGCGCTGCCCCCTCCCATTCCTCAATCACCGCTCCAGGAATGGCAGTGGCCAGCCGTTTGCCGAATGCCACGCGGGCAATGCGGTCCTGGGAGGCGCTGATCACCAAGGCAGGAATGCCCGCCAGTTTCCCCAGCGATGGAAAGGCATTGTGCCTCCTCAGGGCCATCAGTTGACGCATGACAATTGGTGGTTGATCGGCGGGATCGCGGCCCAGCAGAGGCGTGAGCATAGCCGCGCAGGCGTCCTTGTCCAAGCTTTCCAGCTCCGCAGGGGAGGCCAGCATTTCCACAAAAGCGCGGCGTCTCATCTGGCGGGTCCCCAAGCGGGCGCGCAGGGTCATCCACAATGTCCAAGGGGTGAGCCGCGCGGCTTCCCGCCCCTCCGCGAACGTGCACAGCAGCGACAGGCTGCGGACCCGGCTTGGACAATCCAGCGCCAACTGCTGGGCAATCACTCCCCCCATGCTGTGGCCCACCACATGCGCCCGCTCCCAGTCGGCGGCGTCCATTAGCGCCAAGGCATCGCGGGCCATGTCCTCAATGGTTAGCCGGACAGGGCAGGGCTGGCTTTTTCCGATGCCCCGGTTGTCAAAAATCATCGTCCGGAATTCTTCCTTCAATGTATCAACCTGCGGACGCCAGCCTTCGCCAACCACCCCCACACCCTGAATAAAGAGGACTGGGCTGCCGTCTCCGGCTATTTCATAATACAAGGGAGTGTCCGGGGTTTGCAGAATTGGCATGAGGAGGAAAGGGAAGCCGGGATGGAGCCCGGGAAATGGAAGCCTGACAAAATACCTTCACTAACATTCCGAGGCAAAGCCGGATTTCAACAAGGTGGGCTGATGTCTGCGCCAATAGGCTGTTGCCTGTTGCTGGAATCAGAATGGAGGGCCTGTGCCTGTATGGTTGGCGGCCATGGCCGTGGCCAGAGGCTTGCGTTTGGGATTCATGGCTTTGATCAGGTTTCAGCGGTGTTGCAAAACCGGATCCGCGCAGCCGCCTGCATCCAGTACAAAGGGCAGGCCGCCCGGGCTTTGAAAAGCCCGGACAGCCCGCCCTAGGTAAATGGGATAGCTTTCGGCCCCGCCGGATACAAGAGGCCGGCGTCCATCCCGTAAGATCAGGCCGCGACCTTGATCTCGATCTGTTTGGGCCGCGCCATTTCGCTTTTGGCGATGCGGATGCTGAGCAGACCGTCCCTGAACTGAGCGTCCACTTGGGAGGGATCGCTGTCTCCCGGCAGGGAAAAGCTACGCATGAAGCGTCCGTAAACGCGCTCGGTGAGATGGTGGCGGACGTTTTTGTCTTCCCTCTCCAGACGGCGCTCGCCGGTGATGCTCAGCGTGCCGTTCTCCATGGTCACTTTGACGTCCTCCGGCTTCACGCCGGGGACTTCGGCGGTGATGCGGTATTCCTTTTCATCCTCCGAGATGCTGACGGAGGGAGCCCATTCCACGGAGGTGAGGGAGTCGTTGCCGTCCTGATACCGTCCGGCCACGGGTCTGAAGGCGGTGAGAATGCGGTTCTGGAACTCCTCCAGCTCCCGCACCGGATTCCAACGGGTCAATGCATTCATGGTGTTCTGTTTCTTGGCAGCGGACCAGGTTAAGTTCCAGCCGCTCCGGCGGTCCGCCATGGGCCGCTGCGGCTGCGGACCGGGGCCGTTTCAGAATGGTTTGCCCCGTCCTGAAATGGCTTGTATCAAAACCCGTGCCAAGGGGCACAAAGAAGGTTTTTCCCGAAGGAAGGCGGGATCGGGCATGAGGCTGCGTCACAATGCCACCATCACATGCGGCAAAATGGCGCGCTACTGTGCGTCAGGATAACCCCTTACATTGAGCAACTCGGAGTCTCCGGCCGGCATCAGTTCGCCGTCACCCGGATGCGGCAGATGAAGGCGTCGGCGCAGATGTAGAGCCAGTCGCGGTTTTTGCCGCCGAAGCAGCAGTTGCCGGTGGGCATTTTGGTGTCGATGCGGCCCAGAAGTTTGCCTTCCGGAGTCATGATGTGGACTCCGCCGGGGCCGGTAGCCCAGAGGTTGCCTTTGGCGTCCACCTTGAGGCCGTCCGGCGCACCCTTCATGGTTTTCATCATCTCGGTGACGTCGGCCAGCACACGCGGTTCGCCTGCGGTGCCGTCCGGCCGCAGGGGAAAGGCTTTCCAAATCGCCGCCCTGCCGTCGGACTGGGCCACGTAGAGGGTTTTCTCATCCGGGGAGAGGGCGATGCCGTTGGGGAAGGTCATGTCCTTCACCAGCAGCGTGACTTTGCCATCCGGCGCGATGCCGTAAACGCCGTTCCACGGAATCTCCCGCGTGTCCGTGTCGCCGGGGCCCTTGGGAAGGCCGTAGGGGGGATCGGTGAAATAAATATGGCCGGCGCGGTCCACGCAGGCGTCATTGGGGCTGTTGAAGCGTTTGCCCTCAAAATTGTCGGCTAGGGTCTGTTTGCCGCCGCCTTTGGTGCGGAGGATGGACAGGCGGCGGTCGCCGTGCTCGCAGGAGATCAGCCCGCCTTTGGCGTCAAAAACAAGGCCGTTGGAGCCCTGTTCCCGGCTGTAGGGCAGGGGGCCCGTGTAGCCGGAGGGGCGGAGGTATTCAGAAAGCCCGTCACCCTCCTTCCATTTATAAACCACATTTTGCGGGACATCGGAGAAGAGCAGGGCGTCCAGTTCATCGGACCACACTGGCCCTTCGCTCCAGTCCAAGCCGGAGGCCAGCACCTCCAGCCCGGCGTCCTTCGGCAGCAGAGCGTCCAGCGCGGGGTCCAGGCGGACGATCTCCCCCATGACCGGCCGGGGCTGCGGGTCGTCCGCCCGCGCCGCCCAAGGCAACGAAAGAAGTGCGGATGACAGACAAAGAACACGGAGAGCGTTTGGAGGGAGCACGGCAGCGTATTTGTTTGAAACTGGGCCGGAAAATGCTGAACCGGATGCAAAAACGGAAGAAAAATCGTGCATCCACCCGGATTTCACCCAACAAATCGCCACTGCGGCTCCGCTCACGACAGTTCGCCCGCCGCATTGACGGAACGGCTGAATCATTGACGCGTTTCAGGTTCGAATCCGTGTGCGGCTGAAAAATCCGGCGGGCCGAATGGTGAAACAACCGGATGGAATCATCAATTTTTTAATTTCCTCAAAGTAATTTCCCGCCATCACGCAATCCATCCATTATGAAAAAATCAGCGTTCTATGCGCCGGTACTGATCCTGTCATTCGCGGCTGGCCTGGCCTCCGCGCAAAATCCCCTGCTCGGTCCTCCCGGACCAGTGCCGGGCGGTCCCTCCACCATTCCTGCCGTCCCCGGCCCTGAGGAGCGCCGTCCTCCGGGCGCGGATTTTCCCAAGCCTGAGGAGGCTCTGAAGGATTTTGAAAAAGTCGTCTCCATCGCCGACGGACGGAAAAGCTTCTACACCCTGTGGAGCCGTTCCCGCGATCAGCAGCTCTACGCGGAACTGCCCGCCGCCTATGCCGGCCAGCGCCATTACCTGGCCCTGACCGTGGCCGGCGGCGACTCCTACGCAGGCCTCCAGTCCGGCGAGGTCTACTTCTACTGGAAAAACTATGGCCGCCGTCTGGCCATGGTCACCCCCAGCCTGGACATCCGCTCCTCCGGCGACAAGGCCTCGCAGGACTCCATCAAGCGCCTCTTCACCGACCGCGTGATTCTGGACATCCCCATCGTGACCATGATCCCGCAGGGCGGACCGCTCATCAATCTGGGCGACCTGATTGTCCAGAACGCGGAGAAATTCTTCGGTCTGGAGGCCCGTGGCATGAACAAGGGCATCTACACCATCAAGAGTGCCAAAGCCTTCCCGAACAATGTGGAGATCTCCGTGGAGGCCCCCACCGCCGGCGGCCAGCTGCGCACCTTCCACTACAGCTTCAGCCTTATCCCTGACAACACCGGCTACCAACCCCGCGCCGCCGATGAGCGGGTGGGCTACTTCACCACCAGTTACTCGGATTTTGGCAAGTTCACCCCGGACGACACCCAGGTGCGCTACATCAACCGCTGGCATCTGGAGAAGGCGGATCCCTCCCTGAAGCTGAGCCCGCCGAAGAACCCTATCATCTTCTACGTGGAGCACACCACGCCCATCCGCTACCGCCGCTGGGTGCAGCAGGGTCTGATGATGTGGAACAAGGCCTTTGAGAAAGTGGGCCTGATCAACGCCATCGAGGTGCGCTTCCAGGACGCCGCCAGCGGCGAGCACATGGAGAAGGACCCCGAGGATGTGAACTACAATTTCATCCGCTGGCTCTCCAACGGCGAAGGCACAGCCATCGGGCCCAGCCGCGTGCATCCCCTGACCGGACAGATCCTGGATGCGGACATCATCCTGACGGACGGCTGGATCCGCCACTGGTGGAAGCAGTACAACGACATCATCCCGCAGATCGCCCTCGACGGCGCCAGCCCGGAGATGCTGACCTGGCTGCACAGCAATCCCCAGTGGGACCCCCGCGTGCGCCTCGCCCCGCCGGAGACCCGCGCCACCATGATTGACCGCATTTCCCGCGAGCCGATTCCCTTCCTGGGCGGTCATGCCATGGCCGCCGCCATGCAGGGCGGCCCCATGGCCGGCAGCAGTGAGTTTGATGGCTTGGTGAACCGCGCCAGTCAGTTCAACGGCTTCTGCCAGGCCGCCAACTGGAAGTCGCATGGACTGGGGCTGATGGAAATGGCGCAGACCATGGCCGCGGCATCCGGCGAGGGCCCCGCGCCCGGCGAGCAGATGATCGACGGCATTCCCGAAAACTTCATCGGGCCCCTGCTGTCCGACCTCGTGGTCCATGAGGTGGGCCACACCCTCGGCCTGCGCCACAACTTCAAGGCCTCCACGATCTATGACTACAACGAGATCAACAGCGAGTCCATGAAGGGCAAGGCCTTCGCCGGCTCCGTCATGGACTACCTGCCCGTCAATGTGGTCGCGGACAAGACCCGCAAGCAGGGCGACTACGGCATGGCCGCCGTCGGCCCCTATGACGAGTGGGCGATCGAGTACGGCTACACCTTCGAAAAGGAGCTGAAGCCCATCCTCAGCCGCGCCGCCGAGCCCCAGCTCATCTACGGAACGGACGAGGACGCCTTCGGCGCCGACCCCCGCGCCCGCCGTTACGACTTCTCGAAGAACCCGCTCGATTTCGCCGAGAACCAGATTCAGATCGCCCGCACCAGCCGGACGAAGCTGCTGGACAAGTTTGTGAAGGAGGGCGAGTCCTGGGCCAAGGCCCGCCGCGGTTACCAGCTGACCCTGACCACCCAAGTGCAGGCGGTGGCCATCATGGCCAACTGGCTGGGCGGCACCTACATCAACCGCGCCCGCAAAGGCGATCCGAACGCCACCGCGCCGGTGATTCCGGTCTCCGCCGAGACCCAGCGCAAGGCTCTCGCCTTTGTGCTGAAAAACACCTTCCAGGACGACGCCTACGGTCTGACTCCGGAACTGCTGAAATACCTGACCATCGACAAGTGGTACGATATCCAGAACATGTTCGATGATCCCAACTGGCCGGTCCACGACAAGATCCTTGGCATCCAGGCGTCCGCCATGACCGCGGTGCTGAATCCGGTGACCTTGGCCCGCGTGTATGACAACGAAATCCGCATTCCCTCCAACGAGGACGCCATCACCCTGCCGGAGGTGCTGAAAACCGTCTATGACGCCACTTGGACGGAACTGGGCAAAATCGACCCCGCCAAGACCTACACCGACCGCGATCCGCTGATCAGCAGCCTGCGCCGCAACCTGCAGCGCGAGCACCTCAACCGCCTGATCGACCTCGCTAACAACAAACTCGGCGGCACCCCCGCCGCCAAGCCCATCAGCGACCTCTCCGTCGTCCAGCTCACCGAGCTGCGCGACAGGCTTAACGCGGTGGCCGGCCAGGACAAAATCGACGCCTACACCAAAGCCCACCTGAAGGAGAACGCCGCCCGCATCACCAAGCTCATCGACGCCCGCTACGTCGTGGTGCAGTGACCGCCGTGGCCGTGAGGCCCGCCGCCGTGTCATCCGGATAAAGGTCAGGCGGCGTTGAACCGCCGGACATTCCAATCCATCAGCAAGCCGTCAGGCGCGCCATTCCAGCGAATGGCGCGCCTGATTCATTTCCGGCCTTGGTTTGACGGCGGGATCCGCTTTTGCCAAGTCGTCAGTGCTTCATATTTCCGGGGGTCGATTCACCACGC
>JAQGPJ010000080.1 GCA_028293125.1 Verrucomicrobiales bacterium | reverse complement strand
CCAGCGCCCAGCCCACGACTCTGCGTGAGTTAAGATCAAGGACGACGGCCGGATACATCCAGCCCTGGCCGACAGGAATACAGGTGATGTCGCCGGCCCATACTTTGTCAGGAGCGTCAGGGAGAGGACGGTCAAGGAGGAGCCATCTCCGAATTTCTTTGCCATTTACTAAAGCCGAAGCATAATGGCTGCTCGATTGATGCGCGACCAAATCCTGCATCTCCGTTTTTTCCTGTTTCCCCAGTCCGCCAAGCTTGCACGTCCTGACTGTGAATCAGCAAGTTGCAAAACTTCAGAGAACGCGGTAATTGGCCAACCAACTCAACATCCGGCTCCTGTAGCTCAGTGGATAGAGCAACGGATTTCTAATCCGTCGGTCGCAGGTTCGATCCCTGCCGGGAGCACTTCAAAAAAGCGTTCAGAATGAGGCATTTAGGCCGATCACTCAAATAACGATAAAATGGTCCCAGGGATTTGCCGCAAGATATTCGCCAGAAAAAACCCGGAATCCTGACAATTACCCGATGGCCAACGCCAGCGTGCCGGACCGCTGAAAGGTGTGCAGCCAAAAATCCCCATTGTCGATGCCGTCCAGGTTCGGCTCCTTCGGTTCGGTGCCAGTGCCCTTCAGCACAGGTAAAGCGGGGTAGGGCTGCACGAAAACCCATGGAATACGGGCAAAAAAGCCGTCGCCACCGGCGCTTTTCCTGCAATCGTCCGGAGACCGCCGCGGTGACGCGTGCCGGGGTGGTCCGTTTTTGCCCGTTTTATTGTTGCTCCCCCCTGACTGTGACTTTCCACCGTGCGTCCGTTTCTCCCTGAAAATTTCCAGTTTGAATCCCCCCACTGGCTGTGGCTGCTGGTTTTGATCCCGCTGCTGGCGCTGCTGCAGGGACGGGCGGGACGGCTGTCGGCGCTGAGGTTCTCCTCCATGCACCTGCTGCACGGGCTGGCGTCCAAAACCCGGCAGGCGCTGGGGTGGGTGGTGATTTCGATGCTGTTTCTCAGTCTGGCCTGCGGGGTGGTGGCGTTTGCGGAGCCGCAAAGCCTGCACACGGAGGAAAGTGTGGAGGAAAGCGGGGTGGAGATCTTTTTCGCACTCGATCTCTCGCTGAGCATGTCCATCAAGGACATGGCCATCGGCAATCAGAAGGTGGACCGGCTGAGCGTGGCCAAAAAGGTCATCCGGGACTTCGTGCGGGGCCGCCGCACGGACCGGATCGGGTTTGTGGTGTTTTCGGGGCGTCCCTACCTCGCCTCGCCCCTGACGCTGGATCAGGACTGGCTGATGACCACGCTGGACCGCATCGGCTTCAACCAGACCAAGGACATGGGCACGGCCATCGGCAGCGCTCTGGTCACGGCCTCCAAACGGCTGAAAAGCCGGGAGGCCAAATCGAAAACCATCATCCTGATCACCGACGGCGCGAACAACTCCGGCAAGGTCGGCCCCATTGCCGCCGCGGAGGCCGCGAAGGAGCGGAACATCAAAATCTACACCGTGGCCATCGGCACCGAAGGCTACCACGTGGTGCCCGTTCCCACGCCCGGCGGGGTGCAGGTGGGGGTGCGGGACCAGTACGATGAGGAGACTCTGAAAAAAGTCGCCGCCACCACCGGCGGGAAGTTTTTCCAAGCCCGCGACCCGGCCGCCATGGAGAAAATTTTCAAGGAGATCGATGATCTGGAGAAAACCAAACTCAACATCCGCCGCACGACCATCGTGGAGCCGCTGTATCAATGGCCGCTGGCGGCGGCCACCGCCTTGGCGCTGATTTCCTTGTTCCTGAACCAGACCGTGCTGCGGCGGAATCCCTGAACCTGCGCCCTTCCTTTTCCCTCTTCCCTCCCGCCGCTCCCCCCCTTCGCCTCCGCTTACTCTTTTCCATCCCGGCTCCTCCCTTTTCCCGACTCATGTCCTTCGCGCAACCCGCTGTTCTGCTGCTCCTGCTTCTGATTCCCCCGCTGGTGGGACTGAAGATCTGGGGCGACATCAGGTCCCGGCGGGCGGCGGGGAAAATGGTCTCCGCCCGGCTGTTGCCGGATCTGCTGGTGTCGCGGGGCAAAACCCGGTCGCTGGTGGTTTTTCTGATGGAGATGGCGGCGTTGGCCTGCTTCGTCATCGCCCTGGCCCGGCCGCAGTACGGGTATGTGGAGGAGGAGGCTCCCGCCGGGGGACGCAATCTCATCATCGCCATCGACACCTCGAAGTCCATGCTGGCCGATGACCTGAAGCCCAGCCGCCTCCAGCGCGCCCAGCTGGCGGCCACGGATCTCATTAAGCGGCTGCGGGGCGACCGCATCGGCCTGATGCCCTTCGCCGGCACCGCCTTCATGTATGCGCCGGTCACCCCGGACACGGACGCCCTGCTGGAAAGCGTGGACTCGCTGGACACCGAGATCATTCCCCGGGGCGGCTCCAATCTGGCCCGTCCCATCGATCTGGCAGTGGAGACCTTCACCAAAACCGGGGCCGCCGGCCAGCAGGTGCTCATTCTTTTCAGTGACGGTGAAAGCCTGGAGGGCGAAACCCTGGCCGCTGCCAAACGGGCGGCGGAGAAAAAACTGACCATCATCTGCATCGGCGTCGGCACCCAGTCCGGCGGCACCATTCCCGATCCGGAGGCCCCCGGCGGCTACCACCGCGACCGCGACGGCAAGGTGGTGGTGACCCGGCTGGAGCGCGAGGCGCTGGTGGCCATCGCCAACACCACCCACGGTCTTTACCTGCCGCTCGACGGAAATGAAGTCAATGACACCCGCGTGGACGTTATTCTGAGCAAAATCGAACGCAGTGACATGAAAGGCAAAGTGACGAAAATCTCCATCGACCGCTACCGCTGGCCTCTGGGGGCGGGGTTGATCCTGCTGCTGGGCTCGTGGATCGCCGGCATCACCCGGCGGCACCTTTTCCAGCGCTCCGGCCTGTCCGTGCCGCCGCCCCCGCCCCCCGCGGCGGCCGCAGTGGTGGTGGCCACGGCCCTGCTGACCGCTCTTTTCCCGCGCTCCGCCTCCGCCGCGCCCGCCGGCACCGGGGAGCTGAAGGTTGGCAATCCTTGGGAATTTTACCGGCAGGGCGACTACAAGGCAGCGCAGGGGAATTTTGAAAAACGCCTGGAGTCCGATGCCCAGTCCCTTCCGGACTCCCGGGGGGATCCCGTGCTGGCCTTTGGCCGGGGAGCCGCCGCCTATAAAAACAAGGATTATGATATTGCCGTGGACGCCTTTGGCACCGCGGTGCTGTCGGAGGATCTGAAACTGCGCGCCCAAGCCCACTACAACTTGGCCAACGCCATCTACCAGCGCGCGTCGGACCTTGTGAAAAAGGCCACGCCCGCCACCCTGTCCAAGCTGACCTTTGTGGACGGGCTCATCCGCCAGTTGGAGAACAGTCTGGAAAACTACCAGCAGAGCCTGATCCTGGATCCCGGCAATGCCGACACCAAAGCCAATCACGACACCACCGACGAGCTGATCCAGAAGCTCCGGAAACTCCGCAAAAAACTGGCCGAGCAGCAGGGTCAGGGTAAGGGCAAAAAGAAAGGAAAGAAGAAGGGGAAACAGAAAGGCGAGGGCAGCCCCGGGCAGGGAGCGCCCGGCGGCGAGGGCGAGGGTCAGCCAGGCCAGAGCGGGCCCAATGGCCGCGACCAGCAGGGCAAGGGCAATCAGGAACCTGGTGACGAGGGGGAGGAAGGCGAGGAGGAGGGAGACGAGGAGGGCGGCGGCCCCGATGGCAAAAACAAGGATCAGGAAGGGGCCGGCGGGGAGAGCAAGGAGGAGAAGGAAGCCCGTGAGAAGAGCAATCAGGAGCGTGAGGGGGGCATCGGCTCCTCCGGCGGCAATGGCACGCAGCCGGGAGAGAATCCCAACAAAGAGCCAAAGAACCTGGATGAGCCCGCCGAGGACGCCGATAATACAGGCGGCTCCTCCGGCAGCGACGCCTCCAATCTCCTGGACCAGTACTCCGACGAGGACACCACGGTGCACCCCCGTGTCGAAACCGCCCCGGAACCCCGCCCTCGCAAGGACTGGTAACCGGAGCCATCATGATTCAGTCTTAACCCCATGCATTTCCGTTCCCTTCTTTGGCTTCCCGCGCTGCTGCTTCTGGCAGCCGCCGATCCCGCCCCCGCGCAGCAGCCCGGCGACAGCGTCCAGCCGCGGATCACCACCCAACTTTCCGCCCGCAGCATCGGAGCCGGCGATCAGGTGATGCTGACCTACCAGATCAGCGGCGGCACGCCCCGGCAGGATTTGGAGGATTACCCGCGCATGATTGTGGTGCCGGGGCTTTCCGTGGCCTTCAGCGGCACCAACCGCCGGCTGAGCAGCATCAACGGCGTGACCGGCATCGTGGTGGAGGTGCGCTACGTGGTACAGTCGGAGAAGGCGGGCACTTTCTCCATCCCCGAGCAGATTTTCCGGGTGGACGGTCAGGAGATCAAATCCCCAGTCGTCACCGTGGAGGTTAAGGACGGGCCGGCGGTCTCGGAGGATCTGGCCCCCACCGCTCAGCTGACGGTTGGCAAGACGGAGATGTGGAGGGGCGAGGTGGTGCCGGTGGAGGTGGCGGTGATGGTGCATCCCGCCGTGCAACCCGCCGGACAGTTTGTGGCTCAGCTAACGAACAGCGGTTTCGCCATGCACCGCTTTGACCGCCAAGCGGGGGTGGAACAGCGCATCATCAATGGCGAGCCCTGGCGCATCTGGCAAGTGGAGAGCGTGATGACACCCCTGCAGCCCGGCGTGCAGAACTTCGGTCCCGCGCTGGTGGAGATGGACGTTTTTATGCCGCTGTCCGGCGGATATGCCCGCGACCCCTTCGGCAGCATGGGCTCCCCCGCCACCCGGAAGTCCCTCAAAATCAACACCAACAGCATTGAGATCAATGTGAAGGAGCTGCCGGCGGAGGGCAAACCGGAGGGCTTCGCCGGCGCGGTCGGGAGTTTTGACCTGATGGTCACAGCTACGCCCGACAAACTCCGAATCGGTGAACCCATCGCCGTGGAGATGGTCATCGACGGCACGGGGAATTTCGACGCCTTGGTCCCGCCGCCGCTGGCCTCCAGGGACGGCTGGCGCACCTACGAGCCCCGCGTATCCATGGAGAACCGCGGTCTGGGCACGGAGAGAGGCCGACGGAGTTTCACGCAGATCATCATCCCGGAGAAAAACCTCACGGAGATCCCCCCGTTTGTGCTGAACTACTTCGACCCGGTCCAAGGAGTGTATGTGACCAAAAAAAGCCCCGCCGTGCCCATCACGGTCACCGGTGATCCCCCAGCGGCGGTGGCGGCTTCGGAAGTCAAGGATTTCAGCGCCGGATCCAGCTCCACCCCGGTGCCCGGAGAGGAACTGAATGACATTCTAAGCAAGCCGTTGTCGGGCGGTCGCTGGATCTCCACGGCGGCGGCTCCGCTTCCAGTCAATCCGTGGCTGCTGCACGGCGCCCCCGCCGCCCTGCTGGCGCTGGTGCTGGGCACCGGCCTCTTCAAACGGCTGCGCGCGGCGGCGGCGGCCCGGCGTCCCGCCACGGATGTCCCCCGCCCGGCGGTGGAGATTCTCAGCGATTTGCGGCGCACGCCGGTGAACCGCCGTCCGTTTTACGCCTTGGCCACGGAATACCTCGAATCCGTCCGGTTCCACGCGCCCCGATCCCTCCCCTCCACTCCGGCATTCCATGACTTTCTGGCCACCCGCGACCGTCTGCTTTACGGCCCCGCCACTCCGGAGACCGAAGCCCCCCTGCCCACTGAAGAGCGGAAATCGGTGATGAGCCTGCTGCCGCCCCCTCCGCCGTCCGCCTGACTGTCTGACTGTTCCCACCCTTCCCTGTTTCCGTTCCTCCGGGCTTTGCCGGTTTCCCTCATTTTTTCCTATAATGCCCCGACTTATTTCCTTCCTGGCATTTCTCTGCTGCGTCCTGCTGGCCAACGCCGCTCCTGAGCCTGCGCCCTCCCCTCCCGCCACAGCCGGAGAAGCGGTACCTCCTAAAGCCTCAATCTCCCCTTCCCCCCCCGCGCCGGCCGTTGCCGCCCCCACCGCCTCCGATTCGCTGCCGGCTCCGGAGGCCGCCAAGTCCGGCCCGGCCTACAGCGCGGTGGAGAAGTTCGACCGCGCGGTGGCGGCCTACAATACCGGTGACTACAGCGAGGCCCGGAATGCGTTCCTGGAACTGGTGAAGGAGGGCCATCTCTCCGCGCCCCTGGCGCACAATCTGGCGAATATCGAATACAAAAGCGGCAACCTGGGCCAGGCGTCTCTCTGGTACCGCCGGGCCTTGGCGCTCCAGCCCCTGAATGCCGAGACGCGGCAGAATCTGCGCTTTCTGCAGCACAAACTGGGGTTTCACACTTGGGACAGCACCCAGGACATGATGTTCGGCCTTTCGGCCTCCCATCTGCCAGGCGCCACGCTGAGGCACACCACGCTGCTGGCCGCCTGGGGGGTGGTCATCCTCTTGGTCTGGCTCATGTGGTCCCCGCCGCGGCCCGGATGGCGCTGGCCGCTGGTCACGCTGCTGGCGCTTCTTCTGCCGGTGGGCTCCGTGAGTGGCGCGCTCTGGTGGCTGAAGGAGAATGACGCGCACCCTCTCGACAAGCGCTACGTGCTGACCGGTGCCGACTCCGCCGCCTACGCCTCGCCCGCCGAGGCCTCCTCCCTGCTGATCACCCTGCACACCGGCAGCGAGGTCATGCCGCTGGAAAGCCGGGGCAACTGGTTTTACTGCGAAATCCCCAGCCAACCCGACACCATCCTGAGGGGCTGGGTCCGCCATGCCTCGCTGGAGCCCCTCTGGCCTTACCCGGCCAAGCCGCTGGAATAAAGCGTTTTACGAAAAATCCTAGCTCCGCTGTCAGCCCGGTTGAGCCGCAGCACAGCGGCCCATGGAAGCCTGTGGCAACGCCATGGGCCTCCGCTTTGACGGGATATCCGCCACGCCATCCTGTGCAGTCGGGGCCAATGACCCGAAGACTTCAGTCTCTCCGTCTTTTCAGGAGCAGGCCGCCCAATGCCATGAAAGCCATGCCGGCGGAGGACGGCTCCGGCACGCTGGTCAGCTCATTGAAGAACCCATATTGGTGGAAACTGTTGCCCAGTGTGCCCTCGGTGAAGGTCAGTTCAATGGTGCCCGCAGCGGATGACTGATAGTCGAAGTTGATGATTACGGGAGTCAGCTGACCGGTCGCCACCTCCAAATCCCCGTCACGGTCAAACAGGCGTTGGATGTTGTCATCACTGCCTTTCAGAAGCTGGGCTGCTGCTCCCCAGCCGGAAACGATGAACCCTGCACGGTAGAAGGCGGAAGGGATAAGGCCCGAAAGGTTCAGAACCTCTACCGGGCCGCCGTAGAAAAAGGTGTCGGTCAAATCATTCACGCCATCGCCACCGGGGCTTGGCAGCTCATTTTGATTGTTGCCGCCGAACAACTGCGCGGCTCCCGTGAGCGAATAATTGGCCCCGATTAGCCCACCTGCTCCAAACACCACCCCATTGATCGTTGCGCCGTCCCCGTTGAAATCCACGGTGTGGGTGTAGGTCTTGCTTTGGGATATCCCGCTTTCAGCATCGGAGAGAATGGGGGAGAAACTGATTGTTCCGGCATGGAGGCCGCCCATCAGCATCAACGAGGCCAGCGCCGCCGGCAGACACCGGGCAAGGGAATTGGAGGAGGGAATGGGGATCATGAATTTCCCTGCGACCGTATGCACCGGCACGGTTGATGCAATGAATTAATATTAAGGATCGCTCATGGCTTTTCTCTTCTTGTGGACACCCAAGGCCACATCCTGCGGCAGTTTCAGAAAAGATCGGAATGGGTGCCTGTCCGGGCCAAAATCAGTTCCCCAGGAGATATTTTATAAATTAGCAGCCAGTCAGGTTCCAGATGACAGTCCCGCCAGCCGGACCAGTTGCCGGTCAGGGGATGATCCCTGTTCTTTGGCGGCAGCGGGTTTCCAACAATCAAGAGATCGATAATGTCCTTCAATTTTTGAAGGTCTTTTCCTCGTTTGAGCTGGCTGCGAATATCCTTTTTAAACTGGGACGTCTGAGTGACGATCATGAGCCCCAGGAACCGTAAAGACTTTCCAAATCAGAAAAGTGCTCCACGTCCTCACCACGCTCCGCGCGGGACAGCGTATCAACCGTGACTTGGTTGGGAACACGGAGTTCCAAAGGGAACTCGCCACGTATCGCGATCTGCCGGTAGAAAAGCCTAAGGGCTTCCGCCGGACTGAGACCAATGGAATTAAGAATACGTTCGGTGGTCTCCTTGGTGGAAGGATCAATACGCGCATGGATGACTGCTGTAAGCGCCGTGGACATAGGGAATTGTATATCACCTGTTACACACTTTCAAATGGATTCCGGCGTGGATCGCCCAGTTCAAAACTAAACCCCGGGCCCCGAAAAGCGTCTCCGGGAAAGCCACTGGCATTTCTCACGGGAAAGGCGACGGTGGGGCCTGCGTCATGCCCTCTCTCCGGTTTGTTCTGACATCCCTCACCTTGGTGGCCGTGGCGGCGGTCGCCGTCGCCACGCAGGTGGGCGTGCGTCAGCTTACCCTGCCCCGGCGCCCGGCGGTGGAGCCATGGATGACCCGCATACTGGAGAACCCCGGCCAGAGCGGGCTGCGGCTGCGGCACTTCAATGTCACCACCAAAGATGGGTATCAGCTGCAGGCCCTGATGGCGGATCCCACCGCCAAAGCCGGCACCACCGCCCGGGGCCGGCTCATTGTCAAAGCGCTGAAAGACGCCGGGCTGGCGCGGGGCGGATCCGCGTCCGGATCCGGCGATCCCGAACCGCGCGGCACAGTGATTCTGCTGCATGGAATGAGCACCCGGAAGGAGAACATGCTGCCGGTGGCCGAGCGCTTCGCCGCCGCCGGCTTCCGCTCCATTGTCTATGACAGCCGGGGTCACGGCGACAGCAGCGGCGTCCATGTGACCTACGGCACCTATGAAACCGATGACCTCAGCCGCGTCCTGCTGGAAGCCAAAAAGATAGCCGGCCTGCGCGGGCTGGGACCGGTGGGGTTGTTTGGCTATTCACTCGGGGGCGCGGTGGCGCTTCAGGCCCAGCCCGGACTGCCGGAGGTGAAAGCGGTGTGCTCGGTGTCCGCCTTCGCCGAGCTCAGTCCCGTGGTGAGCGGCCAGGCCGAAAATCTGTGGAACGGCATCGCCTCCCGGCTGTTGCCGGTCGTCCGGTTGGAAACTTGGCTGCAGGCCGGTTTTGATCCCTTCAGCGTCAGCCCCCTTGCCTCCGCCGGTCAGGTAACCTGCCCGGTGCTGCTGGTGCATGGCTTGAAGGATAACCTGGTGCCTGTGCAGCAGGCGCGGAATCTGGCGGCGGCTCTGGGACCACACTGCCGGGACACGATTTTTGTGCCCGCCGGCACCCACGGCGGCATCTTCACGGAGGGCGGCGAGGCCCTTCAGCAGCGTATCGCGGTTTTCTTTGCGCGGGAGCTTGCTCCTCCCAGAGCCCTCCCTGTCGAGCCTGCCTCCGTGTCCAAATCCAAATCAAAACCCAAAGCCATCGCCAGCCGCTGAGGGACGGGTTCTGGCGTGTCCGGCTCGGTTCGGTTCAACCCAGCTTGGTTCAGTTCTCCTCCGGCAGCGGCTTGCCTTTGGTTTCCGGAGCAAAGGCCAAAGTGATCAGTCCCACCAGAAAGATGGCGCACATGGTCATGGCCGAGTAGCGGTAGGGCTCCGGCGATGGATGGCCGCCGAACACATTCTTGGACAGGACCGCCGAGAAAAAGCTTCCACCCGCCGCCGCGAAACGGCCGAAGTTGTAGCAGAAACTGACCCCGGTGCTCCGCAGGCGGCTGGGGAAAAGCTCCGGCAGGTAGATCGCGAAACCGGCGAAAAGCCCCAGCTGCGCCCCGCCCATCAGCGGCATCATCCAGTAGGCGTCCATGGGGGAGTTCATCTTCCAGTAAACTGTGAAGGTGATCCCCATCGCCGCCAGGAAGCCCAGGAAAAAGGTCAGCCGCCGCCCCAGTTTGTTGGTGACCATGGTGAACAGGGTCATGCCCGCCGCTGCCCCCAGCATGTTGAGCAGGTAGGCGTTGGCCTTGGCGGCCTCGACCTTGGCTTTCACCTGATCCGCCGGCACAAGGGCGTCAAAGTGGGCTTTGAAGACCGCGCTCTGAAGGTCCACCGCATATTCCCCAATGGCCCACAGGCCGATGACCCCGGTGGAGGCCAGCAGCGCTCCGATCACCAGATTTTTGCGCCAGCGTTTGTCCGCCAGCAGAGCGGCGTAGGGGGCGAAGAGGCCCCCCTTGGGCAGGTGCCCCTGCTCCTTCAGTCTCAGCCACGGCTCCGGTTCCTTCAAACGCTTGTGGGTGAAGAGCAGCATCAGGGCGGGCAGAGCGCCGACGAGGAACATCCAGCGCCAGCCTTCACCAGCCACGATGGTTTTGTTTTTTTCCAAAGTGTCGATCCCGATCTTGGTGAAGCCGGCGGCCACATTGCCAATGGTGGACAGAATCTGCAGCAGCCCCAGCGACTGCACGCGCGCGCCCGTCGGAACTGTTTCCGCAATGAGCGACACCGCCAGACCAAACACCCCACCCACGCCCAGACCGGTGAGAAACCGGAAGAGGGTGAAGTCATACTTCGAGTGGCTGAAAAAAGTCAACCCCGTGAAGGCCGAGTAGATGATCACCGTCACCGTCAGCATCTTCGCCCGGCCATATTTATCCCCGAGGGCCCCAAAGATCATTCCGCCCACACCCCATCCCACCAGAAAGATCGCGGTGACGATTTTCCCGAAATCCTGTACCTGCGGGTCGGAAGGCGGAGCCTTCATCAGCGAAACGAGGGCCGGCACGCGGGCCAGGGAGAACAGGCGCTGATCCAGACAATCGAAAAACCAAGCGGCCGAGGCGACGATCAGGACAAACCAGTGATAACCGTTGAGTTGTCTCCACCAGGGAAGCGCGGAAGTCGATTCTGGCATGTCGTTCAGGAAAGGTGAAGGGTGGACCGGCCCGCCATCTCAGCCTATGGGCGCGGATTTGGCCAGGGGTTTTTCGATTGCATCCACGTATGCGGGACCTTTGGTCCTTTCAGTGACTGTGCCCTCCTCCACGATTTCAGGCTCCTCCTCCGCCTCCGGTCCGACCGTCCGCTGGCTGGGGCGCGTCAGTTACGCCGAGGGGCTGCGGCTTCAGGAGGAGATCGTCGCCCGCCATCTCGCGGGCAACCCGCAGGCGGACACCATCCTGCTGCTGGAGCACGAGCCTGTCTTCACCATCGGCCGCACCCCGGACCGCTCCAGCCTCGGCGATCCCGCCAATCTGCCCGCCCCCCTCATTGAAATCGGCCGCGGCGGCAAAGCCACCTGGCATGGCCCCGGCCAGCTGGTCGGCTACCCAATTCTGAATCTCGTCCGCTACGGCCAGGACCTCCACCACTACCTCCGCGCCTTGGAGGAGGCCCTCATCCAAGGTTGCCTGGCCCTCGGCGTCCCCGCCACCCGCAGTCCCGGCCAGACCGGTGTCTGGGTCGGCAATGCCATCTCCCCGGCTCCTTCCCTTTCCCTTCCTTTCCCAATCTCTCCCAATCCCCAAGCCCTCCCCCCCCCGTCCCGCAAGCTCGCCAGCATCGGAGTCGGCGCCCGCCGCTGGATCTCCATGCACGGCTTCGCCATCAACATCCACGGCCCCCTCGAAGGGTTCAACGCCATCACCCCCTGCGGCATTGAGAGCGTGACGATGACCTCACTGGAGCGTGAGAGGGTGGACGGCCTGGATGTTAAATTGGCGGCGGAGCATTTCACTCCTTTTTTGCTGGAGCAATGCGCAGCGCTGCATTCCGCTTAACTGGAATCTGGAGCCTGTGATTTGCGGCGGTCCGCAAGGTATTCCTCAAACGGGCGGAAGGACTGCGGTTTGCCCTGCACTTTCTGCAGCCAGGCCAAATCCTCGAAATCCCCCAGCCGTTCCAAGATGGCCTCATATTCCCGGATCGGCAGGATCACAGAAACAGGCTTGCCTTTGTGCATAACAATTGCGGGCTCTGTGCGGAGCAGTTTCAGAACAACAGGGCTTTCAATGGGTTGAGAAAACACTTCCCGGAAGGAGCGGCCTTATCAGGCATATGCCAGTCAGCCTTTGGCTTCAGGTATGGGGCGGCCCAGGGATTGCGCGGTCTCAATCCACTCCTGAATGACGGTCCGGGCGTTGATGACAGCCTCCCGATAAGTGCCGCCATCAGCCATGCAGCCGGGAAGCTCGGGAACCTCAACGAAGAAGCTCCGGTTGCTTTCACTCCATTCGATGATGAGTTTGTAGCGCATGTCCTCCAGACCTGTGGCTGGTTTGCTTGATACGCTTTCACCTGCGGGGAGCCGGGGAAGTGGTTCCTGCCCCGGCTCATGCCAGCGCCAGCCGGTTACTGCGCGGTGGTGTAAACCTCCCCCCCCGTCTTCACAAACTCCTTCGACTTCTCCTCCATGCCCCTGGCCAGCGCCTCCTGCTCGGAGATGGCCTGTTCGGCGGCGTATTTGCGGACGTCCTCAGTGATCTTCATGGAGCAAAAGTGGGGGCCGCACATGGAGCAGAAGTGGGCGCTTTTGGCACCCTCCTGGGGGAGGGTCTCATCGTGGAATTCGCGGGCGGTGATGGGGTCCAGGCTGAGGTTGAACTGGTCCTCCCAGCGGAACTCGAAGCGGGCCTTGCTGAGGGCGTTGTCGCGGTGCTGGGCACCAGGATGGCCCTTGGCGAGGTCGGCGGCGTGGGCCGCGAGCTTGTAAGTGATGACGCCAGCCTTGACGTCGTCCTTGTTCGGCAGGCCGAGATGCTCCTTAGGGGTGACATAGCAGAGCATGGCGCAGCCGTACCAGCCGATCATGGCGGCTCCGATGCCGCTGGTGATATGGTCGTAGCCGGGAGCGATGTCGGTGGTCAGCGGCCCAAGGGTGTAGAAGGGGGCTTCGTGGCACCACTCCAGCTGCTTGGCCATGTTCTCCTCGATCATGTGCATGGGCACGTGGCCGGGACCCTCGTTCATCACTTGCACGCCCTTGGCCCAGGCGCGTTTGGTCAGCTCGCCCTGCACCTCCAGCTCGCCGAACTGGGCCTTGTCATTGGCGTCCGCGATGGACCCGGGACGCAGGCCGTCGCCGATGGAGAAGCTGACATCGTAGGCGGCCATGATGTCGCAGATGTCGTCCCAGTGGGTGTAGAGGAAATTCTCCTTATGGTGGGCCAGGCACCACTTGGCCATGATGCTGCCGCCGCGGGACACGATGCCCGTCATGCGGCTGGCGGTGAGGGGCACGAAGCGCAGCAGCACACCGGCGTGGATGGTGAAATAATCGACCCCCTGCTCCGCCTGCTCGATCAGAGTGTCACGGAAGAGTTCCCAAGTGAGATCCTCGGCCTTGCCGTTCACCTTTTCGAGCGCCTGATAAATGGGCACGGTGCCGATGGGCACAGGGCTGTTGCGCAGGATCCACTCGCGGGTGGCATGGATGTTTTTACCGGTGGAGAGATCCATGACCGTGTCCGCCCCCCACTTGGTGGCCCAGCGCATTTTCTCCACCTCCTCCTCGATGCTGCTGGCCACGGCGCTGTTGCCGATGTTGGCGTTGATCTTTACGAGGAAATTGCGGCCGATGATCATCGGCTCCAGCTCCGGGTGGTTGATATTGGCTGGAATGATGGCGCGGCCAGCGGCGATTTCGGACCGGACAAACTCCGCCGTGATCTCGGCGGGAATGCGCTGCGGGAATCTCCGGAAAACACTGGGGGTGTAGTCGGAGACACCGCCCGCCTGCCCGTTCCCCGTGATCTGCGAGGAGCCGGCGTGCTGTTTGTCCAGATCATTGCGCCGGATATCGCCCGAAAGATCGGCGATCTGAGCGCGCCGCAGGTTCTCGCGGATGGCGATGAACTCCATCTCGGGCGTGATGATGCCCTGCCGGGCGTACCACAGCTGGGTGACCGGATGGCCGCCGTTGCCACGCAGAGGCTGGCGCTGGGCATTGATGGGGGCCTTGAGCGGGCTGAGGAGTCCCTCGCGCCGGGCGGCGGCGTATTCCGCATGCTGGTCGGTGAGATAGCCGTTGTCCCGCGCATGAATGGTGCGCCCTTCGTACTCCTCCACATCCCCGCGGTCCAGTATCCACTTTTTCCGCAGCGCGGGCAGTCCGGTTTCGACCGTGCCCTCATAAGCCGGATCACCCCACGGGCCGGAAGTGTCATACACCCGCACCGGGTCGTTTTCCTCCATCCCGCCATTGAAGGCCTTTGTGGGACTGAGTTTGATCTCGCGCATGGGCACCCTCACCTCCGGGTGCAGCTGTCCCTCGACATACACACGGCTGGAGGCGGGAAGCTGGTCGGAGGAATGGGGCTCAAAGGAGGACTCGGTGGCGATCATGGGCGGAAGGGTTCAGGAAAAAGGGTTCAGGGTTCAGGTGGTGGTGTTTTGGAAATAAGGGAAAGGGGACAGAGGACAGGGCGGCGGGTGTGCCCGGGTCACAGGCGCGAAAAAGGCCGCGTGCGCCGGACGGGCGGACGTGGCCTGCTGATAAGACTTTGACTCCCTTCGCCGGGATTGACCGGATCAGGTTCAAAGGGTTCCCCCGCGTGTCATTTCGGTGGATCTCAGCCGGATTCGGTCCAGCGCCCCTGCGTTGATAATGTCCCCAAGCCTAAAGAGACTTCCCCTCTTGGCAAACCCAAACAAAAGCCAAAAGGCACTCCAAAAAGCACCCAGCCTCTCTCCATCCTCCCCTCTGAACCCTGAACCCTTTAACCTCTCCCCCTATAAATTTGCCGGATAAGGCCGGTTCCGCGGCCTGCTCCCGGGCCCGCCGCCGCTGTGCCGGGCATGGGGGGACGGTGGCTCCTCGTGGTGCCTCACCAGCCACCACAGGCTGTGGACTGTGATGTAGCCCACAATGGCGCAGAGCAGGCCGACGATGGAGTAGCCCAGAAGCAGTTCGAATCCGGAATGGCTGGCCAGTGACCACAGGTCGGCCAGTTCCAGTTCCTTCACGGCGGAAAGCTTCAGGTGCTTTATCGAAGGCTCCACGCCGAACAGATTGTAGATGAAAATCACCGAGCCTTTGGCCCCCATGAACATGGGAACGTAGGTGAAGGGATTGCTCACCCAGGTGGCCACGACGGCGGCGGGGAGATTCCAGCCCCGGGCAATTCCCACTGCGGCGGCGAACAGGCTTTGCAGCGGGATGGGCAGCATGGCCATGAACAGGCCGCCAGCCAGTCCGTTGGCCACCGGATGGCGGCGCAGATGCCACAGGTCACGGTTGTGGATGCGCGATCCCAGCCACTCCCGCAGTCGGCCTTTGGCACGCTGCCGGGGGTGGCGCAGATGACGGTAAAGCTTCCGGCTCTGCCGTCGCAGGCTGAGCCGGAGCCGTGCTATCCACCGTTGAAGCACGGTGGAGGCGGGGGGGATCTCGGGACCGGGCGGAAGCATCTCTATCACACTGCCCCTTTCGGAAGCCGCTGCAAACCTCCAAATCAGGAAATTTCGCCTCACTTTCCCACCAAAGCTTTAATTTAACGGGCCGGAATGTCCAAGGAAGGGGCCTGCCGGGGCCGTGAATGAAAGAAATCCCGGTGTGGAATTGTTAAGAAAAGTCCAATCCGCACTCCAATGACCGCGCGAAATCTGATCACCTCCCTGCTGGCCCATGGAACCCTCATGGCCGGTGCCATGGCGGGGGAAGCCTGGCCTTGGAAGCCATTCTCTCCAGTGATAGAGCCCCCAGTGCCGGAAATGAAGGCGGAGAGCGGGGGGCGGACGCCGATGGATGCTTTTCTGATACAGGCGCTGGAGCAGCAGGGTCTGCAAATGCGGCCTGAAGCCACGCCGGAGGTGCTGGTGCGACGCGTTTACCTGGATTTGACAGGGCTGGCCCCCACTCCGGAGGAGCGGGCCGCCTTTCTGGCCGATCCCTCGCCGGCGGCTTATGAAAAGCTGGTGGACCGGCTGCTGGCGGACCCGCGCCACGCCGAGCGCTGGGCCCGGCACTGGATGGACATCTGGCGCTACAGCGACTGGGCGGGCTGGAACGACGGTGGTCAGATCCGCGACAGCCAGCCGCACATCTGGCGCTGGCGCGACTGGATTGTGGAATCCCTGGCGGCGGACAAGGGCTATGACGCCATGGTCACGGACATGCTGGCGGCGGACGAGCGCGCGCCGGAGGATCCACAGGCGCTGCGGGCGACAGGGTTTCTGGCGCGGAATTACAAACTGCTGTCCCGCGAGCAGTGGCTGGAGGACACCGTGAACCACACCACCCGCGCCTTTCTGGGCCTGACGGTGGGCTGTGCGAAGTGCCACGACCATAAAAAGGACCCCATCCCGCAGACGGAGTATTACGCCATACGGGCCATCTTCGAGCCGCATCAGGTGCGGCAGGATCAGGTGCCCGGCGAGGTGGACACGCTCAAGGCCGGGCTGGCGCGGGTTTACGATGCCGATCCCGCGGTGCCCACCTATTTGTTTGTGCGCGGGGATGAGCGGAAGCCGGACAAGGACCACCCCATCGCCGCGGCGGTGCCGGTTTTTCTGGGCGGCTCCCTGGAGGTTTCCCCGGTGACTCTGCCGTCCGCGGCGGTGGCTCCCCAGAAGCGGGAATTTGTCAGGCAGGCGCTGGAATCCGCTTCGGAAAAGGCCTTCAAGGAGGCGAAGGATGATGCCCCGCTGGCCCTCGCCAAGGAGCGGGCACTGAATGCGGTGCTGGCCGTGGAGCGGCTGGAGGAGGCCGGCAAAAAGGGGACCCCGGAATATCAGGAGGCCCAGAAAACCGCCGTCGCTGCCCAGCGGGAGGAGGCGGTGCAGACTGCCCTGCGCAAGGTGATCACCGCCACCTCCGCCAAAGCCGCCGCCGAGGAGAAAAAAGGTGACGTGGCCGCCGCCGACAAAGCTCTGACGGAGGCCCGCGATGCCCTGAATGCCGCGCTGGCCACGGCGGCCACTCCGGTGACCGGCGAATGCACGCCGCGGGCGGTGACCGTTTACCCGGCGCAGAGCACCGGCCGCCGGCTGGCGTTCGCCCGCTGGCTCACCCGGAGGGATCATCCGCTGACCGCCCGTGTGGCCGTGAATTATCTCTGGAGCCGGCACTTCGGTGCCGGCCTCGTGCCCACGGTTTCGGATTTCGGACCCGGCGGCCGCCCGCCGGTGAATCCCGCGCTGCTGGACTGGCTGGCGGCGGACTTCATGGAGCACGGCTGGAGCCTGCGGCACCTGCACCGCACCCTCTGCCTCAGTGCCGCTTACCGCCAGAGCAGCATGCCCGGCACGGACACGGCGGGACCACTGCGGGATCCGGACAATACCCGTCTCTGGCATTTCCCCGCCCGCCGGCTGGAGGCGGAGGCGGTGCGGGACAATATCCTGTATCTGACCAACGGACTGGACTCCACGAGGGGCGGACCGGAGATTGACGAGAAGCAGGCTCTGACCTCGCCACGGCGCAGTCTCTACCTGCGCTGCGCGCCGGAAAAGCAGGCGGAGTTCATCCAGGTCTTCGACGGCCCCAGCGTGGTGGACTGCTATGAGCGCAAGCCCAGCGTGATGCCGCAGCAGGCCTTGGCGATGCTGAACAGCAGCCTGACCCGCACCCGGGCCGGCGTGGCGGCGGCCTCTTGGCAGGCGGTGACGGACGATCCGGAGTTTGTGAAGGAGATCTTCGTCCGGTTCCTGACCCGTGAACCGCAGGCGGAGGAGACGGCGCTCTGCCTCGATTTTCTAAAAGCCGGCGGCTCCCGCAGTCGCGAAAACCTGATTCTCACCCTGCTGAACCACCATGAATTCGTCACGCTCCGCTGATCCACGCTGTCCGGGCGTCTCCCGCCGTTCCTTTCTGCTGGACACCGGCCTCGGTTTCACCGGTCTGGCCCTGGCCGCCATGGCCGGACGCGTCCAGTCCGCAGAGGAGGAACCGGCGCACCATACGGAGAACGGCACGGACTGGGCTCCCCCGGATGGGAAACCACACTTCGAGCCCAAAGCCAAGGCGGTGATCTGGATCTTCCTCTGCGGTGGCCTCAGTCATCTGGAGAGCTTTGACGTGAAGCCGGAGCTCAATAAGTTCGCGGGCAAATCCATTGAGGACACCCCCTACGCGAAGGTGCTGAAAACCTCGGAAAAGGACATCGTGGGCGGTAATCCCAATCACGGGAACCGCAAGGTGATCATGCCGCTGCAGACCGGCTACAAAACCTACGGTCAGAGCGGGCTGGTGGTCAGCGACTGGTTCCCCCATGTCGGCTCCTGCGCGGATGATCTGGCGGTGGTGCGCTCCCTGTGGACCAAGGACAACGACCACGGGGCGCAGCTCACCTGGCACACGGGACGTCATGTGCGGGAGGGCGGTCTGCCGACCATCGGATCGTGGTCCTGCTATGGTCTGGGCACCATGAACTCCAATCTGCCGGAATACGTGGTGCTGGGCACCCCCACGGGCGACTGCTGCGGCGGATCGTGGACCCACGGGGCGGGCTACCTGGGCCCGGAGAACGCCGGCGTGCGGCTGTCCACGGATCCAGGCAATCCCCTGCCCTTCCTCACAAGCGGCAAGGACGGCTCCACGCGGGAGGAGCAAATGGCTGGACTGAGCCTGCTGGGAAAACTGAACACCATCTCCGGCATCGACTATCCCAATGACCGCGATCTGCGGGCGCGGCTGAAGAGTTACGAACTGGCCTTCCAAATGCAGGCGGCGGTGCCGGAAACCATGACCCTGGACCAGGAAAGTGCCTCCATGCGGAAGCTCTACGGGATGGACGAGGCCCACTGCAAGGACTTCGCCAGCCTGTGCCTCACCGCCCGCCGCCTGGTGGAGCGGGGGGTGCGGTTTGTGCAGATTTTCCATGGAGGCGGGGGCGGCGGCGCCTGGGACGCCCACTCGGGTATCAAAGACAACCACACCACTCTGGCGGCCCAGGTGGACCAGCCAATTGCCGCTCTGCTGAAGGATCTGAAGCAGCGCGGCCTGCTGGATGAGACCCTGGTGGTCTGCGGCACGGAGTTTGGCCGCACCCCCGGGGCCCAGGACAGCGGACGCGACCACCATCCACAGGGATTCTCCGCCTGGCTGGCCGGCGGCGGGATCAAGGGGGGTGTCGCCCACGGGGCCACGGATGAGATTGGATTCCACGCCGTGGAGGACCGCCACTACATCACGGACATTCACGCCACCGTGCTGAACCGTCTCGGTCTCGATTCCAGGCGGATGGAGGTGCCCGGCCGGAGACGGCTGGACATTGACCATGGCGAGGCCATCACCCAAATCATGGTGTAGTGCGGAAAAAGTGGCCTTTACCCTCAGTGCGATTCCGCACAGGCGGCAGTTGCCCGGAGGGATCATGGATGCTGAAGTGGGCGGCATGAATTTTGTCCCCGCCGCCTTTCTGAAACTGTGCCGCCGGCTCCAGGGCGCACCGCCCCTGACGGCTGCCCTGCTGACGCTGGGGCTGACCTTCCCGGCACGGTCGTCCGCGGAGGGTGAAGGGCTGGCGGGCATCATCACGGAATTCTCCGCCGACCGGTCGGTCATTGAGGGAGCCTACACTATTCCCGCCGCCGAATCCACCCTGACCCGGCAGGAGGCCCTGCTGAAGTCATGGCGGGAGCGGCTGGAGGCGCTGCCCTACGACCCGCTGGCACCGGCGGCGCGGATCGACTGGCATCTTCTGCGGAATTATCTGACCTCGGAACTGGCGGATTCAAAGCTCCAGCGGGCCCGTCTGGCGGAGATGGAGCCGATGCTCTCCTTCCGCCGGCCTTTGCAGGATCTGCTGGCCGCGCGCGATGCCCGGAAGGAGGTGAATCCGGAGAAAGCCGCGGAGGTGCTGGCCAAAGCCCTGACCGAAGTGAAGGAGATCCGCAAAAAGGCTGGGCAGGGAAAGGAGAAGGACCCGCCCGCCGAAGCGCTGAAGCCTTCAGCAGTGCTGGCCCAACGGATTGCGGGAGCCTTGGACGAACTGCGGCGGGCGCTGGCGGAGTGGTTCCAGTTTTATGACGGGTTCCAGCCGGATTTCGGCTGGTGGACGCGGCAGCCACATGGGGCTTTGGCAAAGGAGCTGGAAGATTTGTCAGGGTTTTTGCGGCGCGACATCGCCGGGCTGAAGGGGGAGCCGGATGATCCTCTCATTGGCGATCCCATCGGCGCGGACGCCTTGGCGTCCCAGCTGTCCGCCGAATGCATTCCCTATTCCCCGGCGGAACTGGTGGCCATCGCGGAAAAGGAGTTCGCTTGGTGTGAAGGTCAAATGAGCCAGGCCGCCACCGCCATGGGCTGCGCCAACGGCGCCGAGGCCTTGGCGAAAACCAAGGAGCGGCACGCCCCTCCCGGCGGCCAGCCCTCGGTGGCGGTGACGGAGGCCACCAAGGCCATCCAGTTCCTCAAAGAGCGCGATCTGGTGACCATCCCCCCGCTGGCCGAGGAAACCTGGCGGCTGGGCATGATCGGTGCCGCCCAGCAAAAAAGCATGCCCTACGCGGTTTACGGCTCGCCGCACATGATGATCGCCTATGCGCATGAATCCATGTCGCAGGAGGAGAAGATGATGTCCATGCGCGGCAACAACGCCGCTTTCCTCCACATCGTCACGCCCCACGAACTGATTCCCGGCCATCATCTCCAGCTTTTCCAATCGCGCCGGTTCTCCCCGCAGCGTCAGCTGTTCCGCACGCCGTTCCTGGTGGAGGGGTGGGCGCTGCACTGGGAGATGCTGCTGTGGGATCTCGGTTACACCGCCACTGCGGAGGAGAAGGTGGGAGCCCTTTTCTGGCGCATGCACCGCTGCGCGCGCATCATCGTCAGTCTGAAATTCCATCTCGGGGAAATGAAGCCGGCGGAGATGATTGATTTCCTCGTGCAGCGGGTCGGCCACGAGCGCTCAGGTGCCACGGCGGAGGTGCGCCGCTACATCGGCGGCGGCTACAGCGCCCTCTACCAGGCGGCCTACATGCTGGGAGGCATGCAGATCCGCTCCCTTTATCAGGACCTCACCGGCCCCGCGCCCTCCACTGGCCAGCCCCGCCTGACGCCCAGGCAATTTCACGATGCGGTCCTTCATGAGGGAGCAATCCCGGTGGAGTTCATCCGCGCCGCCCTCACCGGGCAATCCCTGCCCCGTGACTGGAAAAGCGGGTGGCGTTTTGCGGACGGGAAGTGATCCTGAAGCTCATCCGCCCACCGATGAAATAAAACTTAGGAGCCCCTGCTCAATAAGTTGCCCAACTTTGTCCCTGAATTCCCCGATAAACCGGTTGGAAATCACGCAGGTTATTCTGCGGGGGATCCTTACCATAATAAAATTCCCGGATCTTATCAGTTTAATTTTTCCAGCCAAGTGGGGCCATCCGCCATCCCGCTTTCCTGCAATCTTTCCCTCAACATGTCAGCGGCCTTGATTTGCAGGCTGATCATCTGCGGGATGGGAATCCAGTCTGGAAAGCTGATTTGAAACTGGCGCAGGGTCTCCAAATCAGGGAGAAATTCATGGCGGAAAGGGAGACTGCCATTGCCGGCAAGTTGATCCCACAGGGCGGCCAAGCCCCGGAAATTTTCGGAGACAGGCTCATCCAGCCCTGCTCCCGGAAGGTATCGCCAGCAGTTCATCGCTATATTTCCTATGGAACGATGGAAATCCGGATGCGGACTTGGCCATTTCTCACGCCGGAAAAAACCGATCAAATAAGCAGTGCCTGAGCCAAGGCTGGATTTCCCTTGGAGAGCAGCCATGACTCATGCCTTTGGGATTAAGGCTATCCCCAAAAACAGACCACCCCGGCCAACTCTGGTTGCGTCAGAAGCGGGTCCGGGGCGGCGCTTTGGGGGGAATATGACACGGATTCATGGGGGAAGAAAACCGTGCCCGGATTTTAGAAAAGCGCCTGCAGCGTTTTTGCAAACTCCGCTTTTATAATGGCTCATGTGATTGCATTGTCAATACCATTTGCGATTTTTGACAAAAATTTGGCCCATTTGCTCTGCGAAGCCATTCATAGAGGGCAACCGGCGCACAGGCTCCTCCGGTTCCAATAATCACTGTGACCATCCAGTCAGATCACGCCGTTGGTACGCAACTGCTGGTAGAACCAGAAGGCGAAGGTGATGAAAAGTATTACCAAAAACAGAGCGGTCATGGCCTGCCGGGAGCGGGCGCGGTTCACACGCTGGGACTGCCAGCGGGTAAGTGGGCGGCCTGGATATTCATCCTCATCCTCAGAAACCAACAGATTGTGGTTTCTGAGGCGCTCCCCTGCCCGGAAAACCGGCGCAGCAGTGATAGTGGCCTCCAGTTTGTAAATTTTGCTCTTAATGGCGTCCTCCTGGCGGCGCATCTCGCGGATGCGGTCCTCCATTTCGGCAAATTTCGCTTTGTTGGCACGGGTGGGTCCGGAAGTCTTGGCCATGACGATGGATTGCGGAAGGAGTTTGATGACGAAGCAGCAAAGCCGGCGGTCCGGGAGCAGGCGGTTCTCAGCGGGCCACCAGCCAGATTATCAGCACCAGCAGCGTGATGGCAATGACCGGAGTGGTGAAGGCCAAGCCGCAGAACAGCCAGTGCTGGAAGGTGTCCCGGTTGAAGCCCATCACTTGGGTCACGGCGGACGGACGCTCAAAACAGGATTCCACAACCGTGGGACCCGCGGCGGCCACAGGGCCGGAAACGGCAGGCACGCCGGCGGCTCCCATGGTCAGCTGCTGGATGCGGGCGGAGCCGCTGATGAATTCATCCTTGGCATCCTGAATCATGCTCAGCGCCCGGCTCAGGTCGTGACGCAGATCGTGCGGGTTCCACTGCTCGGGGTTGAGGGAGTCGATGACATCCAGCTGCTGGTTGAACTTGTCCTTGATGATCAGCATTTGCTCCACGCGCTTCTGGGCCTCGTAGGTCTCGCGGTCCAGCTGGGCCACGGCCCGGGTCAGCTTGTCCCCCATGTCTGCGCGGCCCTGCATGAATTCCTTCTGCTGGCGGCTCAGCTCTTCGAATTGCTGCTTCTCCCGCTCCAAGGCGTCCGCCTCAATGCGCAGCTGGGCCAGACGGTTCTGAGTGGTCTGCACCCGCTCCTCCAGATCTTCCCCCGCCGTGGCCAAGGCATCACCGGGGATGATCAGTTCCCCGCCTTCGAAGTCTGTATCGTCCGGACGGTAATTATTCTCCTCGCGCGGGGTGCGGGACAGATGGGGCGGGAGGACAGCGGATTGACGCGAATGGAGAGTGGCCATAGGGAGAACGCGAACTCGTTAACTCCCATAGGTATTACAGTTTTCCTAAAAGTTCCAGTCTTTTCATTCTCCGGACGCTCAAAAAGTAAGGAATTCCGGCGGAAACTGCCGTCAGCAGTGTCATTGCGAGCAGAGAGCCAAGCAAAACCCAAGGATAATACCCGGCTTGCGGACTGTCCGGCCCTTTCACGTAAATCTGCTTCCAAAATCCTGGAGCCGCAAAAGCTCCCATAAAAGTGATAATGTAAACAAAATTCAGAATCAGGCACAGAGTGCCTCCGAATCCGGAAACTACCCGGGCCGGACTGGGGTCGTTGAAATTGGGAAAGATCACCCCCAGTCCCAGAGACAGGGAGGTCAGCCCGATACTCATCAGCACAATTCCAACGCAGTAGATCATCAGTTCCATCCCGCCCATGCCTAGGCGCAGACCGGAGAGCAGCATCAGCAGGCAGGTAACGGTGCCGATGACACTTGAAAACAGGGTCAGTTTGAGGCGGAAAACCCGCTGCATGCCCACCGGCGACAACCCCAGGATCCACAGCCGCCGGCCTTCCAAGCTGAACAGGGGGAAGATGAAGCGCGTGGTGAGGGTGGAAAGGGTGAGACAGCAGACGCCAAAATTCAGATAAGTAAGAATCAGCCGGTATATGGGCTGGCGCAAATCCGCCGTCGCTGCCCGGTTCAGATTGGCGGCATACACAAACAGCAGAGCGAAAACGATGGCCGAGGGCACCCACTGCGCAGGGTCGCGGGTGAACTCCCGGATGTCCTTGGTGATCAGTGCGGCGGTGTCGCGCCGGAAAATGCCGGAGCGCTTGATGAGACGCAGCGGTCCTGTGAACTCCAAGGTGTCACCCGTGCTGCTGAGTGCGCGCTTCCGCCCGGTGATCATGGCCTTCCGGCGCTGGCTGAGATTCCAGGCACCGTAGCAGAGATGACTGACCCCCATAACGCAGACCCAGCCCAGCATCAACGCCTGGCTGAGCAGGAGCAGACCGAAAAACAGCCCATGGGCCTCGTATCCCCGCGCCCACAGCAGCACCATCTCCCCCATCCAGGCACTGGGCAGCAGACGGTTGACCATCAGCGCGGAGTGCCCCAGCAGTTCATCAAGGGCCACGGAAAAGCTGGCCGCATTGACCATGGATCCGGCCTGCCTGGCGCTGATGATTCCCTCGGCCATCTTCCAGCAAGCCACTGCCAGCAGCAGCCAGGATAAAAACTTCAGCGTCCGCCCCCAATAGCGCACCCCCAGCACCACCAGCATCCCGGAAAGAGTGGCTGGCAGGACCATGAAGGGCACATACACCACCAAGCACTTTAAATAGAAACCCGGAGAGGCCCCGAACGTCTGCCCGATGCTTAGCAGCAGCGGCGCGCTCAGCACTGCCAATCCCCAGCTGCTGACCGTAAAGGACTCCACCACCTTCCAACAAAAGACCGCCCGTGGGTCCAGCGGCAGGGTGAAAAGCCACGAGGTCTCCTTTCCCCTGAAGATGGAGCTGTAGAGCAGCACTGCATTGGAGAAGACCAGCATGGCGAAAAAAAAGAAAAACACCATGTAGATCACCCGCTCCAGCAGCAGCAGCCCCACGCCGGGCACGCTGGAGATGTAATTCAGGCCGCGCTGGAAGAGGTAGTATCCGACAAAAAGATAGGCTGAGAGGAAAAGCCCGATGGTCAGGCACATGAGCCGTGAGTTCTTCAGGTTGTTCCGGACTTTCGCCAGAAAAACGCGGGTATGGGTGCGGCGCAGGAGGGAGATTTGGGCAGCTAAAGTCACAGGGCGGAACAATGGGGGACACTGTGCGGCCATTGTGAGGGAATCCGGTTCATTTGGCGATAGGAATCCACGCCGGAGCCTGGTTTTCCCTCACACAAACCGGCATTCCAGCTCCAGTGCCCGAGCCAGCTGCCGCAAATAGGACTGACGCGGGATTTCGTGCGCCCCGAACTGCTTCAGGTGCTCGGTGACCCATTGGGTGTCCAGCAGCGTGAAACCCCGCGCATCCAGCCGGCGCACCAGAAACTCCAGCGCGACCTTGGAGGCGTCCGCCACCCGGCTGAACATGCTTTCCCCGAAAAACGCCCCCCCCAGAGCCACGCCGTAAAGCCCGCCGACCAGCCTGCCGTCCTGCCAAGCCTCCACAGAGTGTGCGTGTCCCATAGTGTGCAGCCTCGTGTAGCTGCGGTGAATCAGGCCGCTGATCCAAGTGGTCTCCCGCTCTGCACAGCCCTGCATCACCTCCCCGAAGGCAGTGTTGATCCGGACCTCGAACTTGTTTTTGGCCAACGCCTTGCGCAGGCCCCGGGGCACGTGGAATTCCCGGATAGGGATAATCCCCCGGGGATCCGGGGAGAACCAGCCAAGCTGTCCGTTCTCCATGGCCATGGGAAACAGCCCGCCGGCATAAGCCTCCAGCAGCAGAGCGGGATCAATGACCGGCTGGGAGTGGGAAGGAATGGGGAGGGACATGGCGGGGAGTCGGAAAACAAGCGGCCCTGCGCTCTGTAAAAATGCCTGAAAAAGCCTCGCGGTCTATGATTTTTATAAATCACGCCGGTTCAG
Source organism: Verrucomicrobiales bacterium (assembly GCA_028293125.1). Lineage (GTDB taxonomy): Bacteria > Verrucomicrobiota > Verrucomicrobiia > Verrucomicrobiales > V1-33 > CAIZWU01. The sequence continues at coordinate 26,014 of JAQGPJ010000080.1, read as the reverse complement.
CAGTGTCACCCCCATTACCAATACTGCCGCCGTAAAACCTGAAGTCACCAGCACCGCCTCCCCCAGCTTCGGTCCGGAAACCGGCTGGGCGCTGTCATCCGTCACCTGCTCCAGCACATCGGTGTTGCCGACCTTCACATTTCCGATGCGGAAGCGCCGGACCAGATCCCGGAACCGGCGGGTGCCGTGCAGCCCGGTCGCCCGGTCCATGCCGTCGCTGAGTTCCTGGGTGCGGGGCAGCACCCACGCCAGGGACTGAAGGGCGGTGATCCCGCCCGAGGCATGGCGCACCATGCCGCTGAGTTCCCCCTCATCCGTATCCGCTGCCGCCGGACGCGCCGCCGCATCCTGCAGCACAGCCACAGACCCCGCAAAAATCAGCGTCACCACCAAAGCCGCCGAGGCCGACCGCGTCAGCACCCCCAGCATCACCGTCACCGATGCCAGCACCGCGAAGGACAGCACCGCGAAGGGGATGGTCAGGAAAATGCGCACCGGCCATACCTCCATGCGCCACCCCAGGGTTAGGAACAGTCCCACGGTGCAGATGACCGCCGGCACCGCCAAAAACGCCACCCCTCCGGCAAAGCGCCCCAGCAACACCGCCGCACGGCTGGGGGATTTGGGGAAAAGCAGCGCCGCCTGCCCGTCCTGCAGGGACTTGGGGACCACGGATGCCAGGCTGAAAAGGGCCAGCAGCGGAGCCGCACCCGTCACCCACCAGTTCAAAGCACGGTTCACCACTCCGTAAAACAGCGTCGCCTCCCACGGCGAGCCATGGGTCAGGAAGCTGCTGGGAAACTCAAAGAGTCCGAACCCCGCCGACCAGCCGCCGGCCTCGCATTTCAGCGAGGCCACCGCCAGCACCACCGCCACTGACAGCCAGACATTCAGCCAGAACAGCCGGCGCCGGCACAACAGCGCCAGCGTGTCGCGGGCAATGGTCATGAAAACAGTCAAGGGGCAGCCAAAGGCGGTGAAATTCCGAGCATTATAAGTGCCCTTCCAAACGAAGCACGACAGAATTCAATGGATTCACCGCCATCCGTCAGGCTCCGTGAGCGGCTTTGGCGAGGGAATGGAGGTAGTCCAGCAGCGAGGCGAGATCCTTGGCCGTGAATTTTGCCATCAGCCCCGACGGCATGAGGGAGGTGGGCAGTTTTTCACGCTTCACGATGTCACCCGCGGGGATCGTGACCTCCTGGGCGGCGACGGTGCGGATGACTACCTTGTCCGCGCCCTCCTGGGTGACAAACCCCAGCTGATTGGTGCCGTCCTTCAGTTCGAAGAAGTTGGTCACGAAGCCTTGGGCGATGGTTTTATTGGGATCGAGGATGGCTTCCGCCAGTTCATTCCGCTTATAAATGTCGGCGATATTGCCCAGGAAGGGACCGCGCTGGGGCTCGTCCTTGCTCACAGTGTGGCAGGCCACGCAGCCCGCTTGGAGGAAGATCTGCTGACCGACCGCAGCGTCTCCTTTGGTGTCCTTCAGCGCGGCAAGGATGGCGGCGGGATCCATGGTCTCCAGCAACGGGCCGGATTCTTTGGAAGGATCGAGCTTCAGGGCCTTGACCGCCTCCCCGGCGGCGGCGGCCACGGCGGTGTCCGGATCCTTGAGGGCAAAAATGACGCGATCCGCCCAGGATCGTTTGCGGGTCAGCACCACGGCCTGGAGAATCTGCACCCGGCGGGCGGAATCCATCCAGCCCTTGTCCAAGGCCGCTTGGGAAAGCTGTCTGGCCTCCGGGGAGCCGGACTTGGCTCCCGCCAGCGTCAGCAGCGCGGCATCCGCCCAGACCGAGGGTCCGCCGTCCAGCTTCTCCGCCGCATTTTCAAAATACTGGTGATGATTCTCCAGTTTGGGGGCTCCCAGCATGGCCTCGGCGGCCTTGCTGCGGGTGTCACGGTCCTTGATTTTGGGAAGGCCGGCCAAGCTGGCGGCGGCCCCCTCCGCGCTGTCGGCACGAGCCAGGGCGGAAATAGCCTGAAGCCGCACCGTGTCCGGGGTCTTTGGATCCCCCGCCGCCGTGGTCAGCAGGGGAATACCCTCCGCCGGGAGGCTGCTGCTGCGGAGCAGTTGATTCACGGCCACCGGCACCAGGGCGGTGTCCCGGGTGGCCATGGCCACCACTTGGGAAAGAGCGGCATCATCCTGCAGCTTGTGGCGGCTCATTTCATTCATCAGGAAGGTGGCTTCGTCCGTGGGGGCCTGTTTCAGAACCTGGCGCAGGGTCTCCTGAATCATGGGCGACGCCTCCCAGACCGCCGTTTGGTAATACGGGCCGGAGGTGTCGGGGCGCGTGCCCCAGCTTTCACCCTTCCAAATACCGTCTGTATAATAGAGCCGGCACAGAGCGGAGAGCAATCCGCGGCGGCGGGCGGAATCCTGGTCGGCATTCAGCCGCTGAGTCAAAGCCTCCACCACGGGTTTGGTGTGCAGCGCCTGCAGCACCCGCAGGGCACCGGTGCGGCGGGGATCTGTGGTGCCGGGAGTGTCCACCACCGCCAGAGCGGCATCGGCGGCCTCCAACAGGACCAGACTGTGGATCGCGGTGTGGGCCACCACAGGATCGGTATCGCCCAGCAGGGGCACCACGGCTCCGGCCTCCGATTTCAGGTTCAGTCGGGCGGCGGCGATGGCGGATTCCAGACGCACACGGGGGGATTCATCCTTCAGCCCTGCCAGCACCGCCGCCGTGGTCTTCAAACCGGACACCCCCCCCCGATCCGCCAGCGCCCGGATGGCCAGGGCGTGGATGCCCGCATCCCGGGTCAGAGAGGCAATAAAGGGGGAGGACTGTTCCCCCAGCGACTGCTTCAGAGTGAACAGCGCCGCCGTGCGGGATGCCAACGGAGCCGTGGCGTCCGCGGCCAGACTCTGAAGAACCCCGGTGGTTTCCGCTTTCACCGGACGGCGGAGCAGAGTCCGCTGAGCCTCCAGACGCCGGCGGGAGCTGGGATCGCGCAGCAGTTGGACCAGTGCGGCATCCGGCAGTTTGTCGAAATCAGGCACCGGCGGGGCCTGATAGCCCTTTGGCGTCACGCGGACCAGAAACCCGACGTCCTCCCCAACATAATTGAAAGTCGCCCCCTTCCAACTGGCGGCATAGATATGACTGGAGCCGTCCACATCCAGATCGGTCACGCGGGGAGCCCGCAGAAATTCATGGACTTTGTCCGTGTAGGTGGAGCCTTTGGCGGTGATTTCGTGGCGGTAAATCCATTCCCGGCCCCAGTCCGCCGTCAGCGGCACATTCCGGTACCCCGTCGGAAATCCCGGTTCATCCAGCCAGGCCGCCCCGCAGCCGGACCCGCCGCCATAGTCGGCCAGCGGTTGGATGATCTCATCGTTGAAGTTCATGTAGAGCGAGGGATAGCCGTGGTGCTCCAGACCGGTGAAGTGGTGGAACCGGATATCCCAGCCGCCGCCGTCGTTGGTGTTGTCCCGCGAGAAGGCCTCCAGCGTGGGCGACATGGCGACCTCCAGAATGTTCCGGGTGCCGCGCGAGAAGACCTGCAGATCCGTGCCGTCCGGCCGCACCCGCACCACGCCGCCGCTGCGGAACTGGAGTTTTTTGCCATCCGTCCCCTCGGCCTCCATAAAGCCGAAATCGCCGATGGCCAGATACAGCCAGCCATCGATGCCCAAGGTGACGCCGTTGGAGGTGTGGTCCGCCGGGCGGTCCTTGAATCCGAAAGCGATGTTTTTCACCAGCACCTTCTGCTCGTCCGCCACTCCATCGCCGTTATGATCGATAAAGGCGCTGAGGTGCGGGGGGTGCATGACATACACCCGGTCATGGTCCCACACCAGACCGCGGGGGGAGTCCACATCCGGCACAAACGCCTTGGATTCGTCCGCCCGCCCGTCGCCGTCGGTGTCGCGCAGGCGGATGATGGATCCCCGGTGCGGCTCCCGGTCCAGCGATCCGTTCTTGTCGGAACTGACATACACGGTGCCCTCCACCCCGGCGGCCACAAAAACCGGGTAGTTCGACTGCGGCGGGCTGGAGAAAAGGGTGATGTCAAATCCCTCCGGCACCTTGACCTGCTTTAAATAATCCTCCTCCTTTTTCAACTGCTCCGGCGATGGCGGAGCAGCCTGCACCCGGATTGGCAGGCCGGAAACAGCAGCCGCGCCCACCGCAAGCAGCAGGGCGTTCTTCAAAAGAGGGGATTTCGGAATCAGGGACATAGGAAAGTCTGGCTTCGGACAGGATTTGATGGACGCGGCAGAAGGGACAGAATGCCCATGACGGGCCGCCAGCGGATGGGAAAGGGGGTCCTACGCAGGAAACCTGGCGCGTTCCTGGTGAATTTTCACTACGTTAATCCGGCAGACGTTAAAAGACGTGAAACACGGCTCCGGCCTCAGGCCAGTCCGCTGCGTTCCAGCAGGGGACTGAGTTCGGGATCCCGGCCCATGAAATCGCGGAAGAGCTTTTCAGGCGGCTCGGAGTTCCCCTTGCTGAGAATGCAGTCGCGGAAGGCGTGCCCGGTCTCCGGATTCAGCACGCCCTCGCGCCGGAAGCGGCTGAAGCAGTCGGCATCCAGCACCTCCGCCCACTTGTAGCTGTAGTAGCCGGCGGCGTACCCCACCGGACTGGAGAACAGATGGGTGAACCGCCGGGCCATGGTCGGAGCCTTGGTGTTCAACGGCATCTGGTAGCCCTGCAGCAGGTCGTCCGTGATGGCGTCGAGATCCGCATCGTCGCTTGGGGCCGGCATGCGGTGCAGATCCAGATCCATTTTTCCAAAGGCGAGCTGGCGCATGGTGGTCACGGCGGACAGGTAGTTCCGTGCGGCCAGCATCTTTTTAAGAAGGCGGCTGGGGATGGGCTCGTTGGTTTCGTGGTGCCGGGCGAAGAAATCCAGACTCTCCCGCTCCCAGCAGAAGTTTTCCATGATTTGGGAGGGCAGCTCCACGAAGTCCCAAGCGACATTCACCCCGTTGAGGGATTTGATGGCCACATTGCCCAGCAGGTGGTGCAGCAGGTGGCCGAACTCATGGAATACCGTCTCCACCTCACTGTGCGACAGCAGGGCTGGCTTGCCGTCCACGGAGGGCGTCATATTGCCGCAGATCAGCCCCAGGTGGGGATGGCGATCGTGGTCGCCGCCGGGAGGCGAGCCTGTTTTGAGGTAATTCATCCAGGCGCCGCCGCGTTTGGAGTCGCGCGGATGCCAGTCGGCGTAGAACGATCCCAGATGGGTGCCCCGGTCGTTCTGGATCTCGTAAAACTTCACTTCCGGATGCCATACCTCCACGGCCCCGTCGGCCTCCGGCGGCACGGTGCCGCCGGGCTCCACATAAACCGAGGGCTGCTCCTTGATTTTGACGCCGAAAAGCTGCTCGGCGATGCGGAACATGCCGGTGATGACGCCGTTGATGGGGAAGTAGGGGCGCAGCTCCTCCTCGTCGAAATCATAGAGCACCTTGCGCCGCCTCTCCGCCCAGTAGGCGGTTTCCCAAGGCTCCAGCGGCCCCGTGGGCCGGCTCAGGGCATCGCCTTTGAACTCCTGAAGCTCCCGTGTCTGGCGGCTGAAGGCCCCCTCGATGCGGCGGTGCATATCCTCTATAAAGCCCAACGCCTGCGCTCCGGTCCGCGCCATGCGGCGCTCCAGCACCAGATCCGCGAAATCCGCCTTGCCCAGCATCTGCGCTTTTTCCTGCCGCAGCCGCAGGATGCTGTGGATAAGAGGAGTATTGTCCCATTGGCCACCGCGGCCAATGCCGGAACTGGCTTCCCAGACCTGGCGGCGGGTGTCCTCATTCTCCACATGCTCCATCACGGGGATCAGGCAGGGGGCCTTCAGCGTCAGCCGCCAGGCGGGAGCCTCCGGTGTGCCGTGGCCCTTGGCTTTGGCGTCGGCCTGGGCGGCGGTTTTCACGGTTTCGGGCAAGCCGGCGATGCGGCTTTCATCAGTGATGATGAGATCCCAGGCGTTGGTGGAGTCGAGGACGTTCTCGCCATACTTCTGCGTCACCTGCGCCAGTTCCGCCTCCAGCGCCTCCAGCCGCTGCTTTTTATCCGCGGGAAGATCCGCGCCGTTCTGGCGGAACTCCGCCAGGGTTTCATCCAAAAAACGCCTCCGCACTCCTGCCAGCCCTTTGGCTTCGGGAGTGTCGCTGTAGGTTTTCAGCAGGTCCCAGAGTGATTCATTCAAGGTCAGCCGGGCAAAAAACTCGGACACCTTCGGCAGCATCTGATTGTGCGCCTCCCGCAGTTCCGGGGAATTGCACACCGCATCCAGATGTCCCACCTTGCCCCAGGCCTCACCCAGGGCGGCGGTGCACTCCTCAAAGGCCAGGAGGGTGTTTTCAAAAGTCATGCGACCGCGATCAATGCCGCAGAGGGCGTCCAACTTCGCCTCCGCCTCCGCCAGGGCGGCGGTGATGTCCGGCACCACGCGGTCCGGGGTCAGGGTGGACCAGCGGATATGAAAGTCGGGGCTTAGAAAGGGGTGGGAGTCAGCCATGGCGGATGAGGGAAGCTGCGAGCATGATGCAGGCCCGGCAGGTGTTCAAGCCCTTCGCGCTTTTTAGGAAATACCCGTCAAAGGGTCTGATTCCGCCTTGTCGCGCCCGGCCCGCCGCCGATGGTTTCCACGAATCCCCATGCCTGGCTTTCCCCTGCCCTTGCCCGTCCTGTCTCCGCCCGAGCCCGGCGAGGCCTGGGGCTGTCTGGATCTGCCCGGACCGGAGGAGGTGCGGATCGAGGCCCGCGGCCCCTTTGCCTCCGGCACCCTGCCCCCCGCCGACGGTCTGGCGTTTTACGTCAACGACTTTGCCCTCAGCGACCCCGCGCCGTGGAAAATCCCCTCGCGCACCGGCACCGCGTCCCGGCGGATGCCCGGCTTTTCCGATCCCGCCATTCCCGCCTCCGGCTGGACCCAGCCCGATCCGGTGGAGTTCCGCTCAGTGTTCGAAGGGGCCATGCGGGCCATCAATGGCCGGCAGCTGCTGAAAATCGTCCCCGCCTGCACGGCCTCCGCCCGTCTGACAGGCAATCCGTCCGCCGCCCTGCACGCCCGGCTGCACCCCTCCCATACCCATGGACGCGGGCACGCCGCCGCGTGGTGCGACGGGCGGCAGGGATTCGCCACCATCACGCCGGAGGTGCTTTTCCGCCTCGACGGCACCCGCCTGACCACCATGGCCCTGGCCGGGACCGCCGACGCCGCGCATGAGGCCGATCTGCGGAAGGGCCCCAAGCTGGCCCGCGAGCATGAGATTGTGGTGGATGAGCTGCACCGCCGTCTGGCCACGCTGGGCCGGGTGAGCATGACCGACCGGGAAATCGTCCCCCTGGGCAACGTCCGCCATCTCCGCACCCGCCTGTGCGTGGACCTGCCCGCAGTTCCCTCTGGCAGCGATCTGAACACTCTCATCCATCTGCTGCATCCCACCCCCGCGCTGGGGATTTCGCCCCGCAGTGACTCCGCCCTCGCCCTCCTGCGGCACTACCGGCAGCGGTGCGGGGTTCCGGAGGCCTTCGGTGCCCCCTGCGGCGTGGTTTGGCCGGGCGGGGCTTTGTTTCTGGTGGCCATCCGGGGCCTGTTCTGGACAGAGAAGGAACTCCGGCTGCCGGCCGGCGGAGGCTTGGTGACAGGAAGCATTTTTGAAAACGAGTGGGAGGAACTGGCCCTCAAGCGCGCCTGGGTGCGCCATGCTTTTGAACTGGATGCCATCCATGCCTGACGTCCCTTCGGAATCCAGTATGCTCTGCGCGGTCACGCTCCGAACTCTGATGGGGTGCGGCATTCTGCGGGAGGTGGTGATCTGCGCCGGCGCGCGGAACTGCGCCCTCGTGGCCGCTCTGGCCTCCGCGCCGGGCATCCGTGTCTGGCATCATTTCGAGGAGCGATCCGCCGCTTTTTTCGCTTTGGGACGCCTGCTTTCCCATGAGCGTCCGGTTGCGGTCATCACCACCTCCGGCACCGCAGTGGCCGAGCTTCTGCCCGCCATCATCGAGGCGCACTATCAGGGGCTGCCGCTGGTGGCGCTGACCGCCGACCGTCCCGCGGTCTACCGCGGCACCGGCGCGCCCCAGGCAATTGAGCAGGCGGGCATTTTTGGCAACTATCCTACCCTGTCGCTGGATGTGCGGGAGCTGGACGACCTCACGGTGATTGAAAAGTGGAACCGCAACGGCCCGCTGCATGTGAATCTGTGTCTGGAGGAGCCCGGAGCGGAGCAGCTGGACTGGCTGCGGCACTACGGAGCCGGCCTCGTGCCCCGTAAGGATGAAGATGACCCGCCCTCCCCTGCGCCCCGCGCCTGCTCTCTCCCCGCGCGGTCGGATTTTCCGGATCCCCTGGTGCTGGTGGGCGATCTGCTACGTTCGGAAATTCCCGCCGCTGTCCATTTTCTCAGCCGGCTGGGCGCTCCGATCTATGCCGAAGCCGCCTCCGGCCTGCGGGAGGAACCCCGGCTGCGGCCCTGGCTGCTTTCCGGTGGGGATGCGGTTCTGCGGACCATCCCCCACCGCTCTGTCATCCGGCTGGGCGGCGTGCCGGCCTGCCGCTTCTGGCGGGATCTGGAGGACCGGCCATCCATCCCCGTGATCTCGTTGACCCGCAGCGGGCACCGGGGATTGGCGCGGGAATGCACCGCCTTTCCCGTGCATCCACTGCCGGACTGGAGCGGGGATCTCCCGGACAAAAACCGGGGAAATCCAGTTCTGCCGGAATCCCAGGCCGCCTTGGAAGCCTGCCTCCAGCGCCATTCTGCGTCGGAGCCCGCCCTCGTCCGTGCCCTTTCCAGCCTGATCCCGCCGGAATCCGTGGTTTTCACCGGCAACAGCATGCCCATCCGGGAGTGGAATCTCTGCGCCCTCCCGGACCACCCCTGCCACGCCCGCGCGCTCCGGGGAGCCAATGGCATTGACGGAAATCTCTCCGCCTTTTTGGGTTTGGCGGCGGATTTTGAAGGGGAGGCGTGGTGCCTGATCGGCGACCTCACCGCACTTTACGACCTCGCCGCGCCGTGGATTCTGCCACAATTCAGCCACACCCCGAAACTCCGCATCGTGGTCATCCAGAATGCCGGCGGCAAAATCTTCTCCCGCCTCCCCGCCCTGCGCAGCCTGACGGATTACGAGCGCCGGCTGATGGAGAATCCGCACCGCATCCCTCTTAAAGGCTGGGCGGAGCAGTGGGGACTGGACTACCACGCCCATCACGGCGCCCTGACTGAACTCCCGCCGCTGCCGGACCGCTTGGTGCTGGAGCTTCACCCTGACCCGGGGGCCACGGAGGCCTTCTGGGCGAACTGGGCCACCGCCAGCCGGCCCCAACCAAATCCGTGAGACCATGCTGCACGCTCTTCATGGCAACTTCGGCTCCCCCGCCGACTGGGACGCGGTCCTGTCCGGCCTTTCCACTCCTGTTCCGGTCCGGTGCTGGAATCTCTGGGAAATCCGCCGCCGGCATCCTGAAGCCGCAACCCTTGAAGGATTCGCCCGCTGGCTCAACCACCAAGCCAGTCAGGAGGTGAAGACCGGTTCTGATCCCCGCATTCTCGCCGGGTATTCCCTCGGAGGCCGGCTTGCCCTTCAGGCTTTGACACTGCGCCCGGATCTCTGGCAGGCGGCTATCCTGCTGGGTCCCCATCCCGGACTTGAGGCCCCCGCGGAACGATACGCGCGTCTGCGGCATGACCAGACATGGGCGGACTACACACGGCAGGCTCCCTGGCCGGAGCTTCTCACGGATTGGAATACCCAGCCTGTCCTCGCCGGAGGGCCCGCTCCCTCCGCCGCTGAGGAATGGCGGTCCGAAATTGCCGGCGCTTTTGAGGATTGGTCCCTTGGACATCAGGCCGGCGGTCTGATGGCCTCCCTTGCGGGCAATCCGGTGCCCGTTCTTTGGATCACCGGGGAGCAGGATGTTAAATTCACCGCCCTCGGAGCCGCCGCCGCGTGCGTTGTTCCCCTGATCCGGCATCACATCCTGCCCGGCTGCGGCCACCGCCTGCTCCAGCAGGATCCGCAGGCTGTCCGCGCTCTTGTAAGCGGTTTTCTCAATTCCCTCCCTTCAGCCTCCCTCCTTTCCTGACATGATCCGCCTCAGCCACGTCAGCCGCAGCTACCGCCAGCAAACCGGCCTTCCGGTGCCCGCCCTCCAGGATTTTTCCCTCACCTTGGCCGAGGGCAGCATGACCGCCGTCACCGGCCCCAGCGGCTGCGGCAAAAGCACGCTGCTGCACCTGCTCGGCGCTCTGGACCGGCCGGACACCGGGGAGGTGGAGGTTTCCGGCATTCCCCTGCATCTGGCCACCGAGCGCCAGCGCACCCGCTACCGCCGGGAAACCGTGGGCATTGTCTTCCAGTTCTTCCACCTCCTGCCCGGCATGACCCTGCTTGAGAATGTGGCCCTGCCTCTCATTCTGGCCGGTGCCGGAAAGCAGACCGCCTCCGGCAAAGCCGCCGCCCTGCTTGAGCTGGCGGGGCTGGCCTCCAAAGCCGCACGCCTGCCGCAGGAAGTCAGCGGCGGCGAGCTCCAGCGCGCCGCTGTGGCCCGTGCTCTGGTCCATCAGCCCCGGCTGTTGCTGGCCGATGAGCCCACGGGCAACCTCGATTCCGAAAACGCCGCCCGTGTCATGGAGCTTTTCCACACGGTCCATCGCAGCCGTCTGGCCACTATTCTTCTCGTGACCCACAGTCCGGAAATCGCCGTCCAGGCACCCGGCCAGGTGGCGCTCGCCGACGGGAGAATCGCCAGCCAATCCGGCCCGCCCTGATCCCGCAGTTCCGGCCCATGCAAAAAAATGCGAATCGCTCCTTGCCAACGGAGGAGGGCGTATTACAATCCTGCCCCTCCGGGCCCTCATCCGCCCGGCGCGCTGACTATTTCCCTGTTGGCCGGGGAAGCGCAGTTCAGGCGCATCCCCTTCCGATTCCCTCATTCCTCCGCGTTCCACCATGAAAGTCCGTCCTTCCGTCAAGCAGCTCTGCGAAACCTGCCGCATCGTGCGCCGCGAAGGCGTGGTGCGTGTTGTATGCAAAAATCCCCGCCACAAGCAGCGCCAGGGCTGAGTTCTCCATTTTCCAAACTGATTTCATTCTCCCAATCCTATGGCCAGACTGCTCGGCGTTGATATTCCCAATGAGAAGCGCATTGAAGCTTCCCTGCCTTACATTTACGGCGTCGGCCCTGCGCTGGCCCGCAAGATTCTCGGCCAGGCCAACATCAATCCGGACACCCGCGCCGGTGAGCTCTCCAACGAGCAGCTCGGTGCCATCATCGGCGTCATTCAAGCCAACGGCATTGTGATCGAAGGCGACCTCCGCCGCGATATCCAGATCAACCTCAAGCGCCTGCAGCAGATCAACTCCTACCGCGGCTCACGTCACCGCAAGGGACTCCCCGTCCGCGGCCAGCGCACCAAAACCAACGGCCGCACCCGCAAAGGCCCCCGCCGCACCGTTGGCGTGCAGCGCAAGAAGTAATCCCGTTCCTTTTTACCCTTTTCCCAAATTATGGCCGAAGAATCCGTCCCCTCAGCGCCTCCCGTGGTCCCGGCCCCGGCTCCGGCTCCAACTCCGGTCGCCCCGGCTCAGACCGCTGCTGAAATTGCCGCCGCCGCCGCCGCCGCCTCCAAGGAGGCTGTCAAGCTCCTCCTGGATCCGAATGCTGAAGGTCAGCCCAAGATCATCAAGGCCAAGGGCTCCAAGAACGTCACCAGCGGCATCGTGCATGTGGTGTCCACGTTCAACAACACCCTCGTCACCGTCACCGACCTCAAGGGCAACGTCATCGGCTGGTCCAGCGCCGGCAAGATGGGTTTCAAAGGCAGCCGTAAAAGCACCGCCTACGCGGCCCAGATGGTTTCCCAGGACGCCTGCCGTCAGGCCATGGGCCACGGTCTCCGCGATGCTGAAGTCCGTGTCAAAGGTCCCGGCTCAGGCCGTGAATCCGCCGTCCGCGCCGTGCAGGCTCTGGGCGTGGAAGTCACCTCCATCCGCGACGTGACTCCAGTTCCGCACAACGGCTGCCGTTCCCCCAAAGCCCGCCGCGTGTAATTACCGTAGCGACTTTCTGAATTTCAAAAACACCAAGACCACTCCCACTCTCCCATGGCACGTTACACGGGTCCCAAGGACAAAATCAGCCGCCGCTTCGGCGTCGCCATCTTCGGCCCCTCCAAAGCAATGGAGCGCCGCAACTTCGCTCCCGGCCAGCACGGAGCTCGTAGCGGACGTAAGAAACTCTCCGACTACGCCATCGCCCTCGCCGAAAAGCAGAAGCTCCGTTACCAGTACGGCATGCTGGAAAAGCAGTTCCGCAAGTTCTTTGAGGAAGCCTCCCGCCGCCGTGGCATCACCGGTGAAATTCTCCTCCAGATGCTGGAGCTCCGCTTGGACAACGTGGTTTACCGTCTTGGCCTCGCCAACTCCCGCAACGCCGCCCGCCAGTACGTCGGCCACGGCCACGTCACTGTGAACGGCCGGAAAGTGAGTGTCTCCTCCTACCAATGCCGCCCCGGCGACAAGATCGCCATGAAGAACGCCGTCCGCTCCAAGCAGATCGGTGTCCGTGCCTTGGATCTCACGCAGGCCATTCCCGTCCCTGACTGGGTCACCCAGGACAAGGACAATCTCGGCGGCACCGTGAACCGTATCCCTTCCCGCGAGGAGATCGACCCCATCGTCAACGAGCAGCTGGTCGTCGAACTTTACTCGCGTTGATCCCACTCCGCTGCAAAGCGGTTGGAAATTCTCTTCCCAAAATGGCAGCCTTTGCAGGCTGCCATTTTTTGTTTGGGTGCCTGTTTTTTTCCAATCAACATTCAACACAGGCGCAGGCCCACTGGGCAAATCCATCAGCCTGTCCCATGAAGCCATGCCTCCCGGTTCATCTGCTTTCCATTTTCCTGACTTTCGCGTTTCCCTTTATGCACAGGAAAATTCACCGCTGAAAGTGGGTGATGTTGTTTTTCTGGAAATACGGCAGACAGCCAACCAAGAGGAAAAGCCCCTTCTTGAATCGTTTAAATTGGATCACTCCGGTTGTATTGCCGTCCCCGGCTTGAGTGCCCCCGTGGCGGCCAAAGGCCTGACTCCCTCCAATCTCACAAAATCCATTGCCGCCGCTTTCCGAACGGAGAAGCAATCCGCCCCCGTTCAGTGTCGTGGCAGTGACCCTGCCGACTGAAACCCCGAACGTATATGGCCTGGGGCGTTTCTCCGCATTGAAGCTGCGGAAGCCGGGCTTGAAATAAGCTCGTCCTATATTGTCTCCAAATCAGGGCATGTCTCCATGCCCTCACTCAAACAGCCTGTCGCCGCAGTCAGCCTGACAGAGGAGGAGCTTGCCGCAGCTATCACGAAAGCTTACGCCCAGGAGAAAATCAAAGTCACCCTGAAAATCCGAATCAGGCCCAATGGCGACAATCCCTTCCCTGTCCCCACATTCATAGTGGCGGGGGAAGTGAATCATCCCAACGAATTCCCCTTTCGTGAAAATATCAATCTGATGCAGGCCATCGATTTGGCAGGTGGCTTCGCAGAGTCTTTCAGGTGGAAAAAGTTCAAATTGATCCGAAATGGCGAAACGATCATTTTTGATCTAAAGAAACTCGAACCGGACGGCTCCAATATTCCAACTATACAAAAGGCCGACCAGATCATCGTCCCGTGATGAGGGTATCAAGCACTGGCGGTAAGCATGAACCCTGTGGACTGTCCGGCCAAGCAGTCGGAGAACTGCAAGGGTTTGAAAGAACCTAACTTTTATGTCTGTTGACACTTCAATTGTTTTTGTTCAAAGTCGCGGTGCGTGAAAAGCACCCAACCTCTGTCCCCTGCCGTCTGCTGGTTGCTGGCGTCTCCTCTTCTGCTGATTCTGCCCGCCGGCACGGTCTCCGCCCAGACTTTGCCGGAGGCTCTGGACACGCCGGAACTGGTTTGGACCTCCGGAGGGCCGGTGGAGGGGGTGATTGAATCCGGAGCCACTTTCGACGGAGTGGATGCCGTGCGGCTGAAGCCGGATCCTGTCAGCACCTCCAACCCGGAGGCCTGGATTCAGACCACTATCAGCCAGCCTTCAATCGTGACTTTCCGGCACCGGTCGCGGGATCTGGCGGGCACCACGAATTTCACCATCATTCATAACGGCGGGCGGAGTGAGAATATCACCGCCAGTTTTTGGAAACAGGAGCGGCTGGTGGTGCTGCCTGGCGTTTTCCGCATCACCAACCAAGCTTATCCCACCGGCAATCCTCTTTATATTGACACCGTCACAGTGACGCCGGCTCCCTTGGTTCCGTTAAGCGAAGCTTTAGAGGCTCCGGGAGTGGAGTTTTCCCAGCCAGGCCCTGACTCCGCCTCACGCGGGATTGCGGATGCGGATGCCCCCGATGGCGTGGATGCGGTGTGGCTGCATGAAAATGAGGTCCTGTTGACTGAGATCACCGGGCCGGCCGTGGTCTCCTTTGAAGGCACAGCGCAGACTCAGCTGGAGGCCACTCCTGACGCCGGGCCTGAACCGCCAAGAGAATTCCTGGTCGGCGGGCGCAGGCAGTTCGGAGTGGCCGCCGGGAAAGTGCCGGTGGGATGGCGGCGGAATGGCGGCTCCGGCATCGTGGATCAGCTGAAAATCAGCGCCCCGCTTTCCTACGCCCAGGCGCTGGATTCCACCGGATTGGTCTACGAGTATGGAAAGCCTGAAGGCGGCACGCGGCGGCTGGGGGCTTTTGCCAGCACGCAGGCTCCGACCGGTGCCAAGGGAGGCCATGCGGTGGCCATGGCCTCGTCGCAGCCTGCGGACGGCTGTCTGGTGATCAGAGGGCTGACGGGTCCCGGGATTCTGAAGTTTTCAAAGCTGGGTTTTGTCAGGGGCTACATCGGGGAGACCGCGCCGTATTTATTGCCGGACTCCACGGAATGGGAGCGGGATGAAATTGCGGTGCCGGCGGGGACGGTGGATTTGAAGCTGATTGGCATTGGCTGGCTGGATGATGTATCCTGGGTTCCAGGCGGGCCGGATTTGGCGGCTCTGATGGGACAGCCGGGAGCCGATGTGACCCTCCCATACCCTGGCCAGGTGGCGGGGAAGGCCGGAGCCACAGGCACCGGGGACGCCACCGGGCTGGAGCTGATGCCATGGTATGGAGACCTGCCGCCCCCAAAGCTCCCACTGCTGAGGATCGCGTGCCAGGGTCCGGCGATGGTGAGCTTCACCACTTCCGGGTTTTCCCAAACCCCGCGGAATTTCAGTGCGGATGGCGGCCCGAATATCGCGGCTGCTGACAGTCTGGCACCGGGCCGCCCGCAGGAATTTGCCGTTATTTTTCCGGACACCCTGCCCCACTCGGTGGAGATCAATGATTTGGGGGTTTACAGCGGGCTCAAAGTTCAACCTCTGGTGGAGGTGTCTTTGTCCGAGGCTCTGGATGCTCCGGATATGGTTTTCACCACTTCCCCTGCCACGCCGTGGAAAGGATACAAAACGGATGGAGTCCTTGGAGCCGCGGCAGGGCACGCGGCCTGCGGCGGTGTCCATGCGGTGGAGGCCAATCCGTGGATTGAGACCCGGATCACCGGCCCGGGCATTGTCCGTTTCGCCATGGCCAGGAGCGCCTCCGATCCCGGGGATTTCACCGCCGATTTTATTCTCCCGCTGAGAGTGACCGTGAATGGAGCCACAGCCGTTCCGCAGGATTCGGCTTCGCCGGAAATTTCCGAGGTTTTTGTCGCTGCGGGCACGCACACCGTGAGATGGATCCAGCGGGGCTCGCAGGTGCCGCAGGGCAAAGGGACCCTGTCCTGGCTGGATCAGGTCTCATTCACACCATCACCGACGGTTTCCCTGAGGGACGCGCTGGAGTCAGGGACCCGCAGCTGGAGCACGGCGGGCGGAACCGATGGTTTGACGGCAGTGGCCTGGCCGCCTTCGGCAGCGGGGGGAACCAGCGTGGTTTTCACTCCCTTGGCAGACACGTCACCAACACTTTCGACCATCGTGGAGCGTCCCTGTGTGGTCCGCTTCACCGGCAGCGGCCTGCTTTTGTCCACACCGGAAGGTCCATTGCCCATGGCTGGGGACGGGCAATGGGGCACCACTTATATGACGGTGCCCGGTTACGGACCGGGATGGATCACTTTCTCCGCCATCCCCGGGCAATGCGCGGTCTTGGACAATTTTGCGGCCCTGACGCGCCTGCCGTTCACGGCTGCCGGAGCCCCCACTTGGGGGGAGAATCCCGTGTGGCATTTCATCAGCCGGTCCATGGACTGGCTGGGCAACAGGGACAACCCCGCAGACCCGATGTTGCTCACCCCGGACACCGCAGGGGGAACAAGAAAACACTATCTTGAAGCCACCGTCACCGGTCCATGCTCCTTTTCGCGGGGGGACAAGGTGCTTTTGCCGGACCTTGGCATGAGGCACGCGACCGGTCGTCTTCCATTTCCCGGTTCGCATAAAATCATCACCGGACTGTCATCCTCCCTTTCGATTTCCCCCTCCCGGAATATCGCCGTGCCTTTGCAGGCGAGGCCCGGCATCCCGCTGGGAACAGCCGCGGGCGCTCCGGATCTGACTTGGGAAACCGGAGGTGACGTGCCATGGATGGGCGAGGCCTCCGCCGACGGCACGCCCCTTCACGCGGTGACCGGCAATCTGATGCCCGGAGAGGTGTCCTGGATCGAAACCCGGGCGACCGGTCCCGGGGTTCTTCGCTGGCAGGCGGTGCCACCGGATTCATCGGCCACCATTTCGGCTTACACCATGCTGTGGAATGACATCCCCGTGCCGGGTTCCCCCGCCACAGGCTATCTGCACCTTCCCGTCGGGCAGCATCGGATCCGCTGGCAGCTTTCCGCGGACCAGCCGCCGGGAACGCAGTCCAGCCAGGAGCTCACATTGAAAGGGGTGGCACTGGAGTCCGCGCCTGCGGTCTCCCTGCAGGATTTCACAGGTGCCGCAGGCATGGCTTTTCTGACGCAGCAAGGTCAGCCCTTTGGCCCGCTTCAGCCTTGGGGAAGTCTGCCAGGCTGGACGGCGGCCACGGTGGAGGGGCGTTCGGCGCTCAGGGTGGCGGCACCGCTTTCCGTGATGCCCATTCCCGCCGGACCGGGTGATTTCACTATGGTTGCCAAAACGGAGGGGAATGGCAGCACAGCACCCGGCTCCAGCTTTTATCTGGGTCCATATCCCTGGCTGCCGAAGAACTTTGCCGCACCCCGCGGTGTTTTAACCAGCCCTCTGATTTTCACAGGCGGAGCGTCGTCTCCTGGTCCTTTGCCGGAAGGGGCGGTGCTGTTGGTGGATTCGGTGGAATTCGCAGCCGCCGTGGAGGTGGATCTGCCCGAAGCGCTGGATACTCCAAGCCTCGTTTGGACTTCGGGATCCAGTGGAGGCACAGGATGGCGCGGTTTTTCCGGCCATGGTGCGGGACTGACGGATGATCCTGATGCGGTGCAGTGCCGGGGATTGGTTATAGGACAGACCGCCTGGATGCAGACACAGATGACCGGGCCTGCCAAAGTCAATGTGACCGGGCAGCTTCCCCCTGAGGATGAAATAGCCGGTTTTACAGTGGAGATTGACGGCGCGGCAGCCACATTGCCAGTGCGCAGCAGCCTCAGCGCATTCGATGCGGCCGCGTTTTCGGTTCCTGAGGGGCTGCATACTGTCCGGCTGGCCTATAGTCCGGTGCGCGCCCGGAATGGAGCCATAACGACGGTGATATCGAATGTTGCGGTGACCCCTGAATCCGGAACGGATATCGGAGCGCTTGTGGAGGCTCCGGAACTTAAATGGCAGGCGGCCAATGTGGTTTTGGAGGCGGTGTCAGCAGATACGTTTGAGGGCGGCGACGCTCTGAAATTCACTCCCTCCTACACCCGCTCCGCGATCACCACCACCGTGCAGGGGCCGGGGCTGCTGAGAGCCAGGATCAAGGGATCAGCCTACATCCGGATGGATGAGGCGGCATTCAACAGCAATGGGTCAGGCTACGTTTTAACAGAGGTGCCGGTGCCCAATGGCACCCATGTGATCCACTTTGGCACCACCGGCTCCGGACCGGTGCTGCTGGACGCCGTGCATTTCCAGCCGCTGCCCACGCTTACAGCGGCGGAGGCTTTGGACTCATCTCTGAGGGATTTTGAGGCGGTGGATTCCTCCGGCCACGCCGCCGGCGCTTTCGCCGCTCTGGCAAAGGATGGAGTGGATTGTGTGGTCCTTTATCCTGGTCCCTCCCGGCGGCTTCTCCTGCCTCTGCCCGTGCCCTGCAAAGTCTCGTTTTATGCCCGGACTCTGAACTCCAGTGGCCTCCTTAAATATGGCGACGGGTCCGTCAATCTGAACGCCACCTCATGGACGCTGGTAAGGTTTGACTCCGATGCCCTACTGCTCCCCGATGGCCGGCTCAATCTTGAAGCCTCGGGCGGCCCTGTCCGTATTGACAATCTGACCATCAGCCCGGCATCCAAGGACTTTTATCCGGCCTGGGCCGCATCCTTTGACCTATCCGGCGGGAGGGCGGGCCCGGATGCCGATCCCGACGGTGATGGAGTCTCCAATCTTCTGGAGCACGCCTTCGGTTCCGACCCAACTCAAAGGAACACTGTGCTAGAGGGGACTGCCACCCAGCCGGGGATGCCGGTTTACAGCTTGGGAACGGACCCGGTCAGCGGCGGGAAAGTTCCTGAACTCCGGTACTGGATTCATTCCACCCCCAACACCTTGGTCCCTGCTTTGAATTATATCATTGAAACGGCGGCGGATCCCTCTGCCGGCAGCTTTTCCACCGGTGCCGTGGCTGGCTGGCGCGGCAGTCCGGCGGCGTCCCTGCCAATCGGGGAAGCGGCGGACGGATGGATCCGGATGCTGTGGCGTTCACCGAAGCCTGTCGGTGCGGGAATGCGCAATTTTGTCCGTATCCGCGTCCATACGGAATGAGGGTGGCTTTATTATCAGAAACGTTTCCTTGATTGAGTTAAAATTAGGTGCCTCTTCCGGGTTTTCCGTGGTGTGCTTGCCTTCAACCAAGTGGCTCTCTCGGATGAGGGAGGGGCAGATTTTCCACTCCGCACAAGGCAAAACCAGCATAACTCGCTGGCGCTCGGCCTTCGGCGCTTATATCGGTTTTGCCCTGCGCTCCGTTCCAAATCCGAGAGGAAGACGGTATGGGTTTCCCGCTGGGAAACCCTCGTGGTGACGAGGACTCTCCGGGGCCATTGGGTTCCCGGAAATTCGCATCTTTCCTTGGTTCCACGACCACGGGAAACCCGGAAGAACCAAATTTATTTTCCTCACGTCAATGACGAAAAATCCTCACACTTTAATTTCCTGTTGAAGATTCCTGACCATATAAATACTCGAACCTATCAAATTTCTTAAACGCAGTACAAGAAGAACCGCAAAAGCATGACGGAAAGCCTCTGCCTCCTCCCAATGCTCCGTCCTGTGCAGAATCAAAGCCACTTCAGTAGAAAATTCCGAGAAAGGGATGCCTTGGTCATCCACAAGATCCGGATCATCGATAGCAATGATTTCCATTCCAAATAGATACCATACGTGCCTTACCCCGCGTTCATCCCTCTTCTCGAATCCCGCCACTCCCAGCATATGTGATATGGTTTCCACTACCTTTTCCCATACCGAATTTCTCATAAATATGTCAAGATCGGCCATAATCTCAGTCTCGGAGCATAGCGAAAAATGTCAATAAAACGACTGAACAACCGCTCCGCCAAAGTGAAGCCGGCAAGCACCGGAATCTTTATACAATTTTAAATTTCAACCACTCGACAGCTCGCCCGCCGTCCGGCAGTATCATGGGGATGAAGTGGAAACCCATCCTGCCCCTGCTTGTGTTGATGATGAATGCCGCCACCGCCGCTGAACCGCCCGCCAATTACGACGAGACCAAGGTTCCGCCCATCGTTCTGCCGGAACTGCTGAAAAACGGGGACGGCTCGCCGGTGAAAACGGCGGCGGACTGGACGGGGAAGCGCCGACCGGAGCTTCTGGCGCTGTTTGAAAAGCAGATGTTCGGCCGGGCGCCGGAAAGGCCGGCTTTGGCTTTTGAGGTTCAGGAGGAAGCAGTGCCCGCTCTGAACGGCAAGGCGCTGCGCAAGCAGATCAAAGTGTTTTTTACCGGCAAAAAAGAGAGCCCGGGGATGAACCTGCTGATCTACACCCCCGCATCGGCCTCCGCTCAAAGCCCTGTGCCCTTTTTTCTGGGACTTAATTTCGAGGGCAACCCCTCCGTCTGCGAGGATCCGCGGATCCTTCCCCGCATGGAGCCCGCGGCAGGCCAGCTGGCCAATGGACAGCCCGCTCCCACCGCCAAACCTGCCGCACCCGGCTCTCAAACCAGCCGCTGGCAGGTGGAGTGGCTGGTGTCCCAAGGATTCGGCACCGCCACGGCCTGGTACTGGGATATCGATCCCGACTACGATGATGGCTTCAAAAACGGGGTCCATGCTCTTTATCCGGACTTTGAAAAAAGCCGGACCGGCGAAAGCTGGGGCAGTCTCGCCGCTTGGGCGTGGGGGCTGCGGCTGGGCATGGATTATCTGGAGAAGGAGCCGCTCTGCGATGCCAAACACGTGGCCCTGCATGGGCATTCCCGGCTGGGCAAGTCGGCGCTGTGGGCGGGAGCCACTGATGAACGGTTCAGTCTGGTCATTTCCAATGAAAGCGGCTGCGGCGGTGCCGCCCTGAGCAAGCGGCCCTTCGGTGAGACCGTGGGGCGCATCAACACCGTCTTTCCCCACTGGTTCTGTGGAAATTACCATGCCTGGAGCAACCGGGAGCCGGAGATGCCGTTCGATCAGCACCAGCTGCTGGCGCTCATCGCTCCCCGCGCCCTGCTGGTGGGCAGCGCGGAGGAGGACCTGTGGGCCGACCCCACCGGTGAGCGGCTGGCGCTGGAGGCCTCGGCTCCGGCCTTTTTCCTGACCGTTGGGGAGGCAAAATCCGCCAAATCCCCCCTGCTTCAGGCCCGGCAGGCCTATTTTATCCGTCCCGGAAAACACGATGTCATGTTCTCGGACTGGCAGGCATGGGTGGACTTTGCGCGCGCCGTGTGGAAATAATAGTGCTCCATGCCCCCCGCTGCCGCTGTCACCCGCCGCCGGTTTCTGACCGGTTTGCTGCTTTCCGCCGCCATGCTGCATCCCAGCCTGGCGATGGCGGGCGGTGCGGATGATCTGAAATTCCGCGTGGGCACCGACGGCTGGGGCAGCGCCACCACGGCGGAGGTGGAGGCCGTGCTGCGCTCTGCCGCCGCCATGATGTGGCCTTTGTTTCCCGGACGCCGGGTGGAGCCCTTTGTGGTGCTGCGCGGCCGCGAAGGACCCATTGTCCATTATCAGCGGAACGTGATCGGCGAGATCGTCCTGAAGCTCGACACCCACGACCGCTACTGGTGCCAGTACTCCTACCAGTTCGCCCACGAGTTCTGCCACATTCTCTGCAATTTCGACAACGACTGGAAAGGAAACAACTGGTTCGAGGAGACGATGTGCGAAACCGCCTCCCTCTTCGTCCTGCGCCGCTTGGCGGAAGAGTGGGCCGAGCGCCCGCCCTATGCCTCGTGGAAACCGTACGCCCCGCAGTTCCGCCAGTATGCGGAGGACGTGATGGACAGCCGCAGCCAGGTGGGGTCGGCCCACTTGGGGGATTTCTACCGCAGACACCGGCGGGAGCTGGAGACCACGCCCCGCGACCGGGGCCTCAATGGAGCCATGGCCGTGGTGCTGTTGGGCATTATGGAGGGGTCACCCTCCTCCTGGGAGGCTGTCGCCTGGCTGAACAGCAGCCCATCCCCGCCCGGCGAAAGCTTCCCTGCCTATCTGCTGAAGTGGCATACCGCTGTCCCGCCCCGGCACCAGCCTTTTGTGGAGGAGATCATCCGCCGTTTTGACCTGCCGCCTCCCGCACCGCCCGCCTTTCCGGCAACATCTTCCCCTTCCAAACCTTCCGCACGGACGGAGGAAGCAGAGACGTCTCCCGCTGCGCTTCCCTCCATCGCCTCCCCGCCAGCCCGCATTTCCGCTGACTAAAGCTCCTTGCCGTTCACGTTTTTCAGGCCAAGTCCAAATACCTGGCCATCCGGCCCACCTGTCATCCATCGATCCATCATTCATTCATGAATACCCGCGCTTTCAATGCCGCCCTGCTGCCGGGCCTCGTGCTCGCAGCCGCCGCCTCCACCTCTCTTGCCGGCTTCTACGGCGATCCTCCCGACCAGTTCCATCCCTGGGCCATTCATGACGACAACCGCCCGCAGCCTCCCCGCGTGGAGCCCGGCACCTACAGCACCCAAGAATCCCCTGGCAAGCCGCCATCGGATGCCGTCGTGCTTTTCGACGGCACCGAGGCCTCTCTGGCCAACTGGCTGTCGGACAAGGAGCCGGCCGAGCCCACCAAGTGGATCGTGAAGGACGGAACCTTCCAGTGCGTGCCCGGCGCCGGCTATGTCCGCACCAAGGCCGAGTGGGGTGACTGCCAGCTTCACGTCGAATGGTCCGCCCCTGCCAAGGTTGAAGGCAGCAGCCAAGGGCGCGGCAACAGCGGCATCTTCCCCATGGGTCAGGTGGAGGTGCAGGTGCTCGACAACTTCAACAATCCGACCTACGCGGACGGCTTCGCCGGCTCCGTTTACGGCATCAATCCCCCCTTCGCCAACGCCCTTCACGGCCCCGGCGAGTGGCAGGTGTACGACATCGTTTTCCGCCGCCCCATCTTCAAGGACGGCAAAATGGTGACCGATGGCCATCTGACCGTTTTTGTGAATGGCGTGCTCACCCAGGATGCCACCCCGCTGGAGGGCGGCGGCGGTCACCGCGCCCGCTCCAAGGACCATCCCTTCCCCGAAAAAGGCCCGCTCAAGCTCCAGGATCACGGCAATCCCGTGCGCTACCGCAATATCTGGTACCGTCCCCTGCCCCCCCGCTCCGCCGATGGCGGCACGGACGGCAAACTGACCCCGGAGGCCGCCACCGCCAAGCGCGCCTCCATCGCCGCCGGCATCCGCACTGCCGCAGCGTCCAAAACCGGGAACGCCAAGCTTCTCGGCCTTTTGGAATCCCTCTGCTATGAAACCCAGCCCGAAGCCGTGGCTGAGGCCGGCAAGCTGACCGCCGACTACGCCGCCAGCCTGGAGGGTGCCTCCGCCGACGTCCTGGAGTCCAAAAAAGGTGAAATCCAGCAGCTCCGCGGCGCACTCGATTACCTGAACCGGTTCAAAATCATCCCCGCTCCGCCGGCTCTGGCCACCATTCAGAAAGTCATCAAGGAGCGCGGCTGGGACGATAAGAAATAATTTCCCAACTCATTCTCCAGCTTGGTTTTCAGAGCCGGCGGTCGCAGACCTTCCCAACTGGGACGCTGCGCCGCCGGCTTCTTTTTGGTTTGTGGAAATGCCTGAATCCCTGCTTCCCGCGCTTTCCGATGCAGCCTTTGCGCTTTTACACTACAAATGGTTGAGAACCGCCTCAAAACCCGCCGTGCCATGACTCTCCCACGCTTTATGGAAACCTGCACGCGGGCCGGCATTCCTAAAAAGGAGGCCGCCCCCATGGGGGCGGACCTGCTGGAGCGGTATGCGGCTCCGGAGCGCTACTATCACAATCTGGCGCACATCGGCAAAATGCTGGACGGGTTGGAGGCCACCGGAGCCGGCACTCCGGAGCGGGAACTGGCCATCTGGTTTCACGACTGTGTTTACGAGCCCATGGGGAAAGGAGAATGAGCTGGAGAGCGCCCGGTTTTTTGAGCGCACCGCCGGACGGTTCCTGACGCCGGGAGCGGTGGCGGAGGTGGTCCGGCTGATTCTGGCCACCGACTTCAGACGCCCGCGCACCGGGGAGCCTGACGAGGCGCTTCTCATTGATCTGGACTTCAGTATTCTTGGTGCGCCCTGGCCGGAGTATGACGCCTACCATCATGCGGTCCGCCGGGAATACGGCGCGGTGCCGGATGATGCCTACAAAGCCGGACGCAGCGCCGTGCTGCGGCGGTTTCTGTCAGCGGCCCTCTTCGCCACTGGCCACTTTGCCACGCTGGAGCAGCCGGCCCGCCGGAATATCCAAAGGGAACTGGAGCTGCTGGCGGCCTCCTCATGAGCGCGCGGGGAGGAGGGGAAAAGAAAACGATTTCAAAGCTTCAGAAATTCAGGGCTTCACGATTTTCACCCCTTTGATCTTGAAGCCGTCAGCTTGGACAGCATCGATACCGAGGCCGTCTTCGCTCAGCACGGCGGTGATGTCGGTGCCATTGTTCCAGTGGAATTCAAAACATCTGTCCTCCTCACTCCCCACCTGTTTCCAGCTGCCATTGTCGGCGACGGGATTGATCACTTTTCCATCCGGAAGAAATTCGATCCGCACCGGCTTGCCCACTCCATGCCAGGTCCACTGTCCCATCAGCATCTTTTTGGCGGAAACCGTCTCCGCAGCGGGCACCCCCACCGGGCTTCCGGAGCTTCGGTCCCGGCGCGCGTCCCACAGTCCGGAACCGGCCAGCAGGTAAACACGCAGCAGGTCCTCATCCTTGGATGACTGCCGGGCCAGCCCCACCAGCCGGTTGACTCCCTCATCGTAACAGAAGGCGACAGTGGTTTTTTGGAAATCATCCGTGGCCCAAATCCATTTGCCCGCAATGCTCCGGTCCACTATCAGTTCACCGCCAGGTTTGAACTCCAGCCGGTGCCCCCCCGCCACCCAGACGCCCTCGGGATTGCGCTGCTCCTCCGGGCCGGGCCGGGACGCCGTTGCAGTGGAGACCGCATCCACCTGCGCCAAAGCCGCGCTCAGCATTGGCGCGGGGGCGGTCTTCAGCTGCGCGCGCAGCCACTCCCGGACCGCCTGCGCCTTTTCCTCAATGGAGGCGGCTGTTTTGTCCGCGGCTTCGTGCTCCTGCCTCACCGTGCGGCTGATCCATTCCATGCCGGGTCTGCTCAGAAGGGTGCTCTCCGCGATTTTATTCCTCTGAAACCGCAGTCCGTTCCAATTGATGCTGTTCATCGTGCCCTTGGAGAAGTGTCCCAGATTCACCCAGTCGTCTCCCCAATGCACCACCAGCAGGCGCTGCGGGTCATCATCCAGACAGCGCCATTGCAGCGGACCTCTTTCGTTGGAGCTCCCTTTGCCGTTGGGATTGAAAGTGAAGACCAAGGCGGTTTTGGCGTCCTTCCAATTCCCCAGAAAATCCGGCGCGCTTTTCCAGACACAGGCCTGCACGCCATCCTCATCCAGAAGCTCCTTCCCGGCATCCAGAAGCTCCACCCGGCGGGCCTCGGCGGCGAAGGTCTCCCGCTGCTCGCCTTTGGCCTCCGTCCGGAAAGCGCCGGCCAGCTGTCTTCTGCCGGTATTGATGGACTGGCGGAGCGAGGCCCGCCGCTCCGTGGCGAAGGCCCGCAGTTTCCGCATCATCCCATCCGCCTCGGGCGGAAGTTTTCCGGCGGCGGGAGAAGGGCCGGCCACGGGCAAGGCACCCGCGGAGGCCACGGCGGCATCGGGACGGAACGGCGCCAGTTCCTTGATATGCACATTGCGGAACCGCACCTCGCCATCGGACCACCGGTGTTGCAGGGCGATATAACCTCCCAGACTCCGTCCGGCGTCATACCCGTTCACCTCCCGCCCATTGAGACGCACCTGGCATTTGGCGCCGGTCACGGTGATTTCATACTGGTTCCAGTCATCCCGCTTCATGGGCAAGGAATTGGGGAGTTTGGACCAGGCGATGGAGGCGGTTCCCAGTTTTTTGATATCATACCCTGCGATGTCGATCTCCAAAGCGTTGCCACGGCCGGAGGGGGAGGAGTTGCTTTCCAGCGCCGGGCAGGCAATGAGGACTCCGGAATTGGCCTGCGGAGTGTCCAGTTTGAACTCCATCCTGAGCACATAGTCGCCAAAAGGTTTTCCGGAGTACCAACAGACTCCCTCCGCCGGCTTCCGCGGGCGGGTGAAGGTCGCGGCCACACCTTGCCACAGGACCAGTCCTCCGGGACCGGACGCTTTCCAGTTCCCCGCGTGCTCCGCATCCA
>JAQGPJ010000035.1 GCA_028293125.1 Verrucomicrobiales bacterium | reverse complement strand
TGGATGGTGTATGGGAACGGGTGACAGTGGAGGAACCGATGGCCGCGCCCGCTCTTTTCGGACGGGTGAGGATTACGTTTTCGGAGTGATTCCACAATCCCCGGCTTTTTCCGGTCATTACGCCAATTGAGCAGACCCTGGCGTGATCCGCGGCGGCCGGCGCGGTGTTTTGTGCTGACGTGCGGTCTTTGCCGCGCCCATGGATGGAGGCCGAAGTCGCCGGCCATGTATCCCCGCGCCCCACAGCGCGTGGAGAAGCTCTCCTCAGCGGTCATGGTGACGGAATGGAGCAGGCGGAAGCGCTCAGGCCCGGTGGTGCTCCCGTCAAACAGGCGGCGGCGTTGAGCTTGTCGAAGGGCTGGCGGGCACGGGAAGACGCAAAACGCTTTTTTCCAAGGTGGCGCGTCGGGCCAGCTTTCGGATCGGATGAGGCTGGCAAACCCTGGCACAATAATGGGGTATTATTGTGTTTTCAGATTTCTCAGGGAAAGCGGAGGGAGCCTGTCCACGGAGTCTCCTCACAACAGCTGGTCTGGAAATTCACCGCACCTCACTTCCATCCGCGCCGTCTGAAAAGACAGGCGATGGCCCACAATCCGGTCCCTCAGCCTCAAGCAGCATCAGCGGACATTCTGCTGGTTCAGCCAGACTTGCAGCAGCGGTCCTCTTCTGAATTTGGCGGCTTGAAACCCACTTTGCTCTCGGGGAGATGATCAGCCGGGCGTTGGGCATTCCGTAGCCGGGCTTCATGCGCCAGTGCATATTCCAGCCACTGGACATCACCGCACGCCAGCGTCCCGGCATGAGCTTTGTTCTCCAATGGCATCTTCCCTAGCGGGAGGCCCGGATGCGCAGAAAGCCCCTTCCCCTCCCGAACGGCTCCGCATAGGGATCGATGATGGTGACGGTGCGGGGTGCGGTGCCGGGAACCTCGCCGGCGATTTCAGCAATGCCGGTGAAGGGCGCGCCCCGCACGCTTTCGGCCACCGGCACCCAGTCCAGAAGATCCCCGCTGCTCTCCACGGTGATGGTGACATCCGTTCTGGCGGGGTCGCGCACCAAGGGGAGCATCAGCTGCGTGGAGCCGTCGGGGTTCAGGAAAACGGCCGCCTCCGGACGTGGACCCGCACTGTCCTCCGGACCGGTGCCCAGAGCATACTCCACCAGATTGGGCCAGCCGTCCCCGTCGCCGTCCTCGGTGTCGCCGCCGCCGGGCACGGCCTTGCCGGCGGGGCCGCTGCTAAAAATCGCGCCGATCTCCGCATCACTTAAAGCGCGGTTGTACACGGCGGCCTCATCCACGGCGCCGGTGAGGGGAAACTCCGGGGCGTCAAAGTTTGAGTCCCGCCCGATGAGCACAGGCCGGAAGTCGTAGCCGATGGGCGTGTTCACCGGGCCGGAGGCCACGGGGGCGCCGTCCAGATAAAGCCTGGCCTGACGGGAGGCGTCATCAAAGGCAAACGCCACATGATGCCAGCGCCCCGGCTGCGGCCGCCAGGGGGCGCTGAGAATGCTGAATTCGTTAAGGTTGCCCACGCCCCCGTTGAGAGTCCCGTTTGTATAGTAAAGATACCAGGAGTTGCCGGTGGCGGTGCCCACGGGCTTTCCCATGATCATGGCCGTGCCGGTGTCCGCATCCACGGTGACCCATGCCTCGAGGGTCAGGGAGGCGGGGCGGAGCGACGGGCTGTCGGGAATTTCAATTGAAGCGGCTGGCCCGTTGAAGGAGAAGGCCGCCCCCACCCTGCCCGGCCGGTAGCCGGCGCCGCCGCGGGCGGTGCCGTGATTCCCGCCGATGGTGTCCTGTGCATTGTTTTCCGCGCGGTGCCAGCTGATAAGCCCCTCCGGTCGGGTGGCGGGCGAAAAGACCCGCAGGAAGGCGGTCCGGTCGCGGGTGTTCCCCGCGGCGTCCATTGCTCTGACCGTAAAGGAAAAGCTTCCGGCGGTGCCGGTCACTCCGCTCAGAAGGCCATCTCCGGAAAGGCTGAACCCGGGCGGAGGGGCTCCTGAAATGAGAGAGACGGAAACCGGGGGCGTGCCCTCCGGAAAAAGAAAACGGTGCGCGAAGGGCAGGCCCGTGACGGCATCGGTCAGTTCAGCGGCGGGCGGCCCGGTTGCGGATTTCCCGCCCGCCCCGGCCTGCACAACGGCCAGAATCTCCGTTTCACTCAGGGCGCGGTCGTAAAGGGTCACTTCATCAATGTGTCCGGTGAAGGGATCGGTTCCCGAGTCGAGGGAGCGGTCCGCACCGATGGTCACCGGCGCGTCGCCGGGACTGTAAAGGAGGGGGGAAAGCCCGGTCCGCACGGCGGCGGGCTTTCCATTGACAGAGAGCACTTTTTCCGAGCCATTGAAGCTCGCCGCAAGGTGCGTCCATTCATACAGGGGAAGAGCGGTTCCAGTGCGAAGAGCATTGCCTTCTTCCGTCACGTGCCGGGACAGAAACACCGGGCATCCGTTCTCAAGCCCCAGGTACCACGTGTTGCCGCGCTCCGGCGTGGAGCCCTGCGAGACCACCGCCTGAAAGCCCTGCGGCGCCGCGGTGGGATACACCCACGCCTCCAGCGTAAGCCGCGCCGGGGAAAAAGCGGGAGAGGCCGGCACCCGGACGTGCCCGCCGTTTGCAAAGGAAAAGGCACTGCCGGCTTTTCCCTCCCGGGCATGCGAGGCGGCGGACGCGGCATTTTCGGAATAAAAGACACCGTCATGCCCGGCGGCGGCATCCTTTGCCAGCCCGCTCTGGTCCGGCTCTCCCCGCCACCATGCCAGCATGCCTGCGGGCGGCGGGGTCCGCCGGTCCACGCGCAGGAAAAACTCCCGCCGGGTGAAGAGGCCTGCGGCATCCCGCGCCGCCGCCGTGAACCGGTAGTCCCCCGCCATGGTGGGTGCTCCCGTCAGGGCTCCACTCCCACTCATCAGGAGTCCCGGCGGCAGGGCTCCGGACATCAGCACAAACGTCAGCGGCGGGACGCCCCGCACCGCTGCAATGCTCCCTGCATAGGACTCACCCTCAACCCCCGCCGGCAGCCGCTCCGGTCCCGTGAAATAGGGCTGCCGGTCGCTTTTTCCGGTGCGGGCCGCACGCCACACCGCCGCAACCTCCTCCGCTCCCAGCGCGCGGTCATAGAGTGAGGCTTCATCCAGAAGGCCGGTAAAGGGGGTGCTGACAGCACCTGCGGCCCAACCCGATCCGATGGTGAACGGCACCGGCGCCGGACTGTAATCAATGGGGGTAGGATTTGCGGAGGTTTCCAGGGAGCGCTGGCCGCCGCTGACGTAAAGGCGCTTGACGGAGCCGTCAAAGGTGACGGCAAGGTGCGTCCACTCGTTCAGGGGAACCGGGAGCCGGGAGTCGAGGTGGTGCGGCCCGGAGCCCTGATGCCGGCTTGTGAACCTCACATACCCGTCCGCCAGACTCAGCGACCACCCCTGACTGTTTGCGTCCGCGGAGGAGCCATGGGCGGCGATGGTCCGCCTGTCGGGGCCTTGCACCGCAGGATTGATCCAGACTTCAAAGGAGAAGCGGGCGGGGCGCAGATCATCCGTGTCAGTCACTTGGATATGTTTTGCGCCATTAAAGGAGAAAGCCCCTCCAGAAAGGCCGGAGGGGGTTATGGAGGGGCCGACCACCGTGCCGCCGGAGTAAAAGACTCCATGATGGGCGCCGATCAGGTCGGAGGCGTCTGTTTCCCCCCGCCACCAGGCGATCAGCCCCGCCGGCGCCGCAAGCATGGCGAAGTTCGCAATCACCTCCCGGTGGTTGAGCAGTTCAAGGGTGGCCGGATTGGAAGCTCCCACAAGGGCTCCGCCCCAGCCCGCAAAGCTCCAGGGGCCGGAGGGAACCGCCGTCAGCGTCACCGTTTCCCCGCGCGCATAGGTGGCGCGGAAGGGGGAAACCTGCACTGTGCCGCCGCCGGATGTCCTGACGGAAAGCCGCACCCGGAAGGAGGAGAGGTTTTCAGGATCGGTTCCCTCAAGAAACTCATTGAGATTGGAAACGCCGTCACCGTCCTCATCGCCCGCGGGCCTCCGGCTCAGGTCCCCGAAGTTTGCGCTCTCCCAGGAGTCGGCCAGCGCGTCCCCGTCACTGTCAATCATAAGCGCCGCCTCCAAGCTTGTCACGGAGCCCGCGCTGTTGGTCACCGTCACCGAGTAAAGGCCCTCATTGGCCGCGGTTACCGCCGGCAGCACCAGACTGTCACCCGTTGCCCCGGCAACCGGCTGCCCATTGAACCGCCACTGGCAGACTGCGTTGCGGGTGTCAGCAATCACTACCGAGAAGGCGGCGACACCCTCAGCCTCCACCACCCGCTGCAGGGGATGACTCAGAATCTGCGGGGGGGCTGCGCTCGCGGCGGCAGTGGCAAGGAGATTGCCCGAGGTATCGTAAGCCGAGTGAGAACTCTGGGCACGGACAGGCGCCGGCAGTCCGTAGGAAACCGCCGCAACAAGGGTAACAGCTAGGAAATGACGGCTCATGTGCATTATCTGTTGCGTGGGCCGGCCTCTGGAGATTCCGGGCAGGATGTGGGGCCAGAGGGGTTGCACGGTTTGCGCTGGCACTTTTCCAGCGCCCTGTTCGCCCTCACCATCGCATCAATGAGATCGTTCGTCTGTTCGTCTTCATTGGCCTCCACACCCTTTCGGGCCGCTAAGGCAAGAACGCACAAAGGCGAAAGGGGGAGGGAACAAAAAAATCCCTGCCTTCGGTCACGGCGGTCTTTCCTGATTCCCAATTCCACTAGGAAGTCTTCAAGTGCCTCACGTGCTGACTCCACTGCCTTTTCCTCCTCTTCGCAGCACAACCCCAGCGGATCCCGCCGATCAGTCGGCCGGTTTCCAACGTAAGCGTAGAGATTCGGTCCCTCGCTGGCTTCAGCATCCGGCAGCGGGTCTCTTGAAAGCCATCTTGCAATATGCGGATCATACGCGCGGAACCATGTCAGGTAAAGGCCGGTTTCAGCAGACCAGAACATGCCCGCAAAGCCAAAATCCACCTCTATGTCTCCCGATACACGTGTGCGGCGGCCAAAAGGATCGTAGGAATAACGAGCCCGCACATTTCCGGTGCTGTCGATCAACTCCCGAACCGAACCCAGATGATCCCGTGTGTAAAAGTAGTCTCCCTCCGATGGACCTGCCTCCACTCTGACTCCCTCAGGGAAAAACCGCTTTACTACCGTGCCTGATGCATCTCTCTCCTCGGCAATTTCAGCACCATCCCAGACAAACCGCCGGTGTGACACCTCTGATCCATCAACAGTGCGACGGATGCCGACCCGACGCCCCAGACCATCATATGTAAAAGTGGTTATTTCATTTCCAGCGTTCACAGAAATCAGCCGTTGTTCAACGTCCCACCGATACGCCGCGGGGGGACGAGTATCGACTTGAGTGGAGGTCAATTCGTTCAGTGCATTGTATGAAAATGTCTGCAGAGTTTGACCGACTTGTTTTGTCAGACGATTGCCTGCGGGATCGTAGCTGTATTTAAATTCCACAGCTCCGCTTTCTTCTCCTGTTGCAGAGGCGCCTGTAAGCTGGTCGGCATCATCATAGGATAAATCAAATACCACCGGTCCCTGCGCCCCCTGCTGCTGGGTCCATGCAATGATCCGCCGCGTTGGAGCGTTGTAATCGTAAGTGAATTCCGAGACCGTCCCTGCTTCTGTTTTATTGGAAATGCTTCTGAGGTGGAAGTCGTGAAGAGAGTCGGAATACTTGAATACCGTAGCTTGGCCGTTTAGCAGTGATCTCGCGGCAATCCGTGATGACCCGCCTTCATACGTATTCTCAAAGGTGCCCAGTGCGTTATTGCTCTCGAGAGGCCTTCCGGCAGAATCATATGTCTGGGAGGAAATTACGCCGTTGACGGCTGTGCTGGTTCTTCGGCCCAGCTGATCGTAGGTGAAAGTGATTGTGTCATTTGGCAGCGGGCCGTCCACGCTGGCAGGCAGGCCCGCGCCCAAAGTCGGCATTTCAGAAATCCGGAGGTATGTGTAGAGCGTGGTGCCCGTTCCGTCGGTCATGGAGGCCATCCGCATGTATTCCGGGTCATAGGTAAACCTTGCGTCCGGCGTCAAATCATCCGTATAGCTGATGCCGCTTAGAGAATTGTCCGGGTTATATTCATACTGCGTCCCCTGATCCCGCTCATTGATGCGCAGGTGCAGGCGGCTTGTGGCCCCTTCGTAGTGGTAGGAAATCCGCGAGCCGTCCGCATACACCTTGGCCGTACGCCGCCCCTGCAGGTCATGCAGCCAGGAGGTGGTCCGGCCCATTGGATCAGTCAGACTACTGAGCTTCCCGCAGTCGCACCACTGAAAAAGAGTAACGCGTCCCAAAGGGTCGGTCCGCTTTGTCATCTGCCGGCCCGGGTTGTACTCAAAGGCGGTGGTTCTTCCCGCCCGGTCCCGCAGGAGGGTGTGATCCAAGCGTGTGTATATGCGCTCATTGTAGGTTCCATCCGGGAAGGTGATCCTTGTGAGCCGGTCGAGCGCGTCATGATCAAATGTCAGGGTATATCCGCTCTCATTGGTTCGGGTGCGCACGCGGCCCGCAGCGTCAAAAGTCCAAGTTTCCTGGTCCACCGTTCCGGGCAGCGGGCCATCACTTGAGATGCGGCGGCCCTTGGCGTCATAGCCAAAGGTGGTGGTTTCGCCTTTGGCATTGGTCACTGTCAGCATCTGCCCGCGGGTGTTGTAGGTGTAGGTGACGGCCTGGCCCGCGGCATCGGTAACAGTGAGGGGCAGATGGCGTGAGTTCCAAGTGGTTCTTGAGAAAAGCTCATTCGCGCCGTTCCGAGTCATGCAGACTTCCAGAAGGTCGATGCCGTCCGGGGAGTAGGTGTAGGAAAAAGTCCGTCCCGCGGGATCAACCGTTTTTGTCACTTTGCCGAAGGCGTTGTATTCATAACTGTAAAGCTGTGTGCTCCCGTCATCGAGCACACGTCCAGCATGGGAGGGTTGGCTGATGGATCCAGCCACAATCGGATTGCCATTCTGGCCAGGGTAATCATACCAGACCCGGTTCTCAAGAGGCTCCTTCTCGCTCTCCAGCATGCGGGCGGCGGAGGCGGGGTTGGCCGTATGCAGCCAGTGGTAGATTTTCGCCTTGGTGTAATCCAAAGCCCCCGCCGCAAAGGCGGCCTTGCTCCAGAAGTAGGTGTTGCGGTAGAAGAGAAACTCATTGCGCAGGGCCACGCCCGCGGGGGTGACAGCCTCGGAGTTGGGAACCCCGAGGGTGGTGGACTGATTAAACTCCGTGCGTTCCCGGTTGCCGTCGGGGTAGAGAACCTCCAGCGACCGGGTGGTGCCGCTCTCCCCTCGGGTGAAGGACGTTGTGCCATAGGGGGTGATGAGCGCGTTGATGAAATCACTCTCCCCCTCGTAAACAAACCGCGAGCTCAGGCCGATGACGTCCGTGATCTTCACGAGCCGGCCCGCGGCATCATAGTCAAAGGCGGCGAAGCGCCCGAAGGGGTCTGTCACTTTTGTGATCTTGTACGGGTCCGGCGGATACAGGTAGGAAAGCGCGGTCACCTGCCCGATGGCATCCGTAATGGCGATCACCCGGAACAGGGAGTCGTAGGTGAGGGTGACAGTGTTGCCCGAGGGGTCCGCCAGCTCTTTTAAAAAGATTCTGCGCGCCGTGCCCGCGGAGCCATCCGACTGGCTGAAGGTCATTTTTGATCCATCGCCGGAAAGCATCTCATAGCTTGAGGGCGAGGTGCGGGTGAGTTTCGTCAGGTCCAGCGGCTGCAGGGCGAAGCTTTGATTGGCGGCGTTAAAGCCGGTGAAAAACCGCACAAAGCCTCCCCTTCTGTAATACTGCACGTCGGCATGGGGATTGGAGGGGTCATCGGTGATGTAGGAGAGCCAGTCGAAGGTCCACTTGGGCCCGAGGTTTGAGTAGGTGAAGCTTGCCGGCTGCGAGGCCTCCCGGTGATTGTACTGTGCGGTGAAGCGCACCTCCGGCCCCACCGGCGGAGCATAGCCCACCGGCTCGTCGGCAAGCCCCAGACTCACAAAAAGCAGATCCACCGCCGGCGCCGCCATGCCTCTTGGCCCCCCGCCACCGCCCCCGCCACCGCCCCCGTCGCACGGTTTCGGCGGCTTAGGTCCTCCGCCCCCGCCTCCAGGATCGGGCCCTCCAACGTTGCCTTTTCCCCATACGGAGGCCCCCTCCTTTTCCCCCACCTCCCGCCAGCCCGCTTCGGGAGCAACAGTGGAGGCGGGAACAAGAAAGTAGCCGCTTGCCTCCGCATCCAGCGCCGCCCGGGTAACCCAGACGTCACTGCGGAAGGTGGGGTCCTGCACCAGAAAGCGTTCGCCCTCCCGCCGCACCAGCGCTCCGTAGTGCCCCACTCTCCAGTGCACCACCGCCGGCACGGCCACCTCCGCTCCCGGCTCCCGGAAGGCCATGCGGCAGTCAAGGCCCATTTCCCGGGAAAGCTCCGCCACCTGTGGCAGGGAGAATCCATCCCTTGTGGAAACAGAGCGGTGCACCAGGTCATGACGCGCGTTTCCGGGATCAGCGGCAAGCTGAATGCGGTGCAGGGCCAGC
This sequence comes from Verrucomicrobiales bacterium, assembly GCA_028293125.1. GTDB lineage: Bacteria > Verrucomicrobiota > Verrucomicrobiia > Verrucomicrobiales > V1-33 > CAIZWU01. Next base: position 3,198 of record JAQGPJ010000035.1, on the reverse strand, counting down.
GGTCCGCAGCGGAAGGCGATGCCCGGGTCATTTTTCATGGTCCAGAGGCCTTCCCGCGCCTCGTGAAGCCGCTCGGTGGCCGGGCCCGTGAAAACCCGCCCCTCCACCGACTTCAGGAGGGCCTCCAGCTCCGCCATCCGTCCCAGCCGCGCATACAGGCCGGCCAGCTCGCCCGCGGCGCGTCCCGCAACAGCCCGGCCGGCAGCGTCCCCGGCATCCTTTGCAAGGGCCCAGGCCCCGTTCCACGCCTCCAGAGCCTGCGACCAGTGGCCGGTGCGGATGGCCTCAAGCCCCAGATTGGTCAGAAGCGCGACGCGCCAGGGTGAGGAGGGAAAGGCTTTCAGAAAGCCCGTGAGACTGGAGAAGTCATCAGGCCCGGAGCGTCTGGAGTATCCGGTGAGCGCCGCGGCAAGGGCTGCGTTTTCCTCAGCGGCCGGTGCCGCCGCTCCCACTGCGACCAGCGGCTCTTCGAAAAGACGCGCCCGGAAAATCTCCTGCACAGTGGGGACCGGTGAAAATTTCAGAGCCCCTCCCGGTCCCTGCGTTTCCGGAATCGTCTCATTGACGGTCACTTCAGAGGACGGTGCAGGCTCGCGGGCGGGGAGCGCGGTGCCAGCAGGCAGGGATGGAGAGGCCACGGGCCGGTCGCCGGAGGGGAGGGAAACGGTTGGGGCCGACCGCAGGGGAGCCGCCTGTGTCACCGGCAGAAGACCTGCCAGAAACAAACCCAGAGCCTGTTGCAGAGGACGCATAAAAAAGGGGTGAGTTCTTTGGATGCCGGAGGGAGAGCACGGAGGCTGATCATATCAAAGATCGCCTTGGGAAGCACCCTTCCTACCCTTTTGGCATTTCTTAATCAAGCTTGGTTTTGCTGCGGAATCCGTCAGCTCTTTCAGCACCGCAGTGGCCGCTGATTGTCCGTTCATGCCGACACTGATGGTACCCGTGTCCAGCCCGCCAGCACTCTGGACCGACTACCGGCCAAGGTTTTCCTCCCCTGCGGGGAACCCGACGCTGTCCTTGACAGCAAAAGCGGGTCTCAAAAGCAGCCCGACCGGAAGGCACAGTTTGCCGCTGGCAACCATCCTGTCCGGAACCTGCTGTCCTTTCAGCAAGGTGCGTGCAATCCGCAGTCTGACCAAGAAAATTCCCTCATGATGCGGTGCACCGTTCGGGCATGCGGGCTCTCTGAAAGATTTTTACCTGGCCGGGCATTCCGATGTCGGACACGGAGTGGTCCCGGCCCGAAAAGCGTGATGCCGCCGCCTGTTCCCCGACCGGCAGCCGACCCAATAATAAACCTTATTGGCTTTAAAATTTATGTGAGCGTGAAATTTATGAGGCTGCAGGACGGTCTGCTCGAGGATTCATGGCAGCACCCGCCTCCGTTGCAGAAGGGACACTGCGGTCTCGGCATCCGGAGGGGATAGCCCGATGGCTGCCGGAACCTCCCGGTGGAGAATCCCCGCCTTATCGGGGGAAAGCACCAAGGCGGCCTTGCCGCGGGACGGCCCGCCCTCCTCATACTCTACGACCCATGAACCGGCGACCTCTTTCGCCCGAATGAAAAGGGTCTGGGAGAAGCCCTCCTGAATCACGCAGCCCGCATCGAATTTGCGGGGATTGTCCGTGATGGTGTCGCCTTTCAATTGCGGGAAGCCGGTGTGTTCCCTGCGGGAGGTTTTCGCCGTGTCGAAGGTTTCCAGCAGGTGCTGCCGGACATGGGGTGGAAGAGCGGAGAGTTTGATGATCCAACCACCAGCGCTGGGAACACTGCCGGGACCGCGACTGCAGCCGGGGAGCAGGCTCAGAACGGTCAGCAGGATGGTGGAGGGGTAAAGGTGTTTCATTCCAGCCGCTCTGACAGGCGTTGGCGCTCAATGTTGGTAGTTATTTCGTAAGCCTTTGACGCGTGACCGTGCGGCAAGGTTTGACAGCAGCCTGGCTGCCGCCGTCAGGCGGCTTTCGGGGCCTGCACATTATCCCTGCCCTCAATGAGGGCGGCGTAGGCCGCGGGTGTCAGGGTATGAACCGTCCGGTTGGTGGCGGAGGGAAGACGGTCGAAGAGCCAATGCAGGCAGGCGCGTGGGTTGATGCCCCGGCGCAGGCAGCTGCCCAAAAGGCTGTAAAGCGTGGCGGAGCGCTGCCCGCCTCCCACATCCCCAATGAACATCCAGTTTTTCTTTCCGGGCGCACAGGGTCGGATGGCGTTCTCCACACTGTTGTTGTCGATTTCCACAAAGCCATGATCGATGTAAACCAGCAGGGCCTCCCACTGGCCCAGGGCATAGGCGCAGGCTTTGCCCACAGGGCTTTTGGGACGTTCATCACGGATGGCCCGGTCAATGCGGCGGCGCAGTCCCCGGATGACACGGCGCGCCCGGCGCTGGCGCAGGAGGGCGCGCTCCTCCGCATTGAGGCCTTTGGTGCGGGCATCCGTTTCGATGCGGTAAAGCACGTTGATGATTTTGAGCAGCCGCGCGGAGATGACGCATCCGGCTTTGGCGGCCTCGAAAAACTTCCGCCGCACGTGCGCCCAGCAGGCCGCGCGGGTGATGCCGGGAGGGGGTTTGAAGCGCCCTTTGCCGCCTTTCAAAAAGCAAAGCAGCTCACTGCCGCCGTCGCTTTGCAGGATGCCTGCATAGCCGGAAGGGATAATGCCTTCGGCGACAGTGGCGGCTTTGCTTTGGCTCCATGTGTATAACACGTCTCCGCCGGGCACGGCGCAGACCCACATCTGTCCCATGAAGGAGCCGCCGCTGTGCTCCCGGCTCAAACAGCGGACGGGCGTGAGATCAAACTGCACGCAGGGAGCGCGCCACAGTTCCTCCGCCATGGCGCGGACCACGGGCTCCACCGCCTCAGCGACGCGCCCGATGGTCTGGCACAGGGTGGCGGCGGAAAGCGTGATGCCGCCCTCCCATTCCAAAGCCTTGGCCTGCCTGTAAAGGGGCTGGTGGTAAAGATACTTGCCCAGCACCAGGTCCGCCATGAGCTGAGGTCCAAGGAAGCCACCGGGCACCAGCTGCGCGGGCGCGGGCGCGGTCACCGGAGCCGCGAAGGGCTGGTCCCGCAGGACATGAACAGGCCGGGTGACACGCAGAATGATCAGTCGTCTGGGCCCGCGCTCCAGGCGGTCGGTGGACACGCGGCTGATCTCCCGCCAGCCGCCGGGATCGGCGGGCAGGCGCGGATCCA
>JAQGPJ010000002.1 GCA_028293125.1 Verrucomicrobiales bacterium | reverse complement strand
AGGCCTCAGTTCGCGCGGGCTGGCTGCTGCGGCAGATCCAAACGCTCTATCAAATCGAAAGGCGGCTGCGGGAGCAGCGGGCCGGGCCCGCGCTGCGCGCGGCCGTCCGCGCCTCCCAGGCCGCCCCCGTCATGGGGCGCATAAAAAAAGCTCTTCTGCTTTTCAAAGCCGGAGGCCGCCACCTGCCGCGCACCGCCTTCGGCGGCGCTCTCAGTTACGCCCTCGGTCAATGGCCCGCCATGATCAATTACCTGACCGATGGCCGCATCGAGCTGGACAACAACCTCATCGAAAACGCCATCCGTCCCACTGCGGTCGGCAAAAAGAACTGGCTTTTTATGGGTGACGCGGCAGCGGGTGAAACCGCCGCCACGCTCTACACCATCATCGAAAACGCCCGCAGCCAGGGCTTGGATCCCGAAGCCTACCTCACAGATTTGCTCACCCGGCTGCCCGCTCTCAAGCAGAGCGACCTCCCGGAATGCACCCCGGCCGCATGGGCCAAAGCCCGGAAAATCCGCGTCGCCTGAGTCAAATCAATCTTCAAGGCACTTGAGGCGACGCTTACGAAGCTCCCGGCAGGCATGGATTTCCACTTCCGGATCGGTGATGGCGACATCCATGTCACCGCCGGAACATTCAATCGCCCCGAAAATCAGCCCAAATTCGGGGTCTGGGGAGCAATGGAACCGTAAATGCGCTTTGCGCCCGAGCGACGACTGCGAACGAAAGTTTCGGAGGATCCAAAATTCCCGTGTCGAACGACTTTTACCGGGTAAAATCCGAGATTTGAGCTTATCGTGGCCTCCCTCAAGCCTGTGAACTCAAAACTTTCTGATCTCCCCTATTAACACCCCGCTCCCTCTTTTCGGAAAAGCATCCGTGCGGTCCGCTATGCCGAATTGCCTAAACCTGCTTGCTTTTGGAGGGCTGATTGGCTGGCCTAAGATAGAGCGATGGAATGATTTTGATGAGATTTCCTTCGACGGGTGAATGGACGGCGGCGATGGCGTGGGGATTCTGAGGGGTAGTGGTGCCGTTGAGGTAATTGTGGAGGAGAGTGCGCTTGCCGGCGCTTAGATCGCGGGTGACGGGCATGAAGCGGAAGGCCTCAAAGTAGTCCGGCGCGGTGAGCTTCTGCACCATGGGGCCGTAGCGGGTAACCATGGCGGCGTTGTTGAGCAGGAGCCAGTTGTCCATGCAGGGGGCCATGGCATACCAGTTGCTGAGGACGTATTTGTACACGTTGTCCCAGGTGGGTGACATGACGGCGATATCGGCGTCCGCAGGCAAGATGCGGACGGACATGAAGGTAACGGTGGTGGAATCGAGCGAGGCGGGCGGCGGCGCTGAGGCGAGGCCGAAGCCATACTGCACCACGCCGGGGGCCTGGGCGGCGAATTGAAAGCTGACAGTGCCGGTGCTGTCCGTGGTCTGCGGCTGGCCGACGGGCTGGGCCACGGGATTGCCCTGCGCATCACTGCTGAAGGCGGAGAGCTGGACGGCGATGCCTGCGCCGACGGGGACGCCGCGGTCGTAAACGCGGACGCTGCTCGGGGCGGTAGAGCCTTCGTCGAGGTAGAGATTCGGGTCGGCGGAGATGGCGCGCAGGGAAGTCTCGGCGGCGAGGATGACGCCGTGGCCATCGCAGATCTGGAGATCGGCCTTCTGCGCGATGGCGATGTCCTGCGCGGAGATGCCGGTGAGGGTGATGATGCCGGCATTGGCCTCGTAGGCGGCCTTGTCATAGGCGGCGTAGGGGATGGTGCCGAGGGTGGCCAGCACGCGGTTGGGGTTCTTGGGATTCACCGCAATGACGCTGAGGGTGCCGACATCGTACTTGTTGGTGGCGCGATCCCGCTCAGGAACGAAGGCACCCAAATCGAGGGTGAGGCTGGAGTCGCCCAGCAGGGCAAAGGCGGGGCCAAACTGGGAGCCGCCCGCAAAAGTGACGCCCTGGGGCACTAGGGCGCGGTCGCCGGGCTCGTGGATGGGATCATCCGCATGCCACACGCCGATGGTGCCGACGAGAAGGCTGCGGGCAGGGTTGGGTTGCCAGCCGCCTGTTTTGAGCTTGTCCTGCAGGGCCTGCCCGGCCGGGCCGGCGGTGCCATTGCTAAGGGCGGGGTCATCAAAATAGACGGTGCGGTAAGCCTGCCAGCGCACCATGAGGCCAAGGGCACCGGGGGCTTGCAGCGCGTCTTTGAGTGCCTGGAGCACGGGGGAATCGAAGGCGGCGAGCGCGAGGCTGGCCGTGGGAAAGCAGCTCTGCCAGGTGATGCCCGCCACACCGGCGATCATGGCATTGGCGTTGTTGCGGGCGAAGTTGAGATTGCGGTCGGTGAAACGGTAGGCGCGCTGGGCGAGGATGCTGCACCCGCCCTGGATGCCGAAGCTCATCTCATCGAAAAACAACTGGGAGGTGGTGGCGCCGTAGGGCTCTAGGTCCACGAGCATCCCGGAGAAGGCGACGGGAACACCGATGAAGGGATCCCCCGGCACATTGCCCGCGCCGAGATCCACCTCGGTGATGTAGGCATTGTAGAAGGTGGAGCGGTGGGTGCCGTGCGGGTTCCAATTGCCGCCGGTGGTGACTTGATCAATGGCGGAGGCGCGGAAGGCGTCGGCGGGGTCGGCGGCGGGGACGATGTTGCCAGTGGACTCGTCGTAGCTGGTCGGCTGGTTGTTGGTCACGATGGGATCCCAAGAGATCTCGCCGCGGAAAGTGATGCGTGGGGTGCTGAGGACGCTCATATTAGGCCTGCCGTTGATTTTTGAGGATGTAAAGGAAACTGGGGCCGGCGACGGACTTGCCATCCGCCAGCGGGGTGGTGAAGGCCACCTTAATGGCTTGGCTGAGGGTGAACATGCAGCGCACGCCGACGCCGAGCTGGGCGGGCTGCCCGGTGAAGGCGAGCTGGAGGGCGTCCACCATGTCGCTGAAGGCGCTGTTGCACTGCTGCTGGGCAGCCTGGGCAGCGGCGGGCTCGTGGGAGAAGTCGTGGATGCAGGGGTCGGTGATGGCGGGATAGACGGCAGTCCAGTCGATGCCCAGAGGCTTGCCCCAGGCATAGCCCACGGGGTTGTTCGCCTTGGTGAGGACCTGGTTGCGATAGATTTCCTCGAACCGGTAGTAGTGGGAGATGTCGCCCTCGAAATTCAGGGGGCTGGTGGTGGAGCCTTCGCCCTCGGAAACGATGTCGCTGATGGCCTGCTGGGCATCGGCGAAGTTGTTCACCTTGAAGAGCTGACCCTGGAAGAACTGGCTGTCATCAATCTGGCTGCGGTCAGCATGCCAGGCGGAGGCGGGGAGCTCGGAAAGCGCCTGCTCCAAGTGGTGGTAGTAGTCGCCAATGGTGCCGGTTTCAGAAGTCACCGCCGCCTCAAGGACATCGGCCTGCGGGGGATCAAGGGGATCATCCGGTTCCTCGATCTTCATGCCCTGCTGCATGGCGGCCTGGGAGAAGGGGTAGAGATGGATGTTGAACTGGGAACCGTCCGGATTGCGCCCGACATCACCGGGCAGGGGACCGGGGTAGCTGGGCACGGTGATCCGGGGCGTGCCGCCGATGGCGTTCATGATGTTGCAGGCCAGGCAGAGGTGGATCATCTCCTCGTGCGTGATTTCCCGAAGGCGCATGGTGGCCGGGGCATTGCAGCCTGGCAGGATGGAATTAGCCGCGTGGAGGTAGGGCGGGAGCGTGGCGAACTCGAGATTGATGGCTGTCTGCACACCGGCCTGGACATCGGCCAATGATTGGAAGACAGGTAGTTTTAAAAGGATCATAGGCGGAAGCGGCGTGGTGACGGACGTAGGGAAGGCGAGCGGCGGCGGAGGTTTATGGGGAAACGCATGCCCATGCGGATACCAGGATATCGGATATGGGCGCGTGAGGAAGGTCCGGTGAAACCTCCAGTGGGAGTAAGGCTGCGATGGCTGTCTCGCGATTGAAAACACATTATAAATGCGTAAGCTGAATCACAGCAAGAATTAAAATACGCAGCCACGCACGGGATCGGGGTCTGGGGAGCAATGGAACGGTAAGTGCACTTTGCGCCCGAGCGACGATTGCGAACGAGAGTTTCGGAGGATCCAAAATCCCCGTGTCGAACGACTTTTACCGGGTAAAATCCGAGATTTGAGCTTATCGTGGCCTCCCTCAAGCCTGTGAATTCAAAATCTTTCTGATGCGCGCAAGTTCAGGGAAAAATGAGCGGGAACAACGGTGCGCTGGGAAGCACTTTCCCCGATGGGACGCTCCTTAAGTGCACTTACGGTTCCATTGCTCCCCGAACCCCAACCCTAGCATGAGGAGATTGTTCCCTCCTTAGCGAGGGCGGATGGAAAACCGTTTTCGATGGCGGAGACGTCCTTCTCAAAGGCGTTGCCAGAAAAGTCTCCAGTCCGCTCTTCGGGTGCGCGGTGCGCCTTGCCGCGCAGTCCCGAAGCCCGGACCGGATGTGGGACAGACTCCGCCACATGGCCGCTCCCCAGCGGCTTTTCGCCGACCGGGAGGGCAACCACCTGCAGCCGCTCTGCAATAACGGTTACAATCCTGAGGAGCACTGCGGCGATCCCAAAGCCGCCGGTGCGGCATGATCCTCAACCGCGAGAAGCTGCTAGGCTTTTGCGGTTTCCCTCGGCGGCGGTGCGATCCCCCAGACTCCTTCGGCTCTCCGGCAGCGCCCATAAGGCGCCGGAACTTCCGAGGGACGGACACAGTCTGTTGGTGGGCATCAACACCCACGCGGGAAAAAGCCGGGAGGTGTGGCTCACCCGCGAGCAACGGGTGCGGCATTTTCATATTCTGGGCGGCACCGGAACCGGAAAGAGCACCCTCCTCTTCGATTTAATGCGGCAGGATCTGGAAAACGGGCGCGGTTTTGCCCTGCTGGATCCCCACGGCGGTCTGGCCGACCGGGCGCGACTCCCGCCCACGCGCGGGTGGCTTCAAAATGGCCGCCCAAGATGCCGGCCTCACTCACTTTGAGGTTGGAAAGGAACCGGCAGGCAGCCTTCACCGCCGCCCAATCCTGACAGGCGTATGGAAGGCTGCCGCCGATGCGGTCATGAAGCTCACCCAGCAGCCGGCGGAACCGTTTCCGGAGCCGTTCGTCCGCGAAGGTGGAAGCGCGCGCCTCCTCATCAGCCCAGCCGTCATGATTTCCCCCTTCAGGACGGAAAGGTGCGCGATTGCTGCCACTGCGGTCTGGTTTTGGTTTTTCATCCCGGCTTTACAGCAAATTGGCTTTACGTTGCACAGCCAATTTTCCTGAAAACCAAATATTTTTCACTTTGAAGTTGTGGGTAATCAAAAGGCTGCGCGCACCGCTTATATTACACGGATTTCCGTAGCACCAAAATAATGAGGCAACCTGCCCCGAAATTGGGGCAGGTTGGACTTGGTTGAGTCACACTAACATTTACTCCTGCATAGCGCGCCCCCGGCATGTGCAGCAGCTATACATACGCCCATCGCGGGCCCTGAAAGCCCAGCACATGCAGCAACTGCCGCAGCTTCTGCTGCATTGCAGGCCAACTCGCACCAGAAAGATTCTGGCTGCTCTGCGCTCTCAACCTCAGCTGAGCTTGCAACAATTTTACTGCCTTCATGAAGTAAATTAGAATTTCGGAGAATAGCTTCGATTTTCTGTTGGTCATCAGAATTTATGCTAGACCAAGCTTCGGAATTAATTTTGATGTCAGCCATTTTATTTTTATTTTTGTGTATGTTTTTGATGGGTCCCATTTACTAGGACAGATTAGTGGGTATCTCATGCTTGCATCTTCAATGCGCTTTAAGAACCAATCTAATTGATCGTTCGGAGCATGGAATATTCACGGAAATTTGATTCGATTCTCCCCGGCTCGATGTTGCTTTTATTGAGAAGGCACCCACTGGAAGTGTAAGCTGGAACCAGCCATCAGGACCAACTTGTTGAGATATTTCTGGCATTATAACGGAGCTCTCTACAACTGAAACAGTTGCATCTTGAATGGGATGGCAATTTTCGTCCACAATACAGCCAGTGATTTTATGTTGGTTTTGCTTCATTAATCCAAAGTTTTATAATATCAATAACCTCTGGAATCAGTCTGGGGGCGGAGTTTGCATTCAAATTTGGCGTTGTTGTGCCCCCAACTCCATATGCATGCACGCCAACGACCATTGGAGCTCCGTCTATCGAATTTTGAATCCATGCTGGAGCTCCGCTTTGGCCACCGAAGGTATCAACAGTGTAATAAATGCGTCGATCCTGCACATCCACTATTAAATCTTGATGGTGAAGAAGAAAACGCCCGCTGTCTTTATCAGAGGGGTATCCAGCTACATTAATCCGTTTTTGATTTAACTCGGAATTCGGCAGTGATGCCATGCCAAACCATCCTAAAGTCTCCCCAATGTCTTGATCCAAATGGATGCACCCAATATCAAAATCAGGAAGTTGATCTTTTCCCCATTTCTCTAAAACCGAGAAGCGCGTAGATGGAAACTTGGAAAAAGGATAGTCTGTGTCGTCGCGTCCGGGGGCAACAACAATTTTGGAAGCCCATCCCCCCATCAATGAATGAAAAATACAATGTCCTGCAGTTATTATGGTCCGAGGGCCTGCCAACCACCCCGTACCCATAAAATGACCGTTAGGAGCAGTTATAGCAAGGGAACAAATCATTCGCCAAGGAGATAGATCAGTATCGTATATCCGCTCCCTATCATCACCACCGATCCACGACTCGGTTGTTGGTAATGGGGCATTTGCTAAAACGATGCGCTTCTGGGCTACGCGAGATTTCGTATTGACACCTTTGCCTTCAAAAGCCTCTGTCTCCAAACGCATATTCTCTTGCGTCTCCGTATCTGAAGCAATATTTTTTGTTCCAAAAGTAGGATTATTGATCGCGATTAGCATAGTAAAAAGGTGAGAAAAATTACTTCCCCATTTATGAAATTAATGGTTAACCACCCGAATTCGGCCATGATCTACCACGATTTAACGAAAATGCAATAAACTCCATCCTTGTCAAGCGCATTATTTATTTTCCCTCAAAAAAGACCATTTACGACGCACTGTGTTTATATGTGGTGTCACGACAAATCACGAAGCCATTGGCGGATAATGAAATCAGGTCTGATCTTGTCGGGACTCCACCGGCCACCGAATTGTTTTCATTATGGAAAAAGGTCACTGATCGCCTCCAAGAGGCACTGTAATTACGGTTAGGCCTTAGGGCAAATAATTCCGGAAATCACATAGGAGGGGTGTGACCCTTTTGATTACCCATAAGTTTCGGCGATTTTGAAGCCCAATAGCATGTCCCCCAGTCGCAGCCAGCCGCGCCAGATGACCATGTTTCCCGGCGGGCTGTCCCCGGCCCGCGCCAGCCAGCCTCCAAGCCTGGCCAACGCCTTGAGATAATCACCAAGGGTGCTGTGTGGCGGATGGCCCCTCTTTGGAGGAACGGCGGCGCCCAGCGCCGCCTGCTCCTCCGGTGTCAGGACCTGCGAAACCTCCGCCCGCGGGTTGGCCCGGTTGAGCATGGTCATCCAGAACACACGCCAGCTTACAATGCAATAAAGCGCGATCAGTTTCACCACCCGCTCCGAGGTCCTCAACTGGGAGTCCTCCGCTCGGCAGCCGGATTTGAGGATCTTATGAAAAGTTTCGATTTTCCAACGCAGGGCGTACCAGTCCATTTTCCCGACGGCCTATCCAAGGCTGGAGACCGGCAGGCTGGTGAGCAGTTTCCAATCAATGGGTTCGCGTCCTGCGGGCGCGCCGCGCTCCGTGGCGTGGATCACGCTCAGCTCCAGCTCCGGCCAGCGCACCCGTTTGCCGACGGGCGGCAGGATCCGCAACCGCCGCCAGCGGACGTCCAGCCAGGCCTCCTCCACACGCCCGTCCCCGGCATCAAAAAACAAAGTGTGGGAACCGGAGCCATCCGATTTCTCCATGGCTTTGGCCATCGTGTGTCCCTCCGCCTCCGTCAGGCAGTCCGCGCAGGTGCGGACCAAAAAGTGCGCATGCCCGCTTTGCGCCATGCAAAAAAGCTCATAAATATCACTTTTCCGGTCTCCGATATGCACCTGCCGCTCCGGATTGCCCAGCAGGCGACCGGGCTCCCCGAGATTCTCCAGCCAGCGGTGGCTTTCCTTCTCCTCAATGGGAATACGGGCCGAATTGGCTTTGAGCCTGAAAGCGTTGGCGTCCTTGAACCGCTGGTGGCTCCGGAATTGGACGGCGGCAAGGCCCAGCGGCACGCTATCCAGCGTCAGGGCCATGCTGGAGTGCATCAGCAGGCCGCGCACTGTCATCTCCCGTCCGTCGCCCAGGCGGGCCCTAGTATGCTGATTGATTAATTCGTTCACAAACTGCCTGAACTTTACCGAGGATGAGATCAGCGCTGGCGGTCCAGACGAAAGGCTTCGGATTGCGGTTGTTATCCTCAATATAGCTGTGGATGGCGCGCTCCAGTTCAGCCACGGAGCGGAAGGCTGAGCGGCGGATGCGCTCCTCCGTGATTTTGGCAAACCATCGCTCCACCTGATTGAGCCACGAGGCGCTCGTCGGAGTGAAATGCAGGTGATAGCGCGGCCGCTTTTGAAACCATGCGGTCACTTTCGGGGTTTTGTGGACGGCGTAATTGTCCATTACCAGATGAATTTCCAGCTCCGCCGGAACCTCTTTATCAATACGCCGGAGGAAGGAGAGAAACTCCTGATGGCGGTGCTGCCGGTGGCACTGGCCAATCACCTTGCCTGTGGCGATGTCCAAAGCGGCGAACAGGGAGGTGGTGCCGTGGCGGACATAATCGTGGGTGCGCCGCTCCGGCTGGCCCGGCCCCAGAGGCGGCAGCGGCTGAGTGCGCTCCAGAGCCTGCACCTGACTCTTTTCATCCACACACAGCACCAGCGCGCGGGTCCGCTCCGGCGGGTTGACATACAGACCCACAACGTCGCGCACCTTCTCCACAAAGAATGGATCTGTGGAGAGTTTGAACGTGTCCTGAAGGTGGGGTTTGAGTCCGAAGGCTTTCCAGATCCGCAGGATGGCGTTCTGCGTCAGGCCTGAGGCTTTGGCCATGGAACGGGTGCTCCAGTGGGTGGCGGTGGACGGGGTGCTCTCCAGGGTGCGGGTGACCACCTCCTCCACTTTGGCGTCGGTGATTTTGCGTGGCTGGCCGGGCCGCGGCGCATTTGAGAGGCCATGCAGGCGCTCCTTTGCAAACCTTGTCCTCCACTTGCCGACGGTCGGCATGGCCACGGAAAGCTTTGCCGCCACCTGAGTGTTGGTCAGGCCGCCGGCGCAGTCCAGAATGATGCGGGACCGCAGAGCCATGGCTTGGGAGGTTTTGCGGCGCCGGGCCAGCTCCTCCAGTTTGGTGCGCTCCTCAGGGGTGAGTTCAATGATGGCGACAGGGCGGCCGGAGGACATGAGGTCATCTTGAACTCAACCAAGAATTTTTCAACGAATTAATCCATCAGGACACTAGTGAGCAGGCCGAAACCGGCCGCGCTCTCCCGCTGAAACACAAACTCCGTGGTGTCGTGGAGAATCAGAACCGTGCCGGACGCGGCCTGGAACCGCGCGCGTGGGGCCTCAAAATGGCCGGCCAGGATGCCGGCCCCGCTCACTTTGGGATTGAAAAGGAAGCGATAGGCCGCCTTCACCGCCGCCCAGTCCTGGCAGGCGTGCGGAATGCCGCCGCCGATGCGGTCATGAACCTCGCCCAGCAGCCGCCGGAACCGTTTCCGGAGCCGCTCGTCCGCGAAAGTTGACGCCCGCGCCTCCTCATCAGCCCAGCCGTCAGGATCACCGCCTTCAGGACGGAGAGGTGCGCGATTGCTGCCGCCGCGGTCCGGTTTTTGGTTTTTCATCCCGGCTTTTCAGCAAATTGGCTTTACGGTTGCACAGCCAATTTGCTGAAAACTTAATATTTTGCACGCTGAAGTTGTGGGTAATCAAAAGCGGCCTTCCCGGCTATACCTCAGCCGCATGGGCCAAACCCCGTAAAGCGCGCATCGCCTGAGTCAAATCAATCCCCAAGGCGCTTGAGGTGACGCTTACAGTCCAACCCACTAAATTCGCAAAAGAATCGAAAAAAAACTTGCCCCAAGAATATTTCTCTTATATTTGCTCATATGTAATACGAGAAAAATTAGCATGCTCAGTTGACTTCGCGCTTCTCAAGATTTGATTATGTGGCCTATAAGCATCACTCAAAGTCGCTTGCCTGCGACGTTGGCCCATCAGATTGTCCGGTGTATCTTTCATGTTTTTGCTTTGGTCGGTGCAGCAGGCACCATTGCATCCACTTTGCACGCCAGCGATTCGTTTGATATCGTGCCGTTGGCTTGGATCACTGGGACGGGGTGCGAATGCCGCGAGAGTATCGCAGTAGGCGATGCCGAGGGTGCACTTGTATTTCGCTCAAGGAAGAACAATATGGGGATACCTGCCACTAGGGCACGGTCGGAGATGAATGACTTCCTGCTCAAGGATAACCGCAACCCCGCCGTAATCTTGGGTTATCCATTGTCTAGGACGCCGGCGCATAAGATTGAGGTGCTCCGTCCGGCTGCCAAGGAAGGGAAATTGGTCATCATCGCGAGTGCTGCCACGGTTCGGGAGATTCGCAAGCTAAGCTGGAATGAGTTCAGGTCATTGCAGCACAAATTTGGCTGTTGGCTGGTACGGCAAAACCAGCCGAAGTATCTTTTGAACTGTCTGAACAAGCCGATTGCGGGCTTTGCGGACCTATTTGAAGAGAAGCTGAGGAACTTCTGGCGCAAGGTGGTGTATACGGCGAGGTTTGACGACTTCTTTTCCTGGCAGGAGCCACTACCTTTGGATGCGCTCAAACCTTCGACGGCTCCCTACATTCGTTACTTTCCTCAGCAGTTCATCCGCGTTGCCGATTCTGCTCGAACATTGGCTGGTGAAAAGCTGGGAGTTGTGCCGCTGCGGCTCGGGATGAGGCTGGCAATTCATTGGGGCGGCACCGCCGTATATGGCTTTGGGTTTGAAAATATCACTCGCCAGACGACTACGGAAGCCTCGTTTGTCGAGCTGACCAGCGAATCCGGAAAATGCATTCTATCCACCCACTCAAGGAAGGCGATGGGACGCCTCACCACTGCCATAGTCGGCGGTAACCTCACTCTTGAACCACCAAGCGCCATCAGGGACTATAACCTCCTGCCATTCGGAGATAATGCTGCGAATAAAATTGTGCCTATATTTAACGAATTTGATCTTCGCAAACGGACCGTTCTGTCATCCAAAACCGAAAAGCCGACGGAAGGCGATTTGTCACTGTCGGGAACTCCCATAATCGTTGCTGGCCACTCCGACAATCAGAAACGCAGGCGCGTGGTGGCGCAGATTGCGCCCATTGAGGACGGTGAAATTGCCCCCGCGACGGGAATAACGCGGTTTGTCATCAAGGCGGAAGCGGATGGGGTGGCAGACAATGGGATATTGAGCTTGTTCGGTGAGAAGAGCGCCACCGCCTTCCGGCCCAATCTACGGTTAGCACGGAACGACAGCTTCCTAGATTTCAAGGCCACCTCCTGCTTGGTCTATGTGTGTGCCCCCGTTTATTACCCTGAGTTGGTGCGGATGGCCAACCGCTTCTTCTCACCCATTGAGGTGGGGGCCATTCCGCCCGATATGTTGAGCGAAGACACTTTGAAAGCGAGAATCAAGGCCGTGCTTAAGCATGTGCTAGGCATTCAACTGTGTGGCTATTACGACCTGCGAGTGGACTGTAAGCATTCCTTCTCCGCCGGCATGCAACGTTTTACCAGCGCGTTTCTCATCCTGCCAATTGATTACAAATATAGGATAGTGAATGCTCTCGCCGAAGATCTGGTGAAGCGTTATCTGGACTTCTTGGGCAAGGGCCACGCCAGAGAAGTGATTCAATCTGTCAGTAACGCCGCCCTTGTGCTGGGTCTGCAGGTGGCATCCAAGAAAGATGCCCACGTGCTGCTGGAGATCGAGTCCTTGGAATTTGCCTTCAAACCATGAACATTGAATCTGACCTATGGCGTACATTGCCTCACGGAATAGTCGGGCTGGTGCTTGGCTGGGCTGCGGTGTTGGTGGGGCGCGCATGGCTCCGATTGCTGCCGGGTATTGTCATGGTTGCCGCCTGCCTGCTCACAAGTTTCCTCGTGAGCATCATGTTTACCGGGGCTTGGTGGGGAGCGCCCACCGGATTTTTGCTGGGGGCCGCCCTTCACACCGCATTCCTGTCTGCAATTCAATCCAACACATCTGACTCATGACTTCCGCGCACACGCTTCCACTGCTTGGATCCGCCGCCTTCGGTGTCCTCATTGGTTGGTTTGTTTACTACATCAACCGTTATCGCAAGGGTGATGTCCAGTTCAGCGATCTCACCACGCTCATCGGCATCATCGGTGGCGGTTCGGTCATGACCTTGTTTGAGTCCAAGAATCAGGAGTTGACCAAGGAAGAAATGTTCGGCGCCTACGGGATAGGCCTGTTCATGGGCTTTTTCAGTTACTTCGCCTTGCTCATGATCTTGGTGAAAAATTCTAACGGCGTCTTCACTTGGACATGGTTCCTTGATGGTCGGCGCAAGAACCCACGAAAGGAAGAAGGCGAAGACTATCCAGGAGGCTCGCAACCGCCAGAGCAGAGACCCATGGCAGACCGGGTGGCGATCATGGAAGACAGATTGAACCGGCTGGCCCTGTCACCTCCGGGGCAGGAATCGGCTGTTCTGGCGGGTGATACCTTTGCCGCTTTTGCGCCCAGCGCAGAAACGCCTGTGGTCATGGATACGGTCAATGCCAAGGCTGCCCGCATTCTCGCTTCCTGTGAAGACCAATGGGAAGGCAACAAGGCCGACTGCAATGCGTTTGCAAAAGCGGTGGCTGCCTTGGTCGGAGTAGCCGGCCTAGACGGTGACGCCAATCACATCACCGACATCATCACAGGGCCTGGTTGGCGCCAGATTGCCGACGGCGCAGCTGCGAAGGCGGCGGCTGACAGCGGCGAGTTTGTGGTGGGAGGTCTTCGCGGCAACGAGCAGGCACAGCCTTCATCGCATGGCCACGTTGTGGTGGTTGTGACTGGAGGATTGGCTCACGGGAAGTATCCCACCGCCTACTGGGGAAGGTTGGGCGGCTCAGGTGAGAAAAACAAGACCTTGAACTATGCTTGGAGACAGGGCGATCGCGACAAGGTTCACTACGCCTCCAAGGCCATTGCGTGAGTTTCTCCCACCATCCTTTAAACCACTGGCAACGCAATGCAGATTACCATCAACAATATTGTTTTCGATCTCGATGCGCCAGCGTCCTTCGATTCAGCTGCGGCCATGCTTCCCGAGTCCGTCGCTAAGACCAACTACGCTTTGGTGGTGGTTTCCGATTTGGCGGATCCCGACGTGAAGAAGGGGCTGGCTCAAGCGCTGGCTGATGCTGGCGGTGAAGTTCTGGAGTACAAGTCAGACAGCACTGTCAAATGCCGGTTCCTGCCTTCCAACGCGGACTCATTACTGGCGCTGCCCTTCGTCAAGACGGTCCTTCCCTACTATGAAATTTTCAAAGTGGACCCGGCGCTGACGCATCTTACGAAAAAGCCTGATGTCGTTGCTTTTGAAGAGATGGCTTCACCACAAGGCCGTCCCCGTGACGAAGTGCAGGAAGTGGACGTGGTTTTTCACCAGGATGTCGCCTTGGAGCAGGGGGTCAAGCAGGTGGAAGCGGCCATCGATCAGGAGATCCCTCAGGAATCCCGGGGCACTCGCAAGGTCAGATTGCGTGCCGCACCATCCGCGATTGAACAGATGAAAAGGCTCGACGTGGTCAGCCAAATCGAAAGAGTCTTCCCACCTGAACTCAGCAACAATGTGGCACGCGGCATTCTCGCCGTCCCTTTGGCGAGCGCTACCGGGCAACCGGCTTTCACAGGAGAAGGTGAGGTGGTAGCAGTGGCCGACACGGGATTCGACAATGGAATGAAGGACTCGACCATTCATCCGGCCTTCCTCGGCAAGGTTAAGACGCTATATGCCCTGGGGCGCAAAAGCCCCCCGGATGCAAGTGACCCACATGGGCATGGCACTCACGTGGCCGGATCGGTACTGGGGGACGGGAACTCAACTGCTCTTGGAGTGCGGGTGCAGGGCACGGCCCCGGAGGCCATGCTGGTGCTGCAAAGCTGCTATAGAAATGCCAACGATACACTTGGCGGTCTTCCAGTTGATATGCACCAATTGCTTCACCCGCCCTATGCCAACGATGGCGCTCGCACGCATACGAATTCCTGGGGGACCGCCGGTTCCGCCGGAACCTACAGTGCCAGCTCCGAGGAGGTGGATGACTTCGTCTACAAAAATCGTAACATGCTGGTCCTGTTTGCCGCTGGGAATGAGGGCAGGGATATCAACTCCAGTGGCGTGATCGCGCCCAAGTCTGTGACCGCTCCCGGAACGGCGAAGAATTGCCTCACGGTTGGTGCGAGTGAAAACCTGAGACCCAGTAACCCCTTTGCTCCCAGTCCGTCACCGGTATCACTGACCTGGGGGCCAGACAATCGCTGGCCTGTTCCGCCGATCAGCGATGATCACCAAGCGCACAATGCCGATGGCATGGCAGCATTCAGCGGAAGGGGTCCCACCTTGAATGGACGCATCAAGCCTGATGTCGTGGCGCCAGGCACATTCATACTTTCCGCCCGATCACGGAAGATGCCCGCAGCCTCGGTGGTCATGCCAACAGTTGATCCCGACTACCGCTTTTCCCGGGGCACCAGCATGTCCACTCCATTGGTGGCGGGTTGCGCGGCGCTGGTCCGGGAATGGCTGGCCACGCAACATGTCACTACTAATCCCAGTGCGGCGTTGATGAAGGCGCTGCTGATCAATGGTGCGACCGACATGACCGGCCAATACAATCCCTCTGAGGCGCCTGCCGTTCCGAACAACAGCGAAGGCTTTGGCCGCGTCAACGTGGCGGATACCATCAATCACGAAGCTTCGGTGACACTGTCCTTTTTTGATGAAGGCAGCGAACTGGATACCCAGGAAATCGAGAGCCGCGACGTAACTCTTGCTGCTGGAACGAAGATAAAGGTGACTCTCGTATGGACCGACCCACCCGGTCCGGACTTGCAGAGTGACTTGGACCTCATCGTTCGTGACAGCGCCGGCACCGAATGTCATGGGAACCGGCAGCCGAATGATCCCAGCTTTGATCGCGCAAATAACGTGGAGCAGGTGGCATGGGATGACCCCGCCGCCGGCGTGCTTACCATCACGGTCAAAGCTGCTCGAATTACTCTGCGCCCCCAATCTTACGCACTGGTTGTTCGCATCAGCCAGTAGTCATCAATCCGCCACAACTTCCATTCCTGCGACCTATGTCAGACGAACTCGAAAGTTTCGCCATCAAAGCAACGGATTTTGCTGACCGCAATGGTTATGATCCCGCTTTCCTCACACGTGACGAAAATGGTAACATCTCCGAGGGCGCGGAGAAATTCATCGTTCCTCTCGAAGGCATTCTCGGGATTCACGAGGCGGACGGATTCAAAATCAAGGAACCTCATGAGGGACATCTGCCCACGGAACTCTGCTACAGGAATTTCTCAGTAATCATGAGCGCAAGCCGGAAGTTCTGCCGGGTGGCGGTGGTAAATATCGCGGGCGACGAGCCCTTTTTCAAAATCAAGCGGCGCTCCTTCAGGCGCGATCCCCGCGCGGTGGACTGCCAGATTGATGACGAAACGCTCTACGGACCGGATACCTTCAGTCGCGGCCACATGGTGCGCAGGACGGATCCCCTCTGGGGCTCGGTCGAGGCGGCAACGCAAGCCAATGCAGACACTTCCCATTATCCCAACGCGTTGCCGCAGGTGCAGACCTTCAATGACGGCCTTTGGGGGGACTTGGAGGATCACATCATTGAGGAGGCTGGGGATCGCCACAGCCGGGTCACCGTATTCACCGGCCCCATCCTTACGGACGACGACCCGCTTTATTTGGATGATACCATCGCGGTCCCAGACTCCTTCTACAAGCTGGTGGTAACGCGCAATGAAAGTGGAAATGGATTGCTGGCCCTGGCGTTCAAAAAGAAATGCCTCACCATGCCCAAACCTGGCTCGTTCAAAGGCTTTTCCCCTGGGGATTTCAAAACCGACCAGATCAAAGTCTCCGACTTGGAGAAAATCACCGGTCTGGACTTCGGCGAAGTGGCCAGTGTCGACCCGTTGAAGGATCTGTCACTCGGCTTTGCCGAGGGGAAGGACGTTCCGGGATTGGTGCTTGAGGGACTTGAAGACATTGTGCTCAGGTGACCCGTCCAGTTCGTCATATCTCTTGGTGTCATGGCCACAATTGTAGAACGCACCACCGCCTCACCCGCGACCCACGCCCTGATCATCGGGGTCAATGATTATCCGCACCTTGCAGGTGGAGTGAAAGCGGACGCCACCATACTGAGCACCTTGAAGCAGCTGACTTCACCGGTGCCTTCGGCCTCCCTGTTTGCCAATTGGCTGCTGGACGAGAAAGCCAGCTTGGCGGTCCCCTTTGGATCGGCTCGTGTATTGTTGAGTGGTGGTAAGTTCGTCCGGTCGGACAATTCGGAGACAACAGTGGATACCCCCACGTTTGGCAACATCAAGAGGCACTTCAATGACTGGATCGAAGCGTGCAATGAGCACAAGAATTGCGTGGCCCTTTTCTACTTCTGTGGGCACGGCTTCATCAATGAATCATCCTATATCCTGCCGGAAGATGTATGCTCGGACAAAAACACTCCTTGGGAGGACTGCATCGACCTCAATGCGACGCACAAGGGAATGGCCAGGTGCCGGGCGGAGACCCAGTGTTTCTTCATCGATGCCTGTCAGGACCTTGCGCGCCAGGCCCTGTTGACCACCGGGCCCGTTGGCCGCACGCTGGCGTCTCCCGAGAAGGGCTTTACTCCCAAACGCGAAGCGCCGGTCTACCACTCTGCGGCGGAGGGCCAGCGTGCTGCAAGCCAGAAGAACCTCCCTTCGGATTTTACTGTGGGCCTGATTGAATGCCTAAAGCGTTACGGAGCCTCGGCGAATGATGGCCGCAATCCTTGGAGGGTGACGACCACCTCCTTAGGCAGAGCGCTTGAGGAATATCTCGACCGTCGCGGGCAGGGCGAAGCCCCTGTCCTTGCCTTGAATATGGAAAGCACCGCAGGCACCAAACGCATCTGCAGCATTAAGGAGCCGGAAGTACTGACGAACGTGGATTTGGGGCAAGCCTTGGATGAAGTTGACAGCTGTATTTTCACAGACCGAAGGGATGGTGCGGAGCACCCGGTGTGCCATCCCTACCGGCATGCATTTGCTGTGGGCGACTACGATATCAAAATTCACATGAAAAACTCCCCTGTCCGGACCAAGGAGGAGGAACGTCTCGTGCCCCCGGTTTACCCAGTGGAAGTTCCTGATGTTTGATTGAAGCCATGAATAGCAGCTTGACTCTCCATGTGCACGGCGGTTCGGCGAATGGCTCGATCGTCGCGGCTGAAATCATCCCACTTCGCAAGGGTAGAAGAACCAGAAGCGTTGCTCTGAAATTGGGCAGCACGGAGACCATATCTGGCGTCGCGGATGGGCGCTATGTGGTACGCTTGCGACTGCCAAACGGTGGATTGGTGGCCAAAAACATCGAAGTAATGGAAGGCAAAGGCCAGGGGGAATTCTATCTGGATAGCATCTTTTCACCGAATGAGACCGCTGCCTGGGGTTATCTACTTCATCCGGGCAGGCGGGCGTTGAGTACCTCAGCCCTCAAATCATTAGGCTCGCAATTCAAGGCTCCCCAGACAACCGCAAGCATCCAAGTTCTTTCGACCCTAGAATCTGCTGCGTTCGAGCCCGCCGCAGAAGCAAGAAGCATCCCAATAGAACAGCCATCAGCATCCATCCTGCGACATTGGTTCAAGGCTGACCTGTATTTGCAAATGGCGGACTCCCAGCCACTGAGGCAGCCGGGATCACTGCTACGTCTTGCTCCAGCGGGGACAGAGTATGTGTTGGAGAGACTTTCGGGACTGTACAGCGCGACGAATGATCCCAACGTGGTCGCTGAGTTCGAGTGCCATTTTCCTGCGGGCACGGTGCCGGTGCTGGCAATCGATGATTCACCAGTGACTCAGGCGGAGGCATCGAAGTTCCCACTCCAAACTTTTGCTTTTTTGCCGCCAGAGACGACACGATTGCTTGTAATCTTTGACCCGACTCAGAAGCAGGTCTGCGAGGTCGCATCCCCTTGGAATCTCATGCCCGAGTTCAATGATCGTCACGCCATGGTGCTCTACAGCTATCTGAGCGGCGGACATTTTAACCAAGCCCGCGTGATTGCGGACGAGTATCTATCGCATGCAATCCGTGCCTTGGAGGGCAAGTTCCGTAATCTCTCCGCGGCCCTTATCGGTGGATACTATCTGTTGCTGATGACCCCCCCTTGGACTCGCAAGCGGTCTAGGATCGCGGGTGTCACAGCTGTGGAACTCACCCAATGGGTAGACAATCTCGACCAATATTTTAAACATTTGGCTGATGGGGCCATCATCAATGCCAGCCAGCACCTGCGGTGCGGTCGCCTACCACAGGCTCGCGAACGATTCCTCGCCGCCATCCAGCGTGGCATGCCCTGTTGTACTCTTGGGGCGCGCATGCTCATGGACGGGCTCAAGCTGCTGATTGAGGATGAGAAAGGGAATCGGGACGCGGAAGTAGAATCAGCCGTGAATGCCATCCGTCCGCTCTATGCCAGTATCGATTGGAAGTCACCTTTCACCACCGTGCGCGGGCAGCTGTTCAGCAACGCAGACGGGACCGTGCTGAAGCCCGCAGTCCTTGTCGCCCAGCAGAAGTAGATACTGCGGTCGCGTCGGCGCTGGCTTCTCCACAACACTTTTCCCCAATTCGAAGTTATGTTAGAAAAGTTTCAACCCATGGGGATCCATGCGGGCACAGGCAAACCCCTCCGCCCGCCCGTAAGCGCGGAGGTACTGGCCTCGTGGATCCTTCAGACCTTGGGTGGCGTGCGTCGCGCAGAGCCCGTGGCGGTGGTGCCAGATAATATTGAGTTCAAGGGCGGATTGCCTGATGGCATCGTGCCCGACGACTTGAGCAGCACCGGATGGGCGGTGCTCTGGGCACCCAACACACCCGCCGCTGTGAAGGATGCCCTCGCGCCACTTTTGCAGGAGCGCAAGGCAGTAGCCGGCCCGCTCTACCGCGAGATTGACCTTCAGGTATCAAACTCCGGCGAGCTAGAAGACGTATCGGCCTTGCTTGAACGCCATCAAGTCAGTCCAGGTACCATCAACCCAGCAAAGCTGCCCTACTACCTCTTGATTGTGGGAGAGCCGGTCATAGTGCCGTATGAGTTCCAAACTGCGTTGGCTGTGGACTACGCCGTTGGCCGCCTCACGCTCACCCAGCCTGAGGAGTGGCAACGCTACGCTGAAGCAGTCGTCGCAGCGGAAAAGAAACTGATCTTCACCCAGAAGCTGGCGTTCTTTGGCCCCACCAATGACGGCGACCCATCGACCTCGCTCAGCGCAAAGCAGTTGATTGAGCCCTTGGCCATGAAGATCGTACCGGGCAGTTGGAAGATTCAAAGCGTCACAGGTCCACAGGCCACCAAGGATCGTCTTGCACGTTTTCTGCACGGAAGCGAACGTGTACCGGTGGTGTTCAGTGCTACGCACGGCGTCGGATTTGATATGGGTGACGCCGGTCAACTTAAGGGTCAGGGAGCGATTCTGTGCGAGAACGGCGAACAGTTCACAGCCGCTGATTTGCAGCAGGCCGGGGACCTTCGTGGGTTGGTATGGTTTTCTTTCGCTTGCTTTGGAGCCGGTACGCCACGGATGGATAATTTCCCTGGTAATCCCAATCTCCTCAAAGTGGAGCAAATTGCGCCTCACACCTTCCAATCTGCGCTTGCTACTCAACTGCTCGCGCACCCGGCAGGTCCAGCGTTAGGGTTCTTCGGACACGTGGACCTAGCTTGGACCACTTCATTCAAGTTTGGCTCCGCTGACTCTCAGACCGAAGACTTCAGGCAAACATTGGAACGCATCATAAGAGGCGAACGTCTGGGGCATGCCCTTCACAATCTTGGTCAACGTTACGCCAGCCTCTCCACTTTACTGGCAGTGGAGATGATCACAGCGTTGCAAAAGGGAACTCACCTTCGCCGGGGCACAGCTTCACGTTTGGCACGTTATTGGACTGCCGCGATGGACGCCCGAAACTACGTTTTATGCGGCGATCCCGCAGCTAGGCTTAGGATTCGTTAGAAAGCCCACGAGTCCTTCCTTTTGGACTTTTGATTACCCACAACTTCAGCGTGCAAAATATTGGGTTTTCAGCAAATTGGCTGTAAGCCTTTGACGGATGCTTCCAATTACCCACAAGTTTCGGTCTGAAAAACCGGCGATCCCTGCCGAATTGTCTGTACAACGTGATACGTTTTTGCTCAAAAGCTGTGCATGACCGTCGGAAAGCAGCGCGGAAAAGCACCGGAAAATCCCCGGATCAATGAAGTTACTGATATGTCCCCGATGGATGGGGAAACGGCTGAAGGAGGCTTTGGAGACGCGCGGCTGGACCGGAGGTTTAAAACGCTCCTGGACAGTCTCTTTCGCTGCATCGGCGGCAGCATTCCGCTTGCCTGTCAGGACTGGGCGGCCACGAAGGCGGCTTACCGGTTTTTCTCCAACCCGCGTGTGAGTGAGGAGGGAATCCTGGCGGGGCATTTCGAGGCATCGCGGGTCCGCGAGCAGGCGGCGGCCGGCCCCTTTCTGATCATGCATGACACCACGGAGTTCACCTATCAAAGACAGGGCATTACGGGCATGGGTCTTCTCAAACGCGCTTTTGCCTGCAGAGACTTCCGGAAAACCGGGCGCCCTGCCTGCCTGACGGTAAGAGGGATGCTCATGCATTCCAGCATGGCCTTCACCCTGGACGGGCTGCCCCCCGGGCTGACCGCCATCAAGTTCTGGACCCGCAGCAAATTTAAAGGTGCTGCGGAACTGAAGCGGCATGTCAATACCACCCGCATTCCCATCAGGGAGAAGGAGAGTTTCTGCTGGCTGGAGAATCTGCGGCAGTCCACCCGTCCTCTTAATGATCCCGGACGCTGTGTTCACATTGGTGACCGTGGAAGTGACATCTTTGAGTTGTTCTGCGCGGCACAGGAGGAGAAAACGCACTTCCTGTTCCGCACCTGCGTGGACCGTTACGCCGGCGGGCGGGGACTGACGACAGCCAAAGAGATGGAGACGCCTGACGGACGCGGCATGCGCACGCTGCAGCTTAAAACAAAGGACGGAAAGCTGTCGGAGGCACAAGTGGAGATCAGATACCGCCGCCTGCGCATCCTGCCCCCGGAGGGCAAAAAGAAACGGTATCCGGCGCTGGAACTCACCGTCATTCATGTCATGGAAAACGGTGAACCTGAAGGCAGGGAACCGGTAAAGTGGAGGCTTCTGACGGACCTTCCGGTCACCTCCGTGGAGGAGGCCCTCGAAAAAACAGGCTGGTATGCGCTGCGATGGAAAATTGAAATATTCCATAAGATTCTTAAATCCGGCTGCAAAGCGGAGGAGTCTCTGCTGAGGTCCTCAGAGCGGCTGGTAAAGCTCATTTCCGTGTTTTGCATTGTGAGCTGGCGCGTCTTCCGGATGACCATGCTCAACCGGGCCGTGCCGGACGCACCGCCGGACCTTGCGTTGACGGAGGACGGGTGCCGGGCGCTGGATCAACTGACTAATCCTGATCCGCCTCATGATTCAGGACCGCACAGCATGTCACACTATCTCACCGCCATTGCACGCCTTGGAGGTTATCTGGCGCGGAGGCGGGACCCTCCGCCCGGCAATATGGTCATCTGGCGGGGCCTGCGAAGGCTTGCCGACATCATGCTCGGCGTGCAAATCCAGAAAACTTGTGGGTAATCGGAAGTTGACGGATGACCGTCCGGTAAGGCGGGCGGGGCGGCGGCGGTGTGCCACGGTGGGGCATGACGCAATCAAAAGCACGGGAGAGGCGCGCGGCACTGCTGCGCGAATTTGAATCAGCGGCCTTTCGCTGGCGGAGTTCTGCCGGCGGGCGGGTCTGGCATACAGCACAGTGCTGGCCTGGAGAAGGAGGGCGCGTGAGGAGGAGGCCGGAGATGTGGGTGCCGAGTCCGGCGCTGTCAGGAAAGGGGGGCGCACTTCCGCCTTTGACGGGCTTGGCGAGCTCCGGATGCCTGAAATCCAGTTTCTGGTCCAGCACCGGGCGGAACATCTCCCAGTCCAGGGTCAGATCCAAAACGTCAAGGACCGTGGTTTTGACGGCCACTTTGGTCTCCCATTCCTACCGGGTGAAAAAGCCCCTACGGGGCGCTGACTGCGGCGTTTGGCCATGGTGTTGTCAGCGTCTTTACCAAGTTCCGGACCGATTGCAAACTGTTGGGGAGGTTTTTAGAGGTGCCCTCATTTTTTCAAACAGCCGCTGAATCCTTAAGAGCCTGTTGAAAAACCATCGGAATCAAGAAACAGCTAAAATCTGAAAATCAGCAAACCGCAGCCCTCCATGTCAAAACCGGAGCTGAGCGGCGGGCAAGCAAAATCAGGTTGCCGATGAAGGCGGGGAGGAACGCCAGCAAGCACTCATAACAGGCCCAAAAAAACCGCCGCCGCCTGGCGCGGGGTGCCCAGGCCGGTCAGTTTGCGCATGATCAGGCTGAGGTTGAACGTGAGGATGCCGCAGAGATAGAGTTTGTTGATATTGGCCAGACCCCGCAGCGCCGTGCGCCTGAGCCCCCCGCAGTCCAGGACGTGGGCGAAGCCCCGTTCGATATGCATGCCGCGTTTTTTGAGAAGCGCTTTGCCGCTTTTGCTTTTCACCGCGCGGGCGGCCCTCCCCACCGCCTGACGGGCCTCGGGATCGAGGTTTTCAGGCTTGCGGCGCGCGGCGCCGGCGTCGCCGATGACGGTGCGCGCGCCGGTCTCATTCCGGATGATGCCCAGCTCCTCCGGGCTGTGGAAGCCCTTGTCGGCGGTGACGTCCCGCACGCGGGAGGCGCCCTCCGCGTGGTCCCCGCTATGCATCTCCCCCACCAGCTCCACGGCTCCGATGATCCGGGTGGAGAGGTCCGCCGTGTCCCCGGCGTCCCCGGGGCGCACTTCGGCGGCGATGATGGCTCCGGTCTCCAGGTCCACCTTGTGCTCCGGTTTGTAAATCATATCGCAGGCCCCGTCCTTGGTCCTGCCCACCTTGGCGTCGGGGTCATCCGGATTATACCACTCCCTGTTGGAGGTTTTGCGGCCCTTGCGCCCGCGGTCGAACCGCGCCACGGCGACGGGGTCGTTGACATCCACCCCGGCCTCCCCGGCCAGCCCTTTGACGTAATCCCAATAACTGGTTTCGGTGTTGCGCTGGACCAGGCCGCTCAGGCTGGCGTTGGCCTCGATGACACTGGAGTCGATGCCCAAGTGGCGCCCTTTGAGCAGGCCGTGGGCGCGCAGCCCCTCAACCACCACCTCGTGCGCGGCCTGAAAAACGGTGTCCGGCAGCCGTTTGCGGAACACCGTGAAGCTGGAATGGTCGGGCGTCTCCTCCGTGAGATTATAGCCCAGGAAGCGGCGGATGATCAGACTGTCGGCGCAGCGCGCGGCGATGCCCCGGTCACTGCCGATGCCCTCAAGGAACCCCACCATCATCATCTTGAACATCACCGCGGGATCCGTCGGCGGGCGTCCGCCGCTGCCCATGCCGGCCTTGCAGTGGACCTCGCAGAGCCGGTGGATCCGGCCGGTGAAATCCATCCCCTCAAGCACTTCAAGAAGTTTGGAATAGAAGCCGTCCTTTGGGCCTTTGGTCAGTTCACCGGGCTGAATTCAGAGATCGGCCCGCAGGGCCTTCGGGTCTTTGCGGCGGAATTTGCTCATCTCCGCGCCACCCTGCCAGGTTCCGCGGCGGACTCCAGGAAAAATTTTTCCGGCCCATCAATCCGGATTGCCGTGAGGTGGATGTTTTTCAACAGGCTCCTAAAGGCATTGGGCTTTGGCCACCAATGTAAACAAGCCCTAATCAATTACGTATCGACGCTCTGTCCTAAACTACCAACAAAAGTATGAGCTAAGTCTCTTAATTGGGAAAAAGAGAATATTAGTGTTTGTATTATTCCTCTACCAATTGTCTTAATAAGTTTGGATTTTTTGTTCGATATTTTAAGCGCTTCGATTCTACGGCGTATATCCACGAGAACAATTTGGATATTATTGCCGGTGTTTTCTCTAAGGGCGTCTTCAATTAAAGCAAAAAGCTCTCGAAGGATTTTTGTTACGGAATCAAGGTCGACCTTGAAGTCTTTTGCAGACAAAGGGAGATAGACAGCGCTATCCTCGTGTACGTGTGAAAAGAGGATGATTCCTGGGAGATTCTTGTTTTCAATTCCAAAGCTCCCTGCAACTCGTTGACTAATGTTCTGGAATTCCGAACCTTCCTTTCGGTCTTTCATTTTACTGAGGGGAACGAAGAAGGTAATTCCTGTTCGTGTCGCTAGCTCATCGAGCCAACTAAAATTCCTTGCTGCAAATCTCTGAACTCCTTCGCTCTCAAAGTGGCTATCAAAAAGAAAGAAACCGAATATTTCATCGGGTTGTGCTCTAACTACCATTTCAGAAAACTCATCAAAGTTGTTAACGCGGTGCCCCATTTGTGTTTATTAGTTTGTAGTTTTGGAGGGTTTGAGTGTAGCAATGCCAATCCTTCCATCATCGACTTGATTGCACGAGCGGGTCCCGTGCAGATGTAGTGTCAGAGAAGAAGATTGAAATCACTGCCCGTTCCATAAAACATTTGGAGAATATTATGCAAAAAGCAATATAATTCTTTCCCAAACGCAAAAATACGACTTCTGATGCGAAAAAGAATTTTGTGTCAACAGTAAATTGGGTACACAGCTGCCAACAAGCTTTGTCATAGTGGGTGATTTGCCGGATGATCCAAGCTGAATCTAGGTAGGGAGGGTCAAGTTGTAATTGATTAGCGGGCCACCGCTCAAGGGCCTGTCGCCATTGCCTCGGGTTGCTCTTTTGAACAAAGTGCAGGCTTGAAATGGCGGTGTGACGACTGACTTTTGCGGTCTGACTTATGACTGACTTTCACAGTTTCATGCCGGGGACACTGCGCGGGCTCCTGAAAAAGATGATCGGGGAGTTCCGTGACGCCAACCATGGATCCCCCCCTTGGAGGCGTTGGAGGCGGGCGGGTGCCCGCCATCGATGCCAACCTGAACGCCCTGTGGTGTCTCCTGCGCAATGGCTGCGCCTGGCGGGCTTTGCCCTCGGAGTTTGGCCCCTGGTGCGCCATTCACCAGTATTTCAACCGCCTTTCGAGGACGGGCTTTTTTAAATTCCTCCAAGACCGGATGCTCACTGGAGATATGTCCGAAACCGTGTTCATGGACAGCACGCACTGCAAAGTCCACCAGCACGCGAACGGGCCGGGAAGTCCTAAGGACAAGGCCATCGGGAAATCGCGCGGAGGGCTCAACACCAAGATACACATCGTGGTGGGCGACAGCCGGAGCAAGCGGAGACAGGCGAAGCCAACGGGTATAACAGCCGGCCGCTACGGGACAAAATCCGCCTTGGACTGTGAACCATGCATTCCGGCTCGCAAAAACGTCAAGGATCCTGAGCCCTATGACGCCGCGCTTTACCGGACACGGCATGCCTTGGAGAACGTCTTGCAGCGTCTCAAGGTGTTTTAGAGGCTGGCCAGCCACTCTGAAAAGACTAAACGCATGTTTTTCGCGTTCATCCGCTACGCCTTAGCCTCCATTTATACGGTTGACAACCTCTGATGCCCAATGTCAACAAGCGCTAAGAATCCCAATCCTCCCCATTATCGAATTCCATGTTGTGCCTAAATTGATCATTCCAAAATATTTGTATATGAGCATTATCCCCATTAGGACTCCCGTCAGCGCGAAAATTAACATGAGGTAGTGTGGCCCATTGGGCTGGAACCGCTTTGGTTACCTCACCCTCAGCAGAAGACCAATCCAATGCATGAGCGCCATTGCATAAGACGGTGATTCCTTCAACCTCATCAGGAATGAAACGAATTTGCCAAGCCATAATCGTGAATTTAATTAATAAATGCTTAATTTAATATATTCCAAAATCAATCCTACTGGAAATCGGGGCCAGTAAGTTGCCGATTAATCAAAAATTACTCCTTTTAGATTTTACAATCAAGAAAAAAACGCCTTAGAGCCCGTTTGGCTAAAATTTCTTGATTCGTGTGGTCTGCTACCTTGGGAGCATGAAATATTCAAGTGATCTTAATGATGCGCAATGGGCTCTGATTAGGGAGTTCACCGTCCGACCCGATCCGCGGGGAGCGGCCCGCCGTCATTCCATGCGGGAAATCATCAACGCCATCCTGTATGTCAGTAAAACCGGCTGCCAGTGGAGGCTGCTTCCAGTTAATTTCACGCCGTGGCAGACCGTTTAAAACCACTTCCGGTTTAATCGGGTGTGACTAGTTAGTGATGTTCGAGGCTCGGAAAAACGGTGCCGCAATGGGTTGTGAAGGTGAGTTTTTCAGAAGCCCTGACGGTCAATGCGCGTCCAGAACTGGTCCCATCGGTTGGAGCTGCGCCGCAGGGCTCTGAGACTGAGAACCTGCTGCATGGAGCCCGGGTGCCAGCGCATGCCTCCGCCGCACAGGCGCGCCTTGACGATGGTTTTGCAGGCGGCCTCCGTGATGCCGCTGCCGATGGGCAGGTTCTCACGCAGGGCGGCGGCGTAGTCCATGCGGTCAAGGTTGTTGGCGAAGTATCCCGCTGCGCGTTCCAGTTCCGCGCGCTCAGCTTTGGCCAGGCGGGGGCCGTTGTCCAGCCGGCGCTCCATTTCGGCCAGCAGTCCGACGGCCCCTCCCTCCTCCGTTTTGAGACGGTGGAGGGCCTGATCCGTCCATTGCGCGGCGGTGAGTTCGCCATGCGCGCCGGCGCCCACGGTCATGGCCTGACCGGCGGAGACTATGTATCCGGCGGCGTGCCAAAAGTCCAGGATGAGCTGCCCGCAGTGTTTGCCCAGCTCCGCGCGCAGGTCGGCGGCCCCGTCGCTGACGCCCACCGACAGCGCGTCCGGATAACGGTTTTTGAGCGCCGCCACCTCCCGGTCCATGCGGGACAGAAAGGTGGCTTTGCCGTCCTCGGGCGCATTGGCCTGGCACAGGGTCTCCAAGGGTTCACCGCCGCTGTCGTAAAGGGTCATGGTGCCCACCATGACCTGTTTCCAGCCCTCCCCGCAGGTCTGCTCGCAGGTGCCGTCATACCCCAGGGCGATGACCGCCGCCTGATCCGGAGGAGTCAGCGAAGTGTAAGTCCAGCGGTCCTCACGGGCCATGACCACTTTGGCGGTCTCCGCCGCTAGGCTTTGAATGAGGGCCAGCGACACCTCGCGGTCATGATGCTCCCTCAGATCCCGCTGCACTGTGATCCGCCGCCCGCGCTCCGCCCCGGCGGCGCCCTCACCCAGGCGCACGAAACTTCGGAAAGTTTGGGCTGGATGCTGTATCTGAAACTCGCGGTGACCGGTACCATCAGAGCACCGGTGACCAATTCTATGACGAGGCCCAGTTTGAGGCCTACCGCGCGCTGGGGGAGGCGGCGGTGGAAAGCCTTTTCCGTGAAGAGGTCATCGGGCGGAGCGCCGACGGATTTGGCCGATTGGTTCCAGAGCCTGGCAGACAGTTTTCTGCCAGACAATGATCCCGCCATCGAAAGAAAAACCGAAATGGAGACTCGGTATTCCTTTGGACAGACAGTGAAATTCCAGAGACAGCACTGGTCCGCAATAGCCCTGTTGTCATGCCTTGGATTCAAATTCCAAGCCGAACAGGGGGAGAGATAGTCCGCTGTGAAGGGAGGTAAAAGGGTTCGATGAGCAATGGAACCGTTAGTGCACTTGATGTGCACGTCATTGGAGAAAATGCTCCCTCAGTGCACCGTTTTCCCTCAGGACCTCTTGAAAAACAAGCAGCAGCCCTCGGCCTGACCCTCCTCCCCGCCGCGGCGTAACAATTCAAGTTAGTCGGGAGAAAATAGACTCGACTTTCAGTCCTCCATCGTGGTGAAATAAGGAAATATTTTTGCATGGCTTCCATAGAACTCGTCAAAAAAGAAGACAGCGGCACGATTTTGGAAATCTTGCTCTCCGGCGATGTGAAAGGCACGCACTTCTCCGTCGTCTCGGTTCTACTCACCATCACCAGATCGGTCAGGTACCAATGCCATGGCACGGCCCGGGAGATTCCCATGGAGCTGCTGGAGGGTCCCGATGGAAATGGCGTGTATCGCTTCAGGGACCCCGCCACCTGGACTATCCCGGCGCAGACCTTGGAGTGGGAGATGGATCTGGCCGCGGGCGCTCCCGGCCACTTCCAGCTTGGCAGCCTAGAATTCCAAGGACCGGACCTGGCCGCACGGGCCAGGATATGGGCCTGCCTGCGCTTCGCGCCGCTGGATGACTACAGTGACGAGCGGCCCTTCTTCGAGATCACCGGTTTCGCCTGGTTCCTGATTAGCCAGGATGGGACCGACATGGAGCATCTGCTGCGCGCCGGCTTCATCCTCCTGAGCCCGGATACCCTGGTGCCGAAGTTCCGGTTCCGCCTGCCCAAGCTGGGGCTGAGCCTGCCCTTCGATCTCGATCTGAGCAATCTCCTGCCCTCCTTCCATTTCCCCCTGGCCTGGCCGGACTTCAACTTCCAGTTGCCGAAGCTCCCTTTCAAGATCCGGGCGCAGGGCTTCCAGGCCAATTTCACCGGTGCCGGGGCCACCGGCACGGCGGCCTTCTCCGCCACCTCACTCACGATCCTGGATGCGGGCACCGGCACCGAGCTGGGCACGGTCACCGCTCCCGGTCTGAGCGTGGCGCTGGATCACCGCCGGCTCAGTATCACCGCGGCCGGGGCCGCCAGCACGGACATTCCGGATCATGTGCTGCAGTTCGGGACCGGCGCGCATCAAGTGCTGGCGCTCGCTTGGACCGGCGCGCGGCTGAAGAACGACTACACCAGCCCCGATCTCACCAGCACCCTCAGCATCCGCCAGCTCAGCCTCGCCAGCGCGGTGGCCGGCGGCGAGCTCGTGCAGGCAAATGGCGTCGTCATCGTCTTCAAGAACGGCAAGCTCCAGCCCGATGACTGCCAGCTCGCGCTCGACTTCCGCGCGCTCGGCGAAAGGGTGGAGCTCAAGCTCGAGCAGATCCTCGACCGCGTCGCCCGCAAGCTGAAGCAGGAAGTCCGCGAACTCGGCATCCGCTGGCAGCAGAGCGACGCCTCGCGCCTGCTGCGCCAGATCGGCGACCAGATCCAGGACACCGGCGAGCGACTCGTCACCGCCGGCCAGGAGGTCGCGCAGGCAGTGCAGGAAAAGGTCGCGATCTCGACCGTGTGGCACGATGGCCGGCCGGCCCAATTGCGCTTCGACTGGCAGCGCGCGCAGAATCCGCAGCAGCCGACCGTCAGGCACTTCAAGCTGCCGGGCGTCACGCTGGAATTGCCGGTGGAAAGCTGCAGCGGCTTTTCCTACAGCCTGATCGTGGATGGCCTGGACAAGGGCGATCCCCAGGTCCTCTTCCTGCAGACGATCTGTCCGGGTCAGACGGCCAAGCTCTATCCCAGCTTCGCACTCGGTGGCGATGGTGGACCGGAGGGCGGAAGCGGCCGCTATCTGGGCGAGGAAGATGGCAAGGACGAGAAGAAGGAGCCCTTCCTCACGCTCACCGCCACGCCACGCACCTCGCCGCGCTCCGTGGTTTACTTCGGCCAGTATCTGAATGGCAGCGGGCCGCGCCGGAGATTCCTCAAGGAGCTGAACCCTTCCCTGCCCGACCAGGTCGCCGCCGGAGCGCTTGGGATCGATATCGAAAACATCGCGAACTTCAGTGCGGCGGAGTGGGCTCTCGATGCCAAGTTCAGCGACCGCTTCATGCTGCCCTTCCTGAAGGCGAAGGAAGAGCTGCAGAATGCCGGCGGCGCGATCGGCCAGGCGCTGGCGCAATACGTGGAAGTCGGGAACTTCCAGACCAGCATCGAGATCCCGGCGATCCGTTGCAGCGCGGACCTGCGCGTCATCCTGGGCCGCATGCGCGCGGAGGGCCGGATCGCGCTGGCCTTCGACCTCGATCAATTCGCCTTCAAGATCAACGTCGGCGACAAGTTGGTGCTGGCCGACACCGCGCCGAAGATCGACCAGGAATTCCTGCCCGGCCTGCGCTTCATCTTCGAAGGGGTGCTGGCACCAGGCGGGCTGATGCGCTACTTGGAGGTGCACCTGGCCGGCGGGAATTTCCAGATCCGGCCGGTGCCCGGAGCGCGGATCCGGATCGAGGCGAATACCATCTCCGCGGAGCCGCTGGTCTTCCGCGTGGATCACTTCGTGGTGAATGGCAACGGCATCGACCTGGATGCCGTGATCGAGGCGGACAAGCCGGTGCGGCTTAACGGGGTGGGCACCAAGTTCCGCTTCAGCGAGGGCAAGCTGGCGCTGCGCCAAGGGCGGGTCCAGGACTTCACCCTGAAGGGCGAGGGCTCCCTGCCACCGGACCTGGTGGGAGATGCGGAAGTGAGCGCGTGGATCTCCATGGGCGAGCGCGCGGGCAACTTCAAGGTCCTGAACTCGGGTGCGGAGCTCAAGCTGAACAAGCCGCTGAAGTGCGAGGGCACCAAGTTCAAGACCTCCCTCAGCGGCCTGGGCCTGCGCTTCGCCG
Source organism: Verrucomicrobiales bacterium (assembly GCA_028293125.1). Classification (GTDB taxonomy): domain Bacteria; phylum Verrucomicrobiota; class Verrucomicrobiia; order Verrucomicrobiales; family V1-33; genus CAIZWU01. The sequence goes on along the minus strand of JAQGPJ010000002.1, from coordinate 34,896 downwards.
GAGAGCCGAAGGCGCACTTTTACTTCACCCTGACCGGCAGCGCCGAATTCGACCCCGGCGCGATCCCGGACTCGAATGCGCTGGCCTTTCTGCCGGGCATCAAGCTAGACCTGCTGAATTGCCCGCTGACCTCCGACTGGAGCGTGCTGAAGAAGCACGTGAAATTCACCGTGACGCTGCCCACGGTGAAGAAGTTCAAGTTCCTGGGCTGCTTCGAATTCGAGCTGCGCGGGATCGGCTTCCTGCCCGCAGCGGATGCCTTCGGCGGGGATCCGGCGATCGCCTTGGTCGGCCAGATCAAGTTCGCGCTGGCGGGCGGCGATATCATCGATGCGCGCTTCGACTTCCATGAGATGCTGCTGGGCCTGCCGAAGGGAAACAATCCCTTCCCGCGGATCAAGGCCTCCGGGCTCGCCCTCAGCGTGGCCTTCGGCTCCGCCTTCAAGATCGGCGGCTCGCTGGATTACTTCGATGGCGAGGCCTTCGACGATTCCGGGATCGAGGCGAAGGGCTTCGCCGGGACCGGCACCCTGCTGATCAACGGGCTGCCCGAATTGGGGGCGAATTTCGCCTTCCTGCGGGTGCGGCGGCCGGAGAGCGAGGAGTGGGTGCGGGCCTGGTTCGTGTATCTAGAAGCCCGCAAGTTCAGCCTGCAGATGGCGGCGCTGCCGCTCTACCTGCGCGAGGTGGGCCTGGGCTTCGGCTACCGCTTCACGCTCACCAGCATCAAGAAGGCGGACCTCATTGATGACATCCGCGCGCTGCTCTCGGAGCTGAAGGTGCTGTCGCGCAGCCAGGGGAACCTGTCCGACCGCCGGGCTTGGACGATCGACTTGGAGAAGCCGGGCGAGAGCCCGCGCTGGACGGTGGTGCTGCGGGCGATGTTCTCCTTCGCCTCCGCCGCGGGCAGCCCCACGGAGTGGAATGCGACCAAGGAGAAGGCGCTGCCGAACTTGGCGCTCTTCGATGTGGTGATGGCGCTGCGCAGCGACCTGACCTTCCTGATGACGATGCGGGGCTGGCTCTTCACGAACTACCACGCGTATGTGGAGAAGGTGAAGCCCGGGCTTCAAGAGAATCCGCTGGTGTCCGGCTTCATGCTGCTCTCGCCGCGCAAGCGGATGTTCCTGGCGCACATGTCCTCGAACGAGAATGCGGTCTTCGGCGGCAATCCCGAGCTGTGGGACATCCTGGAAGCGGCGATCAAGTCGACGCGCTTCTCCGCGACCTTCCTAGCGAAGCCCGGGCTGGTGCACATGGAACTCGGCTGGCCGAACAACCTGCGCTACGGCTACAAGATGGGCGGGATCCTCCAGGTGGAGATCAGCGCCGGCCTGCTGCAGCGCGTGGAGACGCGGCGCTATATCTCCGGCCTGAGCCTGATGGCCCGCGGCCGGCTCGACCTGGAGGCCGGCCTCTCCATGGGCTTCTTCGGCGTGCGCGTCGTCGCCCGGGCGGATGTCGCCTTCGGCGCGCGCCTTATCACCGTCATCGGCCTGCGCAATCCGATCAAGGACTCGGCCCTCTACATGGGCATCGGCCTGAGCATCGATGCGGAGTTCGGGGTGGAGGCCTGGCTGCGGATCAAGATCGGCTTCTGCAAGATCACCCTGCGCTTCGGCTTCACCTTCCGCCTGGTCTTCACCGCGCTGGTGGAGATCGGCATGGATGGGATCGACCTGCCGGGACTGCGCGCGAAGGGCACCCTGGGGCTGAAGGTGCTCGGCCGCACGCTGCGCATCGGCGTGGATGTCGGCTTCCGCAAGAATGAGCTGCAGCGCGCGCGGGACCTCACCGCGGAGATCATGAACCTCGGACTGGAGGCGAATGACGGCATCCCCGAACTGCCCGGCATGACCGGGCCCAAGACCTTCCGGGATGGTGCGCCGGGATTCCACGAGGCTGCGCCTGGAGCAAGACAGGCCTTCCCGGCGGAGCCCATCCCCGCGGACATCACGGGACCGGACTATACGGTGCTGCATGCCGAGTGGAGCGGGACCGATGGCGGCGGCACACGGCTGCGCTACGTTTACTTCATGCTTGTGCCACGCGGTGAAAGGCCGCGGAACGGCGCGCCGGGCGAGTGGGAGGAAGAGCCCGCCTTCCTGCCGCCGCCGCCGCCGGTCAGCTTCACGACCGACGAACATGGCGCGCACCATGAGCAGGATGTCGATCGTCCCCACGTCGACTTCCTGATCCGCCATCTGAATGGCGACTGCACTTATCCGATCGAACAATTCAGCCGTGAAGGCGGGAACTACGGGTGGCGGTCGCGGGACAATCGCCAGTTCCCGACCTCGGTCGATTGGGATGCCACCATCTCCGAGCCCGGCGGGGTCTACAATGTGCAGGCGGGCCAAGAGGCCACCCCCAGGCAGGATGCGCAGCCGCAGCCGCTCTCCCTCAAGCGCTACGTCACCGGTGCCTTCATCTCCGAATTCACCGCGGCAGATGGGACAGGCCACACCTCCTTTGACGAGGACGCCTTTGAAACGGAGGGCATCAGCCTGATCCGGGCCGCCCATCAGCCGGCCCTGCCGCAACTCGAACCCGGCGCAAGCCTGCGCGATTCGCGGATCGAGAACCCTGCCGACAATGCCTACGAGGCCGCCTTGCTCGCCTCCGTGCAGCAGCTCCGGCGCTCGCCGCACTTCCGCCACGATCCGAATTCGGAGTATGACCAGTTCCTGCGCCAGGCCTTCGGCGGGGACAGCTCCACCTACCATGTCACTGATCCGGGGGCGACCCCGCAGGAGCCGCCGCCCTGGGTGCGGCGGCATGAGAATGCCCTGCACACTCGCGGCGTGATGCTGCAGCAGATGATCAGCCAGTTCCGCGACTACGCCGCCAAGGACTTCACCGCCAAGCAAGCGCTGGAAGCCGAAGCCGCCACCCGGCCGCTGCTGCCCTTCGCCTTCGGCCTCGTCTTCCGCGTCGTCCTGCCCGAGAACGGCGAGATCAATCTGGGCTGGCTCGACAACCCCACGCCGGATCCCGCGGCTCCGGACACCGACGCCCCCCGCATCCGGCAACGCCTCGGGCCCGCAGCCGAAAATCCGGATTCCGACGAGAAGATCGTCCGGGCTTTCGCCTCGCGCTCGCTCGGCTTCAAGAAGATCGCCCCGATCTTCCGCAATGCCCGGGTCTTCGCCGATGCCGCCTCGATCGGCGTGTCATGGCAGCTCGACTGGGATCTGAGCAAGTTCGCGGCGCAGGACCAGCTCAGCGATGCCCAGCGCGACATCGAGCACCACCTGGCCTACTACGAGGTGACCCGCATCACCCTGCAGGGCCGCGAGGCACCCAGGAAATTCCGCATCAAGGCCGCCGACTCGCTCGCGCCGCACCGGCTCGAAACGGCCGTGGTGGTCAACCGGCGCCTCGCACCGCGCTACCAGTTCACCGATTACTTCCACGGCCAGGATCAGGCCGGCACGGGCGCGGACAAGCTGCCGCTCTCCGGCATCACCTACTACTACACGATCGTGCCGGTGGATCAATTCGGCCAGGCTGGTCCGGCCCGCACCGTGGAGGCGACCCGTTTCCCGGAAGTACTGCCGCAGGCACTCAGCGAGGCGGAATTCTCCATCTGCTACGAATTCGTCAGGCCGAACCACAGCCTGGACCTGACCCTCTACGATCCTCAATACGCCGTCAATCCGGACAATGACCTGGCGGAGTCCCGCAAGCTCCTCGCGGTCCAAGCGATCGAGGTGCTCTTCCCACGGCCGGATGACTTCACGGATGGCGGCTACCGCCTGGTCTTCCGCAAGGAGGCCACCCTCGCGCTCGGCAGCTACGGCCTGGATGGCGGCACCCGCGATCATGCCACGGTCCGCAATCCCTCGCTCAACACCAGCCGCGCGCCCACCGATGTCATCGTCCCGCTCGTCACGCTCGACCCGAATCCCCCCCCGAACCGCAGCGGCCGCTGGGTCCGCTATACCGTGACGCCCGAGGAGCTGGAGCAAGCGCGCATCAAGCACGCAACCGATTGGCAGCCGGAAGCGTGGAGCGTCTTCGTCCAGGCCGTCGCCTACGAGACCGCGGCGGATGGCCGCCTCACCCTGACTGTTAGAGCAGAGAGCAGCCTGACTCCGGCGCGGCTCGCGCTGCGCTTCAGCAACCAGGGCGACACCCTGGCTGAGGATGATCCGCTCCGCAAGGTCCGCCGGCCCGCGCTGCTGGAGTGGCTGCCGCGCAACTTCATCTCCGAGCTCCATCCCGAGCGCGACTTGCAGAAGCAGGTCGAGTTCGCCCACGTGCCGATGCCCGTCTCCGGCACCTACGATGTGAATCCTACCGACTCGCCGCTCCTCGCCGGCATCGGCTTCCTGCGGCACCCCAAGCACCCGCGGATGCTGCGCATGCGCTGGAATCCCGCCCACCATGACAAGCCCGGCTATCCCGCCGCCCTCAATGCCGGCTTCACCCTCCACGAGCTCGATCTCGATAGCATCAGTTCGCGGCTCCTCAAGAAGGCCAAGCCGGGCACGGGCGGGAACTATCCCGACCTGGAAGAGTACCGCAACCAGATCTGGGCGAAGACCCGGCACCTCTCGGAAATCCAACTGGTGCCCGCGGATGAAGCGGCGCTGGTCCCCCACTCGACCCTGGCCACCAATGAATGGGAAGCCTGGTATCCCAGCAGCGTGACCCGCGCCAAGGAGCAGCCGGACGGGAAGGAGCATGCCTGGTGGTCGTGGCGGGAGTCCTACCTCATCTGGCCGGAGTGGTCTTCCGGAGCCACGGAGGAAGACCCGCTTGAGCCGGATGCCCTGACGCCGGAAGGCCAGCCGCGGATCCGCCCGGCCTTCAACCTCCGGCCGCACCCGGCCCAGCTCGCTTTCGCCACCACCGCCTTGCCCGTCTTCATCGACACCGCGATCACCCCGGGGGCCATCCTCTCGCTGCAATTCATCCCCGGCGAGACAGACGATCCGAACTCGCGCATCCTGCTCTACAATCCGCAGGTCCACCCCGGAACCACCGCCAGCGCGATCTACGATCCGCAGTCCAAGGGCCTGGGGATCACCTTCAGCGATGTCGTCGGGGAAATCACGGCTCGCCGCGTGATCTTGGAAGCTGTGCGCTATCTCCTCTTCGCGATGAGGCCGCCGCAGCAGGAGAGCTTCCGCGTGAAGCTGCGCCTAGAGCTGCCACTGGAGCCGCCCTTGGGGCAAGGCTTCAACAACCAAGAGGCCGAAATCGCGCTCATTACCACGGACCAAGTGCCGGTGATTGAGCGCTACGCCGGCCAGCACAGCGCGGAGAAGCCGCCGCGCGCCGCCGATACCCTGCATCCCTTCTTGGGAGCCGTGGTCCGCGCCATGGAGACGGAGAACCGGAAGCAGCTCTACAACTGCGAGATCCAGGGCCTGCCGGAAGCCAGGACGGAGAAGTGGGAGGACTTCCTGGCGGACAGCCCGCCAGGCACGGATGAATACGGCTGGGGCCTGCTTCAGCGCCTCGGCCTCAGCCTGACCTTCACGCTCCGCCACTTCTCCACCGGCGAGCCCGTCTCGCAGAAGCAGGCGGAGGAACGGCTGCGCACCGCCATCCAGCGCACCCTCGACAGCCAGCCGGGCTGGGCCCTGCTGCGCGCCCACCTGCATGTCGAGTTCCTGATCCAGCGCGGCTTCGCCACCGGCGTGCGCTTGGAGAATAAGTTCAATACCCGCGGGCTGCTGGCCGCGATGCAGCTCAGCCTGCGCCCGCTGCCGCGCCGCCTGCTCCACTACCAGCGCGCGATCATCACCGCACCGCCGGGCCAAGAACTCACCCTCTTCGTCCGCTTCCATTCCCTGGACGACCGCTGCGAGATGATCGAGGCCACCGCCCCCGGGGCCGCCGCCGTCACCTTGCTGAACACGAACCGGCGCGCCAATCCCGGCACCCTGGTGAGGGTCCGCACGGACTCCGCCGGGCGCTGCCACCTGCTCTTCCGCGGTCTCCGCCAGGAAGAAGTGGCCGATGTCCGCGTGGTCATCCCGGAGGCAGGCATCACGCGCCATTTCCTGGGAGCTCTCAGCGCTCGCTTCATCGAGACCCACCAGGACGAAACGGGGGCCATCTGGACCTCTTGGGATGATGGCATTTTCATTGGCCTGCAGGCCCCGGAGAACCGCAAGCAGATCCGCGCCGCGCTGACCAAGCGCCACCTCAGCATCGGCCATGGCGCCGAGCTGCCCGGCGGCAATCAGATCGCCTTCCGCTTCCGCTACTCCGGTGCCGGGGTGCCGGCCGAACCGCTCCGCATCACCTGCAATGTATCGCTGACTTACGACGCCGGTCCCGTGGTGACAGGAAGCCCACCGGTGAAATTCATCTCCGATCCGAATGACCCGGCCCGCTTCGGGGTCCTGGTCCTGGATCGCTTCGTCTCCGGCAAGGAGCTCACCAGCGCCACGGTGAATGTCACCGCGCCAGCCGACAACCTCTGGGCCCCGCTCGACGGCCACGCCAGCCGCACCTGGACCCGGGGCGCGCCCCCGCAGGATACCACCCCTGCCCTGCCCCGGGAGCCGGAGCCCTTCCTCTACATCGCGCGCTCCCATCCCACGGTGGTGCTGGAGCGCGTGGCTCATCCCGGCCAGGCCTCCACCCCGGCCGAGGGATTGCCCGCGCCGGATGATGCTCCGTACGATGTTTATCGTACTTTCGGCGATTGGCCCGCCTTCTTCGGCACCGCCACCTGCATCCCCGAACCCCGGCAGCCCGACGACGGCGACGGCGACGAGGACGAGGACGAGGAGGCCCCCGAAACCGAGGACCGCAACAGCCCGCAAGCCCAGTGGCATCTCTTCAAGGCCCTGGTCGAATCGCTGCGGCCTGTCGATCCCTCTACTCCCGCCAAACAACTCCTGCCGCTCGATACGGCCTCCATCGATACGCTGGCGGCGAACTTCTTGGCTTGGACGGTACGCTTCCACGAGCACCGCGGCTGCAACTCCGGCGCTGATGGCACGGAAGGTCCCTGGCAGGCCACGGCCTACCCGCGCAGCGGCGCGCCCGCCTTCGCCGTGCCGGAGGATGATGGCCGCTTGCGCTATGACCACTTCCTGGAAGACCGCTGGGCCCACGCCCGCCGCTACTACCTGTGGCCCTTTAGCCGCTATGACCGCTTCTGGCACGGCCTGGTGGAGGGCCACCCGGCCGCCGAGCTCCTTACCCGCCTAAATGGCAGCCGCCTGCCAGCAGTCCGCCGCCTCTCCAGCGCTGCCATCGCTTTCCGGCCCCAGGACTTCATCAAGCGCCATGTGGATGCCAGCATCGCCCGCATCGAGGAAGTCGAGGCACCGCTGATCTTGGCCTCGCGGCGACTCGATGAAATCGTTCCCGGCGATCAGGCCCTCACTCCCGGCAAGACCTGGGAAGTAATCCTCGCGCGCCACCCGGAGCAGGCGCTGGCCGATCACAATTCCACCCTGCGCCGCCGCCTGTCCTTCCGCCGCGTGCAGTGGGCGCTGCTGCGCCGGCCGATCTACCTGAAGTGGAAGTCCCATGCGGAGACCCAATGGCTGCCGCCGGGCACCAGCGTGGTCTTCCCGGCCCACCGCCCAGACACCCTGCCACAGTATCCCGCCACCGCCCTGGGCCCGATCTCCAAGACGCCGCTGGAGGTCGAGCGCGACAATCTGTTAGAGCTGGCCCTGCCGCCGCGCGGGCTGAAATTCCACGATGGTGCCATGGTGGTGCAGTGGGATGCGCAGCCCTACTGCTACGCGCACCGCTTCATCGCCTGTGCGATCAGCGGGCAGATCGCATCGCCCCTCACCGAGATCCTGCAGAAGGATTTCCAATTCATCTCACCGGGCGGTCTCACGGCCTTCCTGGCCGCGGACAACCGGCCGCCCGACAGTCCGGCCGATCCCGCGACGCTCCGCCAGGATGACCTCACGGAGCTGCTGGTGCTGTCCTTCGAGCTGGCATCCTTCTGGGATTGCCTGCCGCAGGATGTCCGCACCCAGTGGCCCTGCGAGGATCCGGCAAATGCCACCGGGAATGAGCGCTTCTACACCAGCCTGCCCGATCCGGATGTGGGCTATGAGTTCCTCCTGACACAGGGCGGGGATGTCGCCCGGCAGGATGAGCTGCACTTCAAGATCGCAAGCAACGATGGCAGTCCGCCGCGCAATCCGCTCAACAATGAGCCGATGAACTGGATCCCCGCGATCGAGGGCAAGGGACGCCGCATCCTGCTGGAAGGCCGGCCCCTCGTGAGCCTGCCGCCAGCAGCGGCACCTGCGACCCGCCTGCAGATGAGCTGCCTGGCATCACCGCTGAGAAGCATCCTGCCGCCTCAGGCCAAGGATGAAACCGCGATCATCCATATGAAGGGCAGCGAGGGCCCGGTGGCGCTCCACCAGCGGATCTACAAGTCCTGCTGGGAACTCTCGAACCTGGGCAGAGAGGCGGACATTACCCTCGCCAGCATCCGCGCCGGGAAGGATCCGGTCTCGCGCGGCCATCCCTGCACCTTGGTCGCCGCAGAGCTCCCTCCGGACATGCTGTTAGAGACGGGGCACCTGATGATCGTTCGCAAGGGCAGGCTCGGCACGCTTCACGGCGGCTACCTTGCTACCCTGCAGGCAGCCGCGCCCGGCTATCAGGAGCTCGCCGACATGCTCGACAGGATCCGCAACGGCCCCGAGGACGATTACCAGCGCGAGTCCGTGCTCTGGATGCCGCTGCTCCCCGCTACCGCGGACCCGGACGGCAGCGGCTTCTTCCCGCAAGCTGCGACCTTCGGCTGGGATCCGCACGGCCGCATCGAGTTCAAGGCCGGAGCCTACCTGCAAGGCTTGCCCGCCGGGCTGCCCTTCCGCGTGGCTGCGGAGAGGCTCCTGCCGCTCAGGGATGAGTTCCCGGAAGCTGCGATGGCCGCCAGCGCCGCGGAGCTCAACGCGCACTTCGGCCTGACCGATGCCACGGACCATTTCGTGGCGCGGACCGGCGGCGGTGTGATCTTCATCTACTCCGCGCGCCACGCTCCCGGACCCGATCTCCCGACCCTGCGGGCAAGCTCCGCGGGCCACGCTGATGAGGCGCGGCTGGCCGCGCTGTGGAATCAGGTCGAACATCACCTCACGAATGTGGTCCCGGGCCGGGCCGAAGCCCTGCCTGTGCCGCCGGTGAACCGGCGCGTGAATGACGTGTTGATCGTGGGCACGCGCTTGCTGCGGGAAGGCTCGCCCGCAGTGGTCGCGGAAATCGCCAACTACTACCAGGGCCTGCCCTTTGAGCCCATGGATCTGCGCGCAGTCCCGCGCCTGGCCGCCCATCAGGATTTCCAGAACCGCATGCAGCGGGCCTTCGGGGCGGTGGAGATCTTTGAGCAGGATCCCACCGATTTCCTGGGCGAGGATGATTGGACTTCAAACGAGCGGCACTGGAAGTACCGGCTCAAGGTGGAGCAGCTCGAGGACGAGGAGGAGAACCCGGCCCCGGTCTTCCGCTGGCTGGGTGCCAAGCCCGGGCGGAACGATATCGAGGCGATCATCGCGGCGAACCCCGGCAATCCGCAAGTCGAGCGCGCCGCCTTGGCGCTCAACAGGGCCCCCTGGCCTGACAACACGGAGCCGAATTCCTTCGAGCAGCGCCTCCCCACGGGCACCGCGCTCCAAATCCCGGCGGGTCTGGAGAACAGGCTCCAGCTCTGCCAGTGGCAGATCCGCTACACCGGCATCCTGGGCAGCGCGCATGCGCAAGAGCTGGCGGACTTCTTCGGCTCCGCTGCCGACAAGGAAGCCGTCAAGCGCATGAAGTTGGCCACCCTCCACCGGGCGCTGGATGGCTGGAAGCCCCTGCTCCGCACCCGCCGCGGTGGTGCCACGCCCGGCACCATCAAGGTGAAAGTTGCGCCTGATCCGATCTGATCCGACCCGCCCTGACCTGACCTGACTTCATTCTGCCATGAGCGCGAACAAAGAACAAACCGACGACCGGATCATCTTCATCCACGGTCCCGGCTGGAGGGTGGAACTCGAGGTTTACCGCCAGAAGGATGCCGAAGCCGGGCACGACTACACGGCCATGCGCAGCCTGGCGATCGAGCGCCAGGACCTCGACGGCAACGATGGCCACCACCCGCTGCTACTCCACGTCGCCGGGAGGATTGTATCCTTGAAGCTCCTGCCCGGAAGCTCTTGGCCATCCATCAGCGGACTAAAGATCGAAGAAGCCAGTTTCATCGTTTGCCGCCAGGAAAGGATCTGGTTGCCGCAGGAGCCGCCGAATCCCCAGAACACTCTGCGGTCGGCACCGGGCGTCTTCACCTGTGTTGCTGCGGAAGTTCTGCTCAGCGATGCGGCCGGGGAATTTAACCGGAAGCCGCAGATCCGGGATTTCTTCGATGAGATCCTGATTGACGACGCCGCCCGCTTGAGGACCCGCCAATTCTGGATCACCTCCGCCGGCTTCAAGCTGGGCGGCGTGATCCGCCTGCCTTGGTCGGATGAGCTGCTTGGCGGCGTCTTCGATCTCGTGGGCCGCGGCAAGAAGGATCCCCCGCGCGATCCCCGTCCCATTCACGAGGTGGACACGGATCCAGTGATCGCCCACGAGTTCGGCTGGTTCCGCATGCGCATCGATCCCACCCGCACCAGCGCTGATGAGATGGACCAATTCGCCGCGGTCTTCGCGCAGATCGGCTCTTTCCTGGAAATCCATGCGCAGCGCTCGCCCGCCTGGGCGAATCTGGAACTCACCGGCATGGCCGCGGCGGAGGCGCTGACCTGGTTCGTCGGCACCCAGGACGAGAGCCGGCCGCAGATCTTCCGGCGTCATCACCATCTCAATCTTGAGCCCGGTACCCTGCGCCTGCGCCTGACCGACCAGCACCCGGCGGCGGCACCTGCGGCCCTGTTAGGCCCGCTGACCGCAGCCACCGCCACCTTCGGCTGGACCGTCGTCAAGAGGGAAAAGAAGCCCGGCATGCCCGACACGCTCGAATTCAGCTTCGAGCAGGATGAGCAGCCCAAGCTCGACGAGCGCTGGCCCGCCACGGTGCTGGAATACCTCGCCAGCGGCGGCACCCCCGCCGGCATCGCGGAGAACTTCTCGCTCGGTGAGCTCAACCGGAGACCGGACTTCCCCGCGGCTGGCATGCCCACGCCCAAGCAGCCCGCCATCCTCTACCTGGATCCGGTCGAAGCCCCGGCCCTCGTCCGCGAGGCCTGGGGCATGCCCGAGCCGCTCGATGAAGCACGCGACCCGGGCGTGGCCAACAGCCCCTGGATCCTGAAGCGCGATCCGGTGATCTGGGCCTTCATGCCGCTGGCCGATGGCTGGGCGCAACTGCCGCTGCCCAATCTCTCCGAGCGCTTATTCCGCGATCATTTCGACAGCCCCGCCAGCGCCACCACCGCCACCACCGCGGGCGGAGCGGCCTCGGCCACGGATGTCCTGTTAGAGGGCGCGCTCTCGCTCGGCATCCATCGCCCCGAGCTGCTCGCCCGCCGTCCCGACCGCCAGCCCTGGTCGCTCAATCTGGATGATGCGGCGGGCCTGAAGGGGAAGTGGATCCTGACCCTGACCCCCGCCGGGCCGGAGCTCGTCGCCAACCTGGACCGGGCCTGGGTCGCCTTCCGCGAGCCGCGCCTGACCCTGCTCGGGGCCCTGTGGCTTGGGACCAGGGCACCCAGCGCTGCGGATGCGATCAGCGATCACGACTTCTGGTCCTCCAGCGCGGTGCCGCTGGGCTTGTTCACGCATCGCGCCTTCACCACCCATCTGCCGGCGCTGCTCTCGGTGGCCATCGCGGATTTCCTCACGCAGAAGTCCGTGGGCAGCGATCCGGCGGAGGCGGGCATCGCCTTCCCCGGGCTGGCCGCCGCCACCCTCATCTTCCAGCGCCAGCATCACCACTGGGACATCTGGGAAAAGGTCCTCGATCAGGCCCCCTTCATGGACTTCCAGCCCCTGCTCTGGCAGCGCGACCCGCGGCTGCCGCATGTGCAGAACCTGCCGCTGACCCAGACGCTCTCGCCGCCCGCCTACCCCAGCCCGAGCCGCCAGCTCCTGCCCCGCAAGCTGCCGCGGGTCACCAGACGGGTCACCTTTTATGGCGCGGTGCATGACCGTTTCGAGAACTGGTGCTTCACCCTGGGCCTGGATGCCCGCGAGTGGCCCGCCTTCCAGCAGTCTGCCATCATCGCCAGTGCTCCCCTGCCCTGCGTGGGCGATCAGTTCGCGGACCTCAGCGCCGCCGCGCTGCTGCTGCCGGGCGTGCAGCAGGACCTCCGCCGCGTCGCCACCCGCTGGACCGCCATCGCCACCCCGGCGGACTACCAGCCGGCCCATCCGCTCACGCTGCGCCATGATCTGCCGTACTGCGATGAACTCCACGCACTGGCCCGCCTGCCTAAGAAGAAGTCCGCCTCGATCGAGCTGGAAGAGGCGCTGCTCCAGGATGTGCAGGAGCCGGCCATACTTGCGCCTCCCACCTTCACGGCCCACTGGGAGAACCTCAATGAACTCGCCATCTTGGCCGCGGCCGATGGCGTGCTGGCGATCGCCGCGCACGACATCGCCGTGGCACCCGCCAATGGGACGGCGCTGCAGTGGATCTATGCCGATCTCCCCTGGACCACGGCCGCCAGCATCGCTTGGACGACCTCTGGCGGGGATGAGAAGAAGGCCTTCCTGCCGGTCCTGCACTTCGCGGACGGATCGCTGAACCTATCGGGGGAATCCGCGCTCGAGGGCCTGAGCGCCTCCTTCAATATCGTGAATGTCGGAGGCAACCCGACCCTGAGATTCGTCGCCGCGGATGGCGACCTGCACCTGCTCGCCGGCAGCATGAGCGCCCGCAACATCCCCGGCACCGCTCCGGAAAACACCCTGCTGGCGGACCAGCGCGGCCTGCTGCGCGCCGCCACCGGGCGCCCGGCCGCGGGCGACCACCTGCTGCGCACCGCGCTGACTGCCCCGGCCCCGGTGCCGGCGCTCGGGCAGACCACCACCGCCCTGATTAGCACCCGCATTCCCTTGTCTCTGGACGCACCGTCGGGCGAGTTCTCCTGGAGCTGCTTCTTCTGCGATCTGCCCTGCGACGCCAGCGGCAAGTTCTCGCGCCCGGGCATCGGCTACGCCCCGCTGACCGTGAATGATGAGGATGCGATGACCCGCGAGCGCAATCACCTGCGCGGCTATGAGTGGCGGCTCGCCGCCGCTGCGCTCACCGCGGTCGCAGCAGCGGAGCCGGACCCCTCGGACCCGCCGCCGCCGGTGGCCCCGGGCCTGGATTTCTTCGGGCTCCTGTTCTTGCCGCTGCAACTGGAAGAATACAGCCCCACCCGGTTGGTGATCCTGGGCCGCCTGCAACTGACGCTGGCACCTGAAGACCCCCTGCAGCCCCGCCTGGTGGAGCAGCCACAAGTGCGCAACGTGATCCGGATCACCTTCAGCAGCACGGATGGCCAAACCTACCAACTGGCGGCGGTGGAGGCGGTCTCCAGCCAGGGGATCGAGTGGCCGCTCGCGCTCGAGCGCGAAGAGGTGACCATGAAGCCGCGCCTGCGCGCGCAAAGGGTGCTGCTCTCCCAAGCCACCGCCACAGCCCCCAGGCGGCTGCGCCTGGAGGGCCTGACCCTGGCGTTCCGCGAATTCGCCGCGGACTGGTCCGTGAGCCTGGACCCCGCGGAACTGGTCCCGCCGCCCGGGCTGCCCGCCGGCAGCCCCTTCAGGCCCGCCCCGATCCTGCTCCAGAAGGACTCGGATGCATCGCCGGACGATGCGCTGCGGGCCCGCCGGATCGAGGTGACCCTGGATCCCGCCAGCGGCCAACACCAAGCCAAGCTGGAGCTCCAGCTCCGCCTCGGCACGGATACCCCGGCAGCCTGGCCGCCGCTCGATTTCACCCTGAAATACGATCTCATGCAGGTCCGCCACTCGCAGGATGGGATCCTGAAGGGCGTCTCGCTGACCGGGGCCAGCGCCTTCAAGGCCCCCTGCAAGATCGGCACAGCTACGGACCCGACCACGGTGATCGAGGCCACCGATCGTTCCCTGGCCCTTTCCTGGAAGGGACTCGAGCAGGAGATTAGCCTCATTGATGGCCTGCCGCTGCTGCCCGGGAAGTGCAGTGGCTCCGGGACCTGCCATTTCACGATGGCAGCGGCTAGGACGGCGGCCGGCTTCCGCGCCTTCGGCCTGCTCTCCGGTCATGTCGAGCTGCTGCTCGCCGTGCGCGGCGGGAGATCCCTCTTCGCCGATCTGCCAGAGACCGGGGAGTGGAAGGTCAAGGCCGATGAACTTCACCACGAGCCCTGCCATGCGGTGCTGGATGCCGCATTTGTGTCCAACTTCACGCCGGCTCATGGCACTACCACCCGGGACACCTGGGGCCGGGGCCGCTTCCTCTTCTGCGGCCTGCTGGAGTGCCACAACCTGATCTCTTGGCCCACGGAGTGGCTGGCCGATGGCGGCGGCACTGAAACCGTGAAACTCCCGCCCATCAGCGCGCCGCACCACCATGCCCGCCACAGCATCCGCTGCTTCCTGAACCAGCATGACCTGGCCACCGCCTTCGGCCCCGGCCGGGAGGGCGAGACCATGCTCGACATCGGCTCCTCGGCCCGCCTGCTGTGCCCGGTGGAGCACCAGGTCCTGCTGCTGAAGCAGGATGGCGAATTCTACGAGGCGACCATGGCGCACCGCTGGACCACGGTGCAGGAAGTCAGGCTCTTCATGCCGGCGAAGTTCGCGGACATGCTGGAGGATCTGGGCGAACACAAGACCCACTCGCACCGGATCACCAGCCGACTCAGCCAGATCCAGGAATGCTGCGACGGCTATTTCCGCGAGGGCCTGAAGGACGAGCTGGTCCAGCGCCTGAAGACGCTCAAGAAATCCCTGGTGGTGGAGGCCGGCACCAGCGCCTGGCTGGGCCACCGCGCCACCCTGCCCGCGGAGCTGGCGCTGACCGATCTGCTAATTCTGCCCTCCGGCGAGGCGGAGGCGGCCCTGAGCCTGCCGGAGGACTTCGTCCGCAAGCCGGAGGAGCCGGAGGACTTCTGGCTGCTGCTGCAGATGCCCTTCCTGGGCCGCCTCTCCAAGGCGGGCAAGGGTCCCGGCGGCTGCGAGTGGCCGGATCCCCTGCAGGAGGACGAGCTCAAAACCAAGCTCGGCCGCTGGATGAGCCACCGCGCGGAACAACTCGTCGGCCTGACCCTCACGCTGGGGATCCACGATCTGCCCCGCCGCCGCAAGCTGCCCGCGCTGGATAGCCTGATGCTGCTGCGCAACCAGGAGCGCGCCGTGATGGGCCTGCCGCTGGTGCACCGCGATCTGCCCTCCGTGATCGAGGCCGTCCCGAGTGAGGCCGCTGGCTACGGCGATCCGCTGGCGCTGCAACGCCGCTTCGCGCCGGACCATGCACAAGCCGGAAAGATCCTGGCAGTGCCGGATCCCGCCGCGGGCGTTGCCGGCGGCGCGCTCACCTGGCTGCGGGCCGCGCTCATGGTCTTCCAGGCGTGCTACGCGGCCAGCACCCCTGTCGGCCCCGAGCATGCTTGGATCGCCCCCGGTCTCCATCTGCTGCGCGGCGGCATCTTCCCGCCGCCGGGCGCTGCGGAGCCGGCACCGCGGCTGGCCCATCACGCCGCCGCCACCATCGTCTTCCCCGCCGCGCTGGTGCCGGATGCGGCCGAGCGCCCGCTCTCGCTGGTCTGCTCCCCCTACGCCAAGCTCAACCTCCGCCTGATCGAGGAGCCCACCCCCGGCTCGCCCGGCCCTGCCCGCGAGGTGCTGGGCCGCCACCTCGAATTGATCGCCATCGATCCGCTCAGCGCGAAGCTGGGCGTGATCGCCACCCGCTTCCTCAGCCTGACGCCCGGGGCCACGCCGGAGGATCTGGTCCGGGTGATGAAATCTTGGGGGGATGGCATGCTGCGGCGGATGGCACCGGAATCCCCGGTGGGCTTGGTCCGCGCCCGCGAGGTCACCGTGGGCCGCAGTGCAGTGGGCAGGAACCGCGTGCCCGCGGCGGACCGGGTGGTCAGCCTGCAGTACCACTTCCTGCCGCTCACTGCCCGCCCACCCGCGCTCCAGCAGCCGCTCTTCGCCCTGCGCCCGGCGGCGCTCGAGCTGGTCTTCCGCGAGGCCCACTTCGGCGGGATCACCCTGCCGGCCCATGCGCAGGCGGATGATTTCGAGCTCGCCCCGCCGCTCGTCTGCGAGGCGCTGCCGATCCGGATCTCCAATCCGCAGCCGCCGGGATCGGCAAGGGAGCAGGCGGTCTACGACCGCTGGCCCTACGGCTACAGCGCCTACCGCATGGATGTGCAATTCGCGCAGGATCGCGTCTCCGCCACCACCGCGACCGCCGGGGACCGGGCCACCGCCTTTAAGTTCCGCATCTGGTGGCAATCGCTGCAACAGGATGTGGAGTACCGCCCCAACACCCACCCGGATGGTGGCAGCGATCTGCCGGATGACTTCCGCGCGGAGCCGATCGAGGCGCTGTCACCCCTGATCCCCTCTGCCATGCCGCCGCCGGTGGGAAAGGAACCGCTCTACCTCAGCGAGCCCGACTGGCAGGGCTACGCCCAGACCCAAGCCGTGCTGCCCGGGGCCACCCGCACCCTGATGATCAACAGCCGCCCCGGCGTGATCTACAGCCTGCGCCACGTGCTCTTCACGCAGACCTCCTTCGAGTCCGGGGACGCCGGCTCTTTCATCGCCTCCAGCCTGCCCTTCCAAGCCCGCTTCCCGCGCCCCGTGGCCATCCCGCCCAACCGCGAGGACCGCCGCGAGGGCTTCTGCCAGCAAGCTTGGCCCAGCTACTATGAACCTAGTATTAACCCCGGCCGCGGCAGGGATGCCAGCGATCTACCCTTTGACGAGGCCTCCATCCTCCCGCTCCGCCGCGGCACCGACACCTTCACCGGCCGCGCCACCGTGCGCCTGGCCGCCCCCACCGCCGGCCTGATCGACCCAGGCTGGAATGGCTTCCTCAGCTTCCAATTCGGTTCCGACGCCGATCCCCGCTGGCGCTTAACGATCAGCTTCATCACCGCCCAGGGCGAGGTCCTTTGGGACAGCCTCACCGCCCCGGATGGCACGCGCTCGCTGAAAGGCGTGAAGAACTCCCCCGACCCGCAACGGATCGTGGACAACGCCACCGAACACGAGCGGCTCAAGGAAAGCATGGCAGCCGCCCGCCGCCGCGGCAGCGCCGTTTACGCCGTGCTGCGCTGCTTCCCCCCCGGCACCTTCGACCCTCTTGCCACCGCCGATGGTGCCGATCTGCCCTTCAGTAGCGTCCTGCTCTATCACCAGGAGCTGCGCTTCCGCCTGGAGATCGGCGACTCGCGACTGCTCCCGCTGCCGCTGCGCCCGCGCTTCTTCCGCTTCGAGGATCCCGCCTACAATGAGAAGCTCGAATCGCCTGCCGTGACCCGCCGCATGACCTTCCGCACCGCGGCCGGAAACGTGGAATACTCGCTGACGGTGGATCGCTCCCACTTCAATCCCACCAGCACGCTGTATCTTAAATTCAGCACCAACCTGCCGCCGCTCTACCAGGCGATCGAGTTTGTGCGCCGGGATCGTGCCGGGATGCTCACGCAGCTTCGCCTGCGCTCGGAATTCGGCAGCGATGTCGCGCCGCCTTGGCATACCCTACACAAGGGCCAGCTCTACGCCTTGCCGCTCACCGCCTTGGTCGGGCTCAAGGCGCTGCCGCATGAGGAACAAGCGCTGCTGCGGCCCGACGATGTGCTGCTCATCAAGCTGCTGGTGAAGGCGGCCCCGAACGGCACCTTCGAGCCCCTGATCACCCTGGAGGCCTTCATCGTCGAGAGCCCGGTGCTGCCCGCGCCGGAATCCGCCTACGCGCTGCTCGCGCTCAAGGGTGCCGAAGGGGAAGCGTCTTGTGTGGAGTGCGCGCGCTTCGCCTGGACCCCGCAACCGCAGCGGATCGAACTGGTGAATCCCGCCGATCTTGACAGCGGCTTCGTGCGCCGCCGCGCCGTCTATCAATGGACCGACAGTTGCCGGGCGGCCCGCAGCCCCTACTACTTCCTCCAAAAAATCGCCCCCAACGGAGCCACTCATTTCATCCCATAACCTACTCTCTCCATCTATCCTCCATCAACTAAGAACCATCAACCATGATCACTCTTCCCGACATGCAAACCGTCCAGGGACTCGTCGCACGGGTCCTCATCGGCGAACCATCATTCCGGAACTCCGTCGATGACTGGCCGATCCAGAGGAACTGCATGATGGCTCTCGCCGCCGTTCTCTACAATCGCGTCAATCTCATCCCCGCCAAGTACACCCAGAAGGACATCGCCAACACCACCACCACCGACTATCGTGAGATCCTTGCCGCCTCAAATCAGTTCGACGGATTTGGCAAGAACAGTTCTGGATACACCTTGGCCAAGGAATACTCCGACCGAGTTAACGATCGAGTCAAGCTCGCCAACACCGGCACGCCGGGTCAGATAACGGAAACAATCAAATACGCCCTCGAGCTCGCCCGGCAGCTGGGCGAGGGGAAATTTGATCCTAATTGCGATCCGTTCATCAACATCTTCAAAGTCGGCAACGACAAAACCACTGGTCGCTGTTATTGGATGAAGACCAAAGGCGCTTCTAGTCCTACTAAATATGCTCGTGCCATTCCTATGAAGGATGGTGGCGATCTGGCAGGAAACACATTTTACACATGCTTGGTCAAATAATTTTATAAATGGACGTGGAGACGTTTTCTGTTTCAGAGGGGTGTGACCGGTTAGTGATGTAGCTTGGGGAAAAACACGCGTTCGGCGAATTCCCGGTTGTACCAGCGCGGTTCAGATGCAGCATGCGGCCATGCCCGCCAAGTCCCCCTCTCCCGTGCGCACCGTGACCCTGCCCGACGGCACGGTGGAGATGCATTTTGTCGTGAGGGTGCCGCCGCGGGAGATGATCTCCAGCACGATGGTGTTCGAGAGGGATGTCCAGAGCGCCACGGCCAAAATCGGTCTGGCGCTGATGGAGTATGGCCTCGCCGCCTTCGACACCGAGGGCGAAATCCTTCATGGGGGCGGCCCGCGCCTGACCTCCAAGGGCCAACAGAGCGAAACCTATCAGACCAGCTTTGGGGCGCTCACCATAGCCCGCCCCGTGTATCAGCCGCCCTCGGGCGGCAAAACCTATGTGCCGCTGGAGGACTGCGCCCGCATCATCGGCCTGAGCACGCCGCTCTTTGCCAGCTCCATCGCGGCCAAATACAGCGAATCCGGCGGACGGGCTGTGCAGCGCGATCTGAGGGAGCATCATGCCCGTGAAGTGTCGCTGACCTTCATTCAGGCCCTGGCGGCGGAGACCGCCAAAGTGGCCATGGAGCGGGAGGACCGCTGGACTTACACTCCTGTGACCCCTCCGGAGCAGGCCGCGGTCATCGCCCTGGGGTATGACGGCACCTGCGCTCAAACCTGTGAGGAAGGCTGGAAACAGGTCATGGTGGGAACCATGACGCTTTACGACAGCGGCGGTGAGCCCCTCGAAACCCTTCACCTGGCCAACGCGCCGGAGGATGGCAAAGCCACCTTTCTGTCCCGGATGGACCGTGAGGTGGCGGCGCTCAAAACCCGTTATCCGGACGCGCTGTCGGTGGGCGTCAGCGACGGGGCCGCCGATCTGTGCGCGGAGCTGGGAAGGCACTGCGGGCAGCTCATCCTGGATTTTTGGCACGCCGCCGGATACATTGTCTCCGCCAGTCCGGCCATGACTGCGGCCACCGGTCCGTATGGCGGACTCACCGCCGCGCAATGGATCGACAAGGTCCTGCACCGGCTCAAAACAGAGCAGGGAGGAGCCGCCAAACTCCTTTCAGGGCCTTGATCCTGACAGTATCGCCGATCTCATCCCGGTAATGCCCGCCCACCAGGGAATTTGACTCCGACACCTCCCCGGCGGTTCCTGAAAAGCCATTGCCCCAGGTGGCGGCCCCGCTTTCGGGAATTCCCTGATTCTGGTATTCCGGGCTGCCGACCACATAATGGCCGTTGCTCAGGGCGGTCACGCGTCCCCAGCCCACATGATCCCCCCTCCGCCTTCCCACCAGCGAGTTTTCATGGGAAACCCTGCCGGCCACACCCGTGATCCCGCTGCCCCAGGTCACCGCGCCCCTCAGCGTGCGGTTGTATTCGGGGGAGCCGCTCCAGTTCGGGCTGCAGACCACGTAATTGCCGTTGGCGAGGGCGGCCACCCCCTGACTGCCCACGGAATCGCCGCCCACGCTTCCCACAAGGGAATTCTCCGTCGAGACCAGGCCGCTCACGCCCGCGTTCCCGTCGCCCCAGGTCACGGCCCCGAATGTCTCCCGGCCCCTCCGGCCGTTCCAAAGCGGGCTGATGACCACATAATTTCCATTGCTCAGAGCCGCCACCCCGCTGCTCTGCTCCCAGATCTGCCCGCTGCCGCCCACCATATCCTCCCTTAAACCCACAAGGGAGTTTTCCGCTGTGACCATTCCGGTCTTTCCGGCCGCGCCATCGCACCAGGTCACCGCGCCGGCGGATGCCTCATCCCCGTTGCTCCATCCGGGGGATATCACGACGTAGTTTCCATTGGCCAGCGCGCAGGCCCCCGTGCCCACGTGATCATATTGGCTCCCCCCCACAAGGGCGTTGTCCGCCGACACCGTTCCGGTGATGCCGGTTTTTCCATCACCCCGGACAACAGCACCCGCATCGGTCACCGGCCCGTTGTCCCACGAGGGGGCGAGGACCAGATAATTCCCATTTGTCAGGACCGTGATGCCCCCGACGGTGTCCGTCGCCCATGGCCGGCCGAGCCGGTCATTGCTGCGCGTGCCCACCAGGGAATTGGACGGCGTGACGGAACCCGCCGTTCCCGTCAGCCCGCCGCACCAGGTCATGGCTCCGGCCGCCGCCGCGGCACCATTATTCCAGTAGGGGGAGCTGACCAGAAAATTGCCATTTCCAAGACTGGTGACCCCGCCGCTTCCCACGCCGTCATTCGCGGCGCTCCCGGTCAGGGAGTTGGACGCCGAGATGAGCCCCCTGACCCCCGTGCGCCCTCTTCCCAGTGTCACAGCTCCCGCATTCTCCGCCGTCCCACTGTCCCAGAGCGGGGTGATGACCACGTAGTCGTCCGTCGGCAGGACAGTCACATAATTCCCGATGCTGTCGTACGCTGTTGATCCCACCAGGGAATTCGCGGCGGAGAGAGGCCCTGTTGTGCCGGTGCCGCCGTTTATCCATGTCACCGCGCCGGTTTTGATCCCGTCGCCGTTGCCTGCCTCCGGACTGCATGCCACCGCGTTTCCGTTGCTGAGAGGATAAATGAGCCCCGATCCCGCGCGGTCCGCGGCGGCGGTCCCCACCAGGGAGTTGTCCGGGGAGACCCTGCCGGAAACCCCGGTCACGGCGCTGCCCCAGGTCAGCGCGCCGGCGGCTTTGGCTTTGCCGCCGTTGGCCCAGCCGGGGCTTCCAATCAGATAATTTCCATTTTTCAGCACCGTGATGGACACTCCGACGCTGTCCCCGGCGCGCGTGCCCGTGAGCACGCTGATCAGCTCCAGCGTCCGGCCGTCGTACAGATAGGCCGCGCCCACATTGGAGACCGGGCCCGGCGCGTCGTATTCCGGATCCGTGACCACGATATTCCCGTTCGGCAGCGCCGCCATATCGGAGCCGTAAAAGCCGCTGCCCGGCGGCGCATCCATCCGGACCTGATTGGCGTGCGCCGCGAAAAGAGTCAGATGAAGGCAGAGCCACCCCGCGCCCGCCTTTCCCGGAGCCGCTTTGGAAAAACCGTGAAAGTCCGTCATAAGTTAAACATTAAAAACCATTTCCCGCTTCATAACTTCAAGCTGACATTTGTTCAAACATGCAATTCAGGCCAATGCGGTGGCGGGGCCGCTTCCGCGGGGAAATTCAATAATACCCCATTATTGTGTCCGTTTCCTTTAGCTGGGCGCCCCGGGCCAAAGGCTCCTTTCCGTTCCCCCGCAGGCACCGGTGCCGCCGCTGGCCAACCGCCGGCACAGCGGCGTGCTCGGCGGCCATGCCAGCCCGCAGGGTGTCATGGACCGCCCCGTGGAGAAGTTCCTGCGCCCCGGCCCCTCCGGCGGCCCCGGCGGACGCTGGCCGGGTGACACGGAGCGTGGCGCGGAAAACCGGCGCGGTCGCCTGTTCCGCATCGGGCGCGCACCATATCAAAGCCCGTAAAAAGTTGGAAAAAAGACCGGAAAGAGGATTGGAAGGCCGCTCAGGCCTGAAAATCCCTATTCCCCGGAAGCATGAAAACGCCGGGCTGTCGGGCCCGGCGGGGGAGGGGGAAGTGGGATATCCGGCAGGGGGATTCACAGGGCTTCCGCGTCCCCTTTCCGCCCGCCGGAGGGAAGCGGCGGGGGAAAGGAGGGAAGGGGGAGAGCCTCAGATCAGGGAGACCTCGCTGCTGAACTCGTTGCGGGTGTTGAAGCCGCCGGTGGCGTTGTTGCAGGTGTAGGTGGTGTTGCCGCTGTCGGCGTCGTCCTTGCCGCCGGCGACCTGCTCCAGGTCGGAGTCGGAGAGTTCGGAGCCCTCGGTGATCACATGGGGCAGGCGCAGGTAGATGGTGTCGCCGGTCTCCTGGACCACTTTCACCTCCATGCCCTCGGGCAGCCTGTTGTTGAGCTGGGTCTCGATGACCTTTTTGGGGTCCTTCAGGAGGGCCTCGCGGTATTCGGGATGGCGGGCGGCGTTGCCCACCACGATTTCCTCGATCTCATTGCGTGTCAGTGTTTCGGCCATATTTTTGGTGCCCTTGCGGGCGGTTGCTGTTGATGTGGAGTTGTTACTCCCGGTCGCCGCGGATGGCGGTTTTGGTGATGGGAGGGAATAAAGCTCAGGCCGTGCCAGCGAATTTAGCAAATTCATAACACGTTGATTTGGAACAATTTAAAATTGTATATTTTTTGACGACCCCTTTTGGCCCTTGTTTTCCTCCCATTTCCGGACCCGCTATGGAGCCGGGACTCCATGAAATGGAGCGGTGAGTCCGGCGGCGGGCGGGCCGGCACCGCATTTCTGAAATTCAAAGGGTTCCGGCCACAATTCCCTCCGTCCGGCGCGTCCCTTCCCGCCGCAGGCCTGGCAATCGCGCACCGGTCAGCGCGCTGTTGTCAGGGATTGGGGGTGGAAGCGCCGGTCCGGTCCCGGCCCTGGGAGCCGGACGCGGGCTTTCCCTGTGAAGGGACTAACGCTCCCCGAGCCAGGCGCGCAGGCGCTCCAGGCAGTTGTCGAAGCAGTCCTGGGAGGGAACCTCCGCCGGAACCCCTTCAAACGCGGTGCCGGGGATGATCAGGACAAGGAGTGATTCCTGCCAGACCAGTTTTTCAGGCAGTCTCTCCAACTGAAAGGCTACGGCGCGGAGCGGGATCATGGCGAGATGGAAAGCATCATCCTCATCCCGGATCCGTAAAGCGGCTTGCGGCCTGACGGACCGTTCCGCGATCAGGCGGGAACCTCGAGTGCTGCCAGCGGCTTCCCAACTGGGCGTCAGGACCGCCGCGGAAGTTCAGGCGGAAGCTGAAGGAGTGTGATCCCTTCACTTCCCCCGCACTCCGGAAGCCCTTTACGGAACACAGCGTTCATGACATGTAATCCTCATCATGCGGTGCATTGTCTTTTGCGTTTTCGTTTTTATTCTGGGAGTCAGCGGCACCATGGCCGACGGGGCGGAGCCTCAGCTGGTCAAGGATTTGAACCCCACGCCGGTTCGGGACTGGTCGGCGGCTCCGGATGGCCTGTTGGCGGCGGGGGACAATTTGTTTTTCACCCGGTATGATCTGACACACGGCACCGAGCTTTGGAAATGCGACGCATCCGGCAAAAGCCAGCTCGTGAAGGATATTTGGTCCGGAGCCTCATCCGCCAGCGGCTTAATATGGCGGGCGGCCATGGGCTCCATTCTTTATATCGGCGTGGATGACGGCGTTCACGGTATTGAGTTGTGGAGGAGCGACGGGACCGGCGAGGGCACCTTTATACTCAGGGACATTATGGAGGGTTACGACGGCTCAAATCCCGCGTATCTCACCCCGGTGGGATCCACCCTTTATTTTACGGCCACGGATGCGCTGCACGGCACGGAGCTCTGGAAAACGGATGGCACGCCGGAGGGGACGGTTATGGTGAAGGACATTTATCCAGGACCGTCCCGCCCTGCGGACAGCTACCCTTTGGACTCCCTCACGATGCTTGGCGGCACGCTCTATTTCATGGTGGACGTGGGAAAGGGACGCGAGCTATGGAAATCGGACGGCTCCGAAGCGGGGACGGTTCCTGTATTCACGGGTTTCCGCCCGAGCTCACCTCTGTATCCGGCTTTTGGCATCGCTGCCGGAAATCAGATTTTCTTCATCAACGAGGATGCGGCGCATGGGGCCGAGCTATGGCGGACGGACGGAACATCCACGGGAACCCGGATGGTGCGGGACATCCGCCCGGGACCGGCCTCCTCCGGCCTGAAGCTTTTGATGGCCGGGGCGGACCACTTGTTTTTTGTGGCTTATACGGAGGCTGACGGGATGGAGCTCTGGAGGAGCGACGGCACGGCGGCGGGAACCTATATGGTCAAGGACATTGTTCCCGGCGCGTATTCCCCGGAGTGGCCTTGGGATATTTACGGCTTGGTCTGCCGGCTGGGGGACAAAATGTGCTTCAGCGTGAAAACGCCGGAGAACGGCTCCGAGCTGTGGGTGACGGACGGCACGGCTCCAGGCACGTTCCTTCTCCGGGATATCAGACCCGGTGCGGAATCCTCAATGCCGGGCGGATTCAAAGCGGTGGGGGATTGGATGTTCTTCACGGCCGATGACGGCGCGCATGGCTCGGAGCTTTGGAAAACCGATGGAACGACCGCCGGCACCGCTCTGGTGCTGGATCTGGTGCCGGGGATTGAATCCGGCTGGCCCAACCAGCTCACCGCTTTCAGCCAGGGCGTCTATTTTCAGAGCTGGGGTGAAATATGGAAAACCGATGGAACCGGGGCGGGCACAGTCAGGGTGGCGGGGGCGATGGAGGGCACGGCCAGCTCCCGTCCCATGCATCTGAAGAGCGCCGGCGGACTGCTTTATTTTGAAACCACCGGATTTTTCGGGGATTCGCTAAGCCTGTGGAGAAGCGATGGCACCGCCTCCGGGACCGTCAAGCTTCCGGGGTCCGGGATAATCAGTGGATCAGCCGCCTTTGGAAACTCACTGATCTACTGTCAGCACAGCGAATCCGCAGGCCATGAGCTCTGGAAAAGCGGCGGGACAGCAGCGGGCGCCGCACTGCTGAAGGATATCAGTCCCGGGAGTGATTCCTCATCCCCCGGGAACTTCATCGCGGCGGGCAGTCTGCTTTTTTTCACGGCGGAGACCGCGGCGGCCGGCCGCGAGCTGTGGAGAACCGACGGGACCGCGGCAGGCACCAGGATGGTGGCGGACCTTTACCCCGGCAATCCAGGCGCCCCTCTGGAGAGCCTGACATCCTTTGGAGGCAGCGTCTATTTCTTCACCTTTTTCTCCGCCGGTTTGGAGTTATGGAAAAGTGACGGCACGGCCGGCGGCACCATGGTGGTGAGGACCTTCACCCGGCACCCATTCGCCTCCCGGACCAAGCTTGCGGTTTCGAAAAACCGCCTGTGGTTTGCTTTTGGCACGGATTCCGACGCGGGGGTGGAACTATGGGCCAGTGACGGGACCGCGGACGGCACGGCGGTGCAGACAGTCATTGAATCCGAGGGTCAGCGTATCAGGCCCCTCGGAATTCAGGGTGTCGGGGACCTGGTTTTTCTCACGGCTGAATTTTTCTCCACATTGACAACCGGGCTCTGGAGCACCGATGGCACCTCCGGAGGCACCCACTTTCTTGAGCACGGGATTCAGGAGGAGCTGGTGGCCACGGAGGGCAATCTGATCTTTTTCAGAAGCGTGTCCCCCAATAAGGGCCAGTTGCGGCCTTATCAGAGCAGCCTCTGGCGCACCGATGGCAGTCCATCCGGCACAAAGAAGCTCCATGAGGACACAATTGGCGTTTTCGAAACCAGGGACAGCAGGTGGCAGGCTGTTGGAAATATGCTGTATTTCGCAAGGAATGACAGGGAGCACGGGGACGAGCTCTGGAAAAGTGACGGCACAGTGGCGGGCACGGTATTGGCGGCCGACCTCACCGGCGACAGCGGCGGCTCCGTTCCTGATCATCTGGCGGTGCATGGAGACCATTTATACTTCTCCGCCGCCACTGAAGCCTGCGGCATCGAGCTGTGGAGCCTCTCCACCCGGGTTCCGGAGATCACTGTGATGGAGAATGGTCAGCTGGTCGAACCTGGAGCGGTGAGCGACTTTGGAGAGCTTCCGGCGGACGGTGGACCGGTCCGCCGCGGATGGGTAATCAGAAATGCCGGAGGAGCGGATTTGAACCTTGGCGGCATGGTTCTCTCAGGGCCGCAGGCTGGAGAGTTCAGCGTGGCGGTCCAGCCCGCCCTTTCACTCGCCGCCGGTGCCAGCACCCGCTTTGAGATTGAACTGGCCGCCACCTCCCCCGGACTGAAGTCCGCCCTGCTGAGCATCCCCAACAATGATTCCGATGCCGCGCAGAACCCCTTCACTGTTTCGCTGAAAGGCGTGGCCCCCGGTGCTGCATCAGCAAGGGAGGCATGGCGCCGGCAGTGGTTTGGCACTCCGGCCAACACGGGCGACGCCTCGGATACGGCGGATCCGGATCAGGATGGAATGATCAATCTGATGGAGTGGGCCCTGCTCACCAATCCCACGCAGGCCGGATCCCAGCCTTTGGAAGTCCAGGCGGGTCCGGACGTCCTGGAATTCAGTTACCTCAGAAACAGCGATGCGCCCGGGGATGGAGTGGGGTTTGCGGTGGAATGGACTTCCGACCCGGCCGCCAGTCTATGGAGCCGTGAAGGGGTCAGCGAGGAAATCATCTCAGCGGAGGGTGGCGCCCAGTGGGTGAAAGCGCAAATTCCCCGGGGAGCCGCCCAGCGCCTTTTCGTGAGGCTGAAAATCACCCACACGCCGTGAATTTGGGGAATCCGCAGGTTCGACAGGGGCTGGTGATGGCTTGCGGGGAACCTGTGATCGCCTGTTTCCGCTCCTCGGCTTCCGCCCTCGCCCGCTCCTGCAAGGCTTCCGGCAGACATCCCTGACTCCCGCCGGGTTCCCCCGGCCTTGGTCTCCGGCCGGCTGTCGAGCCCCGCGGCAATCTCCGGCCCGGAGAGGTTGTCCAGCTGAAGGATAGCCCGCGCCCTTGCCGCCGTCGCCGGATCCGCGATGGCCTCGAAAAGCAGGTCCCGCAGCAGCGGCACCTCCGCCTCCGGAACCCCATCGCTTATCCGGATCCAACTTCTGTTGGCGGGGGAGTCCGGGGAACGGGGCTGGAATCAGACGAGGGGGCCTGGGGGAGCAAAGCTCCCCCAGGATTTTGGACCCGGCCGCGCGGCCATGGCTGATCCGGCCATGGCGGCTGCGCTCCATGACGCCGCTCCGACAGCGGCCAGCGGGGCAGGCCTGTCCTGCCCCGCTGCCGTTTTCACTGTCAGGCTGAAGGCGCGTTCAGGATGTAATCCGCCGCCCTCTGCGCCTGCGAGGCCGCGCGGATGATCCAGCCTTTGGCGTCCTTCGATTTGAGGGCTTTGATCCACCCCTGCAGATAGGCGGCGGAATTCTCCAGCCCGTCCCGGCAGATTCCCGCGCGGGCGCACAGGAACGCGGATCCCATCTCCGCCACCAGCTCCTCCCCGGCATAGACTTTTCGCTCCTCCGGGCCGTCGGCCTGGAACCCCTTGTTCTCCAGCAGGGATTTGCGGGCCAGACGGCCCGGGGCGCCGGTGGCGTGCGTCAATTCATGATAGAGGGTGGCGAACCATTTCTCCTCATCCTCGAAAAATCCCCGCTCCGGCATCCTCACGCAATCCACCGACGGCCAGTAGGAGGGAACAGCGCCGCCGGTGCGGATCTCCGGGGGATTGGGCATGCCCGCCACAATCCCCCGCGCCCGCGCGGTCCTTTCGGTCAAAGGCAGTTCCGGCGCAACCACGGCGGGAGGAAAGTCGATGCCCTCGATCTGCGAGGCATGGAAAACCGTATAAGCCTTCAGATAGCGGCGGGTTTCCGCCTCCCCCTCCGCCGTGCCGGACTCCCCGGCGGCGCTCTCCTCGGCCTTGGAATAAGTGCCGCATTTCACCACCATGAATCCCTTCTCCCCTTTGCGCACATGGCCGCCCAGCTCTTTGGCCTGGATGAACGTCAGGAAGTCCGGGGAGGTGAACCCGGCGCTTCCCAGCAGGAACACGTTGACGCCGCGGTATTCCCGGCCGGTGGCATAGTTGCGGGGCAGGCCGCCGCGGCAAAGGCACCGGGGGCTCCATGGCGTCACGCCGGATTCCAGCAGGGCGATGACGCGCAGGGTGATTTCCTCATACAGGTCCGTTTTCATGTTGTTGGTTGGTTTTGGGTTCGCAAAAGCACTGCGGCTTTGCGAACCGATCCCGACCCCTGGCCGGAGGACGGCGGGACTGTCAGAGGGAGGCTCCGCCGGAGGGCGCCCTTCAGGGACTGCCGGTGGATGCCCTTGACCGGCCGGACGGCTGTGAGGCCTTCGGAGCCCCGGAGCGGGAGAAGGAGCGGCGGGGCGGCGGGCACCGCCCGTCAGGGCGGCTGTATGCACATAGGCGGACGGGGCGCCGCGCGCCCGGTCCAGGACGGCGGGCGGGGGGCCTGCCGGTTCCGGCGGCCGGACCGCGAAGGGGGGTGTCAGCCCCGCGGTCCGGTCGATGGAACGGGCTGGCCGCGGCGGGCGGCGCGGAGCCACTTTTTCAGCTTTCCGGCGGGGCGTCGCGGGGTGTCCCCGCGGAATGGGTAGTGGCGCACACAGTAGCCACGAAGGGAAAGTCCTTTCCATTGCCTAACTGTTTTTATGAATATCAGGAAAACAATGATTGATCATTTCCCGGCGTTTCTCCCGTAAAGGCGCACCAGTTCGGCGGTGCCATCTCCATCCGGGCTGGAATCCGCCGGGGGCATCACCCGGCCGGACAGGATCACGGCGTCATGGACCTCCACGCGCATCATGCGGTCATGGTGGCGGGCTTTCAGATAATCCCACACCATCATCACGCTCCGAGGGCGGAAAGGGGGCGGAGCTGCTTCCAGAGGCCATAATCCGCCAGACCCAGCCCGGCCAGGACACCAGCTGCCAGAATGTCCCGCACGGCGGAAAACGGACCCGGCCCACGTCGTTGGAAAGCCCCGAGGGCGGGCGCGGGGCCAGCCGGATCCGCCCGACGGCAAACACGGCGGCGGATACCATGCCGAACAGGTCCATGCATTGCCACGGGCGCGTGATCTCCAGGGCCAGCGCCGCGTCGGCCCGCTCGGGGCCCGGCACCAGCGCGGAGACGGGGGTCAGCGGAATGCCCATCATCCAGCCCATGATGAACCGTGGAAATGACGCGTGATGCACGCCCCATCCCCGCCCGAACACCACCACCGCGGGCGGGGCGGTCACATGCGGGACCACCGCCCGCAGCAGCTGGAAATACCGGAGGAGAAGGTTCATGGCCGTCACCTGTCCGGCTGGCGGAACGCCACCCCGATGCGGTGGCGTCCGTTGGGAAAAATCCGTCCTCCCTGGAACAGGGGCGCGGTCACCACATAATCGGATTCCGGTCCGTCCCGCGCCGGCCCGAGGAACTCGCGGGGCGCGGCCTCGGACTCCCGGACCTCCCGCCGCGGGGATCCGGCCTGCGCCTGCGGAAGTCCGCGCTCCCCGAGCGGGACGCCGCCGCTGACCGGGGCCCGCGTCCGCAGCCCGCGGGTCAGGGTTTCCGCCGCCCGGCGGCTGGTTTCCGGATCCGCGTTCCGATGGAAAATTTTCGTCCGCGGATTGCCCGGCAGGGCGTCGGCGCGGAGTTTGGCGGCGGAGCCGCCCCCGACCTTCAGGTGAAGGCCGCCCCCGCGTTCCTTCACCGGGTGCCGGAGGCCCCCAACCCGTTTGCGGTCTGGCCCCGCCCCCAAATTCCGGCTCCGGGCGCGTGCTCCCGCCTCACTCCACGCCGCCGCGCCAGTAATCCGGCCCGCGGTGCAGGTGCATCACGGCGGCCACTTCCAGCCAGCCGGGTTCCGGCTGATGATGGATGAGCCCGCAGGGGAACCGCTTCAGCCGCCTCCGGCGGTATGGCCCGCCGACACTGCGCCAGGCTTCCGGCCAGGTGATGATTTCCTCCCCGGCGGCTTCGATCCGCTGGAAAAACGCGCCGCCCAGTCCGTCGCCGGGGGCGCGGCAGTGCTTCACGGCATGGGCCAGTTCCTCCATGGCCTCGCGGGTGCAGGTCAGACGCATCAGGCAGGGAGGGCTTTGATATGCCCATGCACCTCCTCACGGCCCAGGACGCTGGTTTCGCCGCTCTGACGGCGGCGGACACGGGCGTCAAGCTCTCCGCGCCAGGCGGGAGAGAGTTGGCCGTCGTCGTCGTCCTCAAGCCGGGCGCGGAGCTGTACGTCGAGCCACTGCGCGGGCTCCAGCATTTCCCGGGTGGGCAGGCGCCCGATGGCCTTTTCAATTTCAGGCACGGTGCTCATGATGCCGGCAGGTTAAGGGATGGATCGGGGGTTGTCGAGGGTGCTCCGCCGAACGTGTGCCGCCTGCTGGCGGGGGGGCGGGAGTGGATGTCCCGGCGGAGGAGGAGGAGTCCGGTGGGATTTGCGTGGTTTCGAGTTTGGTGTGTCCGGGATGCTGCCCGATGATGCGCCCATCGGCCCCCGCCAGGTCTCCGGAAGCCGGACGGCCGCCGGAAGTCCTCATTGATGACGGTTTCCGGAGGATGGAGAAGCTCCGCCGCGCCGTTGTCCGACTCCGGCTTTGGAGCGCCATCTCCGGAAACCAGGACTTGGGAGATCAAAGCCGCCCCTGTGACAGCGGTGATGCCGGGAGGACTGGTTCCCGGCGGGCATGGCCGGAAGCCGCAAACCGGCAGCTGTCACAAGACCCGGAGCCGCGCATGTTCCGCCCCTATGCCCCCCAACTGGCGGTAAAAGGCTGGAGGTTGATTAAAACGGGCTGAAATGAGTGGACCGCAGGGAGGCGCGCGGCACGGACACACGCGCCGCGGGAGGCGGGCAGCGAGGTCCGGAAAGCTGTGCAGTCATCCCCCGGGGCCCCTGGGGGAGCCATTGGCGCGGGCCTTGGGGGAGGCCGCCTCCGCCGGCGCGGGCGGAATCCCCCCACCGTCCTTTTCCGGGGTTTTTTCGGGCTTTTTCCAACTTTTTCCCAACTTTTTTCGGGCTTTGCCATGGCGCGTGCCGGATGCCCGAAAAAACACCGAAAATAGACCGAATGCCCAAGTGCCGGATGGGTCCATTTTTCGGGCTTTTTTCGGCTTTCACGGACCCAGGGGTTCACCCTTAGGGACATGTGTGATTGGATTTTTCGGGCTTCCACCGGAACGGGCCGGAAAAGGGTTTTTAAAAAGTTAGGAAAACGCGCGCCTCCGGAGGGGCGGAAATCCGGTTTGTCCGGGCACGGAACCGGTGCCGGTTTTCCGCCGGAGGGCGGTTCCCGCGCTCCGGCGGGGCCGGCGCGGTTTTCATGGACGCTCAACCCAAGCTGCAAAAAATGGACACTCCATTCCGGTCCTGAGCGCCGGGCCCGCGGTGCGGGGCCTTTTTGGGAATCCCGGTCCCCGGAAGCTTTACCGCCGGTCTCCCGCGCGGCGGCGGATAGGGCCCGGACTTGCTTCTCCCTGCATCGCGGCGGACATGCCGCATGGGCTCTCAGGAGCGCGCGCCTGCGCCCGGCGGGCTCAGGCGACTCCCAAGGGGCGGGGACGGGCCTTCCGGACGCAAACAGACGTCATTCCGGAGCTCCTGGGCCCGTCTCACGGGAACAGGGCGGCCGCGCTGTCCGGCGAAGGGGACGCATTTGGAGGCGCTGCCCGGTGCGGCGGATGTTGCCGGGCGCGGTGGGGGATGCCGCCGGGTGCTGCCGGATGTTTCCACTTGTTGCCACAAAAAGCCGGACTCCGCGTGGACACATCTGGCAACAACTGGCAACAACTGGCAACAACTGGACACAAGTGGACACAGCTCGCGCCCAGGCCGCCTTAGGGAAGACGCCTGCTGTACTTTTTCCTGCCTCTCCGGGTCCAGCATCCGCAGGGGGCCGCCGGAGGGGCCGGGGCGCGGAAACTTCTTTCCGGGGCGGCACATGACACCCTGCGGGGCATCGCAGCCCGGATGGCGGGGCCGCCTGGATGACCGGCCATCCTTGGCGCGCCAAGCCAAAGGAAACGGACTCAATAATGGGGTATAATTGTATTTGGAATAAACGATCTGCCTGTGGCAGGGGCAACTGTCCGCCCGCAGGCATGGTTTCGTCCGCCACACTCCTGCCAGCACGCCGGAATCCTCGGAAACTACAGGGAGTTCACGGTCGAATGCCCGCAAATCCTCAAGTGCCGGAGGAAACACGGGCGGATTGCCGGCAGCAGCTGGAACCGGGTCGGATTTTTCACTGGGTGAGGCCCACTTTGACACGGGCATAGCGCGCGCCTGAAATCCCCGCCCCGCTTTTCCGGACCGTGACCCGGTCCCAGTCGGCATCCACGGAATCCGCGGCCGAAGTCTGTCCCGCACTCCATGTCCTCAGATCCGGGGAAAATCCGGCGGTGTATTCCAAGCCCATGGCGCCCGGACCTTTCCGCCGCAGGAAAGTGATCTCCAGTGTCATTCCCTCCGGCCCGTCGACCGCGCGCAGGAAAGGAAGGCCGCCGGCACCGTCCGGCTGCGCGGGCAGACTGTCGGGCACGAGCGGATTGAGGTTGAAGGAAAACTCGATGAGGTTGACCGCGCCATCATGGTCAGGATCGGCCATGGCACCGGCACGGGAAAGGCCGTTGGCCGCCGCCCACACGCTGTAGGGAGAGGGAGTGGCGGAGGCCGGGGAGTAAACAATCTCAAGCGCGGGGCGCAGGCCGGCATCCGGGGCTTCACTGGATTTGAATGTCCACAGGTCCGCCGCATCAGCGGCGGAGGCCCGCAGCAGCCATCCCCGGTTGGCTGCCGCCCCCGACTGGAACAATTTGAGATCGGCGGTGACATCAAAGATGGCGGGCGCATCCGCCTCGGAGGGAATGAGGGTGAATGCCGCCTCCGCCTCCGCTTCGGTGCCGTCCGCCGAAACACCGTCCGTGAGGCTGCCCCAGTTGTCGGTATCCGCCCAGTCGCGGATCATCCGGTGCAGTTCAATGCGGCTGTTCGAGTCGTAACCGGAGGTGCCGGCATTGGCCGGGGTGCTGACCACAAGCTTGGCTGATCTGAGAACGGCATTCACCGGCACCAGATTGGGGCCATCCCCGAAAAGGCTCTCGAAGCGCACCAGCGCCAGAACCTCCCGGACTGCGGCAGCTCCCCTGTCCACCGCCAAATCCACGGCTGCCGCGTTGCTGGCGGCCGGGATTTCCTGCGTCAGCACCGTGTCCCGGACCCCGCTGTACCCATTCAGGCCCTGCTGCAGGTTCAAAACCGAAACCGGGGCATCCTCTGAGAAAAGTCCTGTGATTGGTCCCACCTGGGCTGCGCTTCCCGCGTGCACACCGAGTCCATACATGTCCTCAAGAGTGCGGAGAAGATTATGGAGAGTCCAGGTGCCGGCGGCGGCGGTGCCGTCACGCAGGGCCGCCCCGTAAAAAATCGTGGGAATCCGGTTGCCTGTGATGCGGTTGTCCTCATCCCAGGTGATGATCAGCAGGCTGTTGTGGCTTTTGGCCCACTGCGCATATGCGTCCAGATGCGTTTTCAGCCAGTCATCCCCCATCACGCGGGTGCCGTCATGCATGTCATTCAGCTGATTGGGCACCACCAGGGAAAGAGTCGGCAGCTGGGAGAAATCCGCCGGGAACAGACTGAAAGGCATATTCACGGCGGGAGGCAGCTGGTTGGGCGGGAGTGGTGAAATCTTGCCCACCCAATTGGTGACCGGGTTGTGTTTCCGGCGGTAATAGGTGATGGGATCGGCTCCTGACTGCGGATCGTAGTCAGCGTAATCCTGCCCACCCGCCATCTCCAGGCTCTCACTGTAGCTACCAAAAGTGAATCCGGCGCTTATCAGCGACGCCCCCAGGTTGGGGGTCGTGAAAGGATAGGTGGCGGTGGGGGTGGTGGAAAAATTCCAAGGACGGCTATCGCCCTTCACACCCTGATCGGATCCTGCGAAGAGATGGAGATAATTCGGCTGGCTGGGGTGCTGAAGCGCAAACATCCGTGTCAGAAAAACGCCATTTTCCACCAATGAATTAATGTAGGGCGCGCTGGCCACATCCCCTATGATCTGCTCAGAGGTTTTGTTCTCCTCAATAACGATCACCACATGGTCGTAACGGTGGGGAGCCGCATTCAGGCCCTGCCCCGCGCCCAGGCCTGCCAGAATGCCTCCGGCGGCCAGAATCCGGTTGCCGGTTTTCCCGGCCGCACCGCCCCGGCGGGAATGATTGGATGACATGCTTTTTGGAGGTGATGATGAAATAAATCAGGGTTCAGGGGAGCGGCGGCAGGACTTCCCGGCTCCCTGAGATGAAAAATCAATCGGCTCCGTCCTTTGAAACCGGAACTGTTTGGATAACGTGGATAACGCCACCGGGGATGGCACATTAAATAGTTTAATCCCTGCTTTAAGTTCAGTTAAAAACAACAACTCGGGGTCCTCAGGGAAAACGGAATAAATCGTACGGTAAGACGTGTTTCCACGGGGAAATCGCCCACGAAATGGACTCGCTTGGTGGTTCCGGGACTGCTTTGCAAATTTTAGTGCCACGGCGGATTTTCTCCGGAATTCCCGGGGAAATTCACCTCCAAAAGTCGGAAAAATTACCTCGTGGCTGCTCAGCAGCTCT
>JAQGPJ010000001.1 GCA_028293125.1 Verrucomicrobiales bacterium | reverse complement strand
GGCGGTTTCAAGTTCCAAGCCGAACGGGGATGACATGAGAGTGTCCGCAGGTGAAGGGAGTGGTGACCAAACCTATCCCCCCTTTGAAAACCTACGGACACCTCACAAGCGAAGAGAGAGCACAGATTGAAATTCTGCACAAGGCTGGAGCTGGGCCGACGGGGATCGGGCTGCTGGTCGGGCGGTCCAAAAGCACGGTGAGCGTGGAGCTGCGGCGGCTGGGCGCGGCGGAGGATTACAGCGCGGAGGCGGCCGGGGAGCAGGCGGCGCGGCTGGCGTCCCTTCCGCGGAGACCTGCGGCCGTCACGGAGGAGATCCGGGAAAAAATCCGCGGCCTGCTGGCCCGTGGCTGGAGTCCGCAACAGATTGCGGGGCGCTGGCGGAGCGGGCTGGAAAAGAGCCTGGAGGGGATGGCGCCACTGTCGCACGAAACCATATACGGCATCATCGCGGCGGACCGCGCCCAGGGTGGCTCCCTTTGGCAAATGCTGCGGCGGCGTGGGAAAAAAGCGCGGCGTGACCGGACCGGCGCGCGGCGCGGGCACCGGCTCAAGGTGGGACCGGAGGAGGAGCTGGCGCGGCGGCCGGAGGGAATCAACGACCGGAGTGAGCCCGGACATTGGGAGGCTGATCTGGTTATCGGCGCGCGGCAGGCCGGGGTTCTGCTGGTTGCGGTGGAGCGGGTGACGCTGCTGACGCGCCTGCGCTGCCTGCCGTCGAAGGAGGCGGCGGTGGTGACGGAGGCGCTTTCGGAGATGCTCTCCGGGGAGCGGGTGCTCTCCGTGACCTATGACCGGGGACTGGAATGGGCTGGGCATGCGGAGGTGGCGCGGCGGCTGGGGTCGCAAAGCTGGTTTTGCCGCCCGTATCACAGCTGGGAGAAGGGCGGGGTCGAAAATCTCAACGGTCAACTACGGTATTATTTTCCGAAAAAGGAATCATTCGCGTATGAGGAGGTGGACCCCACCTGGACGGAGGAGGTGGAGGACGCACTCAATGACCGGCCCCGGAGGATACTTGGATACCTGACGCCGCGGGAGGCGCTGCGGAAGCTTGCGGCCTGAGGATGGGGCACCGCCCCTGACGGCGCCATATATTATTAGTTGACGCGAAGGCCGAAGGCCGGAGCGTCAACTAATAATATATGACAAGTGCTTGCATTGGTCGAAATACCATGTATGCAGGTGTTGGACGTTCAGAAAAACCTGTCACATCCCTTTCAATGCCAGCTTTCGGCATCCCCGTTCGGCTTGGAATTTGAAACTAAGATGTGATGCGTTCGTATTTTGAGACCCTAACATGAAAACCGCTTAAAAATGTCGTGTCCTCCGTGAAGGCCCGGCTGTTGAAAATCCCCACCGACACCGGGGACGACTGCAACGAGCTGCTGGTGCGGTTCTGCCTGGAGCGGTTTCTT
Source organism: Verrucomicrobiales bacterium (assembly GCA_028293125.1). Lineage (GTDB taxonomy): Bacteria > Verrucomicrobiota > Verrucomicrobiia > Verrucomicrobiales > V1-33 > CAIZWU01. Next base: position 6,659 of record JAQGPJ010000001.1, on the reverse strand, counting down.
TACCGGCTGTCCGTCCCGCCTCCTTTGCCGCCGGATTTGCTTCCGCCCATGATGGAGCTGTCATTCGGCCTTTTGTGGAGGCCGGGAGGACTGTGGATGACCTGACGCGCCTGTGAAATGAGGCCGCCTCAAGTCACTCTTTCGCGCAATGCAAGGACATTATGTTACAGATCGGGGTGGTCATGCCTGACCTGATTGTTTCGGTGGCAGATTGACACCGGGGATGATTGATGCCAGACTGGTCTGGATTGTCACCCTCCGGGAAAGTTTATGGCCACCGCCGCACTCGAATCAAAAAACCGTATCACTGCCCGGGTCACCACTTCGGTCCAGTCCATGCTGGAGGAGGCGGCCGCGTTTCTCGGTGTTCCCCTTAACAGCTTTCTGGTGAGCGCCGCTGTTGAGAAAGCTGGAGACGTTCTTGCGAAGGAGCGCAGCATCAAACTTACCCCCAGGGACGCCGAATTCCTGTCCGAACTGATGGAGCATCCTCCGAAGCCCAACGCCTACCTGCTTGCGGCTGCGGCGGGACTTAAATCCAGAGCCGCCAATGAACCGGCTGGAGATTCTTGATCAGAGTCACGACCGGAGCGGTTTTGATTGTGGCGCCGCTCCTCTGAATCACTACATCCAGCAGGTTGCCAGACAGCATGCGGAGCGGGGGATTTCCCGCGTTTTTGTGCTGGTGGAGGAGGCCGGGCAAACTTCGAAACCCATCCTGGGGTTCTTTTCGCTGGCTGCGTGCGAGGCGGAGGCTGAAACGCTGCCCACCGCCTTGGCCCGCAAATTTCCCCGTAAAATTCCGGCTGTGCGGCTTGGCCGCCTCGCCGTCAGCCAATCCTCCCAAGGTTGTGGATTGGGCCGGGACTTGGTTCTGCATGCCATGAGGAAAACGGCTGAGGGGGCCGCTGCCGTGGGAGTGGCCGGCCTGTTTGTTGACGCCAAGGATGAAAATATTGCGGGCTTTTACAGCCGCTTTGGTTTTATTCCTCTGCCCGGCCAACCCCTGACCCTGTTTCTTCCCATTCAAACTTTGCTTCAGGCAGTTGCCGCCATTCAGGGATGAGCAGGGCTGTGACGGATTGCTTAATTCCATGATGTCCTTTTCCACTTGGTGGAGGAAGTTTGCGCGTCTCTCCTAAGAGATTCCCGTTTGGCGCGGTGGTGTCATGGGTGCCGGCAGGACTATGCGGACCCCAAGGGAATCGAGGCTCCTTCGTCGCGCTCTGCCCACGCCGCGGCCCGCCCCCCGTTTTAAAAGCTCCGCACCACGGCCTGCGGCACCGGCTTCGTGCCTCAGCCCGTGCCTCCGGCCCTCCGGAGCCTGGCCGCTCCCGCGGAAACGGGAGCATCGTCCTTTTTAGAAGCATCCCGAACCTCCAGGCCGCCCCATCCGCGGCACGCCGGACAACGCCCGCCGGGTTCCACGGCCTCGAGAAAATGACCCCATGCGGCCAACCGCACGGCCTGTCGCAGACTTCGGAATCCTCCTCCTCCTCAAAGCCCTCCGGTTCCTCCGCAGGCTCCACCCGGACGATTCCGGTGACGTGGGGCAGTCCGGGTTAGGGCTCCGGGGAGGCCTCAATGGACTCCACCCCGTGGCGCTGGAGGGCCGGCAAAAGGGCCGGCAGGCGCTCCCCCTCAGTGTGGGTCATGACCGGAGGCACGAGGAGCCAATCCCATCCCATCCCCACCAACCCGGCGGATATTCCGCCCCTTCAGAGACGGACGGTTTGTTTTCCCACCCGCCCGGTGACCTCCACTTTCACCGGCACTCCCGCGATCCGCTCCGGCAGGACCACGCCGGGCGCCGGAGCATGCCGCACATTCACTTTCAGCCCATAGCCCTGCCCGCTCCGGGTGATGCCGACACCCGCAAGCTCCGTCAGCTTCCCGAATACCCGGAGCGCTTCCGGTTTGGCGACCCGCGCCTCGTCCAGTGCGCAACCAAGGCACGCAGACTGTCGAAAAATGCTGCGATCATCATATAGGTGTGTGGGCAGCATATATCTTTCTCCGATTGTGAGGTCATGGCATCCCCTGATCGCGAGATGGCCGCGTGGCCATCTCGGGAACCCGCAGGTGCTTCCATCGTGATTTTGAAAAACAGGCACCGGCTCCCTGCCGACACCGTCATCATCGGCTTGGGCGTGAAACCGGAAGCGGGACTGGCGCGGGCACAGCGGCACACAAAAACCACCGCGCGCAACCCGCGGAATCATCCCAGGCCGGAAGCCAGGGACTTGGCCTTGCCTTCCATTTCCTCGCGCAGCCGGCGGCACATCATGTCGCAGAGTTCATTGACGATGGGGTCGGCGATGAAGCACACAGAGCTCAGGCCCTCTTTGCGCACGCCGACCATGCCGGCATCGCGCAGAAGGGCGAGGTGCTTGGAGACGTTGGCCTGGCTGGAGCCGGAGGCTTCGACGAGTTGGCCAACAGTTTGCTCACCTTGCATGAGCAGGTTGAGCAGCCGCAGGCGCATCGGCTCAGCGAGAGCCCGGAAGCGGGTGGCGATGAGTTCCAGTGCGGTGTCGCTGAGCTGTTTGGAGACCGAAGTTGAATTTTTGGAGGACATTGAAGCGAAAAAGGTTGCCGTATCGCCATATGGCGATACAGACTTAATCGTTGAACGACACAATTAACTGCAAACCCCTCCCAAGCAATGAAAACCATGACCCCTGACACCATTTCCCCTGATGAACTCAAATCCCTGCTCGGCCAGGGGGATTGCCAGCTCATTGATGTTCGGGAGCCTGTGGAACATGCGGAGGAGCACATCGTCGGATCGCGCCTGATCCCTCTCGGTGAGATCGAAAAGCGCTCCCATGAGATCACCCGCGACCGGCCGCTGGTCATCATGTGCCGCAGCGGCAAGCGCGGCGCGCAGGCTGTGGCAAATCTTCAGGCGAAGGGTTTCGCCCATGCGCGGAATCTCGAAGGGGGCCTCCTCGCATGGAAAGAAGCGGGACAGCCCGTCGGTCGGTCGGTGAGGAAAGTGTTCCCGCTCATGCAGCAGGTGCAGATCATCACCGGACTGGGCGTGCTGACGGGTGTGGTCCTTTCACTCACGGTGCATCCGAACTGGGTTTTCCTCAGCGCCTTCTTCGGCGCCGGACTGGTGTTCGCAGGCAGCACGGGCTGGTGCGGGATGGCGATTTTAATGTCCAGGATGCCTTGGAATCGCGCGTCCGGTCAGTCGTCCTGCGCGTCGGGTTCCTGCCCGCCGTCAAAATAAAGAACCCTTCCTCATGAAACACCTCACCCATCCGCACATCATGTTTTTTCCGCCAAATCACTGACTCCGCCCTCGCAAAACGCCTATCTGATCGGCTGCCAGCACACAGGCGAGGCGATCATCATCGATCCGGAGCGGGACATTGATCCGGAAGAAGCCTAACTTTGCTACGCACCGCAGTTCGGCTCGGCCAAAGACCCGATCAACTTCGCAGGCATGATTGCCGCCAATCATCTGCGCGGCGATGGGCGATGACCCGGTCATCCATTGGCAAGGCCCGCAGCCCGCGGATTACGATCTTCTCCACGCGCGCGACCCGGATGAATTCGCCGACGGCCGCGCGCCATGCGCGCGCAATCTCCCGCTCACCAGGTTGCGCGGCACTCTCGGCGAATTGTCGAAAGAACGCCCGCCCGCTGTCTATTGCGCCGTCGGTGGCCCGCGTGCACAATGCGGTGCGGCTCCTGCATCAGCACGGCTTTAACGCGGTGAACCCCTCCGGCGGTCACACCACCTTTCATCACCATCCCGCCGCGGCACAGAAATGAAAACTGTCACCAAACTAACAGTCGCCGCGCTGGGCTGCATGAGCCTGGCTGGTTTCGCGCTCTGGTGGTTTGCGGATCACCGTCGCGGCATCGCATGGGCTGTTTCCTTCACGCGCGGACGTTTTCCTGATGTGCCGCATCTTTCACCCTCGGCACTCGATGGCTGGTTGCAGGACGCGCAACGGCCCGCACCGCAACTCGTGGACGCCCGCTCGGAGGAGGAATTCGCACTGAGTCATCTCACCGGTGCCCGGCGCATGGATTCTGAATCCACCGCCGCAGCCGCACTGTCCGTGCTTGATCCGGCGCGCCCCATCGTCATCTACTGCGCGGCAGGGTATCGCGGCGCAACTCTCGCCCGTCGTCTTCAGAATGAGGGCCAGCATGACGTGTGGAACCTTGCAGGCGGCATCTTTGCCTGGGCGAATGCGCGCCTTCCGGTCGAACGCGATGGACAACCAACGCGGCATATTCATCCCTGCTCCCGGCTTTTCTCCCGGCTGTTGAAGCCGGGATGACAGGTGATGGACCTCTCTGCCAGAGTCGTGCATGAGCGTCATTCCGGCGTCCCCGTCACCTCACCATGAAGCGAATCACATGAACCCCGAATCAAACACTGGAAAACCCGACCACGATCACGGCTTTGCTCCGCCATTTCTGCCCCACTGGATGCAGGAGCGCTGGGCGGCGTTGACGGTGGTTGCCGCCGGAGTGGCCTTGATGGTTGGATTTTTGGGAGAGCGGTTTTTTGGCCTGCCCGCATCCGTGGCCCTTGGCTTCTATGTTTTGTCCTATCTGGCAGGCGGCTACGATGTGGCCCGCGCCGCCTTGCCCGCATTGTTCCGCGGCAAGTTTGATATCGACCTGCTGATGATCGCGGCGGCGGCAGGCGCTGCGTTGCTCGGAGAATGGGCCGAGGGCGCGTTCCTGCTGTTTCTATTCTCCCTCGGTCATGCGGGGGAGCATTATGCGATGGACCGCGCGCGCAATGCGGTCGGCGCGCTCGGAAAACTCATGCCCCGCACGGCCTTCATGAAACGTGGCGACCGCCTGGAGGAAGTGCCGGTGGAGCAACTGGCCGTGGATGAAGTCGTGGTCGTCAAACCCGGCGAACGGGTGCCGGTGGATGGCGTCATCACCGCTGGTGAGAGCAGCATCGATCAAAGCGCCATCACGGGAGAGAGCGTGCCGGTGAACCGCAAGTCCGGCGACGAGGTGTTCGCGGGAACCGTCAATCAGGACAACGCGCTCGACGTGCGCATGACCCGGCTGGCCCGCGACAACACCCTCGCCCGGGTGATGCAGCTCGTCGCCGAGGCGCAGGAACAAAAAAGCCCGACGCAACGGTTCACGGAGACGTTCGCGCGCCGCTTCGTCCCTGCGGTGCTCGTTGGCACGCTCATCGTCATTGTGCTGTTGCCCCTCGTGTTTGGATGGACGTGGAGCGCCAGTTTCTATCGGGGCATGTTGTTGCTGGTGGCCGTTTCGCCCTGTGCGCTGGCTATCGGCACACCCGCTGCCGTGCTCGCGGGGATCGCCCAGGCGGCACGTCGCGGCGTTTTGATCAAAGGCGGCATCCATTTGGAAAACCTCGGACGCCTGAACACCGTGGCGCTCGACAAAACCGGCACGCTCACCACCGGTCATTTCACGGTCACTCAGGTCATCGGCTTTGAAGGCGTCCCTGACGAGGAAGTCCTGCGTGTTGCCGCCGCCGTTGAGGAACAATCCAGCCATCCGCTGGCTGCGGCCATCGTGAGGACGGCGCGGGAGCGGGGCATCGCTTTCCCGTCAGCCACTGAGATTGAAAACCTCGCCGGCAAAGGCATCCGGGCGCGTGTCGGAGGCGCGGAAGTATTGATAGGGGCCATGCGGGCTTTTGCCGGCGATTCCGCGGCCGGGAAAGGCCAGCCGCTTGCCACCACCGTTGCCGGACTTGAAGGCGAAGGACAAACCACGGTTATTATCCGACGCGCAGGGAATTTCATTGGCGTCATTGCCCTGGCCGATGAGCCGCGCGCCCTGGCCAGGGAAGTGATGCAGCGTCTGCGGGCGCAGGGCATTGATCGTCTGGTGATGCTCACGGGCGACAACCGGTCCACAGCCCATAGGGTTGCGGAACAGATCGGGATCACCGATGTCCGTGCGGAACTGCTGCCAGGCAACAAACTGACTGTCGTCCATGCATTGGAGCAGGATGGCGGTGTCATCGCGATGATTGGTGATGGGGTGAACGACGCGCCCGCGCTGGCCGCCGCCACCGTCGGAGTGGCGATGGGTGCAGGCGGCACGGCAGTGGCCCTGGAAACCGCCGATGTCGTGCTCATGGGCGATGATCTCGGCAAATTGCCCTTCGCCATCGGCCTCAGCCGTGCCAGTGCGCGCATCATCCGCCAGAATCTCGTGATCGCGCTCGGTGTCATCGGCCTGCTCCTGACCGCCTCTGGTTTTGGCGTTATCCCGCTGAGCGTCGCGGTTGTCCTGCACGAAGGCAGCACCATCGTCGTCGTCCTGAATTCCCTGCGGCTCCTTGCATGGCACGAACCCACCATCAGGCCTGATGCATGAAACGCCCTGCCACCCGCCGTCACTTCGCTCGACTTCAGGCATCTATCTCATGACAACAAGCCCCAGCTGAGTTAAGCAATCGAAAATTCCTTCAGAGGACAGCAAATCCTTGATCCCGCGCCTATTCTCAGAGAAGGCGCATGGCATATACCGGCCCTTGGCACCTGCATTCATACGCTAGAGCATTTCCATAATTTTTGTGGTCTTGATCCGGAATCGGGTTAAATTTGTCCAATGAAGACTTTGAAGACCCTTTCCCTTGACCTGCGCGAGCGTATTGTGGCCTGCTGTGACGCCGGGGTGGA